>JAVBNE010000031.1:0-59137 GCA_031551755.1 Cellulomonadaceae bacterium | reverse complement strand
TACTCTTGTTCTTTTTTAAATGCTATAACAGGAGGAATTAAAGTTGACTCACATTTTCTTAAATTTGCTTCATTTGTTATCTGGTTCATTTTTTCATATAGCTGCTCAGCATTAGCTAATGTTCCATTATAATTCATGATTCCATCACTAACCTGAGTCCTTGCATTAATCATCATTGTTGTGGCATTAGTAGTAGTGCTAATAGTCATACTGTTAGTCATGCTTAATAATTCTGTTTTGTTTGCTTAAGAACAAAAGCCATAAACAAATTGCTTATGGCTAAAACGCATTTTTATTTCTATCACAGAATTCTTTAAATTTTTTTATAAATTTTCTTGATAAGTAACAAATTTTTTACCTATTATTGAAAATGATTCACGAAACTCTTTAGCTTCTGGATATTTAACAAACTCAACTAATTTATCATGATTTTGCTTAACAACATTTTCAATTTCATCTAAGGGTACCCTAAAAAACTCTCTCCTAGAATTAATCATGTTTACTTTTTTATCTTCAAATGCTTTGTGTAATGCACTTTCAAGCTTTGGTGCATCATCACTAAATATCATTGCATGAATGTCAAATTCAAATGGCACAGAAGCATCTCCAAGTTCATATATTCTTTCTTGTGGCTCAAGTCTCCTTGTCATTCCAATTTTGTAAACATTTTCTCCGAATGCTCCTATATTTGATATAACATAAACATAACCTGCACGCTTGTTAGATTCTCTATAATCAATATTTTTAAGTTGTTTATCAATATCAGATAATTTTAAATTATAATCATCTACTTTAGCTTTCAATAGTTTTCTTTCTTCCTCATTTTTACATAACTCTAGTTGTTTTTGAATTTTATCTAAAGCGTTATTATAATGAGTTTGTTCTTTATAAGCTACTTTTTTTGCCTCTTCAATTTCTCTTTCAACTCTTTCATTTTCACGTGCCTGTTCTCTCATAGCTCTTAATTGTTCTTTTTCTTCTTGCTTCTTTAGTTGATATTCATAAGCTAAATATAATTCCTGAATTTTTAAATTTTTATAATTTGGAGAAATAACTACTTGCATAAGTGTAGCCAATTTATTTAAAGAATCATAAGCGGTATTTATTCTCTTTTCAATTGTATCAATATTACTAAATTTAACAGATGATATGCATGTATCACATTCATTATTAAATGAACGTAACACAAGTTTTATCATATCACTTACCATTTTTTTACCTTCTTTAGGACTATTATTAACAGTCCAATTCATATTTCCTGTTACAGCTGTATTATTTTTAATCATATCTTTTTGAGATTCTCTGATACCATCAAGTTTCTTTTTATATTCATTACTATTAACCATTTCGTATTTTGGAGTATATATTGCAAATGACTCTAATAAAATTTGCTCATCTAAGGACAATAGCTTATTTCTTTTAGTTATTATTTCATTTTCAATAGCTTGAATTTGCTTCTGTATCCCATTTTTTTGTTCAATAACATTATTCAAGTCTTTTTCAGCTTGTTGTATTTGATTCCTAACATAGATTAAATCTTTACCACCAATTTCTTCAATTGTTTTTTTTAAAACTTCGTTCTCTTCTTTAATTTTAGAAGCATTAAACATATCTTTTAAAGCCATACATTAATCCTCACCTTACTTAAAGTTTTTGTCCATACTTATCTGTGAATATTCCTAAAATTAAAAATATAATATCTATAACCCAACCAATTCCAAACAATCCACCACTAAAAAAATATATAAGTCCTGTACCTACTTTTCCAACATAAAATCGATGTATTCCAAATACACCTAAAAAAATACATAAAAGTAAAGTTGTCATCCTACTTTTTCTTGGTCCTGTGTTAATGTTGATATTAATATTCCCCATTTATATGCCTCCTAACACTATAATATATATATTATTATACAATATCAGTATATTATTACCATGTATGCAAAAAGAAGCTGTAAAGGTGCTAGAACAAATAATAAATGCTAATTAACTATGTCATTACTATGTCATTTTACCTTTTTTTTGATTAAATTATTAAAAAATAAGCAATAAAATAGCAATCAAAAATATACTTGATTGCTATAAAGATTGATACAAGCCACTTTTAAATTGGCGGGAATATGTGGGAATCGATTTTATATATTTAAACATTTTTCAGCATCTTTAAAAAACCTTGATTTTAAGCGTATTTCATGCCATTTTAACAAAAAGTTTTTAATATGCCTAAATCATTTTTAATCAATTATGCAACCAAAATGCAACCATTATTAAAAAAAGATCAATAGAATATTATAATATATAAAACAATAATTAATATTGATTAAATGTGATTATTTTAAATAAATTCTTTCTATAATTTAATCAGATTAGTAAAAATATCATTTTTCAGAAAAAATTATTTCCGTACTTTAAAAAGTCTCCTTATTGGAGGCTTTTTATATTTTAGTCGTAATATTTATACAAATACATATTCTACATATTAATATTCAATACTATTTTTTTACCAGTAATACAATTATTAATTGACTTTTATTAAAATAATAAATATAATTTTAGTAAATATTTATAAGATAAAAAATCTAAAAGAATGGTGGTATGAATGAAAAAAATTTTGATCTTAAGCATCTTAATCATTTTCTGTACAATCGTTTTTTCTACCAGTATATCTTTTGCTGCAACTTCAGACTTAGATGAATTCCTTGGAGGCTATAGTGGAATTTATACTTATGGTGACAGCAACGCTATAATGGATCTTAAAGTTTTCAAAAACTCTTCTGGTAAACATGTAGCAACAATAATCACTTCTACTGGAACTTACTCGTTAGATGTTTCTTATAACTCAAATACAAAAAAATACGAATTATCTGGAACTAAGGCAAGCGGAACTTCATCAACAAATAGCCTGTATTTAAATGGTACACTTTCTGGAAATATCTACAGCGGAAATATGGTGGCTAATGATAAATCTTCATATAATTTTACTTTAAATAAAATATTAGATACAACACCTTATGAAAAGCTAGAAACCATGGGTAAATATACAGTCACAGCTCAAAAAGACCTAAATGGAGATGGGCTTGATGAAACTATTTCAATAGAATATACAAGGTCAAGTTATGATATTGAAGTATTATCTCTTGGTAAAAAATATACACTAAATGGCAATGTATCTGGACCTGGGCTTGATTTGAAATTTGCAGATTTTGACACATCAGATAAATTAACTCAGTTTTATTTTAGTGAATTTATGAGTGGAGATTCCTCTCATGATATATTTAGCTTTAATGGAGATAAGATAACTAAAGATATGACTATAGGCGGAGATTTAAGAAGTTATAATGGAAAAGAAGGCAAAATTATTACATCATATAATTATTTTTATGGAAGCAGCTTTTTATACTCTTATTATGATTTTCATTCAAAAAGTTTAAAATTTATCCCATGTGATCAAATAAAAAATAAAGAAATTCAATTTTCATGTGATCTACTACTGTTTAAAGATAAAAATGCATACAGCAGTATTGTAGGTATGCCAGGTGCACCTGTTTACAAACAAAACAATATATATACAACTTTAGAAAAACCTGTTACTTCTTCAGATTTTGAGTCTCTCAAGATTATATCTATTATACCAGCAAATACAAAGTTAAAAATCACTGATTGTGATACTAATTGGCCTCCAAAAATAAAAATCGAAACACTTGATAGTAATAAATATCAAGGTTGGTTAAACCTTGGATTTGGTGATTGATATAAAAAATAAAGCTCACAATGCATTTCAAAAGAACCTGCAACATGAATCAGTAATAACTTAATCCTCATTTATTTTATTCAAAGGTAATTCTAACATATTTAAATAAAGAGTAAGTACAAAACCTACTCTTTATTTTTAATTGTTTATTTAATCAAATAAAACTTTGAAGTTACTAGAACAAGCTAACGAAACTTTATTTCATTTCAATAAAATATCTTATCTAACTTTAAAAGCGCCATCAAATCCTGCAGCTTTTAATCTTGATATCATATCATCAGCATTCTTTTCATCCGAAAATGCTCCAACTTGGACTCTAATAAGATTTTTATTCTCTGACTGTACGACAGCGGCGGTAGCCTCTGTTAATTGAGACTTAAACCAATTCCACTTTTCCCAATTATTTTTAGACATACTGTTCGGACACTGCTTTTTAGAAGCATCCCAATGCCTCACAACATGGTCTACATCGATATTATATTTATTCATTAAATACTTAGTCAAATCAATGGTATTAGATACAGCTTTATCATAATTTCCATCACAATTGATACAAATTTCTATTCCTAAAGAATTAGCATTTGTAATACCATATTTCCCTCCGCCATCTCCACAATGCCAACTTGTATTTTCATCCGAAACTAACTGAATTATACTACCGTCATCAACAAAGTAGTGAGCACTTGCATTTCTATCTCCACCATTAAAATATATAAAATGAGCCATTGCATTCGCTTTAATCCCTATGTTTCCAGTGTCATGTATAACTATATATCTTATCGAACTATTACATCGCCCTTTATTAAAATTGAACTCAATAAACTTTTGTTGTATTGGTAACATCTTTATTTCCTTCCTTCAATATCTATTCAAACTTATTTGATTGCCTAATAAGTTCATTAGTTAATACAGCAGTACCAGCACAAAGAATACCTTGAATCACAGAATCCATTGATATACCTAATAAGCCTAATGCTCCAAAAACTCCTATTATTAACAGGGCAAGTGGTATATTTTTATCTATAAAAAACTTTGATTGTTTTAAAATCACACCTATAACATACAGGCATGGTATTAAAATCAAAGCTTTATCTGATATATATTTTGAGATATCCATAAATCTCATCTCCTGAATAAAAAAGAGCTCTAAAACAAAGGGCTCTAAAACTCTGCATGAATTGTATAACTCTTATGATATTTATTAACATCAAAACTAAACAGTTTCCATGTGCAATCCACATAAAACCAAACTTTCCTTTGTTCATCATACACCTGGTTCCATATATGATTTTCACCGTAAATTAATCTTACCTTTAGACCTACAGCATTAGCCATAGAAGCGAACAAAGTAGCGTATTCATAACATACACCAGTCTTGCTATCCCATGCATATTGAGCTCCTGCCTTCATACTACAAGTATTTCCTTGAGATAAAATTAAATTTGATCTATTTAAATCATACTTAATGTAATTGCTTACAAAGTAGTACAAATAGTAAGCTTTACAATAATCTGCTTTAACTCCATTTGTTAATGTTAAAGCCTTTTGCTTTACATCATTATTAATTTTTAATGACTCTTTAAGTGATGTATTACAATAATAAACAATATCATTAAAAGAATATTCATTACTTTTGATTGTTATATTAGCATTACAACCATTATCAATGCTTGAATTAACTGGATTACTTTTATTTATTTTATTTAATTCAGAAGTTTTTTGTACATTTACAATACAATCATTGCCTTTATTTGTGCTATAATAAACGTAATATTTACCATTTATATAAATGTAGTTTGTTGTGGTTGTAGCAGACACAACAAAGCTATTCATTACTAACATCATAATAAATAGTGCTATTATTTTAGTGCTATTTATTATTTTTTTTGCTTTCATTCCCCTCACCTACCCTACTTCTGATTTTTTAATTTAATAATTTCAATATTTTCCTTAACAATATCTAACTTATCTGATTGTTTATCAATCTTTTCATTAAGCTTATTAAATATCTCCGATAGTTTGCTAAATAAATCTGATAATTTATTAAATGACTCATTAAGCTCTTTAATTTGATTTATTAATTTATCTTCTCTTTCATCGCTTTTCTTCGTTGTTTCATCACTCTTTTTTATCATGTAGAAAAACAACCCTAGAAATAATCCTGTCCATATGCCCTGTGCCCCTATCAGCTCCATGATACTTTTTACATCCAAAATATCACTCCTCAATGTTAAAGTTAAAAAGGCAAAATAAAAAAGCCTTTTACAACTCCTCATATTTTGCCTTTATTTTAAATGTAGATTATCTTTTTATGTTCGTCATAAACACCGTTTTCGATTCTTAAAGAATCACTAATATCTTCAATAAACATCTTGTCAGAATACCCTTCTAATGCATACCCTTTTAATAGAGCTACCTCTAATAGTAACCTGCTTATAGTTTCAGTATCATTATTGCCACTAACTTGACTGTTTGCCGTCAGTAATTCTACATATCGTGAGGAATCTTTCCTCACATTCATGAAAATTTTTTCCATATACTACTCCAATCACTAGATATAGTTATTGGATTTTCTACCATTAGATTTATGCTATTGGTTTAATCCAAATTCCACCTGGCATCTGTCCAACTGGTTCAGTATCAGATATAATTACTTGTCCTTGTACATCGTTTAAATTTGCAACTTGAGTTCCATTAACTGATAATCTAATTCCATCAGAATTTAAAGTATCCAAAACAGGCTTATTTGCATGATCATGCTTTTTAGCAACAGCATCATCAATTTCAGTTACAGTTGATGTTGGCTTCCCTACTATATCATCCCAATTAACTACTAAATCAAGGCTTTCCCATTCAGCAACTTTTTCATATGATGTTCCATTGAAAATATATGTTGCTCCACCAAGAGTAACAGATGTATCTGCAGTTGCATTTTTAACATATACAATTGTACCAATTAAAACATTTTCTAGAGCATCTCTAGAAGCTATATCATTAACAACTTGATTTGCTTGAAAACCTGCAAGTTCTGCTTTTGTTGCATAAGTTAAATTAGCATTGTCAGCAAGATTAAATAATTTTAATTTTTCTTGTGCAGTCAAATGTTTTATAACATCGTCATAATGCTCTTGCGCATTTGTACCATCGCTATATTTAACTAAGTCTGCATCAGTTATATAATGATGCTCAATATAATTCCCTATTAGATCCTTGATTCTGAGTTCGCCTCTTAAAATTTCCATTTTATTTACACTCCTTATACATTTTTATTTATTCAAAACTGGTTTTACCCAGATTTGTGCATTATTTATAGGTTCATCTTCACTTATTGCAATATTAATCTCATTAGTATTTGTTCCAGAATTATCTGCTTCTTGGATTACTCCATGGTGCTGAAATACATTGAACAGAAAACCCTGAAATATAATCTCCATATCAACATCTTTTTTAAATACTCTAATGAATGCTTCATAAGTTCCTATTTTTCTTACTTCATTTTTAATAAACTCTACTTTTATTTCTCCTGTTTCAGCATTAACTACAACAGCTTCTCTTTTGATTTCAGAATTATCTGGTCTTATTAATGTTATCTCAATTTTAGAAACATCTGTTAAATCAAAAGTTTTATTTTCTTTATCAAATAAAAAAATGCCTAGATTATATAAATTATCATCTCTGGCATATCCTACATTATTTATTCTATAAAAAATACTTTCTTGTTTTAGTTTGATAGTGTTTTCCAATTAATCACCACCCTATTGTTTATTTATTATGCAAATAGAACACCAATTCTTTTTACAACACAACTATCGCTTGATGTTCCTTTATCTATATAAACTCTATAATTAAATCCCCATAAACTATTAGTTTTAGTTGCATTAACAAATGTGTAATATTGCCCTGATAGCACTTTTGATGTTATGTCTTCCCATGAAGGATTAATATCAAATCCATTATTGCAGGCTTCCACTTTAATATTTGCACCAGCTGGCACTTTCCAATATGGTACAAATAAAATCTTTTTATAACTTCCCATGTCTTTGGCAATCTTTCTTTCAAACTTGATAAATGTGTCAATCTTTTGAAATTGAAATGTTCTTACAGTTGAAAGACCTGAAGCATCCGTTGCTGTAATAGTGATTTCATGATTTCCAAGTTCAAGATCACTAAATATTGAAGCTGATACAATTAAAGTATTTTGAGTTCCTGATGTAGCTTCATATGTTTTTAGTGTCTTTGTATCTATCTTTTCTACAACTGTTACTGATGTGCTTTCTGCATCTGTCACTGTGTATGAAACATTGAAAGCAGAAGATTTTCCAAGTAAGTTCTTATCTGTTCCGCTGATACTTGGAGGTGTATTCATCTTTCTAAATGTGAATATCCTTTCGGAAGTTGCTTGACCATCTGATGCTTCTATTTTTAATGAATGTGAACCTAGTTGTAAGTTACCAAAATCACTTTGACTAACCGTTAATGTGTTTGAATAACCTAAGCTTGCTGTAAAAGATTTTATTAGCATTGAATCTAAATATTCTTTTACCGTAACTGTATTATTTTCAGCATCTGTGACTGTATATGATAAAGTAAAGGATGCTGTTTTATCTCCCAAATCTCTATTTACATCTGAAATTATTGGTGCAGAATTGGATTTCACAAATGTAAATGTTCTAGTGGTTTTCTCTTTTCCATCATTCGCTTCAATCTTCATTGTATGCGTGCCTAGCACTAATCCTGAAAATATTGATTGAGTAATTTCAAATATATTTTCTTGCCCAAGCGTTGCAGTGTATGTTCTTATACTTGTTCCATTCAAGATTTCACTTACTGTCACTTGATCAGAGTTTGCGTCTGTGACTGTGTAAGGGACTGTAAAAGCACTTGTTTTATTTCCTAAAGTTCGATCTGAATCTGTAATTACTGGCGCTGCATTATCATATTCAGTTAAATAATAACCATTTGGTCCAACAGAATCTGAAACTTTAATATCTGCCTTTAGTGCTATCATTGTATAGAGAGATTTCTGTACTGTATTACCTTCCTGAATCACTTCATAACTAGATGTTCCTGCTCGTAAAGTTGCATCATATCCACATTGAACCATTGAATAATAAAGCCAAGTATCTCTAGTGTAAAAAGTACTTTTCCACACTTTGCTTGCATCAGTAAAGGACATCGTATTAAACAAATCTAATTTCAAACTATCACTAACATATACAGGAGTGTTAATAGATACTCCAGCATAATTACCTGTCATCATTTTGTATGATGGAGGAAATACTTTACATTGAACTGTTTTATACCAACTTCCTAAATATGAACTAAATTTAACGTTTAGATTTATTATTTTTTCTTGAGCTGTTGCTGAAAAATTAGCTAAAAATCCTGGTTCATTTGAATACCCTAAATTACCAGGGGATCCCCAATTGGAAGAATTTGAGTTTAGCCATTTATGTACATATCCTGTGTCAACATAATAGTTATAATTAGCAGTTTGTGAATTTGTACCATTTGTTCCATATACCATTTCTTTAGGTCCCAAATCTTTTGCACATAATAACAACACAGAACTTTCTGGGACATCTGGGTAATCTTTATGAGCTATGTACCATACAAGATCTTCTCCCTTATAGGTGCCAAATTTCACTTTACTTCCAACTGGTAAGCTTTTTATTGTTTGCATTATTTAATCACTTCCTTCCTATTAAATATAAATTGTTTGAGTTGCGTCATCATAGAATCCACTATCAAGCTTTATTACATTTATATCAACAAAATTTTCTATCAACATGTTATTTTCATATCCAGCTGGAACATCGCCCCTTAAAAATGCAATTTCTACTAAAATTCTTTCTCTTTCCATTTCCATGTCTTTTAAATCTTTTTGCAAAGCAGTATATTCATTCTTGAAATCAGTAAAATCGCTTTTTAATTGTATGAACTCAGCAGAGTTTACAACAGATTCTGATTCATGTGTATGATTTTTATCTGCCTTATTTGCCACTTCTAATTGCAATTGTGATATATTGCCTGTTATAGCTGTTATCTGACTTGTAACATCACTAATATTACCATTTATTATTTCAATACTAGCATTTATTCTATCTATATCTTCTTTAAATTGATTCATATATTGATTGTTTAAGGCATTGAACATATAGTTCATAGTATCGAAATTTTTATTAATCGCTTCCATCTGCGCCTCCCAATTCATTTTCATGTTTTCTAAATAGTTAAAAAATTCATCATAGTCAACTTCAACTTTTTTGATTTCAACCTTTATGTTATCCGCTTCGCCTATTTCTGTAGTAAGATCCCATTCAAGCTTTGCCACTTCATATTCCCTGAACTGGGGTAAGTATTTTGGCACTTGTGTAAATCCATAAGAATACAAAATTTCTTTTTCCTCATCAGGATCATATGCAAAAACTCCAACTTCTGCAACAGAAATTGATGACTCTAAATCTGTACTAGACAATATAGCTTTCAATGTTGAAGACCCATTACTGTTGTTTTTATTACTTACTACTTTTGCATCACACAAATAGTGTTTTAAGTCTTGCATTTCTCTAATTTCAGCAAATGTATCTTCTACATCTTCAAAGATTTCAATTTGACCATCACCAACACTAACTCTTGTGACTTCAAGAACTGTTCCAGTATGCAACTTATTGATTAAAACACTACCTTTATTTGTTAATATAAACCTTCTAAAGTCTTCTATTTTTTCTAAGTCGGGCATTGTATCCCCCCTTTATTTTCAAACTTAATTGCAAAATACTGAGTTGTAACTGTATAATTTTTATAGCAAAAATTTGCATTTGTATTTATTTTTCTGCTGTTATCTGTCTTTACTATCTTGCTCTGAACTGTTGTACCTAAAGTTATATATGTAAAGTTATTTTTAGAATTTAGTTTTCTATCTGAATATGTACTTATTTTTCTACTTTGAATTACATTTCCAATAGTTCCTAAAACGTATTTTGTTGATGAATCAATTTTTCTATCTGAATAAGTTTTTATCTTTCTGTATTGAGTTGTGTTTCCTAAAATTGCATAAGAAAGTTTCAAATCCATTTCTGCTTTCATAACTAAATATAAAGCTAAATGAGCTGGTTTAAAATAATATATTTTGTCTAAAAGCTTGCTGACTACATTCCAATCCAACATTCTTAAAGTAACTTCAAACATATATAAATGACAAAATTCTTCAACCCAGCCTTCAGCATCAAATGTTTGTACTAAGTCTCTCATGAAGCCTAATGTAACACCATATACTGCATTTAATTTCGCTATAATTAAAGTCCTTCGTATTTCATCGCTCAAATCATTATCATGTGGCAATCCTACAAAGTCCTCATATTCTTCTAAAAATAAACTTGTATACTTAGGATTTAACTCTCTTGGCAAATTAACTATTAATTTATTGAATAAAGCTATTTCATAAGCAACAACTTTAAGATATTCGTTTTTTAATGGCTCAGAACTGACAAAGCCAGGTAAATATGAAACCATAAGATCATGACGTCTGTCACATTCTTCTTTATTTAAAATGTTATATCTATTCATTACTTACCTCTTTAAATTCCATAGGATAGTCATCTAAATAAATAACATTCCTTAGTGTAGGGTAATCCTCATCTTCAAATGTGATATTACTATTAATATTATTTATTAGTACATCTTTTAAATCTCTAACACCTTCACTCCAAGCAATAATACCTCTTGTTTCATTTAGTCTAATAAGGTAATCTGTTAGTTTATTGTTAAAATAATCTGTTATATTTGCTTCTATTGTTTCTTTAATACCTTCAAACTTAAAGTATTTTTCAATTGTCATTCCTATCACTGTAATATCCATGTAAAACCTTTTTAGCGTTACAACAGTTACATGTGCTCCAATTGGTGCTTTTCCTCGCCCTTCACCACTTCCTAATGGATCAAGATAATTTTGTACATCCTCAATTATTTCAGAATCTAAAGGCTCTCCTTCTTTTCCTGAAACAATAACTCTTACTGTACCAGGTCCAGCCCAAAGAGGTTTTACTCTTACTCCATAAACACCTTCAACTTCTTTTGACCATCTGATATAGTCTGTTATATTACCTGATGCTGAAGGATTTCTAACTTTAAATAATAATCTCTCAAGCAATTCTTCGTCAGTTTCTAAATCAGTTCCTCCAACAAAAGGCTCAGGGTTATAAACTGATTTAATAAAAGTTGGCTTATATGCAAAAAAAGCAACTAATTTGGCATTCACATTATATTTTTTGCCAATATCAATTGCTTCACAACTTACCAATATTTCATTTTTATCCTCAAAATCTGCTTCCTCTGTTGTAATAAATTGAAATCCATTTTGTGTTTGCACAATAAAACCCTTTGGAATTTTAGAACTTGGATTTCCAGTAAATAAACACTTCCCAGTCGCCTTGCTCCCATCTTTTCTTATAACTCCAAAATTTTCAGCCCATAAAGTCAGATACTCTCCATAACTATACTGAGGAAAAGCAACTCCTAAAAGCCATTTTAAGTCATAATAATTTTTCGCTAGCTCTATAGAAATTGGAGACATTATGTCATTTATTAAAGACCCTTCGTTTTTATTTATTGTTATCAATTCACCTTGAGAATCCTTTGGAATAAAATTATCTAACATATCAAATTTTATTGCTATATCATCAATTATGTATTTGTCTATATCTTCAATTTTTTCTAGTCCTTCAAACACGGAAATTAAAACCTACCTTTCCGTAAACCGAATCTACTGAAAAATTGCAATAAATTTGATCATTTTTATATTCAAATGAAAAATTATATATTAAATTTATGTATGGATTTATTTCTAACGCTTCTCTAACATATCTTTCTATTTCAGACTCATTCAATTCCCTTGTATTTGGTTGACCAATTAATTTTTCTATTTCACACCCATAATTCCACGTATATGCAACATACCTGTATCTCACTGTCTTTATTGCTTTATATATCCAAATTTTCAAAGCATCATCTTTATAAACTAATAATATATTTCCATACTTATCTAGCCTGATTGTTTCAGTTTCTAGATCTAAATCCAACTCAACTAATTCTAGAAGATTTTCATTGTCTCTTGAGAAAAAACTCTCTTCCTCAAAAGGTTGCAGATCAACATAAGGAAATATCCTATTCGCCATCATCATCTTTATTCACTACCTTGCATAAGATAACATATTTTTGTTCACTTTCAATTGGAATAATAAAAGCCTTATCGTCAGGTTGTAATGATTGATTTTTAAACAGGTCATCATTTGTCCAAATTTGTTCTGGTCTTATTTCAATTTCAGAAAATTTAACTTTTATTGTTTCTTTAGAACTTCCATCAATGACTTCAGCTATTCCAAAGTAGGGCTGATTATTGATTGCTTTACTGCTCATCATTTTACTCAAACGTCCAAAAGGATTACTTTCATTAGCCATTTTCCAATCCACCTCCAACTGCTTCATTTTCATAGTTAAGAACAAGCGACATTTTATGAACTTCATTTGTCCATGTGTGGGTATCTGAATCTATATACATTTTTATATTTTGCAATTCTGAAATGTATGGTATTTTAAGCATTACTGCTTTACCAGTGATGCATTCATTTTCACCAATGAATTCAACATCTACCTTTTTTTCAACTCTTTTTAATAAATTTTTCGCAATCTGTTTTGGATCTTTATCTTTTTCTTCTTTATATATGTCCATAAGTGTTCCATATTTGCTTCTATCACTTCCATTTTCAACAGTATCTTTAATATTGTCTTTCTCATCTACTATTTCTATTTTATTTATCATGTTTTCTATAGAGCGACTATATTTAACACCTATTTTTCCAAGTTTTTTGTCCAGAACCACATTAGCAACAACCTTACCTTTTTTTTCAATATTAAAAGTTTGTTGTTTCATAAAATGATAGAATTTATCTTTAGTTTCTTTTGTATCTTGATAATATGCATCCATTATTATTTGGTAAAGAGGTTTTGCTTGATATATTCTATCTAATTTAACACTTGAAGGTTCTAAAGCCCCTACTGATACCTCTACTTTTTGACATACTTCTGTAGTAATTTGAACTGGAGTAGCCTTTTCAAAATTAAAACTTGCTTTTGATTTAGCTAGATATACTGAAAAATCATATGCTGTTGCTGCTATTTCTTCACTTGAAGAACTAAAATCTATAGAAAAAATTACTCCTCGAAAAAGTTCTTTCCCATTTTCTAAAAGGATTAACAAATCTCCTTCAACTGCCGAAATTGCTGGCTGATTATTATCAAAAATACTAAATTTTATATTTACCGTTAATTTTCTAGCAACTTGACTAAGTGTTCCACTCCAATTAATTCCATTGCAAAAATTAGTTATATCTGCATGTTTCCCAGCTTTTTGGTGTAGATATACTTTCACATCTGATCTTTTATTTTGTTCCAATCTATCACCTCAATTTCAAGTTTGCACCAGCAGATATGTTATTTGGATTTTGCAAATTATTATTAGTAGCTATATTGTTTGCTTGGCTAGAGTTACCAAAATTCTTTTTACTCACAGTAATTGAACTATCTCCCTCTTTAGCTTGTGTTGAAGCAGGTACTTCTTGATCTGCAATCCTTTCAGCTTCTTCATACCTACCAACACTGTACTGATTTACCTTCGTATTTAAGACTTTTTCTGCAATAATCTTATATTCTCTGATTGAAATATCTATGTAAATATCTCCAGTTCCATCCTTTTGCCCTTTTTTAAATGATTCAATCGTAGCTAGAATATTGATATGGGGTGTAATAACTAACCTAATTGGTTTTTCATCTTTTTGCATGTTTTCAATTATACTTGCAGCCTCAGACGCTTTTGGAAACCCCTTGTATTGGCAAAATGGATAATCCTGATCTGGAAGTATAGTACTGAATGAGCAAGTAGTTAATTTAGGGAATCCTATGAATGACACTTCGCCAATCTGTTCCAAATCTACAGTACTGTTGTTTGAATTGTAAGTTATATCAAAAGTAGAAGGCAATATCGGAAACCTAAGTCTGTTACTCCCCATAATCCAAATCTCCATATCATCCCTCCTTATGCATAATTCATATCAGCTTCTTCAATCATTCTCATTAATTGATTTGCAATTCTATTAATATCAGCTTCTTCTCTTATATTAAATGTATTACCAGTTATACTTACATTACTTCCTCCAAGCCTTGAACTTCTGCTACTTTGCAATTGACTTGATTCTTGTTTGGTTAAAAGTGTTTCTCCTTCATGAGCTCTTATCAAATAATCATCCCTTGGAACTCTTGCAACTCCTATAGCACGTGGAACTCCAGCATCAGAAGGTCCAGCTCCTCCTGTTCTTGTTACTGTATTTGCTCTTGCAGTATTTACAGAACTTGCAGCTTGTGAAATTGAATTTGCAGAAGCACTTGCTAAAGCAGCTGCTGAACTTATATTTGATGCTGCTTGCATAAATGCTGCTCCTACATTTGCAAGAACACTTATAAGCATCTGTGCGCCTGCTACTATTTGTGAAAACCCACTTATTATAGCTTGACTTAATTGCGACATACCGCTTGATGCAGTTTGCGTTATTTGAGTAAAGGTATTAGTCATATTCATTAAAAGCTGATTTCCAAAAGTTGTTACAATCAAATTCAATGATGAAAAAGCATTAGTCATTATTAAAACTAATTGCTGAGCAAAAACCATTAATGATTGTGTTGTAGTCGTCACACTTAATTCTAACTGCTGAAATAAAATTGGCATTTGTGATAAATTTACATTTGCAGTTAAAACAGCTGTAGCTATAGAGTTTATTGCTATGGATAATGAATTTAAATTTGCATTTACGCTTGTTGCCGCGGTATTTACAGTATCTAAGCTTGTTGGCATAGAACTTAAACTTGTATTAGATGCCATTGCTGCTGTACTTATACCGTCTATACTATTAACAACTGTGTTCAAACTTGTGTTAGCTGTAGTTGCAGTTGCGCTTATAGTCCCAATAGTTGTAGATAAAGTACTTAAATTTGTATTGGCTGTAGTTAATGTCGTAACTATAGTACCACCCAAAGAAGTGGATAAGGTGCTTAAGCTTGTATTAGCTGTAGTTGCAGCTGTACCCAAAGTATCTATTGCAGCAGATATTTCACTTAAATTTGTGCCAGCTGTAGTAATTGCTGAGTCTATACCAGTCATTGCATTTGGTATTTGGTTAAGATTCGTTGCTGTTGTATTAGCAGCCACATCTATACCAGCCATTGAACTAGGTACTTGATTGAGACTTGAAGCTGTAGTAGTTGTGGCATTATTGAATCCAGTCATTGCATTAGGCAACTCATTAAGACTTGAAGCTGTCGTAGTAGCAGATGTAGAAACTCTATTAAATGCAGGAGATATTCTACTTAAGTCTTGTGTTGTCACATTTGCAGCAGTATTTACTTCATTTAAGGCTTGCCCTGTACTATTCATAGATCCATTAACAGCAAGGATGCTCGGAGAAAATATTGTCGCTGTTTGTGTTGTAGTTTGAAATGAACTGTCAACACCTTTCATGGCACTTGTAAAGCCAGAAGTATCAATAACATTTACATTACTTGTGGCTGGTGCTTGTGCTGATGTTTGTACTACACCCGATGTTCCTGTACCAGATGTAAATGATCTGCCTCCGCCACCTTTATCACTGCTTTTTCCACTACCACCTAACCCAATTTTTTCGCCTATTTTGTTAAAGATATCTCCAACTTTAGTCATAAATCCAAGTAGACCTTCAATAGCACTCATTATAAGATCTATTATAGGTGAAATGGTATTCCATGCAGCTTGTATAATAGCACCTATTGCAGAAAATACCCCTCCGAATACCACTTTAAGCATTGGCATATTTCTCATTATAATATCTGAAAAACGACTAATTTTTTCACTAATTGCATTAAAAATGCCAACAACCGTAGGACCAATTCTTTGTACTGCATCATTGATTATTTGGCATATACCTACAAAGACCGGTGCTAATTTTTTAATCACATTACCAATGTTTTCAATTATTGGACTTAAAAATGCTCCTAAACTTGAAACAATAGGTATAATAGCCTGAAAAGCAACAGCTATATATGGAATTACTCCATTTATTGCAGTAACTATAGTTCCAAAAACCGGTATTATTGCACTTGCTAATCCCACAATAATTGGTATTGCTTGGCTTACTATAGATCCTATCCCAGAAAATACATTAGCAAAAATGGGTAATAATTCATTTACAGAGCTTATAACTGTAGGGATGATTTGAATTACAGAATTAGTAATATTTTTCATTGCAGGTCCTATTTGACTAACTATACCCTTAAGTCCATCACCAATACCACTAAAATTCATACTTGGTAACTTTGATACTAGATCTACTACACTGCTACCTATTTCTTTGAATATAGTCGTTATTGGTGCCAATGCTGCTTGTGCTCCTGATAAAATCTTCCCAAAATCTATTTTTGAGAAAGAATCTATAACTTTAGGCACCCCTGAAACTATCTTTTCTACAAAGTTTCCAATACCTTCAGACATCTTTGTAAAATCCATTTTATCTATTAGCTCACCAATATCATCTAATGCTGGTTTAATTTTTTCTAATATTACAAATCCAGTATCTTGAAATGTACTTTCAAGTTTACCAGTGATAGTACTAAGCTTTCCTTGTCCTGTCTGGGAAAGCTTTTCAGATCCTCCGCCAAACATTTCTGTAAGCGACATATTATTTAAACTTTTAGTGTTAAATATATCTGCTCCTGATGCGTCAAATTGTTCTTTTGATGTCTTGAATCCAAACTCTTTAAGTCTTTCCATTTCCCCCATTTGTCCATCTGCAAGAGCTTCCATGGCATCCATGACTGATTTACCTGGATTCATGGCTGCCATATCCTCCGCAAGTTTTACAAGATTCATTGCTTTTCCTGTATCACCTTGTGCAATATTCACTGCCCTTGCCCCAGCTTCTACAACTTCTGTGGTTCCAAATGGAGTTATATTAGCATTTTCTCTCAATTGAGATATGTAATCATCTCTTATTTTATTTACTTCATCAGAAGATTTATCTTTGTTTTGAACTCCAATGAAATGGGCCATTGATACTTTCTGATTTTCAAGCTCCATACCTGATTGAACTGCTTTTACACCACCTGCAATACCAGCTCCACCTACAGCTATTGCTCCAATCGCTATCTTTTTTGCAACATTAGCTATTCCAGAAATTCCACTTTTAATTTTATCTAAAACTGGACTGATCATGTCTTTAGCTTTTAAAACAATATTTTTAGCAGCACTAGCAATATTTTTTATTTTATCTATTATTGGTGATATTGCCTGCTTAACACTTGAGAATGCACTTTTAATTTTACTTACTGCAACAGAAAATGCATTTACCATAAATGAAACTGCTTTCCCAATTGCGCTTCCAGATATAGCACTGCTCATACTTGATACAGCACTTTTAACTGATGTAACCGCACTTGTAAATCCAGTTTTTACTTTCAAAGCCATACCAGATATTGCACTTCCAACAGCACTTGTCGCATTCGAAAACCCTGTTTTAATTGGATTAGCTATAGTAGAAGCTCCTTTAGCAACAATTCTACCAATTCCAACCCAAGCACCTCCTATTTCTCGTCCAATCTCTGCAAATGGTCTAACTGCTGCTTTTGCTGCTGTAGATAAAGTACTTCCAATTACTTTAGCAATATTAGTGGTTGTATTTGCAACAATAGAAGCTGCATTTGAAAGACCATTTCCAATAGTTTTTGCAATATTTGATACTGACCTTCCAACAGTTGCTGAAGTACTAATAAACCCATTTGCAATTTTTGAAGCTCCCGATGTAATTGCACTTTCTGCACGCAAAAAAGCATTTTGAATATGATCTCCAATGCTTTTACTAGAATTATTTATGTTTTGGCTTGAATTATTAATAGTTTCATTTACACCTTGAAATACATTTTCTATATTATTTGAAGAAGAACTGATAGCAGATTCTGTTTGTTGAACAGCATCTGAAATATTATTTAATTGTGATGCTGCATCTGACGTATCTGCACTTATTTCAATTGGTGTATTAGCTGTATCCTTAACTTTTTCTAAGTTATCATCTAAACCCTTTATTTGATCAGATGCCCCTTCTGTTGTAACATCTACACTTAATGGTGTATCAAATATAGCTTGTATTTGATGTATAGTTTCATTTAAATTATCAACTTGCGATGTTGCTGTAGTTGTACTTAAATTGAATATTAAAGCTACTTTCATAAGATTCATCATCTGCGTAAAAGTATTATTTAACTTATTAAGCTCTGATATGGCATCTGAAGAATTAATTGATACTTTTGATGATTTACTTACTGAATCTTTAGCTTTTTTAGATTGCTTTTCTAGTTTATCTACTTCAGTTATAGCATCACTTGTATCAACAACAGCATCAGTTTTTTCTTTTATTGTTTTTTTAGTCTTTTTAGTTTTGTTTCCTAATTTATCTACTCTAGCTGATGCATTATCAATATTTACAGACGCTTCAACTGATTCATTAACCGTCTTTTTAACTTTTTTTGATTTGTTCTCTAAACTTTCTAATTTTTTAGCAGCATTATCTGTACTTACATCAGTATCAATTGGCTCATTTATCATTTCTTTAGTTTTACTAACTACATTATTTAAAGTATCCATATTTGTAGTTGCATTAGAAGTACTAACTGTTACTTTAGAAGGTTTATTTATAGTATTTTGCACTCTCCCAGCTGCACCTTGTAAATTATTTAGGTTTGATACACCTGATTTTACATTAATGTTTGCTAATGAACTATTCAAAACTTTAACTGATTCATTTACATTATCAATAGCCTGTTTCATTCCATTTGCAACTGTAGAACCATCCATTTGATTAAAAACTTTAACCATATTTTTAGATGCAGCACTTACCTTAGATGCATTTGCAGTAAATTCATCTTCTAATTTAACCGTGACTTGTAAAATCTCTTCATCTGCCAATTGTTACACCTCCATTCCAGCTTCCTTTCTTAAATCTTCTAATTCCCTAGAAATAAAAGCCTGCAGGATTATACGTTCATTGATATTTAACCTAAAAAAAGAAGATGGTAACATATTGTGTCTTCTAAATAACTGATACAATATAAATGTTAAATCATCTTCATATATTAGTTTTTTATTGTAGCAACTGCATTCTCGACAACATTATCATTAGTTACTAAAGCATTTTCACTATATCCACTAATCTCTACTATCTCAAGAGATAATTTATCAATTTCACCTGGAAGTAATAATTTTTTTATTAGATCATCTGGTGTAAATACTCTAAATTTATTTATCAGTTCTTCATTAGCAAAAAATAACTGATTATCCTCAGTATGAGTTCCCATCCTTACGATAGCTAAATTATATTTTGCAGAATCAAGCTCAACAGATACCCCTTTTTTATCTGATATCATTTTGTTTGATTCCTTTTTAGCGCTATCCATTTCTGAAGTAGTTAAATTTTTAATAATAAATTCAAATTTAGCCCCATATAATTTAGATAACCTTGATATTTCTACTTTTCTTTCTACCTTCTTATCTAATACACTAATGTCACTCTTTAATAATAACTCTGTTAATTTCACTTTTTTATTTCCTCCTATTTATTATCTTGGTGCTATTTTCTCCATTATGTCATAACCTTCAAATGTAAAAGGTATTTCATCTTCTATTGGTTTTGCAGCTTCAAAGTTTATTAATGTAAGGTCATCAAAACTTACATTGTCTAGCTTAACTCGCTCATCTCCATAAGCATCTGGATCAGCAAGTTTAGACACAATAGTATATCTTTTATCTTTACCATCAATTATGCTTTTGTCTATTTCAGTTAACATAAGAGAAAATGCTTTGTTAATTTTGAAGCTTCCCTTTCCATTGACTGCACAAGTTTTATGCCCTGTCCACATAATTCCACATTGGTCAATATCTTCTTTTTTATATTCTACTTTGGCTTGAAGTGCTTTAAGTTCTGCTACTTTTCTACCACCTAGCCACATATCTCCCCATGTACCATTTATTATCCTTTTACTTTCTTCTAATCCCATATATTAATACCTCCTTAAACTGCCACTTTAAAGTAAATATCTTCTATCGCATCAAGTACTTTAATTGAAGCTTTCAAGAATACTTTGTCTCTTGTATTTGCTTTTTTGATTTCTAATTCAGTCATTTCACTTACATTTTCGCCAATGCTTTCTAAATACGTCATTTGAGCATCCATATCTATACCAACTTCCCAACCTGCATCAATAATTTCTTGTCTTTGAAGTGATTGAAAATAATCCATAATTTCAGCAATTAAAAGAATCTTATTATCATAGTTATTAGCAAGCTTTCCAACCCAATGACGTCTTGCAGTAGTTTGAATATCTTCAGTCATCATATCAATGATTTCAATAATTTTAATTTTTCTAAACTGATCATTTTGATAATTTCTAAGAGTTCTAAGACTATTCACTCCTCTTGCAGCAACAATATTATTTGTTGGATCTCCATTATCATAAAGAACATATTCACCATTGTTTATCAACTGATCAGTAATAGTCCTAGTTTTTTTATCAATTTTAACTATTTCAGGAAAACTACTATAAGTAGTACTTATGTTAATTGGTGTTCCTGCAATAAATCCTGATATTCGTGGAAGAAAATCTTCAGTTGTATATGATAGTTTAAATTTATCTTCCATACCTAAACTTGTAAAATTGATAAAAGCTTCGTGATCTGCATCAAAATTAGCTGCAATAAACTTAATAGGTTTTGATTCCTCTTCTCTAATAAGCGTTATAAAATCATAAAATTCTAGCTTTTCATCTTGTGTTAAAACAATTGGAGTTGTTAAATAATTTGCTTTTGTAACTGTAAAAAACTCAATAGCTTGCTTAAATCTATCTTCAGTTTTAAATTTGTCAATAAAAAAAACTTCGATTCTATAAGGTTTACTGAAGTTTCCAATTAGTGCATTTAAAATATGCTTTTTATTTTTTTCATCTAAATCAACAGGAATGTCTTTTGAATTTTTACAAATTATATTTGAATTGATTAATTCAGGAATATCTGTTTCAAGTATCAAATCAACGATTCCATTTTGGCTACGTTGAATAAATGTTTCGGCTTTCGCTTGGAATTCAACCTTAATAACTGGAAGCCCTATATCCATTCTATTTCTCCTTTAATTTAAATTTTGTCTTAACTTTATTTATTTTTGGAAGACTATTTGCATAATCATCTTCTGAGTAATCAAGTATTCTTATATCTGTATAGAAATTAAACAATAAATAATCTTCACTTCTTATAAACTTTTTATCTTTAATAAAGAATTTAGAGTTTTTTATTTGAAAATAACATCTAAATAACTTATTAAGTTCATCTTCTTTTGCTATATAATCATCTTCTAAATCATTTAATTCTTCTCCATAATAATAAATACTAATATTTAATGTCATAGTATCTAAATATAAATAATCTTGACTATTTGTCTTTCTGACATAGACAAAAAAAGCAGGAGTTTCAAACTCTTGCTTAATAGGTTTGTCATATAAATCTATATTGGGATATTTTGCTTTAACAATTAAGCATATACCATCTCTTATTTCTATTTGAGTGTACATCAATCACACTCCTAATCAAATATTGCTTTTTTAACTAATTCTACAAATTTTGGAGCAACTTCATTTACTGAATCTCTTAGCATAAAGCGTCCCACAACCATTTTAGCACCTTTTTTACCTCTAACCCTATGGCCATATTCAACATGTTTAGCATATTTCACGTTGTTATAAACGATATATTCTAAGTTGCCACTTTTCTTTACTCTCCAACCTTTTCTCAGCCTACTAGTTCTTACAGGCGTTTTTAATTTTGCTTGTTTATTTATTTCATTTGCTACTTTTACAAGTATTTGTTCGCCATTTTTATTAATGTCTATTTTTTCAAGCACCTTGGAAAGATTTTCAATACCACTAATTTGTATTTTCATTTTTCCTTACCTTATCATCATAAATTGATAAAATTGCAATTAAATGTTGCCTATATTTTATTACTTGCCCAACTAAGAAAATCAGCCTTTCAGATTCTCCTAATCTTTTTGTAACAGTAACTCTATCACCTTTTATAATATCCGCATCTGAAAATGTAAATAACTGAATTTCATTATCATTTCTTGAAACTGTTGAAGTGTCTATATCTTTTGTTAGATTAGTCTTTGAAATCCTGCACTTTACACCCTCAATAATAACAGAATATTTAGTATCATTTGCTCCATTGCTTTTAGTTACCTTTTGAATTCTCTCAATAGTCATTTCATCTTCATATAACATTGATAGAATTTTAGAATTTCTTTTATAATCAATAACCATTCCAACCAACTCTTCTATATCTATTTAATAGCTTAATTTCATCCTTTGTACACATATTTTCACAGCTAGATACTATATTGCTAACACCAAAATCATTTCCTTTTAAAGCTTCATTTTGAGTTAAATATGTAATAGATGTATCTCCCATAGAAACAGATTTTATTTCACCTGCTTCTTTATTTGATTCCTCATTATCATCACTTATTTTGTCATAATAAGCTTCATTTTGTTTTTTAAGCGATTCATTCAATAAAAATGATTCTTTAGTTTTTTCATACACAAAGTATTCTAAGGCTTTAGGTAACTTAGGGATTCTGCAATAAGATAATACCCAACTTTCCCACTTACACAATTCAAATAATATAAAAATATCTTTATTTGTATCGCTATTAGTATCATCAATTATTAATAAAGATTTTATACTTTTTACAAATTCATCCTTAACCTCATCATTCATATTAAAAGACTTTAGCACTAAATACTTGATCTACCATAGGAAATGAAGGCAAGGCACAAGTAACAGCTTTAGTCCACCATCCAACAGGGTCTCTTGATTCAAGCCATGACATGATTAATATATTGCCCATATCTTCTTTTTTAATCGATGGATCTTTAGCAATAATATTATGTTCTGGTGTTTCAGTCCACATTGTATCTCCTAATTGTGCATCTGCAAAAATTACAACTCTATTTTCATCAAAATACCTTTTATCAACTAACTTACCATCCTTTAATTCCTCTTGATACATTTCATCATATGTAATAAATGTTGGTAATCCCATTTTCTTAAAGAATGCGCTAATTTCCATATCAGTAGGTATTTGATCAGCATTTACTCCATACATGGCTTTCCTAATATCTTTATTTAGTGGAAAACAGCTAATAATTTCCTCACTAGTAATCCCTTTTGTAGGCTTTTTACCAGAATCTTTATATATTGTTTTACTCCATAACTTCAAATCTCCTAATATATCTGCATCAGGCTTAGTCCAATCAAGACCAATCTCAGCTCTATGTGCTGAAGGCATCCCATAATCAATTTTTACTTTCATACCATTCTCATTTATATTTATTATCCCTGTTTGCAATGCTTCAAACCTTGATGCTTCAACTCTTGCCCTTACACCTTCTCTTAAAATTTCAACGTCATCAAATAGTTCCATTATATTTCCATTAAATTCTTCTTTACTTCTTGGCTGGCTTAATTTTTTTAGAAGCTCTTCATCAAGTCCTATTTTTCTTTTAATTAATGCAACTTCAAAAGCTTCCTTCTCTGCACCTTTCCTGCTTGCTATTTCTGATTCAGTATTAAATGCATGAAAGTGAGCTGTTACAGCTCTTTTTTTGCTTCCTTTTAAATATTCAAATTTCATTGTTGGAGTATATTTAAGAGGAAATAAAGTGTCTCCAAGTAAAGGTGCTATTTCTCTATTACTAAAATAATCTATCCAAGTTTTACTATCTAATATTTCATCAATTGTTTTGTAATTTGCCATAATTAATTATCATCCCCTTTTTAATAAAATCTAATATTTTTCAAAGCTTCTTTAATCTCTTCAGTTGGCAATACAGGCAATCTATCTTCTAATACATAACCTTCTACCATCAAAGCACATGGTCTTGATCCTAATGTAACATCTGTATCCTTAAACAATATTCCTATTGCAGTAGAATCAGAAACAACTAATCCGTTTTTATCTAAAAAAGAGCCTGCAGGCACTATTTTTTTTCCACCTTCGTCAGGCTCAATCAAGTCAGATACTGTATGTGTAAAATTTTGATATTTAGCACTTTTTAAAAATGTTGGTCTTTCTGGTGTATATTTAGTATTTTGTATATACATTTATGCTCATCTCCTTTGCTAATTATTTAAGTTCCATGGATCATAGGCTTGCTTTGTACTATCGTTTTTCTTTTTAGCAAAACTTGCACCAATTCCATCATTATTTATTTTTTTATCATCATCTTTAAAATATGGATCAGGAGTTTTAAATTCTATGTTTTTAAATAAAAAAGCCTTATCTTTCTTTAAGCTGCTTATTTGATCCTCCAATCCAACTATTGAATCATTATCATTTACTTTCAAATTATTTTTATCTATATATGGTAAAAGAGCCTTAATATCATGCGCATTACTTGATATCAAAGCTCTTTCCAAAGCAGAATTGAATTTATATTCTTGCATCTTACCTTCATATGCTTTTAAGTCATTCTCATTTTTTAGTTTTAACTCTTCAAAGGCTTTCTTTACCTCTTCATTATCCTTAGCTTTATCAGCTAAATCTTTAAGCTGAGTATCTCTATCTTTTATTTGATTTACTAATTCTTTGTTTTGTTCTTTAATTAAATCATATTCATGTTTGTCAATATAGTTTTCTTTAGTAATTATATCAATTTTATTTTTACCAGCCTTTTCAGTTACTTTTGTAAAAAGTTCATCACCTAATAATTCTTTTAAATCCAAATAATCTACCTCCTCTTATTTTTAATTTTTTCAACATATTTAGTTTCCCATTCATTATAAGTCATTACAGATACTTTATAGCTTTGACCATCTGCACTTCTTGCAATTCGTTTTCCATAATTACCTATATCATCATAATATGGAGCTGTAGTTGTTCTACAAAGTGGATGAAATGGAGGAGCATTTACACCAATTTTTATATCTTTATATTCATATATCTTTCCATCTTCGGCTCTACATTTCTTAGATGTCTTTGAATCTAAAACAGATATTATTTCATATTTCTCCACACCCATCTCAATAAAAGATTCCCTATCAGCTTCAACAACTATTCTTGAACTCTCAGTTTGCACTATTCTATAAGCATCAAAAAAACTACAATCTAATTTCTCTTGAACCCTTTTGGCTGTGGTTTCATAATCTTCCCCACTTATAAAATGTTTTACAAGCTCTTCCCTTAGTGTTTCAATGAGTTTTTCTTTATTACTCCAAATCCTATCAGAAAAATTTGCACCAGACCATGGATACGCTAATACTTTTTCTATCATATCCTCATCTAGCTTTTTAAAATCTGTAGTTCCTTTACCCATTTCTTTAAAAACATTATAAAAATTTTGATAATAATTATTTTTAAACTGCTTTGACAAATAAACTGATAATAAAGATTCAAAATTTGCCATAACTTTATTAACATCATATTCTATCTCTGTTAATAACTTTGTTTCTCGATTTATAATATGATTAGCTTTCAAATAATCATATTTATGAATAATATTATCTTTTTGACTCGTAAAACCATTAAATCTTTGTTGAAAAACAAAATAATCATTTTTCTCTATTTCTTGTTTAAAAGTAGATAATTCAGCTTTAAATTCACTTATTTCTTTTGGTTTTAAGAGTTTTTTCATATTTGAATATGATATTTCTTCATCGTTTTCCAAATCTGAATATGAATTTTTAATTCTGTTTAGAATTGACATTCCAGCAATAAAAAAAATGCCTTTAAGCATTTCAATAAATTTTTTATTCTCCTTATTTGCTTCTTGTTCTTTTTCTAATGCCTTTTCTCTAAAATAGCTTTCATCACTCATTTTTCATTACCATTATTAGCTTTATTTACGTTTTTACTATTTTCAGCTCTATCATCATTAAAAGTACCATTATAACTGTTGAATTCATCCTGAGCTTTCTTTCTTTCAGATTCAATCCTATCTTTTTCTTTTGAAGCATCATCAACATATGGATGGTTTTCCATAATTGTTTCATTTGATATTATGCCTACTGAGTTTTTAAGATTGTCAATAAGCTCTGACTCATTTACCAGCAATGTTCTGTTAAAAATTATATTAGCTTCGGTTTCAAAAAAATCTCCCATGTTCATTTGTTTTAGCCATGTATCAATAAAATACTTGAGATTCTCAAATGATGCTTTAAATTCAAGTTCAAAATTATTACAATCATTTTCCATATCTTGATATAAAAATTGTAAAGAAATACCGCTAGGATTATTGCCAAATTTATCATTATTTTTATTAACACTCCTAGAAAACAGATAAATATTTTTCTCTAGAATATCAACATGAGTTTTAAAAGCCTCAACAATAAGATTCCTATTAATACTTTCAATTTTTGATTCATCATCATCTAATAATATTAAGCTGAATTTTTTTAAGTTATCTCTTAATTTAGTAGGGTCGGTACCACCAACTCCTGTCAGAGCAATAATTGAATCTGGAAGCTCCTGAACATGAGTACTATTATCACTAATCTTTTCATCATAATCATCAACTAATCCTTTAACATACTTAATTTCTGGCATTTCTTCCGAATCCTTTTTAAAAGCTATAAAAGGAACTCTTCCCCAACCCTTGCCAAGAATATTTACCTTTCCATTTACAGTTTCATTTTTTGTAATATGAAAATACTCCAATCCACCATTCACTAAATACTTTTCACTATCTATTACTATATCTCCATTATCATTTTCAGTGAAATATTGAACTTTCTCACAATCCCAATATTCATATTTTGGTACCTGTTTTTCCTCATAACTTCCTGATATTTTAGAAATTTCTGTTACATTATAAAATCTAATAACAGCATTTAATTTGCCATGCTCACCATCATTCCAAATAGGAACAACCTCTTCTGAAGGAATTACTTTAAATAATAGTTTATTTTCTTCAATAATAAGATGAATCCATCCGATCCCTTTATTCATAGCTTCTTTTCCAACATTTTTCAAAGCTCTATGATTCTTATAATTGAATATTTCGTTTAAAATTGATGAATAATTATCATCTTCTGATTTAATCGTTGGGGGCTTTGATAATACATAACCAACCTTAGTATCTACAATCAGCTTCATAAATGCATTCGATATCTTTTTATCATCACTATCAAGGTCAATAGCTTTACGACTGGCTTCGTTCTCTTCATTACTAATATATCTGTAACTAACCTTGTTCAAAATATCATTTTCATTTTCATAGTATCTTTTACCTAGAAGCATCCATTCAAGCTTCAAACTATTTTTAAAGTTATCTACTTCATATTTAATTAAATCTATATCATCAAATTTATTAGTTTTAAACTTCTTATCTTTATTTAAATTATCAGGCATTAAATTTCTTCCCGATTCAATCAATTTTTCTAAAAAACCTATACTTATCACTTCCTAAGCAAAATTTATAGCACCTATATAAACAATTGTATTTACAAAATATCTGCAGGCATCCATGGCATGATCATTAATCTTTAATGGTTTATCTTCACCTTTAAGAACTGCCTTTTCATCCCATGTATAAGTTGCAAACTCTTTTAAAGTATTTATACAACAATCATTAAAGACTATTGTTTGACTCTGTAATGCAGTTGCTACTCTATTTATACCATATAAAACATCATTTTTAGCTTTCCTAACTTGAAACTTGCCTTCTTTTCTTATAAGTGCAATAAAAGAAGTTGCCGAAGGATCTATTACAACAGATTTAATTTGATAATTGTTTGCAAATTCAATCAGATCCTCATAATAATCTCCATCTGTTTTTTGAATACCTTTGTTTCTACCATCATAATAATATTCTTTAACACAGTACCATCTTTTATTGAACTTACCCCACAATAAAAAGACCATTGGATTTTGAATTCCATAGTCACAACTAATGCAATATTCCATGTATTTTCTTTCTTCATTAAGAACAATATTGTTTTCATATGAAAACATATCATATATTAAACCGTCAGCAAGCACCCAAAGCCCTAAAATGTACCTTTTAAAAAATAACCCAGAAAAATTTCTTTTGTATCTTTGTTTTATTTTCTCACTAAGAGATAAATTATCATCCATGGTAAAATGAATATATAAAAGATTTCTATCATATTTCTTATCTATTATTTCTGTTTTAAACCAATGGAATGGACCTTCTGGATTACAGTTAAACCAATATTTTGAACCATCAACAGAACATCTTCCCATTGCCTGATTAACAAAACTTTCAGGCATTAAAGCTACTTCATCAAAAAAACATCCAGCAAGTGTTATCCCTTGGATCAGGTCTTGGCTTTTCTCGTCTTTCCCTCCAAAAATATAAAAATAGTTAGTAACATCCTTTACACTAACTATGAGTAGATTATCAGATCTAAGTTCCTGCGCATTGAGCCCTCTAGCTTTTAACATTAACTTCAATGAAAATAGTACATTACGCCTAAATGACCCTATTGTTTTACCACACATACCAAAGTTTTGATCATTAAAGCTATTCATTGCCCACAAGACAAATGACAAAGACATACTTAGTGTTTTGCCTGAACGAATTGCTCCATCAGCAATTATTCCATCATTGTCACTTACTTTAGTATTAGGCAACCACCAAGTTAATATTTGTAACTGTTTTTGAGAGAACTTACTAAATTTAAAAGTTGTAAATTTAGTTTTCTTAACTATCCTGTTCATCACTCCACACTTCTTCAGCCTTAGTACCTAAAGCCTCTAAGAATCCATCATCTTCAACTACTTCATCAACTAGATTTTTACTCTTTTCAAACTCAAATTTTTCTCTATTAAGCAGTGTTGATTCTTCATCCTTTTTATTCATCATGCCAGAAATTTCACGCTCTAATTTAATTATTTTTTCAAGTGATGTTATTATATTTAAAGCCTTTTTATCATTAAATGAATCAAGTCTTTTTTCTTCTATGCTTTCATTATTAATACCTATTTTTAATTTATCTACATACAAATAAAATTGATCTTTATCATTTAACACTTCGTTGTATAATTCTTTAGCTTTAATCACTAAATTTATATTTGAAATAATTTCATTTGATACCAAATCACTAACTTTATCTGATGCTTTTTCTATAGTTTTTTTGTTCAATGATTGTTCATATTTTGTTCTTTTTACTGTCCAATTATTTTTTGCTGCATATTTTCTTATACTTGATTCACTCATATTATATTTTTTTGCCAAAGCACTGAAGGTACAAGGTTTTTTACTTATATCAGTAACATACTCATTTTCAATTTTTGACCAGTTTGTTTCATCTTCAATAATAACAGTGTTATTATTAGTGTTATTATTAGTGTTATTATTAGTGTTATTATTCAAATTCAATTTATTTAATAACACTATCCAATCATCTTGTTTTTTCCATTGTCTTATTTGCGATGATGACACATTTAGAATCTTTGCTATATCATTAGAATTTATATTACCTTTATAATCTTTAAAAATTTCAAATGCTTTATCTCTATCTGGACTCCTTGAGCGTGCCATCTCCTCACCTATCTACATTCATCAGTTTTTTCTGACTATCTTTGACTTTAATATAAAAAAATAAGACCCACTATGGAATCGAACCCTAGTCCACATGATTAAGAGTCACATGCTCTACCAACTGAGCTAATGAGCCAAATAAAATGGCTATTGAACCATATCAATAGTCCAACAGCCACTTTTTCATATTATCATTATACCACTGTTTTTCACAAAAAACCGGTCATCTTTTACAATTGACTGATTTCACCTTTTTCAAAAAATTATATATCAAAACTCTATTAATAAGCCCATTGTAAAATACATACTAATAATGTAGCAATTTATTAGAATAAATATTAGTAATTTAAATTGATAATATTATGATCTGAGCATATAATATAATTAATAGAGCCCACCAAGCTTAGTATCTTTTTATAAAAAGATAATGCGGACCAAGGTGGGACGTTTGATTTTTAAGGAGTACATAATGCACTTAAAACTATTAAAAAAACCATTAACTTGTGACAAACAATTAGATTTATTAATAGAAAGAGGACTCATTATAACAGATAGAGAGAAAGCTTTAACAACTCTTCAACAAATTAGTTATTATAGATTAAGTGGATATATGCTTTCTTTTAAAAAAAATGACCATTTTTATAAAAATGTAACATTTAATAATATAGTTGATGTGTATGAATTTGATCAAAAATTCAAAAATACACTCATTGAAATCTTAGAAAATATAGAAATAGAATTTAGAACTCATATTGGTAATCATATCAGTATTAAATATGGCGCTTTAGGATATAGAGATCTTAACAACTTTGATAATGAAATGTATCACCGTGATTTTATATCTGCATTAGATACAGAATTATCAAAAAGAAAAGAACCATTTATAATACATCATAGGGAAAACTATAATAATCAATTTCCATTTTGGGTTGCAATAGAAGTATGTTCTTTTGGCAATATTTCCAAGCTTTTTAATATTCTCAAGAAAGAGGACAAGCGCTTAATTTCTAAAACATATTATCATAATATTCCCACTAAATATATTGAAAGCTGGCTTCGTTGCCTTGTGGATATTAGAAATATTTGTGCTCATTACGGAAAACTCTATAATACTAAACTAGTTTCTACACCTAAACTTTTTAATAATGACATTAGTAAAATTCCTAAAATAAATTTTATTTATTCTGTAATTTATATCATGAAAAGAATGTGTAATAATACAAATAAATGGGATAATTTTATTATTGAATTGAGTTCTTTAATAGAAAAATATGATCAAGCAATTAAATTAAATCTAATAGGTTTTCCAACAAATTGGGAATATTCGCTTTCAAGTGACCAAATTCCATATAAAGAAATATTAAACCAATAGTAGTTCTATTGGTTTAATGCTTATAAATTAAATTATTAAATACCTCATCTCTTAATCTAAATAATGCTTTTCTCATTATTTTTCTTGTATGATCATAACTGTAATTATACAATTTAGCTATGTTTTTAATCCTCCAACATTCTATGTATCTTAACGCTAAAAAACTTCTATCAATTTCACATAGTTTATTTAAATTACCTTCAACAGTATTTATTTTATTCTTCAAGCTTTTTATTATTGCATTTACTTTATAAAGTTTTATAGCATTTTCTTCTGTACTTGAAATAATTTTATAAGTCTCAGAAACTTTCTCTCTAGTAAAATCTATTGATCCAGTTGTTATCAAATCTTCTCTCATATTTTCATAGTCTTCTAAGCTTTTCTTATATTGATTTAATCTTTTAAGTCTTTTAACAGTCAAATCTAAATAAATATCTCCCATAAACCTCCAAAATATGTTATACTAAATTAAAAAAGTTATTTTGGAGGTTTGCAAAACCCTCTATTTTTTTAACTAATTTTATAGCACTTAATAAATACTTAAACTAAACATTTTGTACTTTATTCAATTCCAACAACCAAATAAATACATAATTTACTACGTTCATTAATAAATTCTTTATATCATTTTGATCAAAATTTGAATTTCTAGACTTTCTTTTAACCATCATCTTAAGCCTATTAACTTCATGAACAAATGGGATTAATAATGACATGTCATCAAACTCTTCATAAATGTCCTCATAGGAATAATCATACTCATTATTTTTACTAATATGTAAATCTAATATTTCTTTTGCTACATCATTAAATTTCTCTATATTTTTATCAGCTAAATTTTTATATGTTCTATCCAGTTCTTTTAGAGCAAATTCTAAAGCTTCTATTTCATTAATTGGAAACTTTCCTTTTACCTTATTAACAATAGTCTTCAAATTTTCAATAGCTATATCTCTGTCCATTATTCACCTCACAAATTCAATTCATGCTATTTCATTTTCTATTAATTCTTTTAAACTAAAATATTTTCTTTCTCCATCCACAATAAAACATGGCAAACTCTTTATATTCAATTTATTAGCATACTTCATATGCTCCTCAAAATCCAAAGTGAACATATTAATATTAAATTTACCTTCTAATTCTTCAATTTCTTTATTTGTAGGGCACACAAAACACCAACTAGCTTTAAACACCTCTAACTTTTTCATATACTAAACCCAATCCGGAATACTATTAATGATTTGATTATATTTACCTATTTCTTTTAGAAAATCATCCAAACTAGTACTTTCTATATCATCAACCATTTTATTAATTTGAAACTTGCAAGCAGCTTTTATTGTATCCTTTACGCTACAAAAATAATCACTATCAATACCATCCACTTCTGCATCATTACATACATTATATGTTTCTTTTCCAACATACTCTAAATATAAATCATCAAATAAACAAACCATTGTTAAACCTCTTTTCTTTATACTGCCCTTTTAAGCTTTTCATATTTTAATCTTGTTGTATTTCCACCTCTTATGTGTCTTTCAGATTTATTAAACTTCAATATTTCATCGACCCTATAAATAATGTCTGGATCAACTTCTTTCAATCTATCTTTTATATCTTTATGTATAGTACTCTTACTAACACCAAACACTTCAGCTGTTTTTCTTATTGTTGATTTTGATTTAATCATATAATTAGCAGCTTCTAGAACCCTTGTTTCAATATAATCTCTCATACCAACCTCCCTATTTTGTAGTAGCATAACTCTTATTTTCTTTAAGAATCCAAACATTTAAATTCTTTTTTCCAAATTTAAGAGCTTCTGCATGTGTTTTAAATACTACATCCAAGTGATTTCCTTTAACTGCACTACCACCCTTATCTGTAACTGTTACAATACCAACACTTTCTACGTATAAATTAGTTCCTAATGGGTATTTAGTTAAATCAGCTGCACAAGTTATACCAGGGATTGCATCATAGCCATTGTAAGCCTTTCCTGTACCCATACCACATATATGACGATATTTCTCACAACAATAAGCAGTTATTTCAAATTTCCCCAAAGCTGTCATTACAATTGGCATATCTTTTTTAACATCATTGATCATTTTAACATTTACCCCCACTAAATTAATTTTTTCATCATAATCATTTACCATTGCATTGGAGACCATAACAGTCTCCAAAACAACTAAAACTATAAAAATCAAACATATGCAAACTAATATTTTTCTTTTTTTATTCATTTACCAAATCTTTCAATTCACTTGAGGATTTAAATACAACTACATTCATTTCAGGAATATTCATCTCCTCGCCAGTTGCTGGATTTCTTCCTATCTTGGCTTGTCTCTTCCTAACTTCAAATGTACCAAAGCCAACTAATTTAACTTTATTTTCTCCTGTTGTTAATCCTTCTTTAACACTTTCCATAAAAGCATTTAAAGCAGCTTCAGTATCCTTCTTGCTCATTTTTGTTTTAGCTTGCATAGCTATTATTAGTTCTTGTTTATTCATATTAATTCTCCTCATTTCTTCTATTTAATGAACTTTTGAATAAGCTTATCTGCTTTAATCTTATCCATTCCTCACTTTTTCCCTCACGACAATAACAATCCAAACACTTGCCATTTAAAAGGTCCTCTTTTTGTTCGTACTGCTTTTTGCATTTTTTACAAACATTATTTTTTATAGACAATAACACACCGATCACCTTTCTTGTTTATTTTTATATTGTCTAAAACAATATTTCCTACATTTAAACATTACTTCTACTGAACATTTTCTATTTTTTAACAAACTAACTCCTCTTATTCCAGTTGTACTATACTCATTTCCGTCACTTAACTCAACTTTCATTTTCCTTGAATTCACTTACTTAATATCTAAGTACAGATTACTATACTTAGAATTTCCCCTCCCTTTATAAACTTTCGACTGATTCAAAATCACATATTCACTTTCTATAAATTTTAAGAATCGTTCAATTTCAATATTTGAACCATCTTTAATATCCTCAAATGTCAACCTTACTTTCAACATATCTTAACTAAGCCTCAAACACTCTTTTACGATCCAATTTTTAATTGAAGCATATTCATCTATAGCTTTTTTTATAGCAATTTCTTGTGCCTGTTCAGAAGATAAAGCTTCAACTTTAAATTCTTCCTCATATTGTGTAAAAATTCTGTTGTTTTTAGGTACTAATACTACTTTAAACATAAAACCTCCTAATAAATATTTCCACTATATCCATAGTTCTTTAAGATAGCCTCTATTTCTTCAGTTCTATCAGGTTTCTTTAAAAAATCATCTGTAAATACTCCTTTTTCCATTTCAGCCATACCATTTAAATAAGTTTTTATTTTTTCCACATGTACCTTTTTCAATTTTGCTTTTGATAATATTTTTTCAATAAACAAACCATCAAGATTCAAGCATTCTTCAACAATTTTTATTGTGCTAAGCGATGTACTTACTTGTTTTTCAAGCCAATTTATAGTATCTTCAAAAGTTTTTGCCTCAGGCTTTACATACAATTTAAGTTTACCAGCATCCTTAATGAACTCATGCCATTTGCTCCATATCTTCCATCTACTCCTATTAGAATTTTTTTCATCTTTAACAACAAATCTTACATAGTTCACAAAAATCGATTTAACAACCCATGATATATCTGATATTTCAGATAAATTCATTGCACATTCATTAGCATAATCATCCCTCATTTCGATTTCATAGCGATTCCATGGGCCAATCTCTTCTACAAATACTTTTAATTTGTCAGCTTGTTCATAATTTTTTTCATACATTCTCACAAAAATATCTGATTTTTTAGAACCTATATATAAGGTCATTCCTCGATTAGAGCCATCACTAACATTTTTTGAATGCTCAGTATTCGATTTTCTAAACCTAGAAACTAATTCTCCATTATCAATCTTTTTATCAAGCTCTTTAATTGTGAAATATGTTTTTCTATCATCTAATGCCAAATCTACCCTTGTAAAAGAACCTGCCAAATCCAAACACTCTTGAAAGAAATCTTTCCATTCACGTTCTTGAAATTTTAAATAAAAATCCAGTTGTCTACACCCTGCGCCATTTAACATTAAATGTATATCATACCTTTCATCTCCATACTGAATTGAAATATTTCCGAATACATACTGTTTGCCATATCCATTCTTTCCATTATTTAATTTAATAAATAAACTCTTATCTAATTTCAAAACATTTTTTATTATTTTTTCTACAGTTACATATTTAAATGTTACAGAAACCCAGTCAATTATGGCTTCTAAAACACTAACTTTTTCATTTATTTGAATATCGTCCAAAGCCTTGATACTCCTTCCTCCGAAGGCTATTTCAATGTATTGTCTACCCCCGTGTTACTAAAACGGGGGCTCAGTCGCTCCGCTGGCGGCTTGGCTCCGCCGCCGCCCTGAGCAACTACCTTTAGTCCACAGTTGTATTAAAACATTAAATATCTTAAAAGAATTAAACTGCTTTATACTGATCTTTCAAAACTATAAAATTATCTTCATTATCTTTTTTATGCTGTAAAATATGTACAATATCTTCAACAAAGTCATAATCCTTGTCAACCCATGGTGAATAAAACTCTTGAATAACTGAAGATTCTCCCATTATAAAAATCCATCCACTACCTTTTTCAGTTCTTGTTGAAAATTCTTTATCTACATCTCCAAAAACCATTCTTAATCCAGCTTTAGAAGGTGAATTTCCTAAGAATACTCTTAAAAATAATTGATCTCTCCAGCTACCCTTTACACCATCAGCAGTATCAGCCCTCTGAGTAGTTAAATATACTTGTACTCCAGCTGCTCTACCTTTTAAAATTACATTGGTTAAAGCTTCTTCAGCTTCTTCCATTTCATTATTTCCTTTCTTCGTTTCCAAAGAGTCCATAAAAGCAACAAACTCATCTATTATTAAAATGTAAGGTTTATATCCATGATCCATAAATGTCTTACCAAATTTTGAACCTTTAGAATTCCTTATTTCTAGGTACCTTCTATCCATTTCTTCATTTGCTAATCTTAATTGTTGCAGTATCTGACCTTTTGTATAAACAACATTATCTTCACCCATAATCTCATCTAACGTACTAAGATCACTCATTTTAGGATCTGCTATCTTAACAATGCAATCCATTTCCAAGAACTTTTTTATTAAGTACATTAGAAAGCTTGATTTTCCACCTTTTGTTGCTCCACATATCAAAGCATGTGGGTTCTCTGCAATGTTATATTCAAGTCCTTTCATTAGTTGTATTTTATATTTATCAGTTGTAGAAACATTTGTTATATCTAATCTCCTAGAATTATCTATTTTACAAAGTGTATATATTACATAACTATCTTTAATAACCTTATCTGTTAATTCCGCTATGTATACATGCTCAAACTTTGTTTGTAAACCTAAAAACTTCTCATGAAACCGTGAACCATCTAATTTTATTGATATAGTCATCTTCTCATCATTTTCAAAATAATAAAATTTAGGATAATAAGTTAATTTTTTATCGTTTATTACCATAAAACCATTCAATTTAATGACTTTTGCGAGCTTTTGTAAGTTTGAAAGATACTTAATAGGCTTCTTTACAAAAATACAAATTAGCGCTATCATTATTAATGAAGTTATTAATGAAATGGTTAGGAGAAATACCAGCCCGTTAAGGTTCGAGCTTATGGACTGGTTTATAATTTTCTCTGTTATCTTAATTTCTAGTAGGAATATTGATAAGCTCAGGAATGTTAAAGATGATAATACTAAATTAAAGTATATTCTTTCAAATTGCCTTCTTATTCGTATTCCTTTTACTTTTGTCATTTTTACCCCCTATCTTCATTAGCTTGCCTTCTTTTCAAGTTTCTCAACTTTTTCATTATTTATATTAGAAGGTGGTGGTGTTACTGCTGTAGATCCTGCTAAGTAAATATTAGAAGCCTTAAAGCTATCTTTTGTACTTGCAAAATTTCCATTAACTGCTGCCGAAGTATTCATTAACACATCAGTGATCTCTACTTTATCATTAAACTTAAATGTTGCTATTCTATTCATGAACTCCTCAACTACTTTAGGATTTTCAAGCGATGGTAAAGGAATTGGAACTGTTACTGGAATCTCTCCACCTTGCAATTCAGAACCTAATCTAAAAATGATACTTTCAATATTTTCAGTTTTAGCCTTGTTTACATAAGAGTATTTAACATTCATTCCCATATAAAATAGATTTCCAAAGTTTTCTTTAACATAAATTTTTACATCTTTCATTATTTTTACACTCCCCAAATTTTATTTATTTATATTTATTTTGTTTTCGACTCTTTTAAATTCTATTTAAATCCTTATAACTGCCGCCTTTCATAATGGAGCCTCTTCTTTTGTATTCCTCTTAAGCTGTTCTCCATTCCTCCAGTTGCCATTTCTTTTGTTTTTTCTATTTTTTGTCTTCTTAAAATCAACTTAAAACCTTATCTTCTTCTGGTAAAAACCACCTCCTTAAATTATCACTTATTTTCTTCTCAGTTTTTAAATCAAACTTCAAATATTTTATATCATATTCTAGGTTCTCTACTTTAAAGGCATATTTTCTTACATCATCCTTTAAATTCACTCCTTCAACTTTTTTAATGCTAATTTATAGTTATTTTGTATTTGTTCAGTATCGTTCAAGATATTTATTATGTCCAACAAGTCTATCTGCTTGCAGTTTATATAATAGATCTCGTTAGTAATTTCCCTAATCTTTCTAACCTTTTTATTTTTTAACCGCTCAAGATATTGAATTTTGATTGTTTTTCTATGTTTATTTTTAGCATTTTGTATAAATTCTTTGGTTAAACAATTTCTTATTACTGAAATCTGATAATCAGATAGACCAACTAAAATACTGTCATCAATTTGATTTAAATGCATAAACCCTCCAAAATGTATTATTTAAAATGTCTATTTGCCACCTTCAATTACTTTTAAATCGTTTATACTCCTATTTGAAATCATTTGTATTTGTTTTATAAGCTGTGGAGGTAATGATTTTCTTTCTTCTACTCTCTTTGATTCTGTGTCATATATTTTCATGAATTGCCCTCGAACAACCCCTAAATTTTCAGAATCGCATATTTCTGTCCAGTTCATCCATTTGACAACTCTTCTGGTTGTTTCGCTTAAGCTATTCATTGCTTCTTCTAGCCTAGTAGCATCATATCTACAAGATCCATATCTATGAATAGCACTTTCAACTTCTCCCCAAGCTTCTCCTGCACTTGCACTTTCGCCACTTGCTATTTTAGCAGCTATTTCTCTAATTTCTGCTATACTCGGAGGAAATTTATTTGTCATAACAAGCTTTTGCACCGCCAATTGAGCAACATTGTAATCTAAATCTTTTAAAAATGAATACCATATATCAACCTTATATGTGGCTTTTTCTTCATCTTCAGGTATATAAAACTTAGGATAAACTGATGCTATGATTGTCAGAATCTTTGATACTTCACTTTTCACCATATACTTATTCCTTCATCCCCTTCCTCTTCTAGTTTTTTATATTTCTCATATAATTTCATCCCATTTTGGATATTTTCACTTTGAGAATCTCCTTTTGAAAAACCCAAAAACCTTTTAGATCTCTGTTTTTCTTCTTCTAGAGCTTTAACAACCCAACTTAAAATAGCTCTATAATCAGATTTATATGTTTTACCCTCTTGACCTTTCCAATTATCTAAAATTTCAATCATTCTTTGGGTATCTATTTCTCCATGAGTGCTAACCAATTTTTCATGTTCAGCATTGGTCATGGTTACAAATTCAGCATACTTAATTTTTTTATCTTCTTTAGATTTCCCATCAACACTTTTGGTGCTTTTATGTATATATGGTATAGTAGTCTTAGTGTAGTCTTTGTAGTAGTCTTTGGTATTGTCGGTGCCAAGTTGGCACTTTCCATTGTGCCAATCTGACACTATGTCATTGTGACATTTTGGCACTTTGTCATTGTGACAATCTGGCACTATGTTTGGCATGTTTTGGTCAATGCTTGACTCATTTTTGTCATCTTCATAGTTCTCATTACTACATTCATTAGTTTCGTCTATAGTTTCTACTGTAGCCTTTTCATTAAATTCTCTTTCGATTTCTTCTAATTTTTCATAATTAAGCGTATACCATTTGGTCCTGTCCATCCTCATTTTGTTGTAATTAGATGTTAAAATAATATTTGCATCCTCTAATTCTTTAAAAATCCTTTTAATGGTTCTAATTCCCCAAAATGGGAACACTTTAGCCCACTCATTATAAGAATTAAACACCCAATATCTTCCATCATAAAAATTATGATTATTCTTTTTATTTTTTACTACCCAATAATGCAATTGTTGAATAATAATTGAATTATTTAATCCTAATATTTCTGCTATGGTCGTATTTACAACTAATGGTTCAACATCTATGAACATTCCCATTTCTCACACACCTCTTAACTAATTTTTTCTACATACTGTTTAAACAAACTATCTTCTTCTAGCTCTTTATAGTCAATTAACACAAAAACTGGTTTGTTATTCTTCAAAACAATCAATGATTTATGTTTTTCTAAAAGCCTTACTATTTTTGAAAAATTTTGATTAACCTCTGATATTGACACAATTTTGTTTGAATTAAATAACATATTCTTTCTTTCCTTTCATTCTTAAATTGCTTTTCTTAAATTGTCATCAATCAAATCATTGTACATAAGCTTTAATTTATAATATTCTCTCTCCAAATCCACATAATTTAGTTTAGAATCAAAGATCTTCTTTTCTAGTTCACTAACAAGTTCTAAAGCTTCCTCTCCAGAAAGTATTGCTTGTTTGTTATCAACCATAATAACAACAAATTCATTATCAAAATAAACATCTACATCTCTTTCAAATTCAATTATTTTATTTAACGTCATCATTTACCTCATATGAAGCTTCTACTTCAAAAACATTCTCAGACTCTACATCTTTCATATCAAGATCAATTCTATTTTTAATTGTTTCATCCTGAATAATTTCTTTTACAAATTCTACCTTGAGTGGAGCATACTTTAATAATTTTTTAATAACTGTTTTCTTAGCCATTTCATTGAAATCCGTTGACCATGGGCTATATTCACTATTAAAATTTTTAGAATATTTCTTAGCATGTTCTTTTATATCATCAATACTCATTACTTCAAATCCATAACCACCATTTATAAGTTTAAAAATTGCATATACCCATTCAGGTTCACCTCTATTTGATTTAGCAGGTTTATGTATTAAATTAGTATTTATACCATATTGAAAATCAAACTCATCATTCTCATACACGACATGGCTATATATGCTTTGAAACTCTCCAGATCTATATGCTAGATCTATCAATCCTTTATACCCAATTTGAAATTGAGCTTCCAACTTACCTTTATTTTTGAATGGAACAAGATACGCTTGACCTATTGGTGTATTAGGCTCAAGTCCTAGCTGTGCTGCGTTCATTAAAGCGCCTATAAAGCTTATAGGGGTACATTCAGCAAGCCTTGGATTAACACTTAAAGCTGTCATTGCAAGCCTTGTAAAGCGTTCTGGAGTGATTGTTTTAGGTAATGCTTTTTTTATCTCAGGCTCCATGGTTTTGATCCAATCTTTTATTGATTGCGGCTTTTTATTTACAACATTATTTACCTCTGTAGTTGTTAAATTTTTAGTTTGGCTTATTACTTTTTCTTTTAAATCAATGCTCATATCATCTTCTCCCTCGATAGTTCAAACACATGTATTGTCCCAATGCAGAAATTACTGAAATTCTTAATTCATCATCTTTTATTTTTTTAATAGCATCATCTAGGCGCTTTAAAACTTTATTTCTTTTGATTTCTTCAGTATCATTCAAATCAAAAACCTCCTTTGGCTGGTTGTCTTTAAAAATTGATTGTAAAGGTCTTTGTGTTTAGTTTGAAAATTCTTTGTATCAAAAGTATTTCTAGTAACATTCTTCCATGTAATTGTTCTATCTCCAGCTTCAGCTATTTCAGCATCTCCCATTTCCATTTGAATCTCTTGTTTTATTTGTTCTTGTTCATTTTCGAGTTTACTCATTAGCTCTTTTAATTCATCATATCTTTTTAATTTATCTGAGAAGCCTATAAGCTCTATTTTTTTATCCTTTGAAGAAGTTGGATACATGTTTTTAATAAGATTTTCTGCATCTATCGATCCATCTGTAGGTGGCATTACATTTTTTAATACATAATTCTCCCAAAAATGTTTCTCTGCTTGAATAATCATATCTATCATTTCTTCATCTCTTTGATATTCAAAAACAAGATAATCTTTTCCATACACTAAAACTGCTAAATACCATTTATCTGCTCCTGTAACAGCCATATAATGCATACATTGAAGCTCGTATTGTGCAGGTGCTCCTTCATTTTGATATGCCTTATAATTAAAAATATTTGTTGTTTTACACTCTAAGCCAGCGTTTTCTCCAACAATCCACCTGTCTATGTTTGCAAGCATAAAATAATGCTCTGGATGTTGCAGTATAAAATTATTCCTTCTAACTTTTTTCTTTGACTTCTCTTCAAATCTTTTTGCTACATAATCTTCTAATTCTCTTCCTTGTCTCATGGCTTCATTATCTTCAATCACTTCAGATTTACCTGTTTTATCTAAAAATACTGATATTGCTGATCTGTAAGGATTTAGCCCTAATATTGCTGCTATATCGGAACCTCCTAAACCATTTTTCCTTTGCTCTAGCCAATCATCATGAGTTATGTCTTTAGTACTAACCAATCTTTTTGGAATTACATTTAACATTTCAAGGTCCTCCTATCATATTTATAAGGTCTTATAGCATCAAGTATTATTTCATAATCACTTATTACATTTTTTATCTCATCATTTAAAACAATAATAAAATTCTCTTCATCTTGTTCTAAATGATTAAAACATCTATTTTTTAATGAATCATAAATTCCATTCTTTATACTTATACCATCACAGTCTGTAAGATTATAATTAGATAAATTTAAGGATAATTTATTATCAAACATTTAAATCGCTCCTTCTAATTTTTTAAGGATTATCTCATCACCATCTATTAGGATCTCAAGATTATCACCAGCTTTAATATTTAAAGTCTTTCTCATCTCCCATGGTAATGAAATTTGTTTATAAACATCTATTCTTCTTGCTATTCCTAGAGATTCATATTTCTTTAAAGTAATATTCTGATTTTTCACATAGACCTCTAAAACGCCATTAAATCTATTAATGAATTCTCTTCTTAGTGTTGGTGGTATCGTGATTCTACCAATCTTATCAACTGTTTTGACTATTCCTGTTGACCTCATTCCTTCATTCCCCTATCCTTATAAAGCATTGATAACTGTTTTAAAAAATGTTATCATTGCTTTAAAGATTTATTTTTTAATTTCTATTGATTCCTGTTCGAGCAGGTCATCAATAGATTTATCTAATATTTGCTTTAATTGTTTCCAAATAGGTATTGTGCCATTGGAACTTCCTAACTCCAATGCTCTATAATGCCTTGATGTTATATTTAATCTTCGAGCTAACTCCTCTTGTGTTAGCTCTTTGGTTTTACGTGCATTTATTAGATTTTTTCTCACTTATCACCCTCTCCTTTGTTTTTAACAGGAGATTTATTTTCCTGTTAATATTATTGTATAGGAGATTTATTCTCCTGTCAATGACTTTTAGTATATTAATTAAATATTTTTAGAGGTGAATTATGCCTGCATTTAATGAACGTTTAAAACAATTACGTCAAGCTAAAGGTGTAACTCAAAAACAAGTTGCAGACTTTTTAAAAATTACTGATAGAGGTTACAGGGATTATGAAATTGGCAATTCTACCCCCAACTTTGAAAGATTATTAAATCTAGCCGATTACTTCAATGTATCGCTTGATTATCTTGTAGGTCGTTCCAACAATCCAAACTCGCATAAATAAGTATTTCATTAACTATGTGGAATGTAAATTAAACATAAGGTGTACTGTACATTGAAGACTAATGTTGTCTTTTATCAACTATGTGGAATGTAAATTCAATTCATCACCTTCTATGTCTGTTGACTTCATTCCTACTCTATTCCCATAAAAGTTGACTCACAATCAACTTTTTTTATATTTTCTTTTAATGAAACATTGTAAAATTTACTTACTACAGCTATAAAACTCATAAGCGTTTGAGTTAATTCAATCATTGAGCTCAATACATCTTTTAGGCTATCTTTATCAATCTTTTTATCTACTAATGGATATTTTCTAAGCATTTGCAATAATTTTTGAATATCTGTATTAAATCTAAAATACATAACTGCTGGGTGAATTTCATCGTCATCTAAATCTTTTATTCCAAATAAACCATTCGTAATTAAATATATAGTTTGCAAATATAGTATTGGATCGTCAATTGACTCTAAATAAATAATAAGATCTCTAACTTTTAGCTCTCTGTCTCCATGTTCAATCTTTTGCAGTTGTTGTCTACTTTTGTTGCATTTAAAAGCTATGTATTTTTGCGTCAAACCTGCATTTCTTCTCTTATCTGCTAAAACACTGCTCAACATCTCTACAGTATTTGACTTCAATTTTTTTCCTCCTTTTTGTAGCAATTTAGTTCTTTTTTGCTACAAGTTTTAATGTTAAAATAAATTAAATTATTGCACTGGCACTGCATTTCATGTCTTTAAACATCTAACACTTCCTTTCAAGCTGGGTGGATTCCCATTTTCTTAATGGTTTCTTATCTGCCTTTATTCAGTTTTCAAGGATCTATTTTGTTTTTTTAATTTATTTATTTTCTATCATCAATTAGTTCATCAATTTTACAGCCTAATGTTAATGCTAGTTTATAAACTGTACTTATAGATGAATCTATTTTTCCGGACTCAAGATCACTGATTATCGACTGAGGAACATTTGATTTAGTAGACAATTCATTTTGACTTAAGTTTTGCTCCTCACGCCTTTGTTTTAAGTTGAATCCAATTATTTGTTTTAACTCATTTATCACTAATTGTTTTGTTTTTTTCATTAACTACCTCCTGATTTTATTATAATAGATATATCGATTAAATTCAAAGCTTATTTAATCTCTTTATCTATTAATTTGTTTAATTTTTCCTTTATAATCTAGCTATATCTTGATTTTTCTCCTACTTGCATATAATATTAAATTATCGATTTACCGATTAAAAAATAATTAGGTGATTATATGGAACTAAATCAATACATTAGTAAAAGAATTAAAGAACTTAGGGATAAACATAATTTAAGCACTAATAAACTTGCTGATAAATCAGGTGTCACACAATCATTTATTACCGATACTGAAAATTGTAAAACTAATATTTCGGTTAATAAGTTATCGAAAATATGTGATGCATTTGGAATAACATTACAAGATTTTTTCAATGACCAACAAGAGATAAATATTAATATTAATAAACTAATTCACAATGCTAAAAAACTTAATGATGAACAAATTAAAAAACTTAATGATTTTATTGAGGCTATGAACAAATGATTCAAAAGTAATTAATAGTGGTGGTGTTAATATGAATACCAATTTATGGAATAACAAAGAGTTACATAATACTCCAGAGCAATTAAATAGGCAAAAGTCTGCCATGAAAATTTCTTCTAAAAAAATTCAACTTAACCTAGAATCAAAAACAGCTTTGATTAGTGGTTCGGGAAAAATCCCCTATAAAACTACTCTTGAAAACTGTACATGTGTCGATTTCGCAACTAGAAAACTTCCTTGCAAACATATATATAGACTTGCTCATGAAACTGGTATATTTAATATTCAAAATTCAAACACTGAAGAAATTTATTGCAGTCCTTTAGGATCATTAGTACTTTTTAGTTCTGATGAAATGTATGATGAGTATGTAAATAATGAAACAGGAGAAATTACACAGTTTTATAATATTCAAAGTATCCTTCATAATATTGAAAATTGCTCTATTGAAGAGTTAGAATATTTTCTTCAGATTATTTCGCCTTTTGCATATCGTAATTCCATATCATATGCTACATTTGATTCTGACTTATCTCAAAAGTTAGTTAATTATGGTTTTTTTGCAATTCATCCTGGAACAATTAAAGAAAAATTACAGCTTCTAGGTCGAGAAAATATACTTAAACTTATTGATTTACTACCACAAGACAAAACTCAAAATATAAACAAACGTTCTATAACAAAAACATTAATTAAAATTCTTACAAAGGATTTATTAGTTGAATGTGAAGCATTAAATTCTAGTATTTTTGTATTAATTCCAACGCCTACTATGGATAAAAAATATAAATCACTTTACTTAAAAATGATGCATAGATTTAATCTTTCTTCACAAAGTTATACTTATTTACAACTTTAATAAATAACTTAAGAGGTATAAAATGATAAATTTCAAAAAAGAAAATGGACGACGTGCGGTATTAACTTATTTTTCCATTTGCGCTGGTGAGGTAGTTTCAGAAGAAGTTACTGTATATGGTATAATTTATGATGGATATAGTGCTACAGAATTAATATATTATGAAAAAGATAAAATGCTAGAGTCTATTAAAACTACTTATAAAAGTGTATCAATTAAATTTCTTGATTAAAAAAATATTTTTACATTAAATAGAAAAAGCCATAAACAAGTTTAACTTTATTTAGGACTAATTTCGTATAATTATTTATTGATTTGTATTAATATGTATTATTTTTCATCAAGTTTAAATCAATTGTATATATACTCTATATAGTAATCTCTGTGTAGTCTTTGTAGTAGTCTTTGGTATTGTCGGTGCCAAGTTGGCACTTTCCATTGTGCCAATCTGACACTATGTCATTGTGACATTTTGGCACAATGTTGGACGTATTTTGGTCAATGTTGGACGTATTTTGGTCAATGATTGACTCTTTTTCGTCATCTTCATGATTTTTATTACCATGTTCTAAATCAATCTTTTTAAGTTACATTGTTTAGTTCAAAGTCTAAATATTAAAATTTTGCATTTTAATATATATGTAATCAATTTTTATTTGTTTTTAATATAAAATACCTTTTAAAAATAAAGTTGCTTAAATAAGCTATAAATGCTTTATAGTAACATAACCTTATTATCAATTTTTAAATCCATATTAATTACTACTAAACAATATTTTCTTCTTTTTTTATATTTGTTTTTCTTTTTGTTTTTCCCCCCTTGTAATAGTGCTAATAGTCATACTTAATAATTCTGGTTTGATTTCTTTAAGTTTTCTGAGTTTTTCTGCTTTATTAAGCAACACTACAAAATGGTATCACAATTTATTTTGTTGTAGTTGTGTATCTAATTCTGTCTCTATACTCTAACTCTATCTCTGGTGTGTTTTTGTCGTACATTTGTACAATATTTATAATAAGAAAAACATAAAATCTTATCTTCAGAAATGTATAAATATTCATTATTTTTTGTTCACTTAAGGACAAAAGCCATAAACAAATTGCTTATGGCTTTAAAAAAAGTAATATTTTATTCTATGTATTCAAATTAATAAGCGCATTTATCGCAAGGATCACTCTTAGGGCATTGGCTTAATGGTCCATTTAATATTGTTTTACTTCTTGTTAATGTAGAACATTTATCATTAAAATGATATGACTTCCCATTTGGAGTCCAATAAACAATTCTATCACTATTTGAATTTACAGCTTGTGTAGTTTGTACTGGTTCAGGAGCTTGTGTTTCTTGAACAGGTGCAGCTGTAGTATCAATTGATTTGCTTGTTGTGTTCTCAATCTTTTCTGTAGTATTTATGGGTTGGCTTGTTGTATTTTTAGTAGTATTAACTGTTGAATTTGTTGTATTTTCTGTCCTTGTTGTTTTGCTTGTAGTATTCTCGTCTGCAAATATGCTTTGTGTTGTATTAGATTGTGTACTATTAGTTGTAACATCTTTATTCAAATTAACTTGAGACATTGAAGATAGTTTATCATTTATAAATGTTAAATATACGCTTGAAAAATCTTCATTAGTCCATGTATAAATCTTAGAATCATTGTCAAGTAAAGAAGATTCATTAGAAAGTATACCATCACCAATAATTGACCTCGCATCATTATAAGACATTCCAATACTTAATTTATTATACTGATCCATGTTTACATTTGACTTTGTGTTGTTTAAACCATATTGAGATTTTCCGCTAACAATATTATTAGTTATAATAACATTTATATCAAGTGATTTGTCTGATTCATTCCAATCATATACTACAGACTTTATTCCACCAGACTCTGTTGAATTAATTTCTTTACCTTCTCCTAAAACAGCACGCACATCATCATAGCTTGACCCCATTTTAATGTTTAGATAGTTTTCATAATTAATCTTACTGTTTGAATCAGTTTCTGTTGTGTTAGTTTGTAAGCTTTTAGATGCAACTTTTATGGTAGTATTAATATTCTGAGTTGTATTTTCAACTTGTTGTGTAACATTTACCATTGCATTTGTACTATCAGATATTTCATCATTCTTATCTTTACTACCATTTGTGAACATGCCATAAATACCCAATACTGCTACTACCCCTATTGCAATCGGTGCTTTAGATTTTTTCTTGTTTTTTGGTTTATCATTTTTCATTTTTATTCCTCCTAACAAAATATAACTAAAATTATCACATTATTAATTATACAATATTAGTATTAATTTACTACAAAAATGTAGTAATTGTTTTATTTTCTGTAATTATTGTAATAAATCTACATCATTCTTGATAAGAGTATAAAAATTGTAGTATTAAAATATCATTTGAACAAAAATGAGCTATATTTTGGCTCCTGAAAATTAAGGAGCGAAATCTTATTATTATTTATTAAATTCTGTTGTACTTACTCAATGCAAAATTGAGCTTAGGAAAATTGGCGGCGGAAAATTCCGCTACGAAAGTCTTTTAAAACTATAATTTGTACATATGATATTTACTCAACCCAGATTTGGGGTCAGTCATTTATCTATGCATCTTTACTTATGACTCCCCAAATTTGGGGACTCCTGCTTTATCAATACTATTAATCATTTGATCAATATACCTAATAATCTTTATTAATACTTAAAATTGTTAATATTAAATGCTCCTAAATCATCAAATATATTAAAACATTCAATTATTGTTTCTTCAAAATTTTCAATATCTTGGAATTTTTCTTTCAGTTGAATGCATTCTTCAATAAGTTTACATTTATCAATATATCCATAAATATGTTCTATATCGTATGCTATATCATACACATTTGAATAAAATTCGCAACTTCTATCACTTTTATAAGTTTCAAGAGGTCTCCAATTATCCATTGGACAATTGCAATAATTACAGTGATATTCAATAATCCGTTCAAATGAAATAAATTCATCTATAAATTTTATCATAACATTGACCTCCTAAACAGCAATCTGCTTTAAACAAAAATTATCATATTGATATGTCAAGATATTTTTTCTTTGTTCATAATCCTGACCTGAAATAATTAATCCTATGTCAATTCTTTGCAATTTTCTAATAGCTTCAATTTGAAAAGTACTTAAGTATGGACGTATAGAAGCCACTGTTTTATCAATATTGTTAATTTCTTTAAATTTCTTAGCTCTCATTCCTAATACAATTTTATTTATCATATCTATCTCATTTGTATAATGATAATTTTGTGGTTCTTCGTGAGCTTCCATTATTGCTTGCGTGAATTCAGGAAATTCATTTTTTGCTTCCATTAGATTATTTATAAATTTTTTCATATTATTAAAACTTGTAATATAAGATATTTTTATAGACATTGCTTTTTTTCCTGTATATCCCATAACTAACAATATAAATCCATCTTTTGTTAATAAATATTTCGGATAAGTTTTCCCTCTATCTTTATAATCTCGCTCCTGAAAATTAAGGAGCCAAATTTTATCATCTACTTCTTCTAATATTTTTCTAATATCACCCAATACATTATCATGTCTTTTCTCAAAACTTTCTGCTATCTGCAAACTATCACAAAATATTTCACCATCTTTTTCATAAAGGTTAAACTCTTCATTTAAAATCAATTTTCCCATTATACCCTCCTATTAAGATTCCTAATTTCATTTTTCAACTTATATATTTTTAAAATTTTCTTTGGATTCTCATTTGGAAAAAAGACTTCTTCAATTGTTTTATTGAAATAATCTGCAATAATTTTTGCTTGTCTAATTGTAAAATTACATTCTCCTCTTTCTTTTTTTGAATAACTTGATTTAGGTATATTTAATTCTTTAGCTAAATCTTTTTGAGTTATTTTATTTTTCTTTCGCAATACCATTAAATCATAAAACATTTTTACCTCCTTTAGTTCCTTGTAAGAACAAATCATATTATATTTCTATTTTTATTACCATATGATTAATTATAATCTCTATTTTTGAAACAGGCAATTATTTTTGAACAAAATCAATACTTTTTGTTCCATTTTAGATATAATATTTATAATATTAATCCTCAGGAGGACATTTAGATGACTTTTGGTGAAACACTAAAAAAATATAGATTAATGAATAACTTATCTCAGGAAGAATTAGCTTCAAAACTAGATATAGCAAGAAGCAATATATCAAAATATGAAAAAGGAGATTTAGAACCAACAATATCAATAATTTTAAAGCTTGCTGAAATTTTTAAAGTTGATGCAAACACACTCCTTGGGACTAGATCAGTTGATTATATTGACCCATGTGAAGCTTTTATATATGATCATATGCTCAATAAGCCGTCTGTTATTTTATACTGGAGGAAATACATAAATCAATTCTCTCAGAAAATTGAAGAACATCTTGAAGATAGCCCAGTTAATATTAAAGCAATTTCATGTATTACTTGTGAATGGTTTTTAAATCTGATTGATGCAAGTTCAAAAGACGTAAAATTATGCAATACAATAAATTCTATATTTGAAAATATTGCTATAATACTTGATGAATACGCTGTACACAAAAATGATAATGTTTTTGAAGATCTTCTTAAAAATATCCAAACATTTAACAAAACCTACTTTAACTTGTAATTTTTATAGCCATAAAATATTCAATTTCCAATGAACAAAGTAAAAGTGCCAATACTTATTAATCCTCAAGCTTAACTTAAGAATAAAGTACTGGCACTATGGCACTCACATTTTTATTTATTATTTAAATTTGATACTTCATTATAAACATATCTAGAATTGTACAATAACAAAGCAAATTCATCATCTGTTAAGAGTGATTCTGATTTACAGATCATATCTTTCATGAACTCAATAGAATCTAAAAGATTTTTTTTCTTTGCCTTACTAGGTATTTTGAAATTCATAATACCACCTCCATACTGTCATACTAAAAAATCACCTAATGATATCTTTAAATACACATGGTATGGACACTAGCACTGGTTTGGCTCTGGCACTTCACACTGGCATTGGTACTAACACTAATTGTCACATATTTAAATATATGCTAATAGTTTAGTATAAAAATTAATAATCGTCAATATTTTTTGTAAAATTTGTTAAAAATATTTATTATGCCAAACAACGTTAATAACTAACAATCGTTTTATTTTTTATTTATTATTTAATTAATATTCAAATATTAACTAATATTCTATGCTTAATATTAATCTAGCATTAGCTATTTTAGTCTTCAATTGTTCGTTTTCTCTTAATAAATTTTCATACATTTCTTTAGTAAATTCGCCTTCTCCTTTGAATTTATAAAGCTCTTTTACTGGAATTTTATAATATCCACCATTTGCTGTTCTAATATTTTCTATTTTATTAGTCTTACATAAGTGCCTTACATGACAAGTCTTTAACCCTGATCTTTTTGAAAATTCCTCAGGTGATAAAAACAGCTTATTTTTTTGAAACTCTTGATTTATATTTTCCATAATCATTTCTACCTCTCTTAAAAATTAAATGCCCACAAATAAATATCAATAACAATAAGATACTTATTTGAAGGCATTGGCATTATAGCACGAGCACTTTTAAATTAAATATAATTAAATATATCATAATTAGTTTTATTTGTAAATTAATTTATGCTATATTATTATTAAAATTTTTATATTATATTAGTTGTGGAAGGTATGGTTTATATGAAAGGTACAGTTAAAAAGGAAGGATCGACATGGAAATATCATGTCTATATTGGCAATGATCCTAAAACCGGAAAAAGAATATATAAGCATAAAAGAGGTTTTAAAACAAAAAAAGAATGTGAAATAGCATTAGCTCAAGTAATTACATCTACTGAAAATGGACTATTAGTAAATTCAAGTAACATTCCATTAAAATCATATTTGAAATATTGGATTGATGAATATGCTAAAAAGAATTGTTCATCCACTACTCTTACAAGATATAAAGAATATTATGTAATGATAAATAAATATTTGGGCAAAACTCCATTAAATAAAATATCAATTCCAAATATTGAAAAATTATATTCAATTTTAAAAGAAGATGAAGGTTACCATAATAATACAATTATAACGATGAGTAATATGCTACATATTGCTTTAAAACATGCTGTAAAATGGCAATTAATTGCCACAAATCCTTGTGATTATAGTGACAAACCAAAAAGAATTAAAAATGAAATGACTTATTGGAATATTAAAGATATACCAAATTACCTAGAAAAACTTAAAAAAGAGCCAATATATAATTTAATTTATTTAGGTGTTTACACTGGTGCTAGATTAGGAGAATTATGTGCGTTAACTTGGAAAGATATTAATTTTAAAGATAACACTTTGAAAATAAATAAATCAATGTTTTTAGAAAATAGTAAGCTAAAAACTAAAGAACCAAAAACCCAAAAGTCAAATAGAATAGTTGTTTTATTTCCTCATGTAATAGATTTTCTAAAAGATTTAAAAAAGAATCAAATTGTATTTAATATAGACAACTTTATTCTTATTAATGAGCTAAATCAACCTGTTTATACTAAGTATGTCAGCAGAACGTTTAAAAGAGCTTTAATGAAATATGACATTCCTGTAATACGCTTTCACGATTTAAGGCATAGTTATGCAACAATGTTACTTCAAGCTGGTGTAAATATAAAAACTATTAGTCAAATGTTAGGTCATAGTGATATAAGTACAACTCTTAATATTTATAGTCATGTTGATCTTGAAATGCAAAAAAATGAACTGAAAAAGGTAAGTGAAAAACTTAAATTGCTTTAAAAAATACCCCTTACAACCAAAATGCAACCAAACAAACTATTTGGTTGCACAAACTGAGCTAATATCAATGTTTTGAACACTTGGCGGGAATATGTGGGAATCGAACCCACCTAGGATGGTATTAGCACCCCTGCCCAGTTTTGAAGACTGGCGAGCACACCAGCACTCATCTACTCCCTTGACTTTAAAATCATATCACAAATCATCATTTCATTCAACATTTTTCTTATCATTTTTTTCATCTTTTTTATGTTTCAAGCCACTTTTCTTCCTTATAAATTTTACCAAAACAATAATACCAAAAATTACAGGAGCTATTATAATGCTAATTGGCAACAAATAAGTTAAAATTAATATTATATTCTCAAAGAAGCTCTTTACAATACCAATACCATCAAAGAACGTTTGCTTAATTTTGCTTCCAAAACTCTTTGGTATTTCCTCCTGTTTTGTAAAATCAGATGTTTCACGAATATTTATTTCAACAGTGGAATAGCTTATTTTATTATCATAATATCTAATTTTACCTTCTAACTGCTCAATTTCAGTTCTAACCCTAGCAAGCTCATTTTCAACTTCAAGCAAATATTTTAAATCCCCACCCTTTGAAAGCAAATCAAGCAGTCTCTGTTCTTGAATCTTTAAACTTTTTATGCGAGCATCAGTATCAAAATAAGTATCACTAATATCTTCGGTAAATATGCTTTTACTTACAATATTTCCAAACTCATTAGACTCATTCATAAACCCATCAAATTTATCAGAAGGTATCCTTGCAATCAATGAAACATTTATTTTTTCGCTATTTAAGCTTTGAATATACCCGTTAACCTTTGAAATCTTATCAGTAACAGTTATAAGTGCGTTGTTAATATCTTTAGTTTCAACAAACAATTTACCATTCTTAATGATCTTTAAAGAAGGATCATTAAAGGTGCCGTTAACATTTGAATCATCTTTTAATTCATATGTGGTGGTAGTATCTGCTTGTGCCATTGTATTTGGTGCATTGCTTTGAATCCCAAAGCTTTCACTCCTATCGTATGATGGCATATTGTCATTATCCATATTATTTCTCGCACCACTACCACTACAGGAAGTTAAAAAAAACATTATAGCAAATAAAATAAACAAAACCCATTTAATTTTCATATAATTTTCCCACTCCTTTCATATATATATAAACTCAAGTAATTTGAAATACATTTCACTTTTTTTCTATTTATGATTATGATATTATTTTATTAAAATAAATTTTGGAGGAATATATATGAATTCAAAAAATGAAAAAGGTGATTTTCACATTCATACGATATACTCTGATGGAACTCACACTCCAAAAGAAATTTTAGAATATGTAAAATCTTCAAATTTAAATTATTTTTCTATTACTGATCATGATAATATGGATGCAGCAAGTGAAGTTTTAAAAATCTTAGACAACAATAATATAAAATTTATTCCTGGTGTAGAATTATCAACTTTTAATAATGGAGAATCTATACATATACTTGGATACTTTAAAGATGATAATTACTTAAATAAAGACTTTTTAAATAAATTAGAAGATGTAAGAAACTTTAGAGCAAACAGAGCTTATGAAATAATATGTAGATTAAAATACTACTTTAACATTAAAATTGATTTTGAAAAGTTAAAGAAGGTATCAAAAGGTGTAATTGCTCGTCCACATATAGCTCAATGTATAATTGATGCAGGTTATCCATACACATATGAATCAGTTTTTAAAACCATTCTAAACAAATCAAGCCCAGCTTATGTTGATACAAAGGCTATTTCCACAGAAGATGGGGTAAAATTTTTAAAAAAATATAATGCCCATACCTTCCTTGCTCATCCAAAGATCTATAAAAAAAATTCATTAAATGATCTTTTAAATTTAGGATTTGATGGATTTGAAGCAATCTACCCTCTAAATAAAAAGGAGGAAAATTTAAATTATATTAAAATAGCAAAGAAAAGAAACATACTTATATCAGCAGGTACAGATTTTCATTCTAAAAATCGTGATGAAACGCATCCTGCTTTAGTTGGAGATGTATATTTAAGTGGAGATTATTTAGATAAATTTTTAGTAGCTATAAAATAGCTACTTTATTTGTATTGTTCTATTTTCAGTTATTATCTTTGAAACAAGTATATCATTTTCATCTATAGGTATACAATTTAATATTTGGTAATCATAACAGAGCACTATTTTATTCTTAACACCATATTTTGATAAATATCTATCATAAAATCCACCTCCATAACCAAGCCTTTCCCCTTTTAAGGTAAACGCAACTCCAGGCACAATTACAATAGTATCTTCTGTAGGTATTAAAACATCTCCTTCTAGTGGCTCTTTAATTCCCATCTTATTTAATGGTATTTTTTCTATGTCGTTAAAACTTTTTAAATGCACAAAATCCATTTGCCTATCCTTAAAAATTGTTTTAGGCACACCTACTTTTTTATTTAATTCAAATGATCTCTTTATTATTTCATATGTATCTATTTCGTTTTTATAGCTTAAGTAAATGAATATTTGCTTTGAGTTAACAAATGTCTCATCTTGAAAAAGCTTTTCATGAATTAAACCATCATTTTTATTTTTTAAAAAAACATCCATTTGTTCCCTTTTCAAAATAATCTCTTCTCTAAATTCCTTTTTATCCTTCATTTTTTTTCCTCCATTCTGCAACTTGATTTATTCTATTTTCTATTATTTCAATAGGAGAGTTACTGTGCCTTATATTAGCTGCAGCTGCTTCAATAATTACAGCTAAATTTCTTCCTGGCCTAATTGGTATCACCATTTTTCTAATGGAAACATCTAAAATTTCCATAATTTCATGATCAAGCCCAAGCCTTTCATATTTATTATCCTCTTCCCATTGCTCTAAATAAATGACAAGTTCAATTACCTTTTCATCTAAAATTGTGCTAAGCCCATATAAAGTTGGCACATCTATTATGCCAAGGCCTCTAACTTCCATCATGCCCTTAGTTATATATGGAGAATATCCCTTTAAAACTCCTCCAATATTCTTCACATCTACAGCATCATCTGCAACTAATCTATGCCCTCTTTTAATTATTTCAAGTGCAGTTTCGCTCTTTCCAATGCCACTTTCACCTAAAATTAAGATTCCAGTTCCATACACATCTACTAGTACACCATGCATTCTAGTTTCAGGAGCAAGCTTTTCTTCTAAATAATTAGTAAGCCTGCTTATAAATTTTGTTGAAACATCATCAGTCCTTAATACCCATTTTTCGTTCTTTGTAGCTTCATTTAATAATTCTATGTGAGGATTCATGTCACGAGTTAAAATAGTACATGGAATATCTAATTGAAAATATTTAGTCAGCCTTTTTTTTCTCATTTCTTCTTGCATAGAATCCAAAAAACTCCATTCAGCCCTTCCAACAATTTGTACCCTTTCAGATGCAAAATAAGAGTAAAAGCCAGCAAATTGAAGCCCTGGCCTATTTAAGTCGCTAACTGTTATGGACTCTGATAGCTCTCCTTCTACTAATATTTCTAAATTTAAATCCTCAATCATAGTTAAAACTTTTACTCCCATGATAATAAGCTCCTATAAATAATTTTTTTCATTATTCTAATACTATTAATAAGTATGATCATGAAACTAACCAGTGTCAATATTTACTTTTATAATTTTTTAGGTATAATGATTTTAACATTTACTAAATTAGGAGGTTATATGGATTTACCAAAAAATTTAATAAAAATCATGAATTTATTTACAACTAATGGCTACAAAACCTATTTAGTTGGAGGAAGCCTTAGAGATTTTATCTTAGGCAAAACCCCAAAAGATTATGATATTGCAACAAATGCCCTTCCTGAAGAAACCAAAACAATTATGAAACAAAATAAAATTAAAGTTATAGAAACAGGCATAAAATTTGGAACTGTAACAGCATTAATTGAAAAAGATCAATATGAAATAACCACTTTTAGAATAGATGGTGATTATTCAAATTCAAGGCATCCAGATCAAGTTATATTTTCAAATGATTTAATAAAAGACCTATCTAGGCGTGATTTTACGATGAATGCCATAGCTTATAATGAAGAAGAAGGCTTTGTAGATCCATTTTCAGGCAAACAAGATATAGAAAATAAAATAATTAGATCAGTTAGAGATGCAAATGAAAGATTTAATGAGGATGCCCTTAGAATGCTAAGAGCGGTGAGATTTATGTCCCAGTTAGATTTTGATATAGATCAAAACACAAAGAATGCTATTTCCTCTCTGCACATGAATATAAATCACATTTCAAAGGAAAGAATAAGGGAGGAATTGACAAAGACTATTATGGGTAAAAATGCAAAAAAATCCTTTAATCTTATGGCAGAAACTAAAATCTTAAAGGACATTCTTCCAGAATTATATGAATGTGTTGATTTTAATCAGGAAAATCCATATCATGTTGAAGATATTTTCAATCATACCCTTACAGTTGTAGATCTATGTGAATTTGATCCAGAAATAAGATATGCAGCTCTTTTTCACGATATTGGTAAAGCTAAAACATTTTCTAAAGACAAAAAAGGCATAGGTCATTTTTACAATCACGAAAAAGTAAGCTATAAGCTTTCAATTAATATATTTAAAAGATTGAAATTTTCTAATAAATTTAAAGAAAATGTGCTATTTTTAGTATTAAACCATATGATAATACATGAAAAAATAAATAAAGCAAAGATTAAAAGATTGTTAAATGAATCAAACTATGAATTACTTTTAAAATTATTTAAACTTCAAAGAGCTGATTCATTAAGTTCCTCTAAGAAACAAGAAAAAATAGAGAAAATAGAGAAATGCGAAATGCTTTTAAAGGAAATAGTTTAAAATAATGAACCCATTAGTATAAAAGATTTAAAAGTAAACGGCAACACATTATTAACTATTGGACTAAAAAATAAACAAATAGGAAATGCTTTGAATTTTTTGTTAAACAATGTTATTACAAATCCATCATTAAATAACGAAGTCGATTTATTAAAATTAATCAATGAAAATATCAATGAATTTTAGTTAAATAGGGACCAAAACAAAAAAGTCCCTATTATTTCATTGCATCAAAAATTTCAATATTATTATTTACAAAGCCATCTAAAACATCTTCGGTATGCCTATAATGATTCATCATAATAAGCATGAAAAAACCATCAACTGATTTAATGTAGTAATCTACATATAGCTTTTCAGGAAAACCATAGTTGATATCAGCGCTAAATTTACTAAAATCAATTCCCTTAATATTTTCATCATTTACATTTGTAATATTAAAATCTGTAACTAATGAAGAGGATTTTAACTGTTCTGCAAGAAAACTAACAAAATCGTCAACGTTCTTTAAATAATGATAGTCAGATTTTTTTTTGAAAATCTCAAAAACAATTGAAGCTTCATTTTTATAATTTAAAGCAAAAGGTCTTGCATAAAATATGTTTTTATTTTTCAAAAAATCTTCTTTGGCTCCTAAACCATTAACACATTCAACATCACTGCTAGAGGATATACCAACTAAATTTACGTGCTCATTTGGAAATGACATTTTATTTAAAATGTCATAAGATACTGGTTCCCATCCGCTTCCAATGATTAATTTTAAATTAACCCAAGAATTTATGTAATTATTTTTGCTTATTTTACCAAAACTCATATTATTTTCAACGTTATTGCATGCCGTAGATAAAAAAACCATTAAAATGAAAGTTAAAGCAAGTAACTTTTTCTTCATTAAAGACCTGCTACTTAAAATATGAACAAATATATTCATATCAAGAAAATTCCTTCTTCAATGTATCTGTCCTCGAATTAATATCCTAAGATATTTTTTCTAATAACATTTGGTTTGATACTCCAAAGGCGTAAATTCCCCTAAAGCCTAGGGTACATGTATACAATCGCTTTATTTTGCTATTTTGTATACTTTTGCATTTGCAAGGTTTATACTGGCATTTAAA
>JAVBNE010000081.1:0-15377 GCA_031551755.1 Cellulomonadaceae bacterium | reverse complement strand
AGATGATCGACTCGACCGCGTGACCTTCCGCTCTCATCGTGTCGATGAATCCCAGCATCAACGGTTGCGGGGGTCGAGTTCCCCCGCGAAGAAAGTCGTCGCCGCTCGAAGGATCGCGACATCCTCCCGCAGGCGACTGTTTTCGGCCTTGAGCCGCTTGATCTCCGCATGCTCCGCACTGGTCACCCCTTCGCGGGTGCCGTCGTCGATGTCGGCTTGCAACACCCACCGGCGCACGGACTCATTTCCGACACCGACCCGGCGGGCCACGGCCGCTGACGCGGCCGTCAGCGACGGATACTCCGACCGGTGCTCCCGCACCAGCCGGACAGCACGCTCACGGAGCGCTGGATCGATCTTCTTCGGCATGACATACATCCTTCCAACTCAAAAGGACGCGGCATCAAACCCCGGGCGCTTCAATGAGCGCAACACCAGACACGGACGTGCCAAGCCGCCCACACACTAAACCCATGTTTTCGTAAACGTCAAACCACGTGCCCACCACTGGCTCCCCATGAACAGAACGCAACACCCGCGCCCGGCAAACCCACCCAGACACACCCAGCACACGGACAGAACGCCACAGCGACGACCGTCGACGGACGCCGCCTTGCGCCCCCAGCGCGCGCGGATCGCCGGATCAGCTCAGACACCATGACCTCCGGGACGTTTTGCGCCCCCAGCGCGCGCGGATCGCCGCTACGCACGAGCCCCCAGCGCGCCCAGGTCCCGGCTGGCCCAGCGGACCGGCCACCCCGGTCAGCGACCGCCGTGACACCACTCGCACACACCCACTACCTGGAGGTAGTCGGCTGTGGAAGAGTGGGGTCCAGCCATGACCGCCCCGACCGGACAGCCCATGCCCACCGACGCACCCGAGCACCTCGCCTCGCAACGCCCGCATGCCGCGGCCCGGCTGGAGGACCGGTGGCGGGCACTCGTGTCGCGGTTCCAGAAGTGGCGCGGTTGGGTCCCCCGAGTCGAGCCGTTCACCGGCTACGGCACTACGACGTCGGTGCGCATCCTCGGCCGCGTCCTCCTCACCGATCCGCAGTACCTGGCGATGGAACGCCGCCACCCGCGGGCGGACCGGCGGGGCTGGCGGTACTTCTTCACCGCCCCCGCACCGGGCGAACGAGTGTTCCTCGCCATCGGCGGTGTCACCGCCGTCGTCCACTCTGACCGCAGCGGCTACGTCGATACCCGGATCGCCGTCGCGCTCGATCCCGGGTGGCACGACGTCACCATGACCAGCGACTCTGGGGCCGTCGCAGTGGGACGGGTACTCGTCGTCGCGCCCGGCCGGCGGCTCGGGGTGATCTCCGACGTCGACGACACCGTCATGGTGACCTCGGTACCCCGGGTGTTCCTCGCCGCCTGGAACACCTTCGTCCGGCATACCAGTACCCGCGTACCTGTTGCCGGGATGGCGACCCTCTACCGGGAGCTGGCCGCCCCGGGGACGCTGTTCGTCTACGTGTCCACCGGGGCCTGGAATACAGCCGCGACCCTACGCCGCTTCCTGGAGCGCCACGGTTTCCCGCCCGGCCCCCTGCTGCTCACCGACTGGGGACCGACCAACACGGGGTGGTTCCGCAGCGGACGCGAGCACAAAGAAACCACCATCGCGCGTCTGATCAGCGAATTCGAGGACGTGCACTGGCTCCTGATCGGCGACGACGGTCAACACGATCCGGAGATCTATGCCCACGCCGCGCGGCATTACCCCGAGCACATCGCCGCCGTCGCGATCCGCGAACTCACCCCCACACAACAGCTGCTCTCCCACGGCACCCCGGTGCCGACGCCTGGATCGCACCGCGTCTTCGGCACGGTGCCGACCGTGCGGGCCCCCGACGGCGAACGGCTGGCCCAAGCACTCGCCACGGCCCTTCGGCTCGGCTGACGGTGACGGTCACACCGTAGAATCCGGCCATGCTTCCCAGTGCTCGCCCAGTCGGCGTGGTCCTCATCATCGGCGTCGCCGCCCTTGCCATGACCGGCTGCGCCTCCGGTGACGAGCCCGCGACCCCGCCGCCCAGTTCCGCCGCGAGCACCACCCCGCCGAAAGCGACCTCCACCACCGCCGACGACCGCAGCCCGATCGACAGGTACCTCGGCATCGAGGCGGATGACGCCGCCACCGCGCACGCAGAAATCGCGCAGGCGACCTCCGCCTGCCTGGCGACCAAGGGGATCACGGTCTCCACCACGCTGCTCCTCGACCCGGTCGAAGGCGCGGCCACCACCGGCTACGGACTGTTCACGGGCGCGGATGACGCCGTCGTGGAACCGACCGAGGGGATGGACGCCGACGAGCGCGCGGCCTACGATCTGGCGATGTTCGGCGCGCCGGACCAGAACGAACCGGGCTGCCTGCCCGCAGCCCAAACGGCCAGCAAATGGCTGAGTTTCCAGGAGAGCGATGCCTACCTCGCCCTCATGGACGACCTCGCCGCGATCGCCGATGAGGCGGACGCCACGGAGGCCGTGACGCAGGCGACGGCCGACTGGGCCGCCTGCATGGCCACCGCCGGTTACCCCTACACCAGCCCGGTCGCGGCCTACCGGGCGGTCGAGGACCGGTACCTCGACACCGTCGACCACCCGGTCACTGACACCGAGAACGCGGACCTGAAGAAGTGGGAGGTCGACGTCGCGCTGGCGGACGCCGCCTGCAATAAGCAGGCCGGTCTCGACGATGCCCGGAACACGGCGATCAACGCCCGTCAAGAGGAGTACATCGCGGGTCACCGCCCGGTGCTGGACGCGCTGAAAGAGGCGTACGCCGCGGCCAAGCCGCAGTGATGACTCAGCTGCGCACCAGGTAGTCGTCCGCCTCGTCGTCCCAGGCCAACGACACCACACCGGCCTCTTGCGCAGCCTTCGCGAATTGCAGGAACCCGCGGAAGCCGAGCACCTTCTCGCTGAACCCCGGCTGACGTTTGCGCACGTGGTTCTTCAGCCCGGACAACGCCGCGACACCGCCGCCGTCGGCCACCACCGACCGCAGCAACGCGAAGGCCTGCGCGCGGTCTCCCTGCTCGGGGAGGGAGACCTCCGGGTCGCCGGACGAGGCGCTGGCCGCGAGTTTCACGATGTCGCGGTCCGCCAGATAGCGCAGGAACTCTCCGAACGACCTGAAGCCGTATTCGGCTTCGCTGAACGTCGGGTCCTTGCGCAGCAGCGCCCGCTTGAGCACCGAGGCGGTCACCGTCCCACTCATGGAGGCCTCCAGGTCACCGAGCGTCTGGGCGACCCGTACCTCCATCGGCTCGTCGTCGGACGCGCCGTCCTGGCCATCGTGCTGGTCACCGGAGTCTGGGACTGCCGCTGTGGCCTTGGCCGCCCGGCCGTTGCCGCGACCGTTGCGGGCGGGCTCGGGCTGGGTGGCGGACTCAACGGCCGACTCAGCCGCAGCAGGTTCGGTCGCGGCCGAACCGAGGGCGGCCCCCACCGCGGCGGCCGCATCCTGCGCGCGTTCGGACGACCCCCGGCGAGTGACGGGAGTGGCGTTGGCGGCCTTCCGGCCACCCCGCGACCGCCGCTCGACCGGCTCATCCGGGACGTCGACGCCTTCGAGCCGGTCGTAGAACAGGAACTCGTCGCACGCCGGCGGGAGTAGCTTCGAGGTGGAGTTCTGCACACCGACCCCGATGACGCGCTTATTGAGCTCGCGCAGCTTATGGACCAGCGGGGAGAAGTCGGAGTCGCCCGTGCACATCACGAAGGTAGAGATGTACTCGCGCTCGAAGGCCATCTCGATGACGTCTACGACCATCTTGATGTCGGCCGCGTTCTTGCGGGAGGCGCCCATCCGCTGCGGCATCTCTATCAATTCCACCTGGTGGCGGGTCAGCGCACGCCGGTCCTCATCGAAGTAGGACCAGTCGGCGTAGGCCCGCCGCACGACCACCCGCCCCCGGACCGCCAGGGCATCCGCGATCGGACCGAAGTCGAAAGCCATCCCGCCCAGGTGTTCACGAGCACCGAGTGCAAGGTTCTCGTAGTCGAGGAAGACGGCAAGTCGCTCTTCGGGTTCCATCGGGCCAGCCTACGGGCGTTCGCCGGCTCGGCCGCGCCGGGCCGACGGCGCGTTGAGCCAGTTACGTGTCGCCCTGAGCGACCACGAGCGGCTGGGCCGCGACCCACCCGGCGTTCGACGCCACCCGAAATTAGGAGTCTGTGGCGGTTGGTGCATAGGCTTTAAGCGGGAACTTGACGTCACCGGGCTTTACCTCTTTGTGTTTCGGCGCGACGACGGGTGGGTCGAAGAGTCCGCCGGTGATCTCCTTTTGAGAATCACAGCCCGGGCTGTCGTTGTCTCCGATTCCGTACGCTCGAATATGACCGTCTAGACCACGGCGCATTAAGACTTCCTGAGTCCAGGTGTCCAGGTTTAATCGCGGACTCTTACGGGAAGTGGTGACGGTCCAGTAGCTGGAGTAGCAGATTTCGACCGCTGCCGTCTTACCGTCAGGCGCCTCCCGTACGTCGACAACCTCGAACGGACCCGGCCCTGCGGGCCATTTGATAGCCGAGGCCCCATTCGCACGGTCCGGTTCTTTTTGTGCATTGCCTAGTGCCCGTTTCTGGGTTTCCGCCATGCTTACGAGGTGGTCGTAGGTGGTGACTTCGAGTAGGACCGGGTCGCTGTAGTTGTGCGAGAGTTCGGCGGCCGCTAGGAGCACCTGTCCGCGGCGGAGGGCTTGGACCCATTCGGTGTTTTCCCAGGGGCCTTCGGGGGGCCGTGGGTCCAAACCACCTCGGGTATGACCAGGGGTGTGGGTTTTTCGGTTCCGCACGCTCCAAGACAGGCCGTGAATAGCGCGGTGAGGGCGAGCAGCGCCAGGAAGCGTTTGTTCGTTCGCGGTTTGGCCATTGGTTTCGTCATTGGTTTTGTCCGCCACCCTTGGCGACGGCTGCGAGGCCTAGGAGTCCGTGGTGGTTGGCGCATAGGATTTGAGGGGGAATTTGACGTCGCCGGGTTTTACCTCCTTATTTCGTGGCGCGACGACCGGTGGGTCGAAGAGTCCGCCGGTGATCTGCTTTTGGGTGTCGCAACGGCGACCGCTGAGCGAGCTAGGTCCTTGCTGCCAGACTATTCCTCCGGGTTTTCTTACCATGGGTACCAGGACACTCGTCGGACTCATGTTGAGGCTGGGGGCCTCGCGGGAGGTGGTGACGGTCCAGTAACTGGAGTAGCAGATTTCGACTGCTGCCGAGTTGCGATCTGGAGCCACCTGCAGCCCTTTTACCTCGAAGGGCATCGGTCCTGCTGGCCAATCTATAAAGGATCTTCCGTTCGGCCTGTTTGGCCCTGCCTGTTCATATTCGAGAGTCTTTTTTTGATCCTCAGCAATGCTCACGAGTTGATCGTAAGTCGCGACTTCGAGCAGGATTGGGTCGCTGTAGTTGTGTGAGAGTTCGGCTGCGGCAAGGAGTAGTTTTTCGCGGCGGAGGGCTTGGACCCATTCCGTGTCTTCCCAGAGGCCTTCGGGGGGGCCGTGGGTCCAGACCACCTCGGGTATGACCAGGGGTGTGGGTTTTTCGGTTCCGCAGGCTCCAAGACTGGCCGTGAGGAGCCCCGTGATTGCGAGCAGCGCCAGGAAGCGTTTGCTCGTTCGTGGTTTGGTCATTGGTTTTGTCCGCTCGCTCGTAGCCATGCGGCGTCGTATTCGTCACCGTAGTCATCAAGGGCTGATGCCACCACGTCATCGGGGTCGATCGTCGCGGGTAGGTCTTCGGAGTGTTGCAGTGCCCGCACATACCCTTCGATCGCTTTGCGGGTCGCTTGTTCACCGGTGTCGCGGGTCATCAACACCTCAGCGAGCACTGTTTCGCGGTTGTGTGCCCACTGATCACCCAGGGCACCCGTGGCGGCGGAGACGGCCCGACCGAAAATCTCCTTGCCGATCGGCCCACCAGCAACCGGCACCTTCTTAACCACCCACCCCAAACCGTCAGCGCCCTCACGAGCGGCAGCATCGGCCTCGACCGCATCCTGCATCTTGACCCCCGCAGCAGCACCATCGATCACCGCGTTGACCTGCGCCAGGCGCTTCGCGACTAAGTGCACATCCATTCCGTGCTCTTGGACCGCGGTGCCCATCAACACAGTCGAATAATCCTGGGCGGCCGCCCGCAAGATCACCGCACCAGCCGGCTTCGCCCCCGCCGCCCCCATGATCTGAGCAAGGTCATTATCAGCGACCAGCGGCCCAGGGGATTCGACCGGGTTCCCGAACACTTCGACGTCGACCACAGTCGGCGGCTCACGTCTAGTTTTCGAATCGTCAACCATGGTGATGGGTATTTCGGCGAGCATGGGGAGATTGACCGAGATGGCGGTGGCGATGAGCCCGGCGGCCCGGTCGGATACGTTCTTGTTCTCGAATGCGGGGTTGGCTGCCAGGGCGGTCATGATGCGTGAGGTCATCAACGACGAACGGGTCAACGACCCATGGGACGCTTCAGGGTCGGTAGGCCCACCTTCAGCGAGTTGGGCTCCGCGCCATAACGACGCCGGCCCCTCGAAAGCGTCCGAAGACGGCCCGGTCCAAGCCCAGTCACGTTCCCCGAACCAGTACTCGATCCGACCCGCACCCATACCACCGGCACCCATACCACCGGCCTTGTCATAGTCACGGCGGGTATCAGTCAACCAGTCCCGGGCCGCATCAGGGTGAGCACCCAAGGTGTCCAGAACCCGCCCAGCCACATCATCAACCCGCCGCGAGCCGACCTGACCATCCAACTCGGCCAGACGCCTCGCCCCCGCCGAAGGGTCATCACCGATCAAACCCCAACTACTTTCAAACAGCTGTTCGCGTTCGATGCGGTCTACCACGGTCGCAGCCGCCCACGCCAACCCCCCACCCAAGGGACGGTGATAATCGGAGAACAAGAACCCAACCGCGGCAAGGCGCCCATCCCCACCACCGCTCGGCCCACCAGTTTGCGAATCATGAGAATGGACGAACATCCCGTCCGCGAACACCTGCCCCTGGTACCGAGTCCACGACCGTGACCCGGCCGCCAACCCCGAGCGCAGCAACACAGCCAACGACAACCCCAACTCATCGGGAAACCGCTGGGCGACGATCTCATCACCGACCCGATCAACCAGGCTCACCACATCGTTGCCACCCACCCGAGTGAAGAACGCCGACATCACCGCCGGATCACGAGACCACCCCGCGAGAAACCCCTCCAACGCCCGCGCATCACCAACATCCAACCGCGCGGCCGGGTTCAACACCCCGGACCCGTCCACCTCCCGATAAGCGAGCTGACCGACCAACGGCCCATAAGCCTCCGCCAACTTCTGCGGCGTCAGATCATCAACACTGCTGATCCCCGCACCAGCCAACAACGCCGATGTGCGCTGCCAAGACCCCCCTTGAGAACCCCGGAACACAATCTCAACCTGCCGATCAGCCTCATCACGACGCTCAGCAAGCAACCTCAACGCCGCATCAGCCTCCACAACCTCCTGCTCGAACTGAGCCTGACGCGCCAACCGATACGACTCCATAACCAAATCACCGCTATACCCCGCCAACGCGGTAATCATGCCCCCCGCCTCAGCCTTACGATCCAACCACCCCCGCTCAGCAACCTTAATATCGGCAACCTCACCCCGATACGCACGCACCACCGACACACCACTATCAGCAACCGTCGCAGTATCACCCAACAACCCCTGCGCCTCTTCTAACCCCTCCACCCACGCCGTACCCGCCTGACCCTTCCACGACCCACGCACCCGCCCCGCAACCTGACCAACCACCACCCCCACCTCACGACACTCACCAACCAACCGCTCCAACCGGGACACAAACCCATCCATCACATCCAGATCACCAGCACCCGGATGCTCCCACGTCCAACGACTCACCACGCCACCACCAACCCACGATCAGCCGCCTCATACGCCCCCACTGCCTCCAAGGCATACTCAGCCGCACCCACCAACCGGCCCGCAGCCTCAGTCGCCATCACCGTGACCCGCAACGCGAACTCCTCCGCAGCCGCCGACACCCCCGCACTACCACACCCGTCCATATCGGCCGGTACTCGCGCCGACATCGAATGGCCCACAAAAGCCAAACTCTCAGCCGCCGCACCAATTTCCCCCGACGACACCACCAGCGTCTGGCTCACCAACCGGCTCCTTTCACCATTGAAAAACACAACCACAAAACCACATCGACACTACCCCAAACCAACCCGAAACCACCAACCGCGCCCTCCGGCCAATCGAGCAAACCTCCCGGGTCGGCCCGGGCCGTGAGGCATTTCTGCAACAGGTCCTTACCGCGCAACGGCACAAACCCTTACGAGATCTCGATCCCCGACCGCACCCCGCGGCAACTTTGCATCAATCCACCCGGACTGCCGTGAATGCGGGACGTCTCAACAGGCGGGCAGGGCCAGCCGACGAGGCGTTGCGCACGACCGGCTCTTCGGACAGACAGCTACCGAGACGACTCCCGCCGCCGGTCCCGCTCCTTTGCGTCTCAGGCTGCGGGCGCTCTGGCCGCCGCACCGAGCGCCACCTACGATCGTGGCACCCCGCACCCGGACGCATGGAGCGACGCATGGACCCCGTCCACCGGCCGACGCTGTCCTTCGAGTTGATGCCGCCCCGCCGCCCGGATACCGCCCCCAAGTTCTGGGAGACGGCTCGGCGCCTGATCGAGGCCAGGCCCGATTTCGTCTCTGTGACCTACGGTGCCGCCGGCACCGACCGAGAGACGTCGCGGGCCGTCATCGCCCGGCTCGTTCTCGGCACACCCGTGCTCCCCATCGCCCATCTCACCTGCGTCGGGGCTTCCCGGGAGAACATCGAAGAGGTCGTAAACGACTTCCTGGACGCGGGCGTTCGCAGTTTCCTCGCCCTGCGTGGCGACCCACCCCAGGAGCAGCCCGATTGGCGGCCGGCGGCCAACGCCGTGCAGTCGAGCATCGAGCTGGTGCAAGTCTTGCGGTCGGTCGAGGCGCGTCGGCGGACGGCCAGTCCAGCCATGGCCATGCGCAGCGCCGCCCACCCGCTGACCGTGGCCGTCGCGACTTTCCCTGACGGCAACCCCGCCGCCGGCACCACCCGAGCACAGGAGATCGGGCGACTCCTCGAGAAGCAGCAAGCAGGCGCCGACTTCGCCATCACCCAGCTGTTCTACCGGGCACAGTCGTACATCGACTTCGTGGCCGAGGCTCGGGCAGCCGGGGTCATCATTCCGATCCTCGCGGGCATCTTACCGATGACCGACCCCGCGAGACTGGCCCGGGTCGAGTCCCTCACCGGGGTGGCCCAGCCGGAGTCGGTGGTGTCCGCGCTGATTGCCGCCGACCCGGCCGCACGCCACGCCTTGGGGGTGCGGCTGACCGTCGAGTTGGCTGATGCCGTACTCGATGCGGGCGCACCCGGCCTACACATCTATACGTTCAACCGCCACGAGGCCGCCCTCGATGTCGTCGCCGGGGTCGCCCGGATGGGCCTGCGGACAGCCTGAGCGGCGAGTGCGCGCGAGAGACCGGGGCGCACCGTCCGGCGCGCGCTCTCCGGCCCGCCCCGCAGTCCGGCGAACCGTGCTGCGGTCAACCGCGCGCAGCAGCGGTCAGCGGTCGCGGTTCGCCATCGGCAGGGCGAAAGCGACGGAGAATCCGATCAGCGCACCGGCCAGCCAGGGCGCACCGGAGAGGTCGTGCAGCGAGGCGGCATGCCCCAGCATTCCGAGGCTGACCAGGAAGAGCGCGAAGGAGATGACGAACATCGCGACGGCGCCCGCCCCCTCGGTGGCCTCGTAACGGTCGGCGATCGTGGAGGTCTCGTGGGTCTCGTCGATGTCCATAAGGGGACTCTACCCAGGGGGCCACTGGTCGACGCGTTGGCTCCGGCTCTTAGCTCCCGATGGCGGACTCCCCGTCGCCGAATACCTCTGATCAGGCCGGCGCCGCGTCATCGGTCCCGCCGACGGACCGAGCGATGGCCCGCACGATCGGCACATCGGCATCCAACCAAGGGATGGTCAGCCACTGCCCGCGATCAAGCCAGACGATCGCGTCATGTGCTACCAAAGGGCGCGGAACCCCCTGTATAATGCGGGCAAACCACAATCGCATAATGTGTCGATCAGTGATGGGCCACGCTCCGTGAGCTGGGTCCGGCACTTCCGAACCCAGCTCGACGAAGACGCCAAGCTCTTCCGCCAACTCTCGATGCAGGGCTTCCACCGGCGACTCACCGGCGTCGACTTTCCCGCCCGGAAACTCCCATCTGCCCGCAAGAGCAGGGGGTGTTATTCGTCGTGCAGCGAGTAGTCGCGAAGGCGCGTCGAGTTCATCGACGATCGCCGCGGCTACGACAAGGATGCTCAGCGGACGCCGGCGGCACGTGCCCAGGCGACAGCCTCGGCACGCGTCGAGACACCGAGCTTGCGGTACAGGCTGCGAACCTGAGACTTGACCGTGTTGCGGGTCACGAAGAGCTTCGTGGCGATCTGCTCCAGGGTGACCTCCTCGGACAGGTTCGACAGCACAACACGCTCGCGACGGGTCAGCGGCACGGGTGCCTGAGACGACGTGGCGGTCGGTAGCGACGGGCGAACGAGTTCGATGGTGCTCATGGTGACTTCCTCCAGGCTGTTACGGACGCTGGCTGTGGGGCCGGTCCGGACTATGTGCTCCTACTGCAGAGACGATTGGGCGCTGGGTTCATGACGCGGAAATCACCCGCGACTTATGTTGCGCAACTCACCCTGCGGTGCCTTGGAGGGCCTCAACCCGGTAGAACGCCCGAGTTCCTGCGCTTCTTTGGCGCCTAACTCGTCAGCAAACTCGTGACATTTTCCAAATGTGACCTTGATCACAGAGTTTCGGCGTCATATTTCACCCGCTGGCGTACTGGTACGCCTTCCGTACAAAAAGGGCGAGCACCTGTCCGGTGCTCGCCCTTTTATCACGTTCGGGCAGGTCAGGCGATAAGAGCGGCATACTCCGCGGGGGTCAGCAGAGCTCCGGTGGACTCCGCCTCCACCTTGAACAACCAGCCATCTGCATACGGTGAGGCGTTGACGATAGCCGGGTCATCGATAGCAGCAGAGTTGACCTCAGCCACAATGCCCGTTATGGGCGAGTAGAGCTCCGACACCGACTTGGTCGACTCCACCTCACCGACCACGGAACCGGCCGTCACGCGGTCGCCAACCTGGGGAAGCTCCAGGTACACGATGTCGCCGAGTGCCTCGGTGGCGTTCGCCGTGATACCGACCACCATCGGACTGGCCGAGTCGACCCACTCATGTTCGGCGGTGTACTGCAGGTTCTCGGGGATGTCATTGTTGGTCATGGGCTAATCCTCTCGCTGGTTGGCCTTGGTATGGGGATGGACTACTGGGGGCGACGGTAGAACGGCGTCGGCACGATGACCACGGGTTCCTGGCGTCCCCGCACGTCGACGGCGAGCTCAGTGCCCTCGGCGGAGTACTCGGGGGTGACATACGCCAAGGCGATCGGATAACCGAGGGTGGGCGACGGAGCCCCGGAGGTGACCGTACCGATCCGCTTCGCGCCCTCCCCCGGCAACACGACCGGGTAGCCGGCACGGGCCGGCCGCTTACCCAACCCGCGCAGACCCACGAGGACCCTCGCGGGGGGTGAGGACTTGCGTGCGGCCAGTGCCGCACGTCCCACGAAAGGCAGCTCGGTACCGTCGGCCGCGACCTTGTCGAGCTTTACGACCCGTCCCAAGCCGGCCTCATAGGGGGTCGTGGTGGTGTCCAGCTCATGCCCGTACAGCGGCATGCCGGCCTCCAACCGCAATGAGTCGCGGGCAGCCAACCCGGCCGGCGCCAAGCCCACCGGCTCTCCTGCCGCCAGCAAGGCCCGCCACAAGACCACGGCCTGCGATGCCGGAACGTACAGCTCGAAGCCATCCTCCCCGGTGTACCCGGTGCGGGCTACCAGGGCCGCCAGCGGAGTACCGGCCAGCTCCAGTGTGACCGGACTCGCGGCGTAGTACTTCATCTCGGTCACGGTGGCGCGGCCGGCGGCATCGCCCGCCGGCACCAGTCCGACGACGATCTCCTCGGCTCGCGGACCCTGAACGGCGATCAGGGCGGTCTGTGCCGCCTGATCGGTGACGACGGCGTCGAAACCGGCCGCCCGGGCCAGCAACTCGCGCGCCACCAATGGAGCATTGCCCGCGTTGGCCACGACCAGGAAGCAGTCGTCGGCGAGCCGGTAGGCCACCAGGTCGTCCAAAACCGACCCGTCTTCGGCGCAGATCATCGTGTACCTGGCACGTCCTACGGCCACCGCACTCAGGTTCCCGACCAACGCGTAGTCCAAGGCTGCCGCTGCCTGCGGGCCGCGCACCTCGATCTCGCCCATGTGGGACAGGTCGAAAAGGCCGGCCGCCTCTCGGACCGCGCGATGTTCGGCCAGGTCGGAGGTGTACCGCAGGGGCATATTCCAGCCACCGAAGTCGGTCATCGAGGCCCCGAGGGCCACGTGCTCGTCGTGTAGCGGACTGTGAATCAGATCGGTCATGGAATTCCTCTCGACGGTTCGCGCCGCTGTAGTGGCGACGAGCCGGTTGGGGTGTGGTCAGGTGGCGTCAGGAGCCCTTTACCGGGTCGCTGGCGTAGTCCTCCAGGGGCGGGCAGGCGCAAATCAGGTTCCGGTCCCCGCGAGCGCCGTCGATCCGCCGGACGGGCGGCCAGTACTTGGCAGCACGCAGCTCCGGGACGGGATAGCCCGCGACCTGCCGCGAGTACGGCCGGTCCCAGTCGCCGCTCAGGCACCAGGCGGTGTGGGGCGCACCCCGTAGCGGCGAGTCCGCGACCGGCCAGCGGCCCGCGGCAACCTCGGCTATCTCGCCACGGATGGCGACCATGGCGGCTACAAAGCGGTCGAGCTCGTCCAGGTTCTCGCTCTCGGTGGGTTCCACCATGAGGGTGCCCGCGACCGGGAAGGACAGCGTCGGGGCGTGGAAGCCGTAGTCCATCAGCCGTTTGGCCACGTCCTCGGCGGTGACGCCGGTCTCGGCGGTGATCGGCCGCAGGTCGAGGATGCACTCGTGGGCGACGAGCCCGTTCGGCCCCGTGAACAGCACCGGGAAATGTTCGGTGAGCTTGCTGGCCAGGTAATTCGCGGTCAGGACGGCGGTCTTCGTCGCCTCGGTCAGCCCTTCGGGTCCCATCAAGGCCAGGTAAGCGTAGGAGATCGGCAGGATGCCGGCCGAGCCGTACCGCGCCCCCGAAACGGCCACCGCGGAACCGGGAGCCAGCGGGTCACCGGGCAGGAAGGGCACCAGGTGGGCCGCCACTCCGATCGGGCCGACGCCGGGGCCACCACCGCCGTGAGGGATGCAGAACGTCTTGTGCAGGTTCAGGTGGGAGACGTCCCCACCGAACTCGCCCGGCCGGGCGACCCCGACCAGCGCATTGAGGTTCGCGCCGTCGATATACACCTGGCCGCCAGCCTCATGGACCAGGTCGCAGACCTCCCGGACATGGGCTTCGTAGACGCCGTGGGTGGAGGGGTAGGTGATCATGATCGCCGCGACCCGTGGGCCGTGGTCGGCCAGCTTGGCCCGCAGGTCGGAGAGCAGGATCTCGCCGTCGTCGGCGGTGGCCACCACCTCGACCCGCAGCCCGGCGAGCGCCGCCGACGCGGCGTTGGTGCCGTGCGCCGAGGCCGGGATCAGGCAGACGTCGCGGCCTTCGTCACCTCGCGAAGCGTGGTAGCCGCGGATGGCCAGCAGGCCCGCGAACTCCCCCTGGGACCCCGCATTCGGCTGTACCGAGACGGCCGCATAACCGGTGATCTCCGCGAGCGCCGACTCCAACCCACCGATGAGCTCGGCATAGCCCTCGGCCTGCTCCACCGGCACATAGGGGTGCAGGTCCGCGAACTCGGGCCAGGAGATCGGCTCCATCTCGGCAGCCGCGTTGAGCTTCATGGTGCATGAGCCGAGCGGGATCATCGTGCGGTCCAGGGCGAGGTCCTTGTCCGAAAGCCGTCGCAGGTAGCGCATCATGGCAGTCTCGGAGTGGTGGCGGCCGAAGACGGGGTGGGTGAGGTAGTCGGTCGTGCGCCAGGCCCATTCGGGCAGGTCGGCGGGCGCGGCCGGGACGGCTCCGCCCCCGACCACCGCTGCCGCGTGCGCGTCGGCTGGTGCGTCCGCCCCAGCCGTCACCGGCGCGCTCTCCACGCCAAAGGCCGCCGCCACCACATCCAGGTCGGCGGGTGTGGTGGCCTCGGCGCAGGCGATCTGCACATGGTCGGCGTCGGCCAGGTAGAGGTTGACGCCGTTCGCGGCGGCCGACCGCACCACCTGGGCGGCCCGGCCGGGGACGGCGACCCGCACCGTATCGAAGAAGACGTCGTGGACGACCCGCATTCCGCCGTCCCGGAGCCGGCCGGCCAACTCCACCGCCTGACCGTGTACCTGCTCCGCGATCGCCCGCAGCCCGGCGGGGCCGTGGTACACCGCGTACATCGATGCCACGATGGCCAACAGCGCCTGGGCCGTGCAGATGTTGCTCGTCGCCTTCTCCCGGCGGATGTGCTGTTCGCGGGTTTGCAGGGCGAGCCGGTAGGCGACGTCGCCGTCGGCATCGACCGAGACGCCCACGAGCCGGCCGGGCATCGACCGTTCCAGCCCCTTGCGGACCGCCATGAACGCCGCGTGCGGGCCGCCGTAGAACAGCGGCACCCCGAACCGTTGCGCGGAACCGACCGAGATGTCGGCGCCCAGCTCACCCGGTGAGGTCAGCATGGTCAGCGCGAGCAGGTCGCAGGCCACGGTGACCAGCGCACCGGACTCCTGGGCTTCGGCCACCACCGCCCGCCAGTCGACGACCCGGCCCGTTGCCCCGGACTGCTGCACGACGATTCCCAACGGGGAGCCCGCGGGCACCTCCACGCCGGCCGCACGAGCCGCCGCCAATCCCGCTTCGAGGCCGCCCGCGAGGTCAGTGATCACCACGGGCAGGCCGATCGCCTCGGCGCGACCGAGGGTCACCGTCAGCGTCTGCGGGAAGAGGTCGGCGTCGAGGACCACGAAACCTTCCTTCGCCCGCGACGCCCGCCACATGAGGGCCGCGGCCTCCGCCACGGCGGTCGGCTCGTCCAGCAGCGAAGCGTTGGCGATGGGAAGACCGGTGAGGTCCTCGATCATCGTCTGGAAGTTGAGCAGCGCCTCCAGGCGCCCCTGGGAGATCTCCGGCTGGTACGGGGTGTAGGCGGTGTACCAGGCCGGGGATTCCAGCACGTTGCGGCGGATGACGGGCGGCGTCACCGCCGGGTAGTAGCCGAGGCCGATGAGCTGGGACTTCACGACATTCTTGGCCGCCATCGCCCGC
>JAVBNE010000023.1:0-40172 GCA_031551755.1 Cellulomonadaceae bacterium | reverse complement strand
GTGATCAGGTACAGGTAGCCGATCGTCTTGTGGTCGGTCGAGGCGATCCACTTGATCACCGTGCGCCCCAGGGTCTGACGCGAGGGCGCCAGGCCGGGGATGTGCTCCGCGACGGCGGCCCTCAGTTCTCGCCTTCCTGCGGGGTGCTGTCCAGGTCCTGCTGGCGGCTGTACTCGAGACCGAGCGAGCCTTCCTGACCCTTGGCCTTCAGCTCCTCGATGTGTGCGTCGTACTCCTCGCGCGACACCACCTTCACGTTGAACAGCATCGACGAGTGGTACTCGCCGCACAGCTCAGCGCACTTGCCCAGGTACTCGCCCTCTTCGGTCGGCGTCACCTGGAACGTGTTCGTCTTGCCCGGGATCATGTCCATCTTGTAGAGGAACGCCGGGACCCAGAACGAGTGAATGACGTCGCGGGAGTCGAGGACGAACTGCACCCGCTTGCCGACGGGCAGGTACAGCGTCGGCTGCTCCGCCAGGACGCCGGTGGTGCCGACGCTCTGCGCGTGCTGGCCGGTGTCATACACGTCGTCGTCGACGTAGTTGAAGTCCCAGCTCCACTGCTTGCCGATCACCTCAATGGTGACATCCGCGTTGCCGGTCACCTTCTGGGTCTCTTCCATCACCTTGTCGGTGTGCGTGAAAAGCACCAAGATCATGACGATCGGCACAGCCGTGTACATGATCTCGAGTGGCAGGTGGTATCGCGTCTGGATGGGCAGGACGTTGTCGTCCTTGCGCTTACGGTAGGCCGCGATGCACCACAGGATCAGCCCCCAGACCAGGACGCCGACCGCCAATGCGCTGATCCACGATCCGGTCCACAGCTGTGTGATGCTCGCGGTGTGGTTGGTGACTTCGCCGTCTTCGTAGCCGGGTAGGAATCCGCGCTGGGCGGCATCACTGCAGCCCGAAGCGACGAGCACGACGCCAATGCCGAGCGCTGATGCTCCGGTAATCCGCCGTCTGCGGCGTGAGGTTTGCGAGCGCAAGGTGAGCCTTTCACGTCACGTCCCCCCGGGCCCGTTGGACAGGCGCCGCGCGGGACCTTCGTCCTCGACAACCCGAAGCCTAGCGTGCCTCCGGGCGCTTGGGCAGCACCTACAGCCATCGAAACATCAGCGCAAGTGACAAGATCACGCCTGGTGACAACACATGAAGACACCTGAAGGAACTCTGTCACCTCGAAAGGACCTTCGGTCCGAACGTCCCGGTCGTTCCCGATAACGGGTCACGGTTCGAGCGCGGCGGAAACCGGTGCAATGGCAAGCATTCGCGGCCCTCGAAGGAGGGTGACCACCCCCACACCCCCGTCGCAAGGTCCCTACGATGACTGGCAGGACCATCGAAAGGGCTCATTGTGACCGACGCCACTCAAGCGCTCACCGGATATCCAGGGCACCGTGTCCACCTGGACAACGGTGGCCGCGCACCCTGGCATCCGCAGGCACGGCTCGCCTTCGAGCGTGCCGTCGACGAGGGCTGGGCCGATCCTCGCCGTCTGCACGCAGAAGGGCGCCGGGCCGCTGCGCTGCTCGATGCGGCGCGGGAATCCGTCGCCGCAAGCCTGCGAGTGCGACGCGACGACGTGCACTTCTCTCCCAATCACACGAGCTCGCTGCATCGGGCCGTCGCTGCCGTCCGGGCGGGCCGGTCCCGGGTGGGCGCGACGGTGGTCATGAGCACGGTAGAACGCGCCGCGTTACTCGCAGCAGCCGAAACCGCCGACTCGTCCCGTGTGCCGGTGGACATCTACGGCAGAGTGAACCCCTCGGCCATGTCCGAAGCGATCAATGCTGGTGGTGTCGCCCTCGCCGCACTTCAGCTGGCCAACGCGGAAGTCGGCACCCGTCAGCCGGTGGCGGAGGTCTATGAGGCCGCTCAACGGGCCAGTGTGCCGTTGTTGGTGGACGCCGGCGCGTCCGTCGGGCACGACCCGATTCCCGAGGCTTGGGATCTGCTGGCGGCCGACCCTGGCGATTGGGGCGGCCCGCCTGGGGTCGGGGTGCTCGCAGTGCGCCCACGGGTGCGGGTGCGGCCGCCGGGTCCGCAGGACCCCGACCCTTGGTTCCCCGGCACGCCCAGCGTCCCGGCGGCCTTCGCCGCAGCTGTCAGCCTGGAGGCCGTGCTGGCCGACCAGGCGGACCAGGACATCCGCCGCCGGGGACTCATCGACCGACTGCGAGCTGCGGTGTCCACCATCGCGGATGTCGAGGTGGTGGGCGACCCCGTAGACCGACTCCCCCACGTCGCCACGTTCTCGTTCCTCTACGTCGACGGTGAGGCGCTCCTGACGGCGCTCGACCGATCGGGGGTCGCCGTTGGCTCGGGTTCGGCCTGTACATCGTCCTCGCTGGAGCCCTCTCATGTCCTCGCGGCAATGGGCGTCCTGACCCATGGCAACGTCCGTGTCGCGCTGGACCGTTCAACCACTGCGGCCGACGTCGAACGGTTGATCGAGGTCCTGCCGGAAGCAGTGGCGACCGTTCGCGCTGAACTTGGGGTGAGCGGGCTGTGAACCCGGACTATCGGGCGCCAGGGCGCACCGAGCCCGGCTCCGGTGTGCCAAACGAGGAACCGGACACCGAGCCGGTGTTGGTGGATGCCCGTGGGCTACGTTGCCCATTGCCAGTCATCCGACTGGCAAATGCGAGCCGCGATCAACAGACCGGCACGCGAGTTGTGGTGTGGTCGACCGACCCGGCAGCGCGGGTGGACATCCCCGCCTGGGCGCGGATGCGCGGACACGCCGTCGTCAGCACAGAAGAACTGCCTGACGACGGCCTGGCGATCACGGTGGAGTTGGGGGCCTGATGGCCGGTCGGCTCAGCCGAAGGATCCGCCACAGGCGCAGGAGCCGCCCGCATTCGGGTTGTCGATCGTGAAGCCCTGCTTCTCGATCGTGTCCGCGAAATCGATGGTCGCACCTTCGAGGTAGGGCACGCTCATCTTGTCGACGACCACCTGTACGCCGTCGAAGTCACGCAAGGCATCCCCGTCGAGCGCGCGCTCGTCGAAGGAGAGCTGGTAGATCAGCCCGGAACAGCCGCCCGGTTGGACCGCCACGCGCAACCGCAGGTCGTCGCGGCCCTCCTGCTCCAATAAGGTGCGCACCTTCTGTGCGGCGAAATCGGTCAGGGTGACGCCGTGTGTGGTGGTCTCGGTGGTGTCGCTCATGGTTCCTCCGCGAATCGGTGTGATGCCACAGTCCGCGCCGCATGGCGCACTGCCGCCAAGAGAACGACGTCGCGGCCGGTTCTGTTCCCGAGTCTACGACCCACTCGATCAGCTCGACGGACCGGCCCAGGTCCGGGCCACCCGCGCGACCCGGCCACGTGGGTCCGTGCCGTATTCGTAGACGCCGCTGACGCCGACACCAGACCATTCCCGCCGGCCTGCATGCGACTCGCGGGCCAGCACCACCACGGGCACCCCATGGCCGGCCGCGAGTTCACCCATGGCCGGGACCAGCCCCGCCCCCATGCCGACGGCATCGAGCACCTCGGTGACCACCACCACCAGGTCCGACTGCGCGACATGCTCCGGGAGGCCTTGGGCGTCGGCGACGACTGTCAACGCCGGGACCAACCGGCCACCCAGGGCGGCGAGCGCGAACCCCAAACCGCCACCTGCTCCTGCACCCGGAAGTGAGGTGAGCCGGCCCGGCGTGCTCTTGCCCCCCTGCCCGATCACGGCCAACGGCGACAGGGAGGCAACACCCCCCTCCTGCCCAGCGCCACCCCCCGGCGCGGCGTTCGAGCCGTCCGCGAGTGCCGTCGTGACCGCATCAGCCCAGTCCCCCAAGGAACGCTCATTCTCCTGGGCGGCGAACGCATCTTGGTCACGCAGACGGGCGGAAGCACCGGTGAGGCCCAGCAACGGTCGATCGTCCTCGACCGCGACGATCAGGTCGAGACGCCCCAACGTCCGTCGCGCCGCGCGCACCATCACGGCCACCGAGGTGTTCTCCAAGGCCAGCTCAGCCATCAGTCCGGCCCCACCGTCACAACTGCGTGCGCCACCGGTGGCGATCACGAGTCGGCCGGCCCCGGGTGCAGCGGCGGCAATCGCCCGCCCGAGAAGCCGCGAATCGGTGACCTGGAGTGCGGTTGGAGGGTCGACATCGGCTGCGGCCAAATACACCGTCGGCAACGGCCCCGCGCTGCGCCGGATGGGAACGATACGCGGCCCGTCGGGGGCCTCCAGCGTGAGGTTGAGCCGCGTGGATGCGGCGGGGGCCACCGCGGCCAGGAAACCGGCGCGCCCGTCGGAGGTGGCCAACGACACGACATCGGCCTCGGGAACTGCGGCTTGCCACCAGCCCCCCACCTCGGAGGCATCGAGACCACCGGGCTGACCCGAAGCGTGTACGAGTGATGTGACGAGGACGCGCATGTTCGGATTCTGCCAGCCCGTGTGTGGGACCATATTCGCGTGAACACCCAGAACACCCTTGTGGCTGGCCGCCTCTTCGAGGAACCGGCACCCTCAGCCCTGCTCCTGCTGGGGCACGGCAGCGACTTGGAGTCCGAACGCGGAGTGGAGTGCACGGGCAGCCTGCCGGCCCCGAGCGACCCTGACCTGCTCGATCGGGCACGCGCCGCACGTGCGGCACTCGGCTCCAAGGCCTTTATTCTCGGTCACCACTACCAGCGCGACGAGGTCATCGACTTCGCGGATGTCACCGGCGACTCCTTCAAACTTGCCCGGGAGGCGGCAGCCCGTCCCGAGGCCGACTACATCGTCTTTTGCGGCGTGCATTTCATGGCTGAGAGTGCCGACATTCTCACCACCGATCGACAACAGGTCGTCCTGCCCGACCTCGCCGCAGGTTGCTCGATGGCGGATATGGCCGGCATCGGCCAGGTCGAAGACGCCTGGGATGTCCTGACCGACGCCGGGATCGCCGACTCGACGGTTCCGGTCACCTACATGAACTCGACGGCCGCCATCAAGGCCTTCACCGGTCGGCACGGTGGGACGGTGTGCACCTCCTCGAATGCAGAGGTCGCCTTGCGCTGGGCCTTCGATCAGGTGGGCGGCATCGACGGCACCGGCAAGGTGTTCTTCCTGCCCGACCAGCACCTCGGCCGCAACACTGCCGTCCGGTTGCTGGGGATGTCGCTGGACGACTGTGTCGTCTTCGACCCTCGCAAACCGGGCGGTGGGCTCTCGGATGCCGAGTTGCGCGGTGCCCGGATGATCTTGTGGCGCGGGCACTGCTCGGTCCATGGGAGGTTCACCCCGCAGAACATCACCGGCATTCGCGCCAAGGCTCCCGAGGTACAGGTTCTGGTGCACCCCGAATGCACTCATGAGGTCGTCTCTCAGGCCGACTATGTGGGCTCCACCGAATACATCAACAAGACCATCGCGGAGGCCGCGCCAGGTTCCGTGTGGGCGATCGGTACCGAGCTGAACCTGGTCAAGCGCGTCGCCAAGATGAACCCGGATAAGCAGATCCACTATCTGGACTCGACTGTCTGCTACTGCTCCACCATGAACCGGATCGACCTTCCGCACCTGACGTGGGCACTGGAGTCGCTCGCCGCAGGGCGGGTCATCAACCGGATCGTGGTGGAGCCGGACGATGCTCACTGGGCGCGCGTCGCACTCGATCAGATGTTGGCGCTGCCCGGGATCTGAGGAGGTGCGGGCCGATGACGCAGAAGCCGTTCACCATCGGGGTCTTCGTCTTCGACGAGGCTCGCGAATGGGATGTGGTGGGGCCTCTGGAGCTTCTGACGGTCTGGGCGCGGCAGTGTGATCTCCGGCCCCAAGTGCGCACCTTCTCAGCCGATGGGGCCGGGGTTCGCCTCGCGCACGGCCTGTGCCTGGTGCCGGACGACTCCGCCAGCGACATCGGGCCACTGCACGTTCTGGTGCACCCGGGCGGACCAGGGACACGTGCGCTGACAACCGATCACCATCATCTCGGCTGGCTGCGAGGGCAGCGAGCCACGACGCCGCTGCTCGCTGCCCTCGGCACCGGGACACAGGCTTTTGCCGCGGCCGGGCTGCTCGCCGGTCGGCCGGTGGCGGCACCGAGCACGCGGGCTGACGAGTTGGCCGTTCTCGATCCGTCGATCATCGTCGACACCGAGGCCCTCGTGCTCGATGACGGTGACGTCGTGACCGCACGGAGCACCAGCGCCGGACTGGAGCTGGCCGTTCGCCTGGTCGAACGACTGGACGGACCGGAGGCAGCGGCCGCGGCGCGCGGTTTGGCGCTCGACTGATCCGGCATGTGATCGACGCCGAGGCCGGATACCCTGCCCGGGTGACCCGACAGATTCACCTGATGAAAGCCTCCACCCGACCACGCCGGCCCGTGCCCGGGTTGGGGCTCCTCGACCCCTCCGTGACGACCATGCGCGTGCGACCCGGAGACCTCGACTTCTACCTGCACGTCAACAACGGCGTCTACTTGCAGATGATGGACATCGCGCGGAGCAACTACATCGCCGACATCGGCGCATTCGACGCACTCAAGGAGAAGGCCTGGTACCCGGTCGTCGCCGCGTCTGCCATGACCTACCGGCGCTCCCTACGCCTCGGCGACCGGTTCACGATCACCAGCCAGGTGCTCGGCTGGGACCAGCGCGTGGTGTACATGGAGCAACGATTCGAGCGGGGCGACGATCTCTGCGCCTCTGGTCTCATCGCGGGCCGGTTCCTGGAACGCGGGACGGGCGACCGGATCCCCGCACCGACCGTCGTCGAACTTCTCGCGGGCAACCTCACCAACCCGGAGCTTCCGACCCATGTGGCCGAATGGGCCCGAGCCTTGGACGTGGCGCACCGGGGCTGAAGTGGGCCGGGCGCGATGGGGTCCAATGATCGGTATGCCCCGGAATCAACCAAAGCTACAGCAGACCCCGGCTAAGGTTGCGGCATGCCCGAACCTGCGACGGACCTGTTCGCCGATCTGGGGAGCGTCCTGTCGTTCCGGACCGAGCCGCTGTATCCGGTCTCCCCCGAAACCACCGGCCGCTACGCCGCCGCGGTCGTCATCGGCCGTACCGCACGCGTCGTCGTCCTCGTCCCGCTCGCCGAGGTCTGGACCGAGCCGCCCTCGCTGGCGGCGGCCGCCGCCGCGGTCGCGATCACACGAGGCAAGGGCGGGCGCGGTGGCACCGCCGTCGTCGTCACGATCGTCAAGGGGGAGAAGGCGCACCTGCCCGAGCTCACCCTGCTGGGTCGCCGTGAGGTCACCGACGTCGAGGCACGCCTGGCGCACCCTTCGCTCACCGGTGAGGCGTGGCAGATCGTGCACGGCACGGCCAAGGAACTCAGCGACGAGATCGAGGAGCGGTGGCGCTGGCGGCACGAGCCGCAGCAGATGCGGAGCGAGCAGCAGCTGGAGCAGGAGCGCCAGCACCGGGAGTCCGCGGAGCGGGAGCATCGGCTGCGGACGCGGCTGCGGACACTCACCTTCGCGCAGCTGCTCGAGGAGCCGTTGCTGCAGGACTGGGAGCCCTCACCACCGTTCCCTCCGGCCTCGTTCCGGGACGCGATCGTCGAGCACATCCGGGACACGCAGCGCGAGCTGGCCGCGCTGGGGTCCAAGCCTCGACGCCCCCTCGTGCGCGCCGCGCTGGCCGCGCTGGCAGGACGGATCCACGCGACCGAGGCTGCGGCCGGTGAGTGGTACATCGAGACCGAGGAGCGCGAGTGCCTCTCGGCGGTCTTCGAGGACCTTGCCCACGCGGCGAAGCAACCCACGCTGGTCGAGGAGATCGTCGACTGGCTATACCAGGGCTGAGCACGAGCGCGGCAAGAAGGCAAAGTGCCAGGGTGCCGAGAAAGGCCAGTAGTGACCATTCCGCTGGATCGGCAAAGCTGTAGTCGTTCGGTCCTTCGGAGCCACCACTCGGCATGTCCCCGATTCTTGTGGAGGTTGGCCCCTACCCCAAACCGGCCCGCCCAAGCCGGTCGAGGAGCAGCGTCTCGGCGAGGACAGCCTTCTCCAACTCCGCCAGGTGCACGGACTCGTTCGGGCCGTGTGCCAACGAGTCCGGGTCCTCGACGCCGGTCACGAGAATGGCGGCATCCGGGTACGTCTCGAGCAGGTCGGCGATGAACGGGATGGACCCGCCGACACCGATGTCCACCGGCTCCACACCCCATGCCTGGACGAAGGCCCAGCGAGCACTGCGCATCGCTGCGGAGTCCTGCGGTGAGGCGAACGGCTTGCCCTGCTCGCCGTCGCGCACCTGCACCTGGGCGCCGAAGGGCGCCCGCTCGACAAGGTGTTTCCGGAGGGCGGCCATCGCGTCGGCCGGATCCTGTCCTGGGGCGATCCGCATCGAGATCTTCGCCGTCGCGCGCGGAACGATGACGTTCGAGGCGTGCGCCACCGTCGGGGCGTCGACTCCGATGACGGCGATGGCGGGTTTGATCCAGACCCGCCCCGCGATGGACTGTGACCCGGCCAGCTCGACCCCGTCGAGCACCCCGGCATCCGCCCGGAAATCCACCTCGGCGTAGTCCACGGTCGGCTCCGCACCCTGCGCGAGACCGGCCACGGCGACGTTGCCCAGGTCGTCGTGCAATGTGGCGATCAGCCGGCTCAGCAAGGTGATGGCGTCCAGGACCGGCCCGCCGAACATCCCGGAATGCACGGCATGGTTCAGTACCGAGACTTCGACCTCGCAGTCGACCAGTCCGCGCAGCGACGTAGTCAGCGCCGGGACGCCGACCTTCCAGTTGGTCGAGTCGGCCACTACGATGACATCGGCCTCCAGCAGGTCCCGATGCGTGTGCAGGAAGGGCACGAACGTCGGCGAGCCGACCTCCTCCTCCCCTTCGACGAACACCGTGACACCGACGGGGAAACCGCCATCGGCCGCCGCAAGGGCGCGAAGGGCTCCGAGGTGGGCGGTGATCCCCGCCTTGTCATCGGCCGCGCCGCGCCCGTACAGTCGGCCGTCGCGCTCCACCGGCTCGAAGGGTTCGCTCTTCCACACGGAGAGGTCCCCCACCGGCTGGACGTCATGGTGGGCGTAGAGCATCACCGTGGGGGCGCCGTCCGGCGCGGGAAAACGGCCAACCACCGCGGGCGCACCCTCCCGGCCGTCGTCAGTCGTGACCCGTAGCACCTGCACTTCGGGAAGCCCGGCATCACGGAGCAACTGCGCAACGGCCTGGGCACTGCGATCAACCTCGGCTTGGTCGAATGCGGCATTGGACACGGAGGGGATCCGGACCAACGTCTCCAAATCGTTCCGCAGGGCCGGCATCAGCGCCGACACCCGTTCGCGGAGTCGGCCTACGTCTGTACTCGTCACTGTCTGCTCGCTCATCCGGCCACGCTACCGGCCTCCCGGGTTCTCGCCGCCCGAAGCTCGACTACCCTAGGGAGGTGTTCTCACGCAATAAGTCAGCTGACAACGGCAACGCGGCCGCCGCGGACGACGGCGACGCCCTTGCCGCAGCGGAGTCGATCGAGGCAGGGAGCCCCAAGAAGGGGCGCCCGACCCCGAAGCGCAAGGAAGCAGAGGCCAAGAACGTCCGGCCGCTGGTGCCGACCGACCGGCGCGCCGCCGCCCAGGACGCGCGTGCTCAGCAACGCGCCGCCCGGGACCGGCAGTTCAAGGCGATGCAGTCAGGCGACGAGCGGTATATGCCCGCCAAGGACAAGGGTCCGCAGCGCCGCTACGTGCGTGACTACGTCGACGCACGCTGGAACCTCGGCGAGTTCTTCCTCGGCATCGCCCTAGTGTTCATCGTGCTGACCATGCTGACGCGTCGCTACCCCGCGATGTCGCTGGTGATCATCCTGTTGCTGTACGCGATCGTGCTGGGCACCGTGGTGGATGCCTTCATCATGTGGCGCAAGCTGAAGAAGAAGCTGATCGCGAAGTTCGGCGACGTGGAACGCGGCACCGTGATGTACGCGGTGACCCGCGCTTTCCAGCTGCGCCGCGCCCGGTTGCCGAAGCCGAGCCACCCGAAACACGGGCACTACCCGAGTTGAGCGCCGTCGACGCCCAGTCGGAACGACCTCGCTCACGACTGGGCGTCAGACCGTCGGGCGTGGCCCAACCGGCCGCCGCACGAGTGCCCTGTTCACCTTCGAGGGCCACAGCGGGCCGGAGTAGACGAACGCCGTGTACGCCTGCACCAGGTCTGCCCCTGCCGCCAGGTAGGCGCGGGCGTCGTCCGCGGAGCTGATCCCGCCGACGCCGATGATGGCCGGCCGCGGCCCCAACCGTTCCCGGAGCCGGCCGACGACCTCGAGGCCACGCGGGCGAACCGCCGGTCCCGACAGACCCCCCGGACCCAGATCGTGGGCAATCGTCGTGTTCACCGCGATCACCCCGTCCAACCCGAGCTCCAGGGCGAGGTCGGCCACCGCATCGACATCCTCATCAGCGAGATCCGGCGCGATCTTGACCAACAAGGGCACCCGGCGGGAATGGGCTGCCGCCGTCGCCTGGTCGGCCGCGACCCGGACGGCCTCCAGGATCGGCCTCAGCGACTCGGTCTGCTGCAGGTCACGCAGTCCCGGGGTGTTGGGCGACGAGACGTTCACCACCAGATAGTCCGCGTAGGGTGCGAGCAGTCGCGCGCTCATCGCATAGTCCGCCGCCGCATGTTCGGCAGCGACGACCTTTGTCTTGCCGATATTGACGCCGACGAGTTGGGCGCGTCCTGCTCTCGTACGCCGCAGTCCATCGAGGCGTTGCGCCACAGCGGCTGCGCCGTCGTTGTTGAAACCCATGCGGTTGCGCACACCGTGCAACGCGACCTCCCGCCACATCCGCGGTCTGTCGTTGCCGGGCTGGGCATGGGCGGTGACTGTGCCGATCTCGACGAAAGCGAATCCGAGGGCCGTGAGCCCGCGGACGGCGCGGGCATTCTTGTCGAATCCCCCGGCAAGCCCGAGCGGCGCGGGAAAGGTACGACCCAGCACCCGGACGCTGCCCGGACCGAAGGCCCCTTTGCCCAGGTAGGGCGCCAACGCACCCTGAATGATGTCGCGCTTGACCGGCACACGCCCCAGCATCGCGATCGCGCTGAAGGCGAACTCGTGAGCGCGTTCGGGATCGATCCGTCGCAGCACCGTGCGGAACAACAACGAGTAGGGGGTCATCATCACGAGTTCTCCTGTTCACGGGGACCCTCGGTGGCCTGGCGCGGGTGCCCCGTCCGCCACAACCACCAAAGACCGACGAAGGGCAGCACGAGCGGCACATAGCCGTAACCGCTCCCGAACCCCGACCACACGGTCGCCTCAGGGAAAGCGGTGGAATCGAGAAGTGAGAGGCTCCCGACGACCAGCACACCGACGAGTTCCACGCCGACGGCGATCCACGCGAGCCGCCGCAGGCCACGCGCCAGCGCAATTGTCGCCACGACGTAGACCACACCGGCCAACGCGGACAGCCCATAGGCCAGTGGAGCCTCACCACCCCGGGTAACCAGCTGGTAGGAGGCGCGGGCCGTGGCGGCGAGCGCGAAGACGGCATAGACCAGGACCAGCAGTCGGCCGAAACCTTGGCCGGTGACACCAGGAAGCGTAGACGCAGCCGACGCCCCCACCCGGGCCGGTTGCGGTCCGGCCGGCTGCTGTCCGGAAGGTGTTAGCGACGTCATCAGGCGTTCCAGATCTGCCAGAGCCGGTACTCCATAAATGCGACCGCGAGCGCCGCCACCAACAGCACGACCGAACTCCACTTCGTCCGTTCAGCAAATGCCCACAGGGCGGCGAAGGGCAACAACAGCAGCGTGGTGATCAGATATCCCCACAGCAGCCCCGGCTCGGCCGGAGCCGTCCCGCCGAACCCCAGCACGGCGACCACGACCGCTTGGATCAGCACGGCGCCTTCCACGACCGCCGCGCCCCACAACTGATTCAGGATGACGGGCCGGTCACGCACCACGAAAACCCCCGCCCAGCCCGCAAGCACGAGCGCGAGAACCGCGACGAGAACGACGAGGGGAAAGACCACTTCTGGAGCGTACCGGTCGCAGACCTCAACGGCGGGTGCGCGAGATAGCATCGTAGGCGTGGCCGCACTGAGCATTTCCTCCAAGAACCCGTCCGCCGCACGCGTCGATGCGCTGGTCGTCGGCACCTGCCCCACTTCTGACGGCATCTCAGTCGTCGGCGCTGACCTCCCACGGGAGACGGTGAGCCAGATCGAGTCCCTTGCGGCCGCGCTGGCCGTGACCGGCGCCCCCGATGAGGTGCGCACCCTGCCGGCCAGCGGTGGGATCAAAGCGAAAGTGCTGCTGCTGACCGGTCTGGGAGCGCGCGACGCCGACGGCACCTTCAGCGCCGAAGCCCTGCGGCGGGCCGCGGGTGCCGCGATTCGTGAGGTGGCCGGTAGCGCGTCTGTCGCCATCGACCTACCCGTCGACGACGACGAACACCTGACCGCCATCGCCGAGGGAGCCCTCATGGGCGCCTACCGTTACACCCGCTACCGCACCGTGGCCGAGACCCCAGCACCCACCGACGTCGCCACCATCGAGGTCTTCTCCCGGGCCACGAAGCCCGCTGCGGCCAAGGCTGCCGTTGCCCGGGCCACCGTCGTGGCGTCCGCCGTCGCCCAGACCCGCGACCTGATCAACTCCGCGCCGAACGACCTGTACCCGGCCGCATTCGCCGATCTCGCGAAGAGCGCTGCGAAGGGCACCGGCGTCAAAGTGACCGTGCTGGACGAGAAGGCACTGACCGCCGGTGGGTACGGCGGCCTGATCGGCGTCGGCCAAGGTTCGGCCCGTGGCCCACGGCTCGTGAAGCTCGCCTACTCCCCCGGCAAGGCGACCGGCCATGTGGCGCTGGTCGGTAAGGGGATCACGTTCGACTCCGGCGGAATATCGATCAAGCCCGCCAAAGGCATGGAAGCGATGAAGTCTGACATGTCCGGGGCAGCTGCCGTGCTACACACCGTGGTGGCGGCTGCTCGGCTGGAATTCCCGGTGGCCGTCACCGGCTGGCTCTGCCTCGCGGAGAACATGCCGTCGGGGTCGGCCAGCCGCCCCTCGGACGTCATCACGATTCGTGGCGGCAAGACCGTCGAGGTGCTCAACACCGATGCCGAGGGACGACTGGTGCTGGCCGACGGGCTCGTGTCGGCGATCGAGGAGAAGCCCGATGTCGTCCTCGACATCGCGACCCTGACCGGTGCGCAGATGGTGGCGCTCGGGAACCGGGTGAGTGCCGTCATGGGCACCGAAGAGACCCGTGCCGAGGTCGTCGATGCCGCAGCGACCGCCGGTGAGCAGTTCTGGCCGATGCCGCTGCCTGCGGACCTGCGGGCCTCGCTGAACTCGAAGATCGCGGACCTCGCCAACATCGGCGATCGCTTCGGCGGGATGCTGGTGGCCGGGTTGTTCCTACGTGAGTTCGTGGGCGACACCCCGTGGGCACACCTGGACATCGCCGGCCCGTCGTTCAACGAGGGCACTGCACACGGTTACACCCCCGTCGGCGGCACCGGGGTGGGCGTGCGCACGATGCTCGCACTGATCGAGGGCCGGGCTGCCGGGTCGCGGCGTGGCCGGCGCTGACTCGCCTAACTCCGGGCGCGGCGGTGGTTGGAGTTCCAGTCGCGCATCCGTTGCGGGTACCCGACGAATCGCACGTCGTAGACCGGCAGGTTCAGATCCACCGCCAGCTTACGGGCGGCCGTTTCGTCGGGGACCCGGCGGCGGGTCCACTCCCCGGTGGTCGCGATCAGCATGAGCGTCGTGCCGGTGTCCTGGTTCGGCGGCTCGATATAGGCCTCGACACCCACCCGGGTCTGCACGAACTCACTGAAATGAGCCACCGTCGCGCGGCGCAGGTCGCCTTCGCGCTGTGGCGCGTGGGGCGACGCCGGGGTGCGGCTGAACAGTCGCGAGAGCCTGGCCATGGCGGCACATTACTCGTCCTCAGTGCCACACGCTGAGCACGCTGTCTTCAGCGTCACACGCCACAAGGGCCGGATCGGGTTGGGTTGCTCTCGTCGAGGTGCCAAGATGTCAAGGGCATACGTCCTACGATTCGCTGCCCATCGGACGTCCCGCTCGCTCCAGAAGGTGACGCACCGCGGCGCCATCCCGGAGATCGATCGAAGGTGAGGAACTGCTTGTGGCAGACCCATACGATGTTGTCGTCCTCGGTGGCGGCAGCGGAGGCTATGCCGCTGCGCTGCGGTCGGCCGGCCTGGGGCTGTCGGTTCTCCTGATCGAGGAGGACAAGCTCGGCGGCACCTGCCTGCACCGCGGTTGCATCCCGACGAAAGCGCTCCTGCATGCCGCCGAGGTCGCCGACTCCGCCCGGAACGCCGCACAGTTCGGTGTGCGCACGACCTTCGACGGCGTCGACATGGCGCAAGTAAACGCCTACCAGTCCAGCGCCGTCGCCTCGCTGCACGCCGGGCTGACCGGGTTGATCGGCGGTCAGTCCATCACAGTCGTCCATGGTCATGGCACCCTGGTCGCCCCAGATACGGTCGCCGTCGGCGATAACCGGTACACCGGCCGCCACGTGGTCGTGGCCACCGGCTCCTACGCCCGAACACTGCCCGGCATCGAGATCGGTGGCCGGGTGCTGACGTCCGACTCGGCCCTGCGACTGGACTATGTGCCGTCGTCGGCCATTGTGCTGGGCGGCGGAGTCATCGGGGTGGAGTTCGCCAGCGCGTGGAACTCGTTCGGCGCCGACGTGCACATTGTCGAGGCCCTGCCGCATCTTGTTCCGGCGGAGGACGAAGTGGTCTCCCGCGCTCTGGAGCGGGCCTTCCGTAAACGTGGGATCTCCTACACCCTGGGCGACCGCCTCGGCTCGGTGGAACGCACCGACTCAGGTGTGCGGGTCACCCTGGAGTCCGGCGCCACCTTGGAAGCCGACCTCCTGCTGGTCGCGGTAGGTCGTGGCCCCCGCACCGCCGGCATCGGCCTGGAGACCATCGGTGTGCGGCTCGACCGTGACTTCGTCGTGGTCGACGAGGCCCTGCACACCGGCGTCGGTGAGGTCTACGCAGCGGGAGACATCGTGCCCGGGCTACAACTGGCGCACCGCGGATTCGCGCAGGGCATCTTCATCGCCGAACGGATCGCGGGGCTGAACCCAACGCCGATCGCCGAGTCCGGGATCCCCCGTGTGGCCTACTGCGACCCAGAAGTCGCCTCGGTCGGATTGACCCAGCAACAGGCGAACGAGACGTTCGGGGCAGACGCTGTCGAGGTGATGGACTACAACCTCGCCGGCAACGGACGCAGCAAGATCCTCGGTGGAGCTGGCTTCGTGAAGCTGGTGCGCCGCAAGGACGGCCCCGTCGTCGGTGTCCACATGATCGGCCCCAGAGTCGGCGAACTGATCGGCGAGGCCCAACTTATCGTCAACTGGGAGGCCCATCCGGAGGATGTCGCCGCCCTGATCCATGCTCATCCCACTCAGAACGAGGCACTCGGAGAGGCCCACCTGGCGCTTGCCGGCAAGCCTCTGCATGCCCATCACTGACCCAGCGATCGAAGGAGACAACAGAAGGTCATGTCTGAGACCGTGAAAATGCCAGCGCTTGGTGAGTCCGTCACCGAGGGCACCGTGACCCGTTGGCTCAAGCAAGTTGGCGAGGCCGTCGCCGTCGACGAGCCCTTACTTGAGGTATCGACCGACAAGGTCGACACCGAAGTCCCGTCGCCCATCGCCGGTGTCGTGGAACAAATACTCGTGCAGGAGGACGAGACCGTAGACGTCGGTACCGACCTGGCGATCCTCGGTGACGGCAGTGGCGCCGCTGCGGCTGCACCGGCAGCTGCCGCGGAACCGGCTCCCGCAGCTCCGACTCCGCCCCCGGCACCCGCCCCGGCGGCTGCACCCACGCCCGCACCGGCGGCTCAGGCCCCCGCAGCTGCGCCCGCACCGGCTGCTGCTCCGGCTGGTGGCGGAAGCGAAGTGAAGATGCCGGCCCTCGGCGAGTCCGTCACCGAGGGCACCGTGACCCGTTGGCTCAAGCAGGTCGGCGAGGCCGTCGCCGTCGACGAGCCCTTACTTGAGGTATCGACCGACAAGGTCGACACCGAGGTGCCGTCACCTGTTGCCGGCGTTGTCCAGCAGATTCTGGTCCAGGAGGACGAGACGGTCGACGTCGGTACCGTGCTCGCGTTGGTCGGAGCTGACTCGGGTGCCCCCGCCACCGCCGCACCGGCAGCGTCCGCTGCCCCGGCTCCAGTTCCTGCCGCACCCCCGGCAACTGCTGCCGCACCGACCCCGCCACCGGCTCCGCCTGCCCCAACAACGGCTCCGGCGCCTTCGGCTCCCACGCCAGCACCCGCCCCAGCCGCAGCACCCACTCCCGCGGTAGCGGTCACCTCCGAGGTGGGTCCGTCCTACCTGACCCCGCTGGTGCGCAAACTCGCCACCGACAAGGGCGTGGATCTCGCCACAATCACCGGCACCGGCGTCGGCGGGCGTATCCGCAAGGAGGATGTGCTCGCGGCTGCGGCCAAGCCGGCTACTGCGGCACCCGCTGCGCCCGCGACCGAACGCCGGGCGCCGAGCGTGCCGGAGATCTCCCCGCTGCGGGGCACGACGGAGAAGCAGACCAGGCTGCGTAAGCTCATTGCCTCCCGGATGGTCGAAGCCCTGCACACGCAGGCGCAACTGACGACCGTGGTCGAGGTCGACGTCACGCGGGTCGCGCAACTGCGGGCGAAGGCCAAGAACGACTTCAAGGCCCGCGAAGGCGTGAACCTCACCTTCCTGCCGTTCTTCACCTTGGCGGCCGTGGAGGCGCTCAAGGCATACCCGAAGATCAACGCGACGATCACCGAGGAGGAGATCGTCTACCACGGTCAGGAGAACGTCGGGATCGCGGTCGACACCGAGCGCGGCCTGGTCGTCCCGGTCATCCGCGACTCGGGTGACCTCAACCTCGCGGGGATCGCGCGCAAGATCGCGGATCTGGCAGCTCGCACCCGGGCAAACAAGGTGAGTCCCGATGAGCTGGGTGGAGCCACTTTCACCATCACCAACACCGGTTCTGGCGGCGCCTTGATCGACACGCCAATCGTGCCGGTCGACCAGGTCGCGATCCTGGGCACGGGCACCATCGTCAAGCGCCCCGTGGTGATCACCGACGCTGATGGCAACGACTCCTTCGCCATCCGGTCGATGTGCTACATCTTCCTGTCCTACGACCACCGGCTGGTCGACGGCGGAGACGCAGCACGGTTCCTCACCACGATCAAGCAGCGCATCGAAGAGGGTGCCTTCGAGTCCCAACTCGGGCTTTAGTCTCCCGCGCATTCGCCTTCCTTCTGATGGCCGGTTCGACCTCCTGGTCGAGCCGGCCGTCGGCATAGGCTGACCAGATGGACGTTGTGGTCGCCGGTTCACAGGGTTTTCTGGGCACTGCGCTCGTCGCGCGTCTGCGTAAGAACGGGCATTCGGTCCGACGGTTGGTCCGGCGACCTCCCCGCCAGGCGAGCGAACGCGCCTGGGACCCGGCGTCCGGCCACCTCGACCCCGCCGTCTTCGACGGTGCGGACGCCGTGGTGAACCTGGCCGGGGCCGGTGTCGGCGACCACCGGTGGACCGCGGCCTACAAACGCACAATTCTCGAATCCCGGGTGCATGCCACCGCAACCATCGCCCGCACCTTGGCCGCTTTACCGTCGCCCCCGTCCACGTGGGTCCAGGGATCGGCCATCGGGTACTACGGCGACCAAGGGGACACGGTGCTCTCCGAGAACTCACCCGGCGCGCAGAGTTTTCTCGCCCGTGTCGTTCATGACTGGGAAGCCGCGACCCGACCAGCCGAGGACGCGGGCGTACGTGTCGCTCGTGCCCGCAGCGGGATCGTGCTCGCCCCGCACGGTGGCGCCTTGGGTCGGCTCCTGCCCTTGATCAGGCTGGGGGTCGGCGGCCGACTCGGGCCGGGTACGCAGTACTGGAGCTGGATCTCCTTACGCGACGAGATAGCGGCGCTCATGCATCTGCTGACCGCGCCCATCCACGGCCCGGTGAACCTGACCGCTCCCCATCCGGTGCCGAACGAGGAACTAGTGAGCACACTGGCGACGGCTATGCACCGGCCCGCTGCGATCCGGGTGCCCTCTTTCGCCCTCCAGGTCGCGCTCGGAGAGTTCGCCACGGAGTTGCTCGGTTCGACTCGCGCGGAGCCACACGTGCTCCTCACCAACGGTTTCGAGTTCTTCGACAACCGGATCGCCGAGGCCGCCGCATGGCTGGCCGGCGATCACACCATGTGAAGTCACCGCTTCGACATCGTCACCTGTCGGCCCTCCCGGGCACTCACCCGGGCGGCGTCGAGCACCTGGGCAGTGCGTACGGCATCACGTGGGTCCACCGGTATCGGCCCCTGCCCCCACAGCCACGCGCGCACTGCCCGGTAGAAATCCGCGTGACCGCCAGGCGCCTGAGAGACCGGAGTGCGTTCGCTACCTCGCACGATCCACCCGAGCGAACCCGCGGGAGCGTCGGCGTCGAGCACATTGAACGGCGTGGGCTCATTCTCGAAACTGGTGACGAGGTAGGCGCCGCGAGCGCCGAGGATTCGCGTCCGCGGTCCGGGCGCACCGACCAGCGAACCCGCCGAGAGGCGACTCAACACCCCTGGACCCGCAGCCGTCGGGGCGTGCGTCAAGGTCAGGAGCACGTCGTCCTCGGTCGGCGTGGCCAGGGCACGTAAGACCGCATGGACCTTGACGACCGGCCCGAAGAGTTCGACGGCAGAGTCGACCAGATGCGACCCGAGGTCGAGGAGGAGCCCACCCCCGATCGGGTCGTTCTCCTTCCACCGCTCCAGCGGTGTCGGCCTAAACCGCTCCCAACGGCGCTCGAATGTGTGTACTTGGCCGATCTCACCCGAGGCGAGCACCGCCCGCGCCGTCAGTTGTTCTGGGTCCCACCGACGGTTGTGGAAAACCGTGAACGGGGTGTTCGATGCCGCAGCGCGGGCAACCAACTCAGTGGCCGAGGATTCGTCCCCCGCGATCGGCTTTTCCACCACGAACGGCACGCGGGCATCCGCCAGCAACCCGCCGTGTTCGACGTGCGCCGCCGTGGGGCTGGTCACGACTGCCAGGTCGAATCGCGAACGGTCGTCGATGAGCCGCTCGACATTCTGGTACACGCGCACACCCGGCCAGTCTTGGACGGCCTGCGCGCTCCGCTCTGCGGACCGGGTCACGACCGCCACGACATCGAACCCGGCAGCACGCAACAGCTGAGCGTGGATACCTCGCCCCGCCCCGCCGTAGCCGATCACGGCCGCGCGCGGCCTTTCGGAGTTCATGCGGGTCAATCTAGTCGCCCCGCCCCCGCAGAGCCCAAGCGGGCCACCCACTAGAATGGGGCACCATGGCCCGCAACAAGAACGCGTCCGGTGCTGGCTCCGCCGCAGACGCAACCAAGAAGCCGAAGAAGCAGCGTTGGTACCACCAGGTGTGGGCCGTCTACAAGATGACGCGGGAACAAGACCCCGCGATCACCTGGATCCTGCTGGGAGTCTTCGCGGGCGTCCTCGCGATCGCATTCTTGATCGGATTGTGGTGGGGGCCGTGGCTCTACACCTTGATCGTCGGCATTCCGTTCGCACTGCTCGGAGCCATGATCACGCTCACCCGCCGGGCGGATCGCGCGGCCTACCGGCAGATCGAAGGCAAGCCCGGCGCTTCCCGTGCGGCGCTGGGCTCGATCCGGCGCGGCTGGACCTTCGACGAGGAGCCGGTAGCAGTCGATCCCCGTACACAGGACTGCGTCTTCAGGGGCGTCGGACGAGCCGGCGTCGTGTTGGTCTCGGAGGGGCCGCCGGCTCGTGCCACCAAACTGCTCGATGCCGAGAAGCGCAAGGTCGCCCGGGTCCTGCCGAGCGTGCCGATCACCTTGCTCCAATGCGGTGACGCGGAGGATCAGATCGCCCTGCCCAAGTTGCCGCGTAAGGTCCAACGGCTGCGGCCCACGCTGACCAAGCCGGAGACAGCAGAGGTCTCCAAGCGGCTTCGCGCCTTGGGCGGGGCCAAGTTGCCGATCCCGAAGGGCGTTGACCCTATGCGTGCCCGCCCGGACCGCAAGGGTATGCGCGGGCGCTAGGGTTTGAGGCCGCTCGCCGCCGGTCCGGTGTTCAAATGCCAGTCATGCGTGCGTGTGGCCGCCCGCCTCAGCGCCGGACGATGACGGTGCCCGCGATCCGGTCGTGCAATCCACGACCGGTCGAGTCCCACACCACGGCCGGGATCACCAGGCACAGGAGCGCCGTCCGGGCGATGGCCTGCCCAAATCCGGGGTTGCGTGTACCGTCGTCGGCTCGGCGAACGGCCAGGCCCAGGATGCGGTGGCCGAAGGTTGCCCCGAGCGTCGACACCAGCGCCACGTTCTCGATGGCGAACACCCCGAGGGTGGTCATCGAGTTGATGTCGGCGAAGGCGAGTCCGCTCGGGACGACGAAGATCAAGTAGTTCACCAAGACGCAAGCGAACCAGTCGATGCACAACGCGACGAGCCGCCGGCCCACGGACGCCCGCGAACCGGACGGCTGGGGGCGGCCCCCCGCGGAGTCACCGGGCGTGCCCTCGAGCCAGGAGCCGATGTCTTTTCGTGAAACCACTGGCTTAGCCTACGTGTGCCGCCTCGACCCGCGTGCTCACTGAGTTGTCGGACATCCACCGACGGGCGACGCGCCGAACACACAAGGTGACGTGCCGTAACACGGCTGAAACACTCGGTACACCGTCGGGAAACCGACGCCACGTACCGTCGAGACGCCGACGGGGTACTGCCCGAGGCGGGTAAGTCGAAACACGCGACAAGGAGATACGGATGTTCACCAACGCGGAGGAGGCCATCGCCTTCACGCGGGATGAGGGTGTCGAGTTCGTCGACGTCCGGTTCTGCGACCTTCCCGGCATCATGCAGCACTTCAACATTCCGGCCGCCCAGTTCAACGAGTCCGCGTTCACCGACGGCCTCATGTTCGACGGCTCGTCGATCCGCGGCTTCCAGGCGATCCACGAGTCGGACATGAAGCTGGTGCCGGATGTTCAGACGGCGTTCGTGGACCCTTTCCGCAAGCGCAAGACGCTCATCATGAACTTCTCGATCGTCGACCCGTTCACCGACGAGCCGTACTCGCGTGACCCCCGCAACGTCGCGGCGAAAGCCGAGTCGTATCTGCAGTCCACGGGGCTTGCTGACACCGCCTTCTTCGCCCCGGAGGCGGAGTTCTACCTCTTCGATGAGGCCCGGTTCGCGACCGACGCGCACTCGAGCTTCTACTACCTCGACTCCGTCGAAGCCGCGTGGAACACCGGCCGCGAGGAAGAGGGCGGCAACCTGGCATACAAGACCCGCTACAAGGGTGGCTACTTCCCCGTCTCCCCCTCGGACCGGTTCGCCGACCTCCGTGACGAGATGTGCGCGGTCCTCGGTCAGGTTGGTCTCGAAGTCGAGCGCGCGCACCACGAGGTGGGCACGGCAGGGCAGCAAGAGATCAACTACCGCTTCAACACGTTGCTGCACTCGGCTGACGACTTGATGAAGTTCAAGTACATCATTCGCAATGTTGCATTCGAGGCCGGCAAGTCGGTGACCTTCATGCCGAAGCCGATCTTCGGTGACAACGGTTCGGGTATGCACTCGCACCAGTCGCTGTGGAAGAACGGCGACCCCCTGTTCTTCGACGAGCTGGGCTACGGTGGGCTGTCGGACACCGCCCGCTGGTACATCGGCGGCCTGCTGCGCCACGCGCCGTCGCTGCTCGCCTTCACCAACCCGTCCGTGAACTCCTACCACCGCCTGGTGCCGGGCTTCGAGGCTCCCGTGAACCTCGTCTACTCGGCCCGGAACCGGTCTGCCTGTATCCGCATCCCGGTGACGGGCTCGTCGCCGAAGGCCAAGCGGATCGAGTTCCGGGTGCCCGACCCGTCGGCGAACCCTTACCTGGCCTTCGCCGCCCAGCTCATGGCCGGCATCGACGGCATCCGCAACCGGATCGAGCCCCCTGAGCCGATCGACAAGGACCTCTACGAGCTGCCCCCCGAGGAGCACGCCCAGATCGAACAGGTTCCGGCCTCCCTCGACGCGGCGCTGACCGCCCTGGAGAGTGACCAGGACTACCTGACCGAGGGCGACGTCTTCACCTCCGACCTCCTGACCACCTGGATCGACTACAAGCGCACCAACGAGATCGACCCGATCCGGTTGCGGCCCCACCCCCACGAGTTCGAGCTGTACTACGACCTGTAAGGGCGTCGTCCTCGGATGGGGCCTCCAATCTGCTCTACGCAGGTCGGAGGCCCCATCGGCTCGGAGATCCCGTCGTTTGGCCGTCATGTAGGCAGTCGACAGCCACCTCTTTACAGATTACGTCCGCTAGAGGACACTATCTGTTGTGACGACCGACTGGCGACTCCTCACCATCAAGGAGACAGCACACACCCTTGGGGTGTCGACACGTCACGCCCGCCGCCTCGCGGACTCTGGCGCGGTCAGCCGGGTCGCACGCGGAGTAGTTGCCCGAGACTCGGTCGATCGTTACATCAACTCCCAGCACCAGGGACGCACCCGAGCATGGGCGGAGCACACAGCTTGGGCCGCCGTCGCGATACTGACAGGTCGCAATCCTGCCTGGCTAGGGGCGACTCAGTCTTCACGGCTGCGCAAGACCCTACGCGAGATCACAGAGGCCAACGATCTGCTCGCCCGGATGCGTGATCGCGCGCAGACTCGCTGCTTCGAGGGTCACCGCGCCGCGCTTCCCCGGTTGCGGGAAGCCGTCGTGCTCAGCGACATAGGGACGCTCGGAGTCGCGGCTGCGACGGCTGACGACATCGACGGGTATCTCGCCGCCAGCGAACTGGACCAGGTCGTTCATTCTTTCGGGCTCCGAGAAAGCGTGACCGGACGAGTTACTCTCCGGGTTACGGGCTTCGACTTCGACCGGGTCCGTGAACTGGTCGGCACATCCGCCGTCGCGGCCCTTGATGCGGCCACGAGCGCCGATCCTCGCCTGCGGGGCGTCGGGCATCGCACCTTGGACGATCTACTGAACGCCTACCAATGAAGCAGGACCGCCCAACCATCAGAGTCCGTTCATCACCTGGCGGCTGGCCACCCCCGTGGCCCAGTGTCGCAGAGCTGACCGAAGAACTCCCAGCCGAGAGCTGGACCCTTGTTGGTGGACTGATGACCCAGCTCCACACGATTCATCACGGTTTAGGCATCGTGCGTCCGACCAACGATGTCGACATCGCACGGCATATCGAGACCAGGCGGGGAGTGCCAAACGCCATCGCGGACACCCTGGAGTCGCTGGGCTATCGGCTCCAACCAAGCATTGACGTACGCAGCAAGACCGCGCACCGATTCGTCCGGGGTACATCCACCGTGGACCTCGTCGCGGGCGCAGCCGATGAACAAGTTGACGTCCTCATCGCCGATCACCCCGCACCGCGGGTGATCGAGAAGCTCCGGGGCCACGAAATGGTCCGGATGGAAGGCGGCACTCAAGCGCTTCGCCGCACCGTCAACGCGATAATCGAGATCGATCCCGGAACTGCCGCCACGATCTCAGTGCCGCGCCCGCTCGGCGCTCTGATCCTCAAGGCTGCGGCCTACAAGACGGACTCCCGCGACCGCGAACGCCACCTCTTTGACGCTGCCGCGCTACTCGCCTGCGTCGACGACCCATTCATTGAGAGGGCCGAGTTCACGGGCTCGGACCGAAGCCGTATCGCCACGCTCGTCGAACACCTCCCTGATGATCACCGTGCCTGGCGGGCGCTGCCCGAAGGTCACCGGATACAAGCGCAGCTCACGCTGGGAATCCTGTCGCAGAGCGACTGGACATAGCACACCGCCGCCAGGGGCGCCTGCGATCCGCCGGTAGGCTCGCAGTGCTGATGCTGTCCGCTAGAAGGAGCGCGGGTGCCCCACCCCACCACGTTGATCGAGCTGCCACGGTTCGAGGGTGACCCCCTCGGACGTGGGCGCCGTCGGCGACGCAACACGATCACCGTGGTGGTCCTGGCAGTTGTGCTCCTGATCTCAGTGGTCCTCGGCATCGGCGTGGGTCCGATCGTGATCGAACCAGTCGAGGTGCTGGCGGTCCTGCGAGCCAAGCTGCTCGGCGAGATCCCCAGCGGGGTAGGTCCCACCTCCGAGGTCATCGTGTGGAACGTACGCTTCCCCCGCGTGATCATGGCCGTCGCAGTGGGTGCCGGTCTCGCGGTCTGCGGCGCCGCCCTGCAGGCCATGGTGCGCAACATGCTGGCGGACCCCTACCTGCTCGGGATCAACTCCGGCGCTTCGAGCGGTGCGGCCGCCACCATCCTCTTCGGCCTCGCGCTCGGCCTGGGTCAGCACGCCTTGTCGATCAGCGCATTCGTCGGAGCGTTGCTGGCATCACTCCTGGTCTTCGTCGTGGCGCGGGCAGCCGGGCGGATCACATCGGTGCGGCTCCTCCTCGCCGGCGTCGCCGTCGGCTATGCACTCTCGGCGTTGACGAGCTTCCTGATCTTCGCCTCGGGTTCCGCCGAGGGCGCGCGGTCGGTGATGTTCTGGCTCCTCGGCTCCTTGGCCCTGGCCAAGTGGGGGGCTCCGCTGCTCGCCTTGGGGTTGGTGGCGCTGGCAACCGCGATCGTACTGACCTGCTGGGGACGCAGGCTCGACGCCCTCGCAATCGGCGATGAGACCTCGCTGGTCCTGGGTATCTCACCCACCCGATTCCGGAGTCAGCTTCTGGTGGTCGTCTCCCTCTGCATCGGCTTCGTCGTGGCCGCCTCCGGTTCCATCGGGTTCGTCGGCCTCGTCGTGCCGCACCTGGCGCGGCGGTTGGTGGGTGCAGCCCACACCTGGTCGATCCCCACAGCCGCCATGCTCGGCGCAATCTTCCTCGTCTGGGCCGACCTCGTCTCCCGCATGCTGCTCCAGCCGCGCGAGCTGCCCATCGGGATCGTCACCGCGATGGTCGGTGCCCCGTTCCTGCTCTTCTTGATCCGCAAACTGCATTCCACCGCATGACGGTCGTTCGAAAGAGGAATCCCATGCACCACCCCACCCGCCTCACCGCCCTGGTAACCGGCGCTGTGCTCGTCCTGATGCTCGGAGCGTGTGGCTCCGGAACCGCGGAGACGACCGCTGAGGGGGCCACCGGCCCATATCCGGTGACCGTGCAGAACTGCGGCGCGCAAGTGGTCTTCGACCAGGCGCCCTCTCGCGGGGTGCTGCTGAAGTCGGCAGCCGTCCCCTACCTGCACGAACTGGGCATCCTCAACGACGTCGTGATCGCCCGAGCCGGTGCCTACGCCCGGGAGTACTACGACGAGGAGACTTGGAAGGAACTGCTGACCATCCCCGTGCTGTCAAAGGATGTCGACTCGTCGGGTCACCTGCAGATCTCCACCGAGGTCGTGTTGGCCAAGCAGCCCGATATCGTCCTCGGCGAAGCCGACAACCTCAACCGAGAAACCCTGAGTGCGGCGCACATCCCGCTCATCGAGGAGCCGGGGCTCTGCCCCAACCCACCCAAGGACCCGTCCTTCGACGACATCTACGAGCAGACCCGCGTCTACGGGCAGATCTTCAACCGACCAGCCGAGGCCGACGCGGCCATCAAACGCATGCAGGCGCAACTCGCCGAGGTGCTCAAGAACGTCGACCCGACCGAGAAGCGCACGGCGGCGGTCCTGTACCCGACGGTCGGCGGCGGCACGTCGTACGCCTACGGAACCTCCTCGATGACCGACGTCCAGCTCCGGGCGGCCGGTTTCACCAACGTCTTCGCCGACACCGAGGAGCGGGTCTTCGAGGTGACCCTGGAGGAGTTGGTCGGCCGCAACCCTGACGTCCTGATCCTGCTGTACTCCGACGGCGACCCTGCCGACGTCAAGGCCGCGATCACCCAGATGAACGGTGCCAACGCCCTGACCGCCGTCAAGAACGACGCGATCATGACCCAGCTATTCAACTTCTCGGAGCCGCCGACACCACTGGCGATCGACGGTCTGGAGAAGATCGTGGAACACTTCCAGCAATGATCTCTGCCAGTGGGCTCCGATTCTTCTACGGTCGACGGCGCATCCTCGATGCCGTCGACCTCGACGCGCCACAAGGACGAGTGCTTGGTCTGGTCGGCCCGAACGGCTCGGGCAAGACCACGCTGCTGCGTACCCTCTATGCCTCGCTGAAGCCGAAACACGGTGCGGTACTGATCGACGGCGAACAACTCGGCACGCTCTCGGCTCGAGAGGTGGCACGCCGCGTGGCCGTGGTCGTCCAAGAGACCCCGGGCGACCTGCCCCTCCTGGTGTCCGACATGGTATTGCTCGGCCGCACGCCGCATCGGTCGGCTTTCGCCGGCCGCCGAGGTGACGACGAACACGTCGCAGCCGCAGCGCTCGAACAAGTCGGCGCCCTGCACCTGGCCGGCGAGTCTTTCGACGGGCTTTCGGGTGGCGAGCGTCAGCGCGTGCTCATCGCCCGCGCCCTGGCGCAAGAGTCCACCCACCTGCTCCTGGACGAACCCACCAACCACCTTGACGTGCGCTACCAACACGAGGTCCTCGACCTCGCCCGTCAACTCGCCACTATGGGCGGCCGCACGGTGATCGTGGTGCTGCACGACCTCAACCTGGCCGCCGGCTACTGCGACCAGGTCTTGCTGCTGAACCACGGCGCCGTGGTCGCCGCCGGTACACCCGCCGAGGTGCTCACCCCCGAACACCTGGAGCCCGTCTACGAGGTCGCCGTCCGGCGGATCGAACTCGACGACGGGTTCCAGTTGGTGTTCCGTACACGACGTGCGGTCGCGGCAACACCTTCCCCGAGTTCGGAACGGACGAAGCCGTGACCCCCGCCAACCACGCCGTACAAGAGACGATGAACGACTACTGGACTGAGCGGTCGGTGCCCTACGACGAGTACCAGCAGCGCAGCGAACGCAAGGCCCTCGACCTCGCGGGTTGGCAGCGGACCTTCTCCAACGCACTCGGCGACGCCCCCCTGGACGTTCTCGATGTCGGGACCGGCTCCGGCTATGTCGCCTGCGCTCTTGCGGAGTTGGGCCATCACGTCACCGGCATCGACCTCTCCGCCGGCATGCTGGAACGTGCCCGGCTACATGCCGCCGCCATCTCGAACGCCCCGGTCTTCGACCACGGCGACGCCGTCTGCCCGGGCTATCCCCCCGGCGCCTTCGATGCGGTGGTCAACCGCTACGTCACCTGGACCCTACGAGAGCTCGATACCGCCCTGCAAAACTGGTTCACGCTCCTGCGTCCTGGCGGCAACCTCCTCGTCGTCGACGCACTGTGGTTTCCCGAGGGGCTGTACGCGGGTGTCGGCGCGAATGCACAGTTCAAGGAGCACTATGGCGATGAGGTGCGCAAGGCGATCCCCCAAGCCGAATCGACTTCGATCGAGCCATTGGCAGAGCGCGTCCGCGCTGCCGGCTTCGTGGATGTCGACGTGACCGAGCTGACGTGGCTGCTGGAGCTCGACATCGCGCACGGGGTCGCACCCGACCATGAGATCGTCCTGCAGTATCTGATCTGCGGCACGCGCCCCTGAGCATCGCCCGTGGCTCAGTGCAGGGTCACCACCCGCACCCCTCCAGCCCACCTCGCCACCCCATGCACCCATGCGATCATGAGGGCGTGTCTTCGCTCGGCCCCGACCAACGCGCCCGCTACGCCCGCCACCTCCTGATCCCCGAGATCGGGTTGGCCGGACAAGAACGCCTGGCCGCTGCCGCAGTGCTGGTGATCGGCGCAGGCGGCCTGGGTTCGCCGGCGTTGACCTACCTGGCGGCCGCCGGCGTGGGCCGCATCGGCATCGTGGACGACGATGTCGTCGAGCTCTCCAACCTGCAACGCCAGGTCATCCACACCACTGCGGACCTCGGCAAACCCAAGGTCGCCTCGGCCGCCGACCGGCTCACCAAGATCAACCCGGACCTCATCGTCGAACAGCACCGGCATCGACTCGACCCCGACTCCGCCTGGGAGCTGTTCGCCCGATACGACGTCGTGATCGACGGCACCGACAACTTTCCGACGCGCTACCTCATCTCCGATGTCTGTGCCGCGCTCGGCGTTCCCGAAGTCTGGGCGGCGGTCTACCGGTTCGACGCCGCGATCTCCGTGTTCTGGCGCGGCCACGGCCCCTGCTACCGCTGCGTGCACCCCCAACCCCCCGCTCCCGGAGCGGTCCCCTCCTGTGCGGAAGCCGGTGTACTCGGTGCGCTGCCAGGTGTCGTCGGGGCGATGCAGGCGGTGGAGGCCGTCAAGATCCTCACCGGCGCCGGTCGGCCGATGACAGGACTGCTGAACTGCTACGACGCCCTCAACGGCAGCTGGCGCGCAGTCGAGGTCGCACCGAATCCGAACTGCCCGGCGTGCGGACCGCAACGCACCATCCGCAGTCGCGCCGACGTCGCGGCCGCACAGTTCGCGCAAGGCTGCGCCACAGGGCAGCCCACCGATGCCGAGGGCGACCGGCATTCCCCCACCGAAGTGCCCATCGAGATCACCGTGGCCGAACTGGACCAGGCCAGGGCAGACGGCAGCCTGCTCGTCGACGTGCGCACCCCGGCGGAGACCGCGCTGGGCACCATCGATGGATCCATCCTCATTCCGCTGGCCGAACTGCCGGAGCGCCTGAGTGAGCTCCCCCCGGACCGGCCGATCATCACTTATTGCGCCGTTGGCGCACGTTCGCTGGTCGCCGTCGAGATCATCAGCACCACCGGACGCACGGCACGCTCCTTGGCGGGCGGCATCGCGGCTTGGGACAATCGTCCACGCGCCTGAGATACCCGGACGTCATGCGCGACCGGCACACTGTAAGGAGACATCATGACCGACCATCTCTCCCTCGAAGACTGGGCAAGCGAACTCGTCGAAGCCTTCGGCCTGCCAAGCGATGCCACCAACCACGTGGAGGCCGTGCTTGATGTGGCTCGCGACGCCGCCCACGCCCTGTCGCGCCCCGCGGCTCCCGTCGCAACCTTCCTGATGGGCATGGCGGCCGGGCGCGACGGGGCCGATGCCGAGGCGGTCGTACGGGCCTGCCGCACCGCCTCGGAACTCGCCGCTGCCCACCAGTCCGGAGCGGACGCCTCATGACCGTCACCGTGCGCTACTTCGCGGGTGCTCGTGCCGCTGCGGGAGTCGATGAGGACCGGGTCGACGCGGCCACCGTGGGAGCGGCGCTGGACCAGGTGGTGAGTGCTCATCCGGGCGACCTCAAGCGTGTAATCGGCCTGTCGTCGTTCCTACTCGACGGGGTCAGCACGACCCTGGAGGCGCCACTTCGGGACGGTCAGCGCGTGGACGTCCTGCCGCCCTTCGCCGGTGGCTGAGGACGCTCAACGAGATAGATCGGCCGGAGGGCAACGGCTCGACCTCCGGCTCGTGCATGTGCTCAGCCGCCGATGGCGGACATCGGCCGATCGGGTTGCTGGAAGTCCGGCTGCGAAATGAGGTGACCTGCGGCCTTCTGCCGAACCGACGCACTGAGCGCCGCCGCGATTGCCTCGTCCTCGCAACCGGAACGGATCATCGTCCGCAGGTCGGTCTCGGTGGTCGCGAACAGGCAGTTGCGCAGCTGACCGTCCGAGGTGAGCCGGATGCGGTCACATGCCCCGCAGAAGGGGCGGGTCACCGAGCCGATGATTCCCACGGAGGCCGGACCTCCGTCGACCATCCACAGCTCGGCGGGTGCCGACCCGCGCCCCGGTACCTCCGTCAGGTCGAAATCGGCGGAGAGCACGGCCAGGATCTCGGCAGCCGTCACCATGCCGTCCCGGGTCCACACGTGGCCGCCGTCCAGCGGCATCTGCTCGATGAAGCGCAGGTGCAGACCTCGTTCGATGGCGAACCGCAGAAGGGGCACGGCCTCGTCGAAGTTCACATCGCGCATCAGAACCGTGTTGATCTTGACCGGCGTGAGTCCCGCGGCCACCGCCGCCTCGATCCCGGCCATCACCTGCGCATGGCGGTCGCGACGGGTCAGCACCCGGAAGCGTTCACGGTCGAGGGTGTCCAGTGAGATGTTGACCCGAGCCAGCCCGGCGTCGGCCAACGCCGTGGCAAGTCCCGCCATCCGCAACCCGTTGGTGGTCACCGAGACCTCGGGCGATCCGGGAAGCCCGGTGATCTGTTCGACGAGGTCCACGACATCGGCTCGTAGCAGGGGCTCGCCACCGGTCAGCCGGACCTCGCGCACCCCCAACTCCACCGCTACGCGGGTGATGCGCACCATCTCCTCGGTGGTCAGCATGGTGGCCGATGGGGCCAGCGGCACCCCCTCGGCCGGCATGCAGTAGGTGCAGCGCAGAGAACACCGGTCGGTCAGCGAAATCCGAAGGTCGCGGTGAATCCGCCCGAAAGTGTCGACGAGGCTCATGCGCAACCAGTCCATTCCTGAGTGCCGTCGGTGAAGACCTGTAGCTTCCACACCGGCAGCAGCCGCTTCACCTCATCCACGACATCCGCGCAGGCGATGAACGCCTCCCGCCGATGCGCGGCTGCCACCGCGACGACCAACGCCGCATCACCGATCGCCAAGGGACCCACCCGGTGGGAGACGGCGATGGCCACCACATCGTGCCGGTCCGCGGCCTCCTGGGCGACCTTGGTGACGATCTCCCCGGCGCTCGGATGTGCCTCGTAGTCCAGCCGGGCGACGCTGCGGCCACCGTCGTGGTCCCTGACCAGTCCTGCGAAGGACACGATCGCACCGGCGCGCGAATCGGTCACCAGCGCCTCATGGGACGCGGCATCGATCGGTGTCGTCACCACCGCCGCCCGCAACACCTGAGCACTCATGACAACTCCCCCGGGGTGCCGTCCGCCTGGTGGTCGCCGCCCGCGCATTGTGCGAGCAGGTGCGCCAACACGGGTTCCACAGTGTCCAGTCCTTCCTGGATCGCGTTCGGCGATCCTGGCAATGCGACGATCACGGTGCGACCGGCCACACCGACGACCGTGCGCGAGAGCACGGCGGAGGCTTTTGGCGATGCCGCCCGGACGGCATGTTCGAGGCCCGGCAACCTGCGTTCGATCACCTCGGACAGCGCCTCCGGAGTGAGGTCCCGCGGACCGATCCCGGTGCCACCGGTCGTGAGGACGAGGGCGGTGCCCGCCTCAACCGCCGATCGCACGACCGCCCGGAGGTCCGCGATGCCGTCCGGCACGGTCACCAGCTTGACGGCGGCTCCCCAGGCGGCGAGTCGCTGCTGCGCAGCCGGGCCGGAGCGGTCGGGAGCCGCGCCCGCGGACCGACGGTCGGAGACCGTGACGACGAGGGCCTGTTGGCCCGCTAACGGACGCCTCGCCTCCCGGATATCCGCACCCTCGCCGGCCTCCGGCACCCGACCAGCCGGCGATGTCGTGGACTCGGTCCGCACCTCAAGGCGACCGTCCGCGCCGAGCCCCCAGTCCCCTGATCGCCCGCCGGTCTTCGCGACCACTCGGGCCGGACCGATCTCGGCGTTGCGGTCGACCGCTTTGACCATGTCGACAACGGTGAGCGCGGCGACCACCACACAGGTCAACGCCTCCATCTCGATCCCCGTGCGGTCGGCCGTGCGCACCGTGGCCTCGATCTGGACGCCTTCCGCGGACGGCTCGACATCCACACTGACCCCGCTGATGCCGATCGGGTGGCAGAGCGGCACCAGGTCGGGGGTCCGCTTCGCCGCCGCGATCCCGGCGATCCGGGCGACCGCCAACGCATCCCCCTTCGCCAACTCACCCGCCACCAGCAGTTGTCGAGCCTGTGCTGACATCGACACACTGCCGGTCGCGGTCGCGCTTCGGGAGGTCACCGGCTTTGTGGTGACGTCGACCATCCGTGCCACGCCCCGGGCATCGACGTGCGTGAGCTTCGTCTCGGTCATGGGTTCCTTCGAAATCCAGGTCAAGGTGAGTGCTATGGGCGCGCCCCGCGCGCCAACACCCTGTTAAGAGAATAGCCCCCAACCATTCCGCCCTGGCCGGTCGGCGTGGCAGACTACCGACCCGTGAGTGCTCAGGCATCGGCGGTATCGACAGCGACCAGGCAGACCGGTCGCGACCGTCGTCTGCTCCGGTTCTGGCAGCAGGGTTCCAGCCGCAAACCCCGACTCTGGTTCGAGCTACTCCTGATCGCCGTGAGCTACGGCGCGTACTCGATGATCCGGAACGCGGTACCGACCCAAGAAAACGCCGCTCAACGCCACGCCCGCTCAGTCTGGTCCTTCGAGCAGCAGCTCGGGATCGCCGTCGAACGCACCATCAACCACACCATCGACAAGGTGGAGTGGCTGATCGTCGGCATGAACTACTACTACGCGACGCTGCACTTCGTCGTGACACTGGCCGTTCTCATTTGGGTCTACCGTCGCCACCCTCTTCATTTCACCGCGGCACGCACGGTACTCCTGGTCGCCACCGGGATTGCCCTGGTGGGCTTCGCGCTCTACCCGCTGGCACCCCCGCGATTGATGATCGACGGCGGCTTCATCGACACCATCCCGGCGCATCACACCTGGGGATCGATGGGTTCACCAAGCACCGCCTCGGTATCCAACCAGTTCGCCGCCATGCCGTCCATGCACTTCGGCTGGTCGCTGTGGTGCGGGCTCACGCTGGCATTCTTCACCCGGCATCGATGGGTGAAAATCGTGGGACTTCTGTACCCGCTCGCCACGCTGATCGTCATCGTCGCGACCGCTAACCACTTCTGGCTCGACGCCGTCGGCGGCGCGCTCTGCGTCGCTGTGGGCGGCGGGGCCGCCGCGCTGATCTATCGCCGCCCCCGGCGTAACCGCGTCTTCACGGATCCCGAAAACCCCGGGAAGGACGCCGGCCAGCAACACACTCCGGTCACCCTCTCCAGACCTGCCGACGACGAACGCGACGACAAATTGCCCGCGCGCTTGTCCGCGTGAGGATCAGCCGTAGAAGACCCGCTCCATCACCCCACGGGCCCTGCGTGACGTGCGCAGATAGAGCTCTTCAAGCTCTGCCCCGGTCTGCACCCCGGGCAGACCGAGCACCTTCGCCATCGCCGTCAGCGCCTGATGATCGTGCGGTAGGACATCCGCCATCGCTCCGCCGTTGCGGCCCGACCACAGCACGAGCGCGCTCCGCAACCGCGATCCGAGCGTCCACGCCTCGGCCAGTACCTCGGCGTCGGCGGAGTCGATCACACCAGCGTCAGTCGCTGCCCGCAACGCCGCCAACGTGGCCGTTGTGCGCATCTGCGGAACGGCGTGGGCGTGCTGGAGTTGAAGGAGTTGAGCCGTCCACTCGACATCAGCGACCGCACCCCGGCCCAGCTTGAGGTGACGCGCGGGATCGACACCACGCGGCAACCGTTCCGCCTCCACCCGGGCCTTGATCCGACGCACCTCGCGGATCGCGGCCGGCTCGAGTCTCTCCGGATACCGCAGCGGGTCGATCAAGGCGACGAAGCGTTGGCCCAACCCATCCACATCTCCCGCGACCGGCCGTGCCCTCAGGAGGGCCTGGCACTCCCACACGCTTGCCCAACGACCGTAATACTCCGCATAGGAGTCCAAAGACCGCACGAGTGGTCCATTGCGACCCTCCGGACGCAGATCGGCGTCGACGGCCAACCCCGGCTCGGTTCCCACGGCCGACAGCAGGCTCCGCAACCGACTGGCGACAGCCAACGCGTACGACTGCGCATTTTCGGCCGACGCCCCCGCCGACGACTGATGGACGAAGAGCACATCCGCATCGGAGCCGTAACCCATCTCGGCTCCACCGAGCCGGCCCATCGCCACCACGAGCAACTTGGCCGGTCCGGGAGCGAGCGGGTCGAGCCCAAGGTCTTCCTTGACCGCCCGGCGAGCGATCCGCAGACCGCCCACCAACACGAGGTCGGCGGCGTCCGAGATCGCCCCGGCCGCCTGCACCGAGTCGACCACCCCCAAGAGTTCCGCGACGGCGGTGCGCGCCAGTTCCCGACGGCGGATCGCCCGCAGGCTCACCGTGGCCCGCACGTAATCCTCGGCCCTCGTCAGCACCGCATCGGTCTCGCTCGCCAACCGCTCCGCTCCTCGTGGGGCGAGGTCCGCGTCGTCATCGAGCCAGGTGATCGACTCGGGCGACCGCGCCAACGCGTCGGCCGCATACCGTGAGTTCGCCAGGATGTGGGCGAGCCGATCCGCGGCAGTACCCGAGTCGCGCAAGAGTTTGAGGTACCAGTGAGTGCTGCCCAGCCCTTCGGAGAGGGTGCGGAAGGCAAGGAGCCCAGCATCGGGGCTCGCACCCTCGGCGAACCAACCAAGCATCACCGGCAGTAGCTGGCGTTGAATGGCAGCCCGCCTGCTGACGCCTTCGGTGAGCGCCACGACGTGGCGCAGTGCCCCGGCCGGGTCCCGGTAGCCGATTGCCGCGAACCGTTCCTTCGCGGCCTCCGGGGCGAGGCTGACATCAGCCCCGGACAACTGGGCAGTGGCCGGCAGCAATGGCCGGTAGAACAACGCTTCATGGAGTTCGCGCACCTCGCGTCGGGTCGCCCGCCAGCGTTCCTGCAGTGCCTCGGCACCGTCGACACGCAGACCGATCGACCGGGCAAGCCGGCGCAGGTCCTCGGACCCCGTCGGCATCAAATGCGTGCGGCGCAGCCGGTAGAGCTGAATCCGGTGCTCCAGCACCCGCAAGAATCGGTAGCACACCGCCAACCGGGCCGCGTGTTCTCGCCCGACATAGCCGCCGGCGGCCAGTTCCCTCAACGACGTGAGCGTGCTCCGGCACCGGATCGACTCATCGGCCCTTCCGTGCACGAGTTGCAGGAGCTGCACGGTGAACTCGACGTCCCGCAAACCCCCGCGCCCCAGTTTGAGCTGACGATCGGCCTCGGTGGGCGGCACGTGTTCCTCGACCCGCCGTCGCATGGCCTGTGAGTCCTCGACGAAGTTCTCCCGGTTCACCGCCGACCAGACCAACGGCGCGATGGCCTCTTCGTAGGCGCGGCCGAGGGCACGGTCCCCGGCGATCGCGCGGGCCTTCAGGAGCGCCTGGAACTCCCATGTCTTCGCCCATCGGTCGTAGTAGGCGAGGTGGCTGGCGAGCGTGCGCACCAGCGGACCCTGCTTGCCCTCCGGGCGCAGCGCGGCATCCAGCGGCCATAGGGGCGGCTCGGCGAATGTCCCCGAGCACACCCGGGCCATCGAGCCGGCCAGCTTCGCCCCGACCGTCGTCGCATAGCCCTCGTCGCTCCCCTCGGCTGGTTCGACCACGTAGATCACGTCGACGTCGGAGACGTAGTTCAACTCGCGGCCGCCACATTTGCCCATGCCGATGACGGCCAGGCGCACCCCACGGCCGTCGTCGTCGAGTTCGGCGCGCGCGATCGCCAACGCCGCCTCCACGGCCGCCGCCGCCAGATCGGCCAACGACGCTCCCACCGTCGGCATCTGGCTGAGCGGGTCAGCCACCGTGAGGTCCGCTGCGGCGATCCGCACGAGCTGGTCACGGTAAGCGCGGCGCAGGCGGTTGACCATCTCAGCCATGTCCAGGCGGCTTCGGTCGCCGACAGCGACCGGGACGGCCGCGTCGGGATCCGCACCCACCGCGCGAAGCAGATCCGCGCGCACCTCAGCCGCCGGGGCATCCCATTGGCCGGTGGTCAGCACCTTGATCAACTCGGGGCGGCGCACCATGTCGTCGCCCAGGGTGATGGAGCCACCCAGGAGAGCGAACAGCCGCAGACGCGCAGGTGCTGACGCGATGCTCTCGTCCTGCGTCGGTGGGCCTGCCACGGGCGAGTCGGCAAGGACGGTGCGCAACGCCCCCTGGAATCCACCGCCCGCCGTCGCCTCCACCAGCCGCACCAGTTGCCGGAGCGCGAGATCGGGATCGGCGACCCGGCCGAGTTCCACCAAGAGCTCGTCAGCGGGCGCCGACCCGTCCACAGCCGCCGGGCAGACCTCAGCTAACGCGGTGCTGGTGAGCAAGCCGGCGGCCTGCTCCGTATCGACGAACCCGGCGCGCCGCAGCCGAGCGGTCACGCTCATCCGCCTGGGCGTGCCACTGCTCACTGCCGTGCCCGTCGCATCCTGGTCACAATGCCTGCAAGGACCGTTCGAGTTCGAAGGGGGTCACCTGCGAACGGTAGCCGTCCCACTCCTGCCGCTTGTTGCGCAGAACATAGTCGAAGACGTGTTCACCAAGCGTTTGGGCGACGAGTTCCGAGGACTCCATCAACGAGATCGCCGCGTCCAGGGACTGCGGCAAGGGGTCGATCCCCATGGCCCGACGCTCGGCGTCGGTGAGTTCCCAGACGTCGTCCTCCGTGGCGTCCGGCAGGTCATACCCTTCCTCAACGCCCTTGAGCCCGGCCGCGAGTACCACGGCGAAGGCCAAGTACGGGTTGACGGCCGAGTCGATCGCGCGGTACTCGATGCGACTGGAGTTGCCCTTGCCCGGCTTGTACATCGGGATCCGGACCAGGGCCGATCGGTTGTTGTGGCCCCAACACACATAGCTCGGCGCCTCGGCTCCTCCCCACAGCCGCTTGTACGAGTTCACGAACTGGCTCGTGATCGCGGTGATCTCCCCCGCGTGCCGCAACAACCCCGCGATGAACTGGCGAGCGGTCTTCGACAGCTCGAATCGGGAACCGGGCTCGTGAAAGACGTTGCGGTCCCCCTCGAAGAGGGACAGGTGGGTATGCATCCCGGAGCCCGGATGGTCGGCGAGTGGCTTCGGCATGAAGGAGGCGAACACCCCGTGTTCGAGCGCGACCTCCTTGACCACGGTGCGGAAGGTCATCAGGTTGTCGGCGGTGGTCAGGGCATCGGCGTACCGCAGGTCGATCTCGTTCTGCCCCGGGCCGGCCTCGTGGTGGGAGAACTCCACCGAAATGCCCATCGACTCCAGCATGCTGATCGCCGCCCGGCGAAAGTCGTGCGTCGATCCGCGGGCCAGGTGGTCGAAGTAGCCGCCCTGGTCGACGGGCACGAGCGGAGCCTGGGCGTTGGCGGGTTGGTTGAACAGGTAGAACTCGACCTCGGGGTGGGTGTAGAAGGTGAACCCCTGGTCGCTGGCCCTGGCCAGCGCGCGTTTGAGCACGTTGCGCGAATCGGCCAGTGACGGCTCACCGTCTGGAGTCAGGATGTCGCAGAACATCCGGGCCGTTCCGTGCTGCTCTCCACGCCAGGGCAACACCTGGAAGGTCGTCGGGTCAGGACGGGCGATCATGTCGGCCTCGTAGACCCGGGTCAGCCCTTCGATGGCGCTGCCGTCGAAACCGATCCCCTCCGTGAATGCCGCCTCAAGTTCAGCGGGTGCGATGGCCACCGATTTCAGCGTGCCCAGCACGTCGGTGAACCACAATCGAACGAACCGGATGTCGCGCTCCTCGACGGTGCGCAGCACGAACTCCTGTTGCCTGTCCATGACCCCATCCTGCCGCAGGACTGTTTCGGACGTGTGACGCGACCCGGTCAAGTTGTCGCATAGGCTGGCGCGATGGATCGGTTGCGCGTCGCCCTGGCCCAAGTTGACACGAGCGTCGGGGATCTCGACGCCAACTCCGCCCTCGTCCTTGACTGGACGCGACGAGCAGCCGCCGCCGGCGCCGACCTCGTCGTTTTTCCCGAGATGACCCTGACCGGTTACCCCATTGAGGATCTGGCGCTGCGGAAGTCATTCCGCCGTGCCGCGTGGGCGGCCGCCGGCCAGGTCGCCACGCAGTTGGCTGAGGAGGGCCTCGGGGACATCGTGGTGGTGCTGGGCACCGTCGGCACCGCCGAGGCGGGTGGCCTGCGGCGCGGGGCGGGTTCGCACAGCAGCCGTGATCTGCCGACGAACCGCGCCGTCGTCATCCGTGAGGGTGCCATCAGTGCTGTCTACGACAAACACCACCTGCCGAACTACGGCGTCTTCGACGAGTTCCGGATCTTCGCCCCTGGCCAAGGGACCTGCGTCATCGAGGTCCGCGGCGTGCGGGTGGGCATCGTGATCTGCGAGGACATCTGGCAGGACGGCGGTCCCGTCCAGGCCCTCGGCACGCAGGACATCGACCTGTTGGCGGTCCTGAACGGCTCCCCCTTCGAGGAGGACAAGGAGCACATGCGCACCGAACGCGCGGCGCGGCGCTGCCGCGAGGTGGGCTCACCGATGGCCTATGTGAACCTCGTCGGCGCTCAGGACGATCTGGTCTTCGACGGTGGTTCATTCGTTATGTCGGCGGACGGCACCGTCCTCGCAAGCTCCCCACGTTTCGTCGAGGATCTCTTGCTCTGGGACTTGGGCGAATCCGGCACACTGGCACCGAGGCGTTCCGCCGAAGAAGAGGTATACCGGGCTTGTGTCACAGGGTTGACCGGGTACATCCGCAAGAACGGCTTCACGTCGGTTGTGTTGGGGATGTCCGGCGGAATCGACTCGGCGCTCGTGGCGGTGATGGCGGCCGACGCCATCGGCGGCGAGAACGTCTACGGCGTTTCGATGCCGTCGCGCTACTCCTCCGACCATTCCCGGGATGATGCGGAGGACCTGGCCAAGCGCATCGGAGCGCACTACCGAGTGCAGCCGATCAAGCCGATGGTGGATGCCTTCGAGGCCGAACTCACGCTTGAAGGACTCGCCGCCGAAAACATCCAGGCCAGGGTTCGCGGCATGATTCTCATGGCGTTGTCGAACAGTGAGGGCCACCTCGTGCTGGCCACCGGAAACAAATCCGAACTCGCGGTCGGCTACTCGACCATCTACGGGGACGCCGTCGGCGGCTACGCCCCCATCAAGGACGTCAACAAGTCTCGCGTCTGGGAACTCGCCCGGTGGCGCAACCAGGCTGCCTTGGATGGCGTCTTCCGGCCCGGGGAACTGCCACCGATCCCCGAGAATTCCATCACGAAACCACCGTCCGCGGAGTTGCGGCCAGGTCAGGTGGACTCCCAGTCACTGCCGCCCTACGACCTGCTGGACGAGGTGCTCGATGCCTACATCGACCTCGCGGAAGGCCGGGTCGAGTTGTTGGCGCGCGGTTTCGACCCGGAAGTTGTCGACCGTGTGGTCAGTTTGGTCGACCGTGCGGAATGGAAACGTCGCCAATACCCGCCAGGTCCAAAGGTCACGGGTCTCGCCTTCGGCCGTGACCGTCGCCTGCCCATCACCTCGCGCTGGCGCGAGCCGCTCAACTGACCGGAGTCCGCATGTCTGCCCACACCACGCCCTCCGCCGGCAAAGGCGCCGCCCCAAAGCGGGTACGTGTCCATCATCTGGCCGAGGCGAAACAGCGCGGCGAGCGAATCACCATGCTGACGGCCTACGACGCCATCACCGCCGGGATCTTCGATGCCGCCGGTGTCGATGTGCTCCTGATCGGTGACTCGATCGGCAACACGATGCACGGCCATTCCACGACACTGCCCGTCACGGTGGACGACCTCATCCCTCCCGCCCGGGCGGTGGCGCGGGCGGCCAAGCGGGCGCTCGTGGTCGTCGACCTGCCGTTCGGCTCCTACGAGGGCGGGCCGGAACAGGCGTTGGCCACCGCCGTGCGATTCCTGAAGGAAACCGGCGTGGCCGCCGTGAAATTCGAAGGCGGCCGACGCGTCGCACCGCAGGTGCGCACACTCACCGACGCTGGCATTCCCGTCGTCGGCCACCTGGGCTTCACACCCCAGTCAGAGAACCTGCTCGGCGGTCCTCGGGTGCAAGGCCGCGGCCTCGAGGCAGCGGAGCGGCTGTGCGAGGACGCGCTGAGCCTCCAGGAGGCGGGCGCAATCGCCGTCGTCCTGGAGATGGTGCCGACGGCCGTCGCGGCCCAAGCCACCGAGGTGCTGCGCATCCCAACCATCGGGATCGGGGCCGGCCCTCAATGCGACGGTCAGGTGCTCGTGTGGACGGATCTCGCCGGGATGACCGACTGGTCGCCCCGATTCGCCAAGCGCTACGCGGAAATCGGCACAATGCTAAGCCAAGCAGCAGCCGAATATGTGGCCGACGTGCGCGCCGGCACCTTCCCAGACGCGCCGCACAGCTTCGCGGAGTAGGCCTGCACGCCCGGGCGGGGTTGGTGGTTTCGGGTTGGTTTGGGGTAGTGTGGAGTGTTCCCGGTTTTGTGGACGTGGGTTCATGCCGCGAGTCCGTGTGCTTGTGTGAATTGTAGCTCGTGTTCGTGTGGCGTCAGGTATCCGAGTGTGGAGTGGCGCCGGGTCCGGTTGTAGTATTCCTCGATCCAGG
>JAVBNE010000008.1:0-54586 GCA_031551755.1 Cellulomonadaceae bacterium | reverse complement strand
CCTGGATCGAGGAATACTACAACCGGACCCGGCGCCACTCCACACTCGGATACCTGACGCCACACGAACACGAGCTACAATTCACACAAGCACACGGACTCGCGGCATGAACCCACGTCCACAAAACCGGGAACACTCCAGAATCTCCAGCGCGTCCAGCGGGGCGACGGCAAGCTTGACCCTCCCGTCCGCCTGCTCGGACAGCCGCACGCTCGCACCCGGTCCCGACTCACCGATCGCGTCGGTAAGGCCCTTCCAGGCGGCGTCCAACACCTCGACCCGGGCCCCAAGGTGCTCGGTAACGGGGCCTTCCAGGCTCATGGACCTCAGCGCCTGGTCGCGGACCGCGTCCCACGCATGACCGTCGAGCAGCTGGGCGCGCGGGTCACCCCACCTCGTAGATCCGACCGCGAAGACGTCGCGGCGACGCAGGCCCGCGCGCAACTGCTCCAGCACGCACACCACCCACGCGTCCCGGTCGACCTCGACCTCATCGGCCCGACCGAACACCGCCGCCCGCCACGCAGGCGGAACCAGTGACGCGTCGATCTCCTCGCGGCGAACCTTGCGCCTGCCCCGCAAGGCGTCCAACTCGGTCAGCGCGCCCAGGACGCTTCGCCTGGCCGTCGTCGAGCCCCACGGGATCGCGGTGGCCATCAAGCCCAGGAACGGCGCGACGGTGCGGAACCGGCGGGCCATCTGCTCGCGCATCGCACCCTGCTCACCCGACTCGTCGGGCACGATCGCCCCGACCGCAGCGACAGCCTGCGTGATCCGATCCCGGCCCGCGACCCGTTCCAACGCCGCCCACGCCGCCGCGACGTCGACCTGCTCACCAGCCTCGTCCAGGACCCGCACCAGCTCAGCACCGACACGGGCCAGCACGCTCGACGCCTTCTCCAACTCCGGCATCCTCGCCAACCGCTCGGCCTGCGCGGCCCTCTTCGACGGCCCCAACACGCGTGTGGCCATCAACACGTCGAACAGGTCCAGCGCATCATCGACCGCCGCCGACTCCAACGCCGCCACCGTCGCGACCAATGTCGCCGTGCGCCGCGGCTCGGCCAACCGGCGCAACGTCTGCGCCTTGGCACCGAGCCCGAACCGCGCCAACGCCCGCACTCGAGACACCGGAACATCCGACAGATCCACGCCGCTGACCCCGAGTTCTCGCACCCTGGCCACGCGCCCCAGCGCCTTGTCCAGTTCCGGCCCCGATAACCGCGTCGGACCGGCCCGCAACGCCTCCAAACGGCTCACCTGCTCACTCTCGCCCGCCGCGAGCAGCCCACCCAGCACACCTGCAAGTGAAGGATCGAACTGGCAAGCAGCCTCGTGGACCTGCGCATACATCCGAGCCGTCTCCTGGTCACGGGTCCCAGCCACCAGGCGCGCCAACACGCTCACACCCGGCAACAGCACCCGTCCCCTTCGCAGCCACGCGGTTGCCTGGTCGAACAACGCCGTCGGCCCCTCGCCGTGCGTCCACGCACGTGACGACACGAACTCGGTTAGCTCCCCGACCAGTGGCCCCGCTAGATCCCGGTACCCATACACCTGGCGGATCTCACGCGCGTGAACATTCGCCGTCGCCGCCCGCTCCGAGTACCGCTTGACCACCGACGCGTCCTCGATCCCGAGCTGCCCAGCAAGGAAATCGACTACCGCCCACGGCACATCGAGCGGGTCCGCGAGGAACGTCCCCAGGAACCGGACCGTCCCCACCTGGACCGCGAACCCGAGCCGGTTGTGCTCCCGCGACGATCCGCGATCAACTCCCGATCAGCGTCATCCAGGTAGAAGAACCGCTCCAACTCCACCCGCGATGGCTCACCCTCGAACCGCCCGAACCTGGCGGCCTGCTCGTCACTGAGAAACTCCACCGGCATGCCACACACCCTACCCAGCAGGCCAGAGACCAGGACTAGCGCTCAATCCTGTTCCATTACTACCGAGACCCCATTCCAGGGAGCCCAGATCGCCGCGTCGTCCGGATTCCGGTCTGGCTGACATGGCTTCCATATGGCATCCATATCTCGTACGATGGATGCCATGACGACAGGAACGCGGCGACGCATTCATCTCACCGAAACCCCCCGGCTAGCCGCGATCATTCAGCGGAACGCCGTGCCCGGCGAGCCCCGTTCGGCAACGGTGGCCCGTTTGGTGGAGCGTGCGGACGCGCTCGCCCAGGGGACGGAGCTCATGGTCTTTCACGGAACGCCGGGGCAGGTCATCCGTCTTGACGACGTCAACGATCTGCTCGCCCGCGACGATGTCGAGAGCTATCTGGATGTGACCGGTGACTGAGCCGGTCTACTTGCCCGACGTCAACGTTCTGGTAGCCGCGCACGTGGACTACAGCCCGTTCCACTCGGGGGCGAGATCCTGGTTGCAGCAGGTGCCGGTCTTCGCTACTACCCCTGTGACCGAGACCGGGTTGATTCGGGTGCTGATGGCGCCACGACCCATGCCGGCTGCCTCGGCCGAAGATGCACTTCTTGCATTGGAGCGCCTGAGGGCACGGCCTGGGCACCAGTTCTGGCCGGACACTTCATCCTTGGCCAACCCGGTGATTGACTTACGTGGATTGCGCGGAAACAAGCAGATCACCGACTACCACCTGGTCGGCCTGGCCGCGCTCCACGGGGGAGTCCTGGCCACTTTCGACGCTAAGATCGAGCGCTCGCTCATGGCCGGTGATCGGCGCCACGTTCAGACGCTGCCGAAGCCCTGAGCGCAGCGAGTCAGTGTCAACGAGGGCGTCGCGTCTTCCACTGAAAAATAGTGTGCCAAGCGGTTCTACCGACCGTCCACTACGTGCACGTTGTTCGAGGGAGTAGCCCAGATGTGCCATCCTGTGAGGACTGGCACAGAGCGCCAGTAACACGTACTCCGGGGTCGGTGTAATTCCGAGCCGGCGGTGACAGTCCGCGACCCGCGCTGATGCGCGGTTGACCTGGTGGAACTCCAGGACCGACGGTGAAAGTCCGGATGGGAGGAGTTGCGTGGCGGTGCGGGGCATCCCCGTACCGTGCGTTGTCGTCCTTCGACGACGGCGTTCACCCCGGAGTCGACAGGACGACCGGGAGGTGTGGGCGGTGCCCGAACGCGCGATACCCGCGAAGTTAACGCTCCGGGACGCGATGGCGCGCGCTGTCGAGCTGGCTCACCGCGGCCCCGAGTACGGCCCCAACCCGCGGGTCGGATGTGTACTCCTCGGGCAGGCGGCAGGCGAGGACGAAGAGACCCACCGAACCGAGCGCCGGTACGACGGCACCCCCTGGGAACTACCCGGCGACCGCCTTCGGCCGGTTCTGGGGGCGGGCTGGCACCTGGGCGCCGACACCCCCCACGCCGAGGTGGCCGCCATCGCTGATGCTCTTGAGCAGGGGCGTTCCCTGGTCGGCGCGACAGCCGTGGTGACCCTCGAACCCTGTGCTCACACCGGACGGACAGGCCCGTGCGCGCAAGCTCTGATCGAGGCCGGTGTCGCCGCCGTGGTGTACGCCGTCGAGGACCCGAACCCGGTTGCCGCCGGCGGAGCCGAGATGCTGCGCGCGGCCGGTGTGCGGGTCATGCACGCCGGTCATGAGGGCGCCGCGACGCTGGTGCACCGGTGGGCAACCGCAACGGCCCGCGAACGGCCGTATGTCACCCTGAAGCTCGCCGCCACCCTCGATGGCAGGGTTGCGGCCGGTGACGGATCGAGCCAGTGGATCACCGGCGAACTTGCGCGACATCATGCACACACCGTGCGGGCCACCGTGGATGCCATCGCGGTGGGTACCGGCACAGTGCTGGCCGATGACCCGTCGCTCACGGCGCGGTCGCCTGGACCGGAGCCGGCCCCGCATCAACCTTTGCGTGTCGTGGTCGGCCGGCGTGAGATCCCCGCCGATGCGCGGGTTCGCGGCCCTGGGCTCGTGCGCCTACGGAGCCACGACGTCGACGAGGTGCTCGCCGAGCTCTGGTCCTTGGAGGTGCACCACCTGCTGGTGGAGGGCGGACCCACCCTGTCAACGGCATTCCTAGCGGCGGGCCGGGTGGACGAGCTCCACGCCTACATCGCGCCCCTGCTGCTCGGGACCGGGCTCAGCGCGGTGGGAGACCTGGGCGTCCGGACACTCTCCCAGGCGCCCCGGTTCCGCACGCAAACGACTCAACGGCTGGGCGAAGACGTCCTGCTGATGGCGACCCAACCTGACGATGAGGAGAGCTGATGTTCACAGGAATAGTCGAGGAGGTCGGCCGAGTCCGGCGGATCGATCACGCGACCGTGAGCCAGGCCACCGCCGGTCAGACCACGGACGCGGTACTCGAGGTCGAAGGCCCACTGGTCACCTCGGATGCCGCTCTGGGCGACTCGATCGCGGTCAACGGGGTGTGCCTGACCGTCGCCCGGCTCACCGAGGAAGGGTTCGTCGCAGACGTGATGCCGGAGACCCTGCGGCGCACGTCGCTGGGTGCGTTGCGTCCGGGATCGCCGGTGAACCTCGAACGAGCGATGGCCGTCAACGGACGACTCGGGGGGCACCTCGTCCAAGGGCACGTGGACGGGGTCGCCCGGCTGGTGTCGCACACTCCGGGACCGCGCTGGGACGAGGTCACGTTCTCCCTGCCGGACGGATTGGCGCGGTACATCGCCGTCAAGGGTTCGATCGCCGTCAGTGGGGTGTCATTGACGGTCTCCGAGGTAGGTCCGGAGGCCTTCGGGGTCTCCCTGATCCCCACGACGTTATCGACCACGATCCTCGGCGAACTCAGCACGGGAGATCCGGTCAACATCGAGGTCGATGTGATCGCCAAGTATGTGGAGCGACTGCTGTTGGGAGCGGACCGATGACGGCCACGGGAGTGCGGATCGGCACGGTGGAGGAAGCGATCGAGGAGATCCGCGCGGGCCGGCCCGTGCTGGTGGCCGACTCGCCCGACCGGGAGAACGAAGCGGATGTCGTGTTTGCAGCGCGCGATGTCGCGGTGGAGTGGGTGGCGTGGACCATTCGCCACTCCTCGGGGTATCTGTGTGCTCCCATGCCCCCGGCCCGGGCCGATGCACTGGAGCTACCGCTCATGGTCCCGCACAGTGAAGACCCCAGACGGACCGCCTACACGGTCACCGTCGATGCGGCCGCCGGGGTGACGACCGGGATCAGCGCATCCGACCGAGCTCGGACGTTGCGGGTACTGGCCGACCCTGCTGCAGGCCCTCGCGACTTGATCCGCCCGGGTCACGTACTGCCCCTGCGCGCAGTTCCGGGGGGAGTCCTCCATCGTGCGGGTCATACGGAGGCAGCCGTCGATCTCGTGCGGCTGGCCGGCGCGGGCGAGGTCGGTGGGATCGCGGAACTCGTGCATGACGACGGCACCATGATGCGCCTGGCGGATGCGAGCGCCCTCGCCATCCGCGACGGACTGGTGCTCATCACGATCGCGGACCTGATCGCCTGGCGGCAAGTACACGACCCAGCCGAGCCGCAGACGGCACAACCGCCGGAGAATGTGCTGCGCCGCGTCCACCGGACAGGTTCGGCGCGGTTGCCCACCAGCCATGGGGTGCTGACCGTCGTGGGCTACCGCGATCAGCGCACCGGTGCGGAACACGTCGCCCTGGTGGGTGAGGGGTGGGCGCGGTCCGTCGAGGAAGGTGGGGTACCGGTCGTCCGGGTCCATTCCGAGTGTCTGACCGGCGACGCCTTCGCCTCGTTGCGTTGTGATTGTGGCCCGCAGCTGAGGGCCGCCATGGAGCGGGTCGCCCGCGACGGAGGTGCGGTGGTATACCTGCGCGGTCACGAGGGTCGCGGCATCGGCCTATTGGAGAAGATCAACGCGTACGGGCTGCAGGACGCGGGTCGGGACACGGTGGATGCGAATCTCGATCTCGGCTGGCCGGCGGACCGGCGCGAGTACGGGGCCGCGGCAGCAATCCTGACCGATCTGGGCCTGACCAGAGTGCTGCTGTTGACGAACAACCCTGCCAAGGTGGCGGGACTTGGCGGGCTGGGTATCGATATCGCCGAGGTCGAGCGACTGGAAGTGGGCCGCTCAGTGCACAACGAGCGGTATCTGTTCACGAAGCGTGAGCGTATGGGTCACATGCTCGGTGAGCAGTGACTGTGACAAGACCGAGGAGGAAGAGATGAGCGGCAATGGAGCACCGGCTGTCGTTGTCGACGGCACCGGACTGCGGGTGACAGTGGTGGCGGCGCAATGGCATACCGAGGTCATGGACGGGCTGGTCGCGGGTGCGCAACGGGCGTTGGCGGAGGCGGGCGTCTCCCGGGTGGACCTCGTACGAGTACCCGGCTCCTTCGAGCTGCCCGTCGCGGCCGCGAGGGCGGCGGAGCGGGGTGCCGATGCGGTGGTGGCCCTCGGTGTGGTGATCCGCGGCGGTACCCCGCATTTCGACTACGTCTGCCAGGCCGCCACCCTGGGGTTGACCGAGGTGAGTGTGCGGACCGGGACACCCGTGGGCTTCGGCGTCTTGACCTGTGACAACGACGCCCAGGCATTGGATCGGGCAGGCTTGCCCGGCTCCTCGGAGGACAAAGGCGCGCAGGCCGCCACTGCGGCTATCGCGACCGTCGTGGCCCTGCGGGGGATGTGAGGCAGACGCCCGAAGACCGGACACGCCAGCTCACGGGCGGGCACCCCACTACTGTGATCCCGTGAAGACCTTCGAGTCCCTGTTTGCCGAACTCACCGAGAAGTCCGTGACCCGTCCCGCCGGCTCTGGAACCGTCGCGGAACTGGACGCCGGTGTGCATGCGATTGGCAAGAAGATCGTGGAAGAGGCGGCCGAGGTGTGGATGGCCGCCGAACACGAGGGGGATGAGCAGACCGCGCTGGAGATCTCGCAGTTGCTCTATCACGTGCAAGTTCTCATGGTCGCCCAAGGGCTGACCTTGGAGGATGTCTACTCCCACCTGTGACCTGTCGGCCCGTCCCCGCGGCGGGTCGACGCGGCTGATTACGCCCTCACGAAAGGTTCGCCGTGCTGCGAATTGCCGTACCGAACAAGGGATCGCTCTCCGAGCCCTCCGTCGAGATGCTTCGGGAAGCTGGTTACCGCCAGCGCCGAGACCCGCGCCAGCTGGTATTGACCGACACTGACAACGGCATCGAGTTCTTCTTCTTGCGCCCTCGGGATATCGCGGTTTACGTGGGCGCGGGAACCGTCGATGCCGGCATCACGGGTCGCGACCTGCTGCTCGACTCGGGTGCGAACGCGACCGAACACATGCAGCTCGGATACGCCTGGTCGACCTTCCGGTTCGCGGGGCCGGCCGGTCGTTCCTGGGCGTTGGGAGACCTGAACGGATTGCGGGTGGCGACCTCCTACGAGGTTCTGGTCGGCGACTACCTGCACGATCACGGGGTGTCCGCGGACATCGTGCATCTTGACGGGGCGGTCGAGTCCGCCGTCCAACTCGGTGTCGCGGATGTGGTCGCCGACGTGGTGTCCACGGGCACGACCTTGCGAGGCGCCGGTCTGGAGGTCTTCGGTGAGCCGATCCTGGAATCGGAGGCGGTCTTGATCCGGCCGGCGGACGCCCCCGAGGTGCCCGCGACGCTCGACGTGCTGGGGCGGCGGCTGCAAGGAGTGCTCACCGCGCGCCAGTATGTCCTGATGGACTACGACGTGCCGGCCTCGATCGTGGAGCAGGCCGTTGCCATCACCCCGGGCCTCGAGTCGCCGACCGTCTCCCCGTTGCACGACCGGGACTGGGCGGCTGTTCGGGCGATGGTGCGGCGCGACGAGACGAACCGAGTCATGGACGCCCTGTACGACATCGGCGCGCGCGCCATCCTGGTGACCTCGATTCACGCCTGTCGGCTCTGACCGCCTGCCGTTCCCAGCGCGGAAGCGTATCGGGCCGGATGCCAGATCGCGTGGGTAACCTGAGATCATGAGCACCGACCGGCGGGCCGAGCCATATCGTGAGTTCCGCCCACGGTTCGGCCTGGCGGTCGCGTTGATTGCCGGCATGGTCGTGGTCGGCGGCTGCATCATCGTCCTGTTCATCGCCAACGGGCCGCTGGGTGGCGGCGCCGGCGACAAGGCGTCCATCGTGGCCTTCGCCCTGTTCACCGTCTGGTTGCTGTGGCGTCTGGGCGGCGTACGGGCGCGCCCCGATACTGCGGGACTGACCGTCCGCAATGTCATCTACACCCGAAGACTCGTGTGGGCGCAGATCATTTCGGTGCGTTTCGGCTCAGGCGACTCCTGGGTCCAGCTCGACCTGGCCGACGGCTCGACACTGGCCGTCATGGGGATCCAGCGCGCGGATGGTCGCCGGTCCATCGCCGAGGCCCAGCGCCTCGCCGCCCTAGTGAAGGTCCACGGCGAGGCACCGGCTGACTGAGAGAACCCGCGGTCCAGGTGCCTGACTAGGGGCGATGACCTCCGCCACGATGCCGTTCACCGGCAGCGCGCGGCACCCGGCGCGTCGTGGGTGCGCCCTCGTCCACCCGGATCCGCAACGGCTTTCCCGCCACTCGGGCGCGGGACGCACGGGCCAGCGTGGAGGCATCCAGCGGCCTGATGATGTCAACCAGCGAGAACGTCGCGAAGATGTCGATCTTGCCGACATCCGAACCGGCCAGACCCGCCTCATTCGTGAGTGCTCCGACGATCCCACCGGGTTGTGCACCGTGAGTGTGCCCGACCGCGATTCGGTACCGGGTGCCGCGCACCTCACGGTTGGCTCCACGACCACGGCCGGCCACCTCACGGGCCTGCCGCCCATGGGTCCGTTCCCGGCCGTCGTCGGTTCGCGCCGCTTTGCGGGCCGCCCGGATCTGCTCACGCTCGGCCTCAAAGCGCTCCTGTTCCGCCCGAGCCCGAGGCCCGTCGTCACCGACCGCGAGCGCCGCGAGTGCCGCAGCGACGTCAAGGGGGTCGATCTGCCCGTTGGCAGCGATGAAGCCCGTGATCTGGTCGCGGTACTGGCTCAGGCGTCCTGCTTCGAGGCGTGCTGGCGTCTGGTCGAGAAGGCGCCGCACCTTATGGGCCGAAACATCGGCCGGTGACGGGATCTGCACTTCCTCCAGGGGAGTGCGGGTGGTGCGCTCGATGGCCCGGAGGCGGTTGCGCTCGTGCGGGGTGACGAAGCTCAGAGCAGTGCCGGTCCTGCCGGCGCGGCCGGTGCGACCGATGCGGTGGACATACACCTCTGGTTCACCTGGGATGTCGAAATTCACCACAAGGCCGATTCGGTCCACATCCAGCCCGCGAGCGGCGACATCGGTGGCGACGAGTACGTCCAGGGCACCCGTGCGCAGACGTTCGACGATCTTCTCGCGATCTTTCTGTGCGACATCCCCGGAGATCGTCGCGGCCGAGACGCCGCGTTCGATCAGGGCTGCCCCAACCTCCTCGGCGGCTCCTCGGGTACGGGTGAACACGATGGCCGCTTCGGCATCGGACGTAGCCAGGACACGGGCGAGCGCCCCAGTCTTGTGCCGGAAGGGTACGACCGCGTAGGTCTGCCGCACGCTGGTCACGGTGGATGCGGGCCGGGTGACAGCGATCGAGACCGGGTCCACGAGGTGAGTCTCAGCGACCTTGCGGATCGGCGGGGGCATGGTTGCGGAGAACAGGGCGACCTGTCGACGGTGGGGGGCGTAGCCGAAGATCTTCTCGACGTCCTCGGCGAATCCCATGCGCAGCATCTCGTCGGCCTCGTCAAGCACCAGGAACCGGATGCCGTCGAGTTTGAGCGTGTTGCGCTCCAGGTGATCGATGACCCGACCTGGGGTGCCGACCACGACCTGCGCGCCCGCGGCGAGGGCGCGCTGTTGAGGAAGGTAGGGGGAACCGCCATAGACCGCGACGACGCCGATGCCAGGAAGGTGTTTTGCGAAACTCTGGATGGCCTCGGTGACCTGCATGGCCAGCTCCCGGGTGGGGGCAAGGACCAGAGCCTGGACCTGCCGTCGGCCGGGGTCGACGGCGGCGAGGAGCGGTAGGCCGAACGCGGCGGTCTTGCCGGTTCCGGTCTGCGCCACCCCGGTGATGTCGCGACCCTCGAGCAGCGGCGGGATCGCCTCGATCTGGATGGCCGACGGCGTGGTGAAACCGAGGTCGGAGATGGCCTGGAGCAGTGGCTGTGGCAGGCCGAGGTCAGTAAACAGGGGACCGTCCGTGATCGGCTGATCGCCGTTCACAGGCGCGTCGATGTCTGCGGGCATGAAGATGTGGACCATTCGTTCGGGAGGAGTCACGGGCGCCTGCTCATTTCACAGCCGCCGGCCACTGTTTTCCCGAACACCGATCGCCCTGGCAGCGAGGCTGCGGGCATGACATACCAACACGCGGGAGGAGTGACACAACTCCGTAGGGTGCGGCTATCGTACGCTGTCCGACCACGCCGCGACGAGGGGTCGTCGCGTTTCAACCCGATGCGATACGTAGGATGGCTCCAGATCTCTCACACCGGACCCGGTGACGGTGCGATACGCGAGGCGAACGGAAAGGTGGCGGGCGTGGTTTCTGAGGAGGTCAGCTCGCGTGTTCTGACCGTTCCGAACCTGATCAGCCTCGCCCGCCTGATCCTGGTCCCAGTCTTTGCCGTGCTCATCGTGATGCACGCTGACGTGTGGGCTCTGATCGTATTGGCAGTCTCAGGCGCCTCGGATTGGCTGGATGGGGTCCTCGCCCGTCGTCTGCATCAGGTATCCAAACTCGGCCAGATGCTCGACCCCGCGGCCGACCGCTTGTTCATCTTGATCACGCTCCTCGGGCTGGCTTGGCGGGACATCGTTCCGGCGTGGTTGGCGGCCGTGATCGTGGCCCGCGATTTACTGCTTCTGGGTTTGCTGCCCGTGTTGGCCCGGCGCGGCTACGGCCCTCTGCCGGTCAGTTTCGTCGGTAAGGCAGGCACGTTCGCGCTGCTGTATGCATTCCCACTGTTGCTGCTGGCGGAGGCCGACGGCGCCCTCGGGCTGATCGCCTCGATCGTCGGTTGGGCATTTACCTGGTGGGGGATCGCCTTGTACTGGCTCGCCGGCCTCCAATATGTGCAGCAGGCCCGCACACTCCTCGCTGGAGAGCGCGGTGAGTAAACGCCCACAGAGCCGTTCGCGCACCCCCGTCGACGCCTCGATGACCTTGCTGAACGAGGTGATGCATCGGCCGCTGGATCCCGGGTACGCGGCGGCTGCGGCGCGGCGCAAGGCAGGCACTCAGCAAGCATTGTCGAGGCCAGGGGCAGCTGCGATCATCGCGATCGCGATCGTTCTTGGTCTCATCGCAACCACCGCCACGATCCAACTTCGTGCTCCACAACCGTCCGTGATGAGAACACGCGATCTCCTGGTGGCGCAGGTGCGCGAACGCGAAGCGAATGCCCAGGACTCCGCAACCAAGGCGACGGCATTGACCGCGGAGATCGAGACCCTGCAACGCGCCGCGCTGGCCGGGGTCAGTCCCCAGCTGCTGGCTCGGATCAGGACCGATGGCCTCAACACGGGAACCGTGCCGGTTGACGGACCGGGACTCGTGGTGACCCTCAGCGACGGCACTAGGGAAGGCGGCTCGTCTGCGGATGAGGAGGGGGACTCGGCTGTCCAGGACAGCGACCTGCAACATGTGGTGAACGCGCTGTGGGCAGGGGGAGCCGAGGCGATTTCGGTCAATGACCAACGGCTGACGACACTGTCGGCCATCCGGAGCGCCGGTTCGGCGATTCTGGTTGACCTGCAACCGCTCACCGCGCCTTACCATGTGCGCGCTATCGGGGATCCTGAGGCCATGCAGGTTGAGCTTGCCCGGTCCGGCACCACCGACCTTCTGCGGCTGCTCGGCACCCGTTACGGCATCCATTCCTCCGTGGCTGAACAAAGCTCGCTCAGGCTGCCGGGAACCGGGACGCCCACGCTGTACTACGCGACCGTGATCCCGCGCCCCGTAGAATCCACACAATCGTCGTCGAGGCCCCAGGTCGACGAAGAACCTCAACCGGTGGTCGATCGGTGACTGCCGTGCCGTCAATCACTGGAGGTGGCGAATGATCGCAGTCGTCGGGCTCGCTATTGGGGTTGTCGCGGGACTCATCCTGCAGCCCTCGGTGCCGCTCTACCTCCAGCCCTATCTACCGATCGCGGTGGTAGCCGCGTTGGATGCGCTGTTCGGTGGCCTGCGCGCACTTCTCGACGGGCTCTTCGACGACAAAGTGTTTGTTGTCTCCTTCCTGTCGAACGTCGTTATCGCCGCCCTGATCGTGTATCTCGGCGACCAACTCGGCGTAGGCAGCCAGTTGTCCACCGGAGTGGTCGTGGTGCTCGGCATCCGGATCTTCTCCAATGCTGCCGCCATCCGGCGACACCTCTTCAAGGCCTGACAGTGGCCGACACCACGAACAGCGCCCGCGGCCGGGAGCAAGATGGCGTGCGGCAGCCAGCGGATCCGAATGCTTCTGAAGCCCAACGGACCGCGGATGATCCGACAGCGACGGACGACACCACGACCCAGAACGAGCATGCCGACATAGACGCGCCGAATGTCGGCGAGTCAGCCGGGTCGGCCTCCTTCGGCGACGATCTCGATGCTCCGACCGTGATCATCCCGCTGGACGCAGTGGCCTGGCTCAAGGCCAGCGCGGATTCGGCTCGGGTCCACGACGAACTGCTCGACCTGCCGCCTTTGGATGAGGGCCTTCCGGAGTCACCCGTCCCGGCACCGTCCCCCGAGCCGTCCACACCCGAGTCCGGGCACGAACGGGCCGACGACAGCGGCCAAGACAGCGAGTGGCCGGCGGCGGCCTTCGAGCCCACTCCGGAGCAGGCCACGCCCGGCGCGGACGATTCCAGCGGACCTGCTTCGACCCCAGCGCCTCCGTCCGCACCCAGCACCCCCGTCCGCGCGGCCAGTGGGATCGCGCCGATGCTCGGGCGCCATGAGGCGGTACGCGAGATTCCGCAGGGCGGTGGCTGGCGCATCCTCGGCCGGGCGCTGCGGCCACGGTTCACGATGTCCCAGGTCGTGGTGGGTATCCTGTGTGCAGTCTTGGGCTTCGCTCTGGTGGTGCAACTCTCCCAGCGTCGCGACGACCGACTCGCCTCGTTGCGGCAAAGCGATCTTGTGCGTCTTCTCGACGAGGTCACCCAGCGTTCTGACCAGCTCTCCGACCAGGTGGACGACTTGGAGACGACCCGGAACCAGCTCCGATCTGGGACCGACAGCCAACGAGCCGCACTAGCACTGGCTGAGAAGCAGGCCCAGACCCAGGGAATCCTCTCGGGCCGCCTGCCTGCACAGGGACCAGGAATCAGAATCCAGATTACCGAGTCAGCTCCAATAAAAGGTTTTGCCTTATTCAATATTTTGGAAGAACTACGCAATGCGGGGGCGGAGGTGATCGAAGTCAACGGTGTCCGATTGGTCACACATTCCTCATTCGTAGACACCCCGAAGGGGATCCTTACCGACGGCACGGTTCTCAAGCCCCCGTATGTGTGGACGGCCATCGGCGACCCGTCCACGATGGAAACCGCATTGGAGATACCCGGGGGAGCCATGGCGGCGGTTCGATCCAGCGGCGCCAGAACTACGATCACGCAAGAAGACAAGCTGACCGTTACTGCAACTGTTGTTCCCGCAACGCCCAAGTATGCGACTCCATCGTCCCAAGACAACGATTGAGCTCGGCAACCGGACGACTTTCGCCGGATGGTGACGCCGAGGTAGGTTGGGGGACAGGAGCGCAAGATGCTTGGCGCCCCAAAGCGCCGTCATGCGCCAGGTGTAGTAGGTTTCCCGACCTACGCTCTACGCATCGGTCGAGAGCTCTCAAAGGAGGCCAGATGACTGTCCCCGGTGATCCGTCGACGTCGGTACCGGCCAGTACCCACACCACTATGGTTTTCGGCCGCGTCGATACCACTGGTGAGGAAGCTCTCGTTCCGGGCGGCCTCAACGGGGAGGAACAAGCCGCGATCGCGGCTCTCCCGGTGGATTCGGCACTGCTCATCATGCAGCGCGGGCCGAGTTCGGGTTCGCGGTATCTGCTCGACGCCGAACGCACCGTGGCCGGTCGTAGCGAACACGCTGACATCTTCCTCGATGACGTCACGGTCTCGCGTAAACACGCGGAATTCGTCCGCGAGGACAGTCATTTCGTGGTACGCGACGTGGGTTCGCTCAACGGCACCTACGTCAATCGCAACCGCATCGACTCCGTAGAACTGCACACCGGTGACGAAGTGCAGATCGGGAAGTACCGGCTCACCTTCCACGCCAGCCCGCGGGTCGTTTCGACCCCGCCAACGGTGGACTGGGCGCCGCGGGCGTGAGGTCAGGCGGCGCCGCGGCAGAATCGCGGTACGGGGGGCAGGCACAGGAGCCATGGCCGCGTGGGATTTCCCGCCAGCCGTCCATGCGGATCTCCGACGTGCTCGCAGCGCTTCGCAGCGAGTTCCCGGGGGTGTCGCATTCGAAGCTGCGCTTCCTCGAGGAACAGGGGCTGATCGAGCCGACCCGCACGAACTCCGGCTACCGGCAGTACAGCCCGGCGGACCTGGAACGGTTGCGGTTCGTCCTGCTGGAACAGCGCGATCGCTACCTGCCACTGCGAGTGATCAAGGAAGAACTCGCCGCGCTCGATCAGGGGATCAAGGACGAGACGCCGGCGCCGCGCCTGGCCGCCGAACTCGGCCAGGCGGCCGCCGGGGGAGTCCGGTGGGTGAGTGTCGACGCGATGGCCAAGACCACCAGAGTCGGCACCGACGTTCTCCGGCAGCTCATCGACGCCCATCTGATTCGTTGCTCGCCGACCGGACAGGTCGAAGCCGGGGCGGCCGAGGTCGTGCGAGCGGCCGCGACGCTTGCCGAGCACGGCATCGACGTGCGGCATTTGCGATCTTTGCGTATGGCCACCGACCGGCAGGTTGCCTTGGTGGAGCAGGTCGTCCGGCCCTGGTTGGCACAGCACCATTCTTCTGCTCGCGCCCAGGCGGCCACCACGGGGGCCGAGATCGGTGAACTACTGGTCATGCTTCACCGCGTGTGGGTCCGGCAGGGGATTGACGACCTCACCAGCTGACGGGGCTCGCTGACCCGTCGTACGGTGGGTCTGTGCGGGAAGAACCGATGGTCCCCGTCGAAGTGCTCGGGGTGCGCCAGCAACAACGCGACCAGGAGATCGTGGTGCTGCTCTTGGACGGTGCCTCGGAACTGATCGTGCCGATCGTCATCGGTCCCCGTGAAGCCAGCGCGATTGCGATGGCGCAAGCCGGACTGGCGACTCCTCGGCCGATGACCCACGATTTGCTGCGGAGCCTATTGGATGCCGTCGAAGTACGGCTCGAACGCGCTGAGATCGTGGCGCTCGATGCCGGGGTGTTCTTTGCCGAACTCGTCCTGAGTAATGGTGCCCGACTCGACTCCCGCGCATCGGATGCCATCGCGATCGCAGTGCGTACAGGCAGCCCTGTGACCTGCTCGGCCGAGGTCATTGCCACCGCAGGAGTCGAAGTTGTCGATGTCTCCGCCGAGGCAGAGGTCGAGCGATTCCGGGATTTCCTGGAGCATGTCACACCAGAAGATTTCTCCACCGGAGAGTGATCCTTGAGGAGACAAATCGCTCGAGTCGGCCGACACGCCAACAGCTCGAAGGGGTTGTCGTTGACGGGTCCGCGCCTCGGCCATACCGTGGGCGAAGACAAGGGGAGGCCCAGTGAACAGCAGTGGTGAGGTGAGCGCGACCGCTGGTTCCGCATTGCCGCACGGCGCCCAGGGATTGCTGTTCGGGGAGACCGTGAGCGAGCAGGACGCGGCCACGGGGTACCGCGGTCCGACGGCCTGCCGGGCCGCCGGGATCACTTACCGCCAACTCGACTACTGGGCCAGGACCGGCCTGGTCCGTCCGACGGTGCGGCCCGCCGCAGGCTCCGGCAGCCACCGGCTGTACTCCTTCCGCGACATCCTGGTGCTCAAGGTCGTCAAGCGGCTTCTGGATACCGGGGTCTCACTCCAGCAGATCCGCGCGGCAGTCCTACACCTGCGGGAACGCGGCGTCGATGACCTCGCGCAGATCACGCTCATGAGCGACGGCGCCTCGGTCTATGAGTGCACCTCGGCGGACGAGGTCATCGACCTGGTCCAAGGCGGTCAGGGAGTCTTCGGCATTGCCGTCGGCCGAGTTTGGCGCGAGGTGGAGGGCACGCTGGCCCAGCTGCCCACCGAAACGGTCGATGACGGTGTCGCTGCCGACAGCCACGATGAGCTGGCGGAGCGTCGTCGTGCCCGGCGTAACGCGGGCTGAACCGAGCACAAGGCATACCGCGCCGAGCACACGGCCTACCGCAAAGCCTGGGGACCATCCGCCGAACGCCCCACACGGTCACCGACCTCGATCTGACATAATGTACATTATCGGCGTAGCGGAATCGGGTGTTGCGTGGTGACGCCGAGTCCTGGGGTGTAGCCCCCTCGTGCACCAAAATGGCGAGAATCCCCCGGTTCGGTCAGGCCGAATCGCCCACGCCGACACAGGAGTTGTTGCCTTGACCGCAGCCACGACCAGTGCCTTCAATCTGTCCGACCGCCTCACCGCCAAGGCCGATCCAGCCTTGATCGCTGCGGACGATCAGCACCTGAGGGCTGTTTCGATCCGGCTCGAAGAAGCGATCGCTGAACTCTACGCGCATCTGGCTGCCGGACGACGGGCACCCGGACGGTCCGGCCAGGCCGCCCTGGAACGTGATCAGGAGATCCACCGGACATCGGCCCGGCTGCGTACCCTACGACGTTTCGACCTGGACGTGTGCCTCGGCCGCATGGTGTCCGCGGGCAGCGGTGAGACCTTCTACATCGGCCGAGTCGGATTGACCGATCACGACGGCCGACAATTGCTGATCGATTGGCGTTCGCCCGCGGCCGAGGCATTCTTCGGCGCGACGCACGCCAATCCCATGGGATTGGTCAGCCGCCGCCGCTACCGCTGGACGCGCGGGCAGATCAGCGACTACTGGGATGAGGTCTTCACGGCGGAAGGCTTGCAGAGCAACGCGGCTCTGGACGATCAGTCGGCTTTCATCGCCAGCCTGGGCGCGAGCCGGTCGCCCCTAATGCGCGACGTGCTCAGCACGATCCAGGCCGATCAGGACGCCGTCATCCGTGCGAGTTCGCTTGGGGCTTTTGTCGTTGACGGCGGCCCGGGAACCGGTAAAACGGTGGTGGCGCTGCACCGGGCAGCCTATCTGCTGTACTCCGACCCACACCTGGGGCATCATCGGGGTGGTGTTCTATTCATCGGCCCACACCAGCCTTATCTGGCCTATGTGGCGGATGTGCTCCCCCACCTCGGCGAAGAGGGTGTCCTGACGGCCACGATGCGCGACCTGGTACCGGAAGGTGCCAGCGCGTTTGCGGAATCTGACCCTGAGGTCGAGCTCCTGAAGTCCTCCGCCCAGATGGCCGGCGTCATCGAACCCGCGGTGGGGCTGTACGAGAACCCGCCCACCGAGACGTTCCTCGTCGAGACCGACTGGTTCGAGACCGAGGTCGGTCCCGCCGAGTGGGCCGACGCCTTCGAGGCGGCCGATCCGGGTGTCCCGCATAACGAGGCTCGCGACCAGATCTGGGAAGAACTGCTCGACATCCTGATCGCCAAAGCCGACGACGACCTTCCGGCCGACCTTCTCCACCGATCGCTGCGTCGGCACGCTGGGTTGGCCGATGTGCTGAACCGGGCCTGGCCACTGATTGACGCCGCAGACCTCGTCGGCGACTTGTGGACCGTGCCCGCCTACCTGCGTATGTGCGCACCTTGGCTGAGCCGGGACGACGTGCGACGGCTGCAGCGCACCGACCCACAAGCCTGGACGGTGGCCGACCTTCCCCTGCTGGATGCCGCGCGGCTCCGTCTCGGCGACCCGCAAGCCTCGCGGCGTCGTCGTCGTCGAGAAGCGAACGCTGAAGCCGAACGTGAACGTATGGCGGACGTCATTTCGGATCTGATCGAAACCGACGACAGCGAGATGGCTGTCATGAGTATGTTGCGCGGCGCGGATCTGCAGAATGCGTTGGAGACGGAAGCCGACGGCGGCAACCTAGACGTCCTCGCTGGTCCGTTCGCGCACATCATCGTGGACGAAGCGCAGGAGTTGACGGACGCGCAATGGCAGATGTTGCTGCGACGCTGCCCCTCACGAAGCGTGACCGTCGTGGGAGACCGCGCCCAATCACGGCGTGGCTTCGCTGAGTCCTGGTCCGAACGGCTGGAGAGAGTGGGCTTCTCCCAGGTCACAGTGGCTTCGCTCAGCATCAACTACCGGACACCGATCGAGGTCATGGCCGAGGCCGAGCCGGTGATCCGGGCAGCGATCCCCGACGCCAATGTGCCCAGGGCAGTTCGCAGCACCGGACTTCCGGTACTGCGTGCGGCGTTCACCGAACGCGACAACATCCTGGAACGGTGGCTTGCCGAACATGAAGGGATCGCCTGCGTGATCGGCGACCCCACGTGCGAACCCCGCGATCGGGTCCAGTCGTTGTCAGCTGAAGAAGCCAAAGGGCTGGAATTCGATCTGGTGGTGTTGGTCGAAGGGGTCGACCCAGGCACGACCATCACCGATACCGTCGACCGCTACGTCGCCATGACCCGCGCGACCCAACAGTTGGCGATCCTCACCCGCGCCGTCACCGCACAGGGAAGGTCCTCCGCGTCAGCCTACTCCCCCACGTAATCCGCCAGATGCTGGCCGGTCAGGGTCGAACGCGCAGCCACCAACTCGGCCGGGGTGCCTTCGAACACGATCTTCCCGCCGTCGTGGCCGGCGCCGGGTCCGAGGTCGATGATCCAGTCAGCATGCGCCATCACGGCCTGGTGGTGTTCGACCACGATCACCGACTTCCCCGCGTCGACCAGCCGGTCAAGAAGGCCCAGCAGCTGCTCGACGTCGGCCAGGTGCAGCCCGGTCGTGGGCTCGTCCAGGATGTAGATGCCGCCCTTGTCCCCCATGTGGGTGGCCAGTTTCAGCCGCTGGCGCTCACCGCCAGACAGCGTGGTGAGCGGTTGGCCGAGGCTGAGGTAACCCAAGCCGACGTCGTTCAGGTGGGTCAGGATCTTGTGAGCTGCCGCATTCTTGGCTGCACCGTCGGCGAAGAACTCATGCGCCTCGTTCACCGGCATCGCGAGTACTTCGCTGATGTCGCGGCCGCCGAGGTGGTAGTTCAGTACGGAGGCTTCGAACCGTTTGCCGTCGCAGACCTCGCAGGTGGTGGAGACCCCGGCCATCATCGCCAGGTCCGTGAAGATCACCCCGGCCCCGTTGCAGTTCGGGCAGGCGCCCTCAGAGTTGGCACTGAACAGCGCGGGTTTGACCCCGTTAGCTTTCGCGAAGGCTTTCCGGATGGGGTCGAGGAGTCCGGTGTACGTGGCCGGGTTGCTGCGCCGCGAACCGCGGATGGCCCCCTGATCCACCGTGATGACACCGTCGCGCCCCGAGACCGAACCGTGAATCAGCGAGCTCTTCCCAGACCCGGCTACGCCGGTGACTACCACGAGCACGCCGAGCGGGATGTCGACGTCCACGCCTTGCAGGTTGTGGGTGCGCGCGCCCCGGATCTCGAGCGTGCCCGACGCCGCACGCAGCGACTGTTTGAGGGTCGCCCGGTCATCCAGATGCCGCCCGGTCAAGGTGTTGGCGGCACGCAGGCCCGCCACAGTCCCCTCGAACATCAGTTGTCCCCCGGCCGACCCTGCCCCGGGACCCAGGTCGACCACATGGTCGGCGATCGCGATGGCCTCGGGTTTGTGCTCCACCACCAGGACGGTGTTGCCCTTGTCCCGCAGCTGCAAGAGTAGGTCGTTCATCCGCTGGATGTCGTGGGGGTGCAACCCGATCGTGGGTTCATCGAAGACATAAGTGACGTCGGTCAGCGAAGAACCAAGGTGCCGAATCATCTTGACCCGCTGAGCTTCCCCGCCCGATAGCGTGCCCGAGGGGCGGTCCAGGGAAAGGTACCCCAGACCGATCTCCACGAAGGAGTCCAGCGTCTCGGTCAAGGCAGCCAGCAACGGCGCGACCGAGGGGTCTTCGATTCCGCGGACCCACTCCGCGAGGTCGCTGATCTGCATGGCACAGGCATCGGCGATGCTCAGACCGTTGATCTTCGAGGACCGGGCGCCCTCGTTGAGCCGGGTGCCGCCGCAGTCGGGGCAGGTGTCGAAGGTGATCGCCCGCTCGACGAAGGCACGGATATGCGGCTGCATCGCCTCGACGTCCTTGGCGAGCATCGATTTGCGGATCTTTGGGATCAGCCCTTCATAGGTGAGGTTGATGCCCTCGACCTTGATCTTCGTCGGTTCCTTGTACAGCAGGTTGTCCAACTCACGTTTGGTGAACTGGCCGATCGGCTTGTCCATGTCAAAAAACCCGGAACCGGCGAAGATCCGCCCGTACCAGCCGTCCATCGAGTACCCGGGAATGGTCAGGGCGCCACCGGACAGCGACTTGGAGTCGTCGTAGAGCGCCGTCAGGTCGAACTCCTGAACACTGCCGCGTCCCTCACAACGGGCACACATGCCCCCGGTGATGGAGAAGGTGCGGCGCTCCTTCATGGTGGTGCCACCACGTTCGACCGTGACCGCTCCGGCACCGCTGGCGGAGGCGACATTGAAGGAGAACGCCTGCGGTGAGCCCAGGTGCGGCTGGCCGAGCCGGCTGAAGACGATTCGCAACATGGCGTTCGCGTCGGTGACCGTGCCCACGGTGGACCGCGGGTTGGCGCCCATCCGCTCCTGGTCGACGATGATTGCCGTGGTCAGCCCTTCCAGGACGTCGACGTCGGGGCGGCCCAGTGTCGGCATGAATCCCTGAACGAAGGTGGAGTAGGTCTCGTTGATCATTCGCTGGGATTCGGCAGCGATCGTCGCGAAGACCAACGAGCTCTTCCCCGAGCCGGAGACACCTGTGAACGCGGTCAGCCGTCGTTTGGGGATCTCCAAGCTGACGTTCTTGAGGTTGTTCTCCCGGGCACCTTGGACCCGGATCAGGTCGTGGGTGTCAGCGATGTGCTCCGTCGACGGTACGGGTTGCGTCGAAGTGCCCAGGCCCATGGTGTCTCCATCTGTGTCGGTGCCGCAGTCGACCGGCGCGGTTCGTGTCCACGCCGCCGCCCACCCTATTCGTGCTTCGGACGCTATTCACGCCGACGTGCGGGAAACACTTGGAGGTCGAAGGGCCGAGCCTGCGTACCTGGCCCCATCAGCCTCAACGATCGCTCAGCAGATCCTCGAAACTCGGAGTCGATGCGAACGGGTCCACCGGGCCTCGCGATGTGTGGGTGGCGATCCGCCGAGCGAATTCACGCCCGGCCCGGGTGATCCGCTCCGGCAACCCAGCGCCGTCGCTCTCCCGTGCCCAATCGTCGGTGGCCGCGAAGACCGAAGTGGTCATGACATCGGCATGCAGGTAGGTGAACAGCGGGCGCATGGAGTACTCCAACGCCAGCGAATGCCGCGGGGTCCCACCGGTCGCCCCCAGCAGGACTGGTGTGCCGGTGAGCGCTTGCGGATCGATCAGGTCCACGAAGGACTTGAACAACCCCGAGTAGGTGGTGGCGAACAGCGGGGTCGCGAGGACGATGCCGTCGGCGGCGCCCACGTCACCCAGAACGGTGGCCAGGTCCCCCGTGGGGAACCCGGTCAGCATCGCGTCGACGATGGCATGAGCGTAGGTGCGCAGCTCCACCTGGCGGACACTCGCGTGTTGGCCCAGCTCGGCCAGTTCACGGGTGGTCGCCTCGGCCAAGCGGGTAGTCAGCAGCGAGGTGGACGACGGCTGGGACAACCCGGCCGAGATGGTCAGCACGTGGCGTTCGTTGGTCATGACTCCCTCACAGACCGAAGGCGTGGCCGGCTTGCGCACTCTGGTGCGGGCTGTCCTGGTCGTCCTCGGCACGCCGGCCCGTCCACAGGTCGTCGGTCCCACCGACGTGGGCCGCGCCCTGCTCCCCCGCCACCTGTGCCGCAGCTACCCGCTCGGCATGGGTGGGCGGCCCGGCCGGCACATGGGCCGGCCGGGCCGCTTCGGCTTCGTGGCGCAACACGGGAACGACCTCCTCAGCCAGGATGTCGATCTGCTCCAGGACGGTCTTGAGCGGCAGCCCAGCATGGTCCATGAGGAACATCTGCCGCTGATAGTGCCCGACGTGCTCGCGCATCGCCCCATAGCGGTCGATGACCTGCTGAGGGCTGCCCACGGTCAAGGGTGTCTCACGGGCGAAGTCCTCCATGCTCGGCCCGTGTCCGTAGACGGGGGCGTTGTCGAAGTAAGGCCGGAACTCGCGGACGGCGTCTTGGGAGTTGGGGCGCATGAACACCTGCCCCCCGAGGCCGACGATCGCCTGGTCGGCTGAGCCGTGACCGTAGTATTCGAACCGCTGCCGGTAGAACGCCACCATCTGCTTGGTGTGGCTCATGGGCCAGAAGATGTTGTTGTGCAAGAACCCGTCACCGTAGTAGGCCGCCTGTTCGGCTACCTCGGGGCTGCGGATCGATCCGTGCCACACGTAGGGGGCGATGCCGTCCAGCGGACGCGGCGTCGAGGTGAAGCCCTGGAGCGGGGTGCGGAACTTGCCCTCCCAGTCGACGATGTCCTCAGTCCACAACCGGCGAAGCAGGGCGTAGTGCTCGATGCTCAACGCCAGCCCTTTGCGGATGTCGTAGCCGAACCACGGGTACACCGGACCGGTGTTGCCCCTGCCGAGCATCAGGTCCATCCGACCGTCGGCGATGACCTGCAACATGGCGTATTCCTCGGCCAGTCGCACTGGATCGTTCGTGGTGATCAGCGTGGTCGCCGTCGAAAGCGTGATCTGCTTGGTCACGCCGGCCAGGTAGCCGAGCATGGTGGTGGGCGAGGAGGGAACGAACGGCGGGTTGTGGTGTTCACCGGTCGCGAAGACATCGAGCCCGGCCTCGTCGGCATGCCGGGCGATCGTGAGCATCGACCGGACCTGCTCGGTGTCGTCCGGAGCACGTCCTGTGGTCGGGTCGGTGGTGACGTCTCCGACGGAGAAGATGCCGAACTGCATGACAGGCCCCGATCTACTCAAAGTTCATGCGTTTACATGCACTGCGCTCAACCACCACCGCCGGGACATTGTTCCCGCCAACCCGACCGAACGGGTGAGCCTGACCACATGGTCGGCAGGCGCCGGAGCGTCGGAGTTGCGGAGTCGGACGAAAGTCGGGAGTCTTATGACTGAGTAGCCGGGGAGGCTGTTCGGTCGTGCCTTCACGTGACCTTCACCCTGGGCCGGGGAACACAGCCGGTACCACGGGCGTTGGGTACGGAAGACGTACGAGTCACAATCGCGCGGCCACCAGTCCGCAAACCCTTGGAGGACACCATGCCTGATCGTTCGCTGCGTGGAATGAGCATCGGTGCGAAGAGCATGGAGTCCGACGAGGGCGTGGACTTCGCACCCCGGTTCCAGGCGCACTACGACTGCCCGAACGGCCACACGATCATCCTGCCGTTCTCGACGGATGCCGACGTGCCGCCAGTGTGGGAATGCCGGTGCGGCTTGGAGGCCCTCCTGCGCGACGCGGAGCGACCTGAGCCCAAGGCCGGAAAGCCGGCCCGCACCCACTGGGACATGCTCCTGGAGCGGCGCACCATCAAGGAACTCGAGGAGCTGCTCGACGAGCGCCTAGGGCTCCTGCGCGCCGGAAAGCTCCGTCGCAGCGCCTGACCCTGACTCCGCACGGCGTCGCCGGAATCCAGCGACGATCGCCGTGACCGCCAATGCACCGGCGATCGCCTCAACGATCGCACCCGGCCATCCCCCCAGACGCACGGCCGGGGTCATCGATGTCCGCAACGGCAGCTCGGCGACCATCTGATCCGCCGTGAACAGCCCGGTGCGCTCCCGCACGGAACCGTCCGGGGAGATGACGGCGCTGACCCCCACCGTGGAGATCTGCACGGTCGCTCGACCCGTGGTTATCGCACGCAGCCGCGACATCGCCAATTGCTGGGTCGACTCCGGGGTGTATCCGAACGAGGCGTTGTTCGTCGGCACCACCAGCATCTGTGCACCCGCCTCGACGGCGGCACGAACGAGCGGCTCATAGGCCACCTCGAAGCAGATCACCGTCCCCAGCGGAACTGTGCGGCCCAAGCGTTCGACGGGCAACCCGACGACCCCGACCTGATGGCCGGCGAGCATGTCGCTGCTGACGCGATCGACCTCCTCGGAGAACACTCGGACGAAGGAGCGCAGCGGGATGTACTCACCGAACGGCGCCGGGTGCTGTTTGGCGTAACGACCCACGACCCCCTCCCCCGGCTCCCACAGCAATAGCACGTTGTAGCGACCACCGCTGGCTGGGTACTCCTGAGCGCCGACCAGGATGGGCGTGCCGACGGCCCGCGCCGCCGCATCGATCGCGGTGGCGACCTCGCGGTCCTCCTGGGGGTCCAGGTCGGAGCCGTTCTCCGGCCACAGCACCACGTCCAGTTCACCGCGATCAACGGTGTCAAGTAACGCCAAGGTGCCGTCGATGTGGTTGGTCAGCACCTCGCCACGGTTGGCGAAGGAGCCGAGCCCCGGTTCGGAGACGTTGCCCTGCACCGCACCGATCGCGAGGCTCCCCCGTTGCGCCCGCACGTCCAGATGCAGGAAGAGCGGACCGATGAGGAGCATCACGACGACGGCCACCGCGCCGGTCGGCAACATCCAGGAATGCACCGATCCGAGGCGCTCGACGGCCACGACCAGGAGCACACCGATGAGCACGGTGGTGAACGACACGAGCACCTCACCGCCCAACCAGGCCATGCGTCCCAACGGAGCGTCGACCTGGCTGAAAGCGAGACGCCCCCAGGGGAACCCGCCGAACGGCCCCTGGGAACGCAACTGCTCCGTCGCGACAAACAGGACAGTGAACGCGACGGCCCGGACTGCGGGACGCGTTCCGACGGCTGGCAGTCGCCGAACCCACACCCAGACGGCACCCAGCGTGGCGAAAAAGACCGATTCCAGGATGACCAGCGCCACATAGGGCACGACGTCCGTGGCTTCGCGGGCCCACAGCAGATGAACGCCGAAGAACGACACCCCCCACACCCCACCGATCACGGCGGCCCACGGGGACTCGTCACGGCGAAGCGCGAGATACAACGCGGCCACGCCGACGAAGGCCATCGGCCACCAGCCGTGGTTCGGGAAGGCCGTGTCGGTGACCAGTCCGCCGCCGATGGCCAGCAGAACCGTCACCAGCCGGGAAGGGATGCGGGTCGGCACGAACGGCACAGTACGCCATGGCACAGCTTCCGACAGGCTGAGTGTCGCCTGGCCCGCGCGCCCTTCGGCCCGTGCCTCACCGCCACCGGTAAGTACACGTTTTCTACTGGGCGCGCGGACCTGGCCTGTGCGGTCCACGCGTGCGGGAACAGGCGAGATGGTGGCTGCCGCTCCCGGCCGTGGAGGCCGGAACACTCTGTCGAACCTACCGGGCCACAGCGCAGTGTCAAGGCCGCGTCGACGTCTGGTAGTCAAAGTGTGGACTTCGTCCCATGACGGTCTGGGAATCGCACGCAAAACCCACCAGCCACTAACCGAGGGTGTCGAAGATCACTACCCCGTCGCGCACGGTTTGCAGGCAGACCGGTGGCGCATCTTCGGGTCCGAGTTCTGGAAGCAACGGCGTACCAGCCCGCGCATCGGTACTCCACGACGACGCGTTTGGGTTCGCGCCCTGCACCGCGAGATGCTCCGAACGCCATACCGCCAGGTGAGCCGGGGCCCCCACCCGAAGCTGGCCGGCCCCCGTGTCATCAAGGCCCGCCGCGCGCCAGCCTCCACGGGTATGTGCTCGGAAGGCGGCCCGGGCCGAAATACGCTGGTCGGGGTCGTGATGGGACATCGCCGCCCGAACAGCTCCCCACGGGTCGAAGTAGGTCACCGGAGTATCGGAGCCGAAGGCCAGCGGCACCCCGGCGGCGGCCAGATCCGCGAAGGGATTGATCCCCTCCACCCTGGTCGCCCCCACGCGCGCGGCATACAGCCCTTCCGGCCCACCCCACCGTGCGTCGAAGGCCGGCTGCAGCGACAAGTTGATACCAAAAACCAACAACGTCTGGAGTGCGTTCGTGTCGATGAACAACGCATGCTCCAAGCGGTGCCGACCGGCGCGCACACTAGCGGCGCCATGTTCATCGGCCAACGCGGTCAGCCCGAGTACGAACTCATCCATCGCGGCATCACCGATCGCGTGCAGCCCCCCTTGAGAACCGGCAGCGGCCACCGCGTGCAGGTGGCCGGCGATCTGATCCGCCGTCAGGTAGAGCGTTCCCCGGGTCTGCGGTGCGTCGCTGTACGGGTAGCGCATCGCGGCGGTATGCGAACCCAGGGAGCCATCGACATTGACGTCGCCCGCGATGCCGGTGATTCCCGGGAGTTCGGCGAGCAGGGTACGGGCGTCATCGGGCGTCGTGCACAGCTCACCGCGGTAGGCCACCACATGAGGCAACCCAGATTCGGCGCTGGCGGTGAGCGCCAAGAGTTCCCGCAGGCCCTCCCTGGTGTCCACATGAGGGGCGCTCATCTCATGGACGGAGACGATGCCGTGGCGGGCCGCCTGTTCCAAGGCGGTGCGGTACAAGCCGGCCCGCTCATCCGGGCGGATCGCGCGGGCGCCGTCACGCGCTCGGTGGTGGGCGTCACCTGTCACCCAGCCGGAGTCATGCCAACCAGACAGCGTGTCAAGTTCATAGCGGTTGGCGAGGGCCGTGGACACCACCGCTGAGTGGACATCCGCGCGGGCAGCGTAGACGGCCAGTCCCCCTGCGGCGGTATCGAGCTCATTGCGGTCCGGCGCACGGCCCTCGGGCCAGAACTGCTCGTCCCAGCCGTAAGCGAGGACCACATCGCCGTCGCGGGCGCGGTGGGCCGCCGCGCGCACTGCGTCCAGTGCTTCCTCGAGGCTGGTGACGCCCGCCTCGGGTGACAGGTCGACTCCGGTGAGGGCGAGGCCGGTCTCCAGCAGGTGCACATGGGAGTCCACGAAGCCGGGTGCCACCAGCGCGCCGTCGAGGTCGATGACCCGGTCCGCGCGGGCGGCGAATCCGTCCGCGGTGTCGTTGGCGCCGATCCACGCGATCACTCCTTCGTCGACGAGTAGCGCCTCGGCGAACGGATCGGTCTGAGAGTGGATGACACCGCCGCGGTACAAGATGGATGACACGCGCTCACGATAGCTGGCGGGCGTCGGTGCGTCCCGACCTCAAAGACTCGAATAGGCCACAACACCCCGCCGCAGACCCTCGATCGCCTGGTGTGCCGAACGGCGTAGGGCGGGCTGGGGCGCTGTTGCGGCCACTTGGTCAAGCACGTCGATGAGCTGTTTGCACCAACGCACAAAATCACCCGCGGCGATGTCGGCCCCACGGAGGACGACCTCGAGGTTGCGCCCGCGAACCCACCGGTGCACGGCCTCGACGATGCCGAAGTCGAGTCGCCCGGTCGCTTGGAGGTGGTGTGCTTGTTCGAGGTCGTCGACCTCCGACCAGATACGCGTGGTTTCATCGAGTGCCTGTGCGAGCTGACCCGACGGCCCACCGGGGATGGACGGGTCGCCGGCATTCTCCCGGCGGCCCGAGTAGACGAGAGTCGAGACGGCGGCGGCCAACCCGGCCGGGTCCAACTCGGCCCAGGCGCCCCGGCGGATGCACTCCGCCAGCAGCAGGTCATTCTCGACGTAGAGGCGCCGAAGCCACCGGCCGTCGTCGGTGAGTTCGAGGCCGGCGGGTTCCCCAGGAGTGCGCGCCAAGTAGCCGAAGCCCACCAGCACCTCACAGATCCGGTCGAGAATGCGGGCAATCGAGCCCGTACGGCCCTCAACCTTGCGCTGCAGCGCCGCATGCTCCCGCTTCAAGGAGGACCAACGGTCCGCCCACCGGGCGTGATCGGCCCGGTCAGGGCAAGAGTGGCACGGGTGTCGCCGCATCTCGGCGCGCAGCTGGGTCAGCTCCGCGTCCTCCGCGGGGTCTCGAGGTCCCTTCAGCCGTGCCGGCTTGATCGAGCGATCGCTCAGCGCGTTGCGCAGGCTCGACGCCAGGTCGCGGCGCTGGCCGGGAATCCTGGCGTTGAACGCCTTCGGTATCCGGATGCGGGTGACCACCCGAAGACCCTGCGGGACATCGGCCAGGGTGAGCCGCTTCACCTGGCGCTCCTGGGTCAGCACCATCGGTCGTGGACCGTCGAGACCGCCACCTTCACCAGGGTCGAGGACGACGACGTAGCCCGCCCGGCGACCTGAGGGCACCTCGACCACATCGCCGCGCCGCAGTCGTTCCAGGACCGCGACGACCTCCGCCCTGCGCGCCGCCCGGTTGCCGCGATGCAGTTCTTTCTCGCGTTCACTGATCCGGCGCTGCAGCGCCGCGTACTGCGGGTAGTCCCCCCGGTCGCACGTCATCGCCGCCGCATAGCCGGCCAGCACCTCCGCCTGATTACGGATCTGCCGGGCGAGCCCGACGACGCCCCGGTCCGCCTGAAACTGCGCGAACGACGTCTCCAACACCTCCCGGGCAGCAGTGATCCCAACCTGCTCGACGAGGTTCACGGCCATGTTGTAGGTGGGCCGGAAGCTGGATCGCAGCGGGTACGTGCGCTTCGAGGCGAGCCCGGCCAGGTGCACCGGGTCCAACCCGCTGTGATCGACGACGACCGCGTGGCCCTCCACATCGATACCGCGCCGCCCTGCCCGGCCGGTGAGTTGGGTGTACTCCCCCGGCGTCACCCCCACATGAGTCGTGCCATCCCACTTGACCAGCTTCTCCAACACCACCGACCGTGCGGGCATGTTGATGCCGAGGGCCAACGTCTCGGTCGCGAACACCACCTTGACCAAACCCTGGCTGAACAGCTCTTCGACGGTCTCCTTGAACACCGGCAGCAGGCCGGCGTGATGTGCCGCGACACCCCGGGTGAGCGACTCCTGCCACGACCAGAAGCCGAGCACGTCGAGATCCTCGGCCGGCAATGATGCTGTGCGCTCGCCGATGACCCGGCGGATCCGTTCCTCCTCGGCCGGCGTGGTCAACCGGATGCCTGCCCGGACACAGCTGACCACCGCCCCCTCGCACCCCGCCCGCGAGAACACGAAGTAGATGGCGGGCAGCAGCCCGTCGTGATCCAGTGCATCGATGACCGTCACCCGCCCGGGCGTCTGTCGGACCGCCGTCGCCATCGGACCACGGGGACGGCGACCACCGCGCCCGCGGTAGCCGCGGTCCCCCCGGCGCCCCTGGGCCGGTGTACGTGGCGCCGAGCGGAAGGCGGCGAGCAAATCGGGGTTGATCGGTGGGTTCACGCCCGGTGCGGTCGGATCGACATCCTCCCCGTACAGATCCACCAGATCCGCGCCCGGGCCGCGGCGCGAGGGTCCCGTCCCCGCGCCGTGGACCAGCACGTGCTGCCACAGCGGAACGGGTCGGCGCTCGCTGACGACGACGAGGGTGTCGCCGCGCACCATGGCCAGCCAATCGCCGAACTCCTCCGCGTTCGACACGGTGGCCGACAGCGACACCAACTGGACCTCCGTCGGTAGATGGATGATCACTTCCTCCCACACCGGCCCGCGAAAACGGTCGGCGAGGTAGTGGACCTCGTCCATCACCACGTAGCCGAGCCCGGCCAGTGCGGGTGAGTCGGCATACAGCATGTTCCGCAGCACTTCGGTGGTCATGACGACGATGGGCGCTTCGGAGTGGATCGACGTGTCCCCCGTCAGCAACCCGACGTTCTCGGCGCCGTATCTGCGGGCGAGGTCGGTGAACTTCTGGTTGGACAGTGCCTTGATCGGTGTGGTGTAGAACGCCTTCCGCCCTTGGTGCAGCGCAAGGTGCACCGCGAACTCACCGACGACTGTCTTTCCAGCGCCGGTAGGCGCAGCGACCAACACGCCCCGGCCTGCCTCGAGTGCTTCGCACGCGTCGTTCTGGAAGTCGTCGAAGGGGAAGTCGAAGGTAGACCGGAACTGTGCGAGCTGGGTGCGTTCCGCGGCCTGGCGTTTGCGGGCTGCGGCGAACCGGGCGGCCGGGCTGGTATCGATCGACCCCGCTGGGTCCTGTGGGGTCATGATGTCAGCCTACGGGTGTCGCGGTCTTGACCCTGAGCGAATTAGCCGGCGTCGGGCGAGTTCTAAGGCTCCACCGTCCCGGCCGGCACGGTGAGCACACGCAGCGCGTGGGGGCGGATCTCGGCCCGGGCCGGCACCGGGCCGACATACTCGCCGTCCGCGAAGGCGATGGGCGGCGCGGCACCCGCGGCGGTGGGTTCGAGGGTGACGGTGCGGGCGCGGAGAACACCGACCAGTCGGTTGCTGACGTGGCTACCGCGATACATCCCGGGAAAGGCCATCACCGCCTGCATCCGGGTGAATGGCCCCGCCAGTAAGACGTCCAGCATTCCGTCGTCGAGCAGAGCGTCCGGTGCGATCCGGATACCACCGCCCACGCGCACCCCGTTGGCGACCGCGATCAGCGCTCCCGGTGACTCCCAGACGACCTCCTCCCCATCGGGCTCCAGGCGGACTCCTGCGACGAGTCCGGTGAGGTCCGTCGCCGGGTCGAGTCCACCCAGCCGGACCCGGTAGCCGTAGGGGCGGTAGGCGCCGATTTCCAGGAGAGCCGCCAGCGCGTACCGGGCGGCTCCCTTGGGCCAGCGAATGGCATTGGCGCGAGCGTTGATGGCCGCATCGATCCCCATCGACAGCACGCCCGCGAACCATCGCGGTTCAGTGAGTCCGGGCACCTCGACCTGGACGGCGTCATAGGCGCGTGGGGGGTGGGTCAAGGATTCCCTGAGTGCGGCTATTGCCAGGGCGTCGCGGCCGATCGGCAGTCCCACGGCATGCGCGAAGTCGTTTCCGGTGCCGACGCCGACGATGCCGAGCGGCACCCCGGTATCAGCCACTGTGTTGACGCCCAGGTGGACCATGCCGTCCCCGCCGACCACGACGAGAACGTCGACAGCGCCGTCCCGGACAGCTGCTCGGGCGAGCTGGGCGGCGCTGCGATAGTCACTGCCGGTGAGATCGATGACGTCATGGCCGTCCTGGCCGAGGGCCTGTTCGACGCGCGCACCGGACTGCCTTCCGCGGCCTCGTCCGGCAGTCGGGTTGACCACGACACCGATCCTGCTCACATGCCCTCCTAGCGGGTGTGCCGCACGTACGGTGTCACGAGGCGGTCGCCACCGCGCGTCGACTCGCCCGCCGGTCGTGGACGACGCAAATGCCATAGGCGATGAAGTACAGCGCACAGATAGGCAAGGCCACCCAGAACATCGTCAGGATGTCGGGTGTTGGGGTCATGATTGCTGCGAAGGTGAAGGCGACCAGGATCGCCCACCGCCACCCCGCCAGCCACGCTCTGGCCTTCACCACACCCATCCAGTTCAACGCGATCATCACGATAGGGACCAGGAACGCGAGGCCGAAAGCCAGGATCAGGCGCATCACGAAACTCAGGTACGCCTGGGCGTCGATCAGGTTGGTGGTGTCCTCGGGGGCGAACTCGGTCAGCAGCGCGACAGCGCGGGGCAGCAGATACCAGGCGAGAGCGCCACCGGCGAGAAAGAGCGGCACCCCCGCACCGATGAAGGAGAAGGCGTAGCGCCGCTCCTTGGACGTCAACCCGGGGTTGATGAAGGCCCAGAGCTGGTAGATCCACCACGGGCTCGACAGGATCACCCCGAGGAAGCACGAGACCTTGACCTTGAGGTCGACAGCGGTGGCGATGCCGGAGAAGTTGGTGGTGATCTCGCGGTGCTGTTCTTTCGCCGCGTTCAGGAGCGGCTCCTGAAGCAGGTGGAAGACCTCGTCATAGAGGAACCAGCCCACAACAGCGCCGAGCAGCACTCCGATGGCAGCGAAGAAGAGGCGACGGCGGATCTCAACGAGGTGTTGACGCAGCGGCATGCGCCCCTCGCCATTGCGAGGAGTGCGACGTGGCACGGATTAGACCTTCGGGGCGGCGTCGTCCGATCCTGCGGACACGCCTGTTCCGGTGGCGGAAGCCGTGGTGCTGGTACCGGGGGCGTCGGTGGTCGAGGCGGAGTCCTCGTCCCGGAGTTCGTGCACCTCCTTCTTGAAGATCTTCATCGACTGGCCGACGCTTTTGGCTACGTCCGGCAGTCGTTTCGATCCGAAGAGCAGGATAACGATGAGGACCAGGACGAGGATCATCCCTGGATGGCGGAGGAAGTTCATGCCGAGAACCTACTACTCATGAGTGACGAAAGGCACGTCCGGCGCGGTGCAACCGTCATCGTTCAGGTTGCTGTGCCGTATTCCACTCTACTCGTTGAACGATAGCCAGGATTCCCAGGTCCCCATATGCCGACGGCGGCGCTGGGAGCGGCTCTCGAGGCGCACAGAACGCAACTCGGCCACCCTGGCGCGCAATACCACCGGGTCGTCGTTCAGCGTCGGCGCGGTACTCGGTTGGGCGGCGGCCATGCGTTCGGTGAGATCGGCGACGCGATCACTCGCCTCCGCCATCAGTGCCGAGGCGCGGCCGGCTTCAGTACCGAGCGCCTTGAGCGAATGCCAGAGCCGCCGGCCAAGCCACGCCGCGCACAGCAAGGTCGCGACGACGAGGCCGGACCAGATCCAGAACCACATGGGCACACCCTAGACGGTGTCGGCAGCGTAGGCGCCCACGGCGGCGCGTGCAGCGTCGGCGACCTCCGTGGCGAAGAGGGCCGGAGAAACCGACAACACCTGACCGGCCCTGGCGAGCAGAAGCTGGCGCAACCAGGCCGGATTCGTCACCCGCAGGGTGACCTCGAAAGAACCGTCGGGCAGGTTGCGAACGGACTCGACTGGAACCTGCTCCGCGACGGCACGCGCAGGGCTGGCGAAAACCACCGTCACGATCGGCGCTTCGCCGGTGGGGGCGAAATCGATCTCCGGTTCCACGTCGTGACCGGCGACCGGTACACCAAGATCGGTGGCGGCCAGGATCCGATCCATCCGGAAGGTCCGTCGCCCCCCGGCCCGATGACACCAGGCCAGCAGGTACGCGTGCTCGTCCTGGGTATGCAAAGAGACTGGGTCGACCTCCCGCTCACTTGCGACATCAGCCGCGGTGACATACCTGATCCGCAGACGGTGACCCGCAGTGACCGCGCTGGATACCACCGCGACCACCTCCGGGTTGCCTTCCGGAGCCAACCGCACATCAACCGCTGCCGCGGCCTCGCCGGTGGCATCCGTGAGCTTCCCGAGAGCCGAAGCGACGACTGCTGCCCGGTCGGCGTCCACCTGAACCGCCACCGTCTCCCCCATCGCCCGCAATGCGGCGATCAGCGCCACTGCCTCCCGGGCACCCAGTCGCAGGGGACGTGTCATTCCCCGCGCTTCGGTCAGCCGGACGATCCCGCGCTCATAGGAGTCCGCGTCGAAGTCGATCAGGTCGTCCGGCCAGTACCCCGGGGTGCCGGAGACCCAAAGGGCGTCGATGTCCCGCAGCAGTTGTGCTGAGCTGACTCCGAACCGCTCCGCGAGTTGTTCAACCGGCACAGCCCCAGCCGTCTCGAGATAAGAGACGATGCCCAATAACCGCACGAGTCGGTCATCCGCACGTTCAGCCATCGTTAGCTCCCCCCAGTGCCACGGCGTCGCGCAGCCGTCGCAGCACGCTCTCGCGCAGCTCCACCGGCGCTTGGACCACGACCGCGTCGGCGTAGCCCACGATCTCGTCACGGATCGAAGTGAGGGACGTGTAGAGCACCTCGATCAGGTCCCGGTCACCGGCGGCCGTGACACCCAGCGCCGTGCCCCGAGCGCGGAGTGCGGCCGCACGTTCTGGCAGGATCGCGAGCCGGGCAACCCCGGCCGTGCCACCGGCGCCCAAGAGCTCGTCGACATCCACGTGGGCGGGGACGGTGAAGGTCGCAGCCGGTCCGGTGCCCCGGACTCGTCCTTCGATCCGGGTCAGCCGGAAAGCGCGCGGGGCCTGTCGTTCACGATCGAAACCGACGAGGTACCACCCACCGCCTCGGGCAGCGATTCGCCAGGGTTCGACGATGCGCTCGCGGACCTCACCCGTGTTTGCCGCATGGTAGGTGAAGGTAATCGCACGGCGTTGGGAAATGGCCTCCAGAAGCGGGCCATAGTTGTCTCCGATGGGTCGGACTTGCGGAGCCAGACCCGCGACGACGTCGTCCGCGATCCCGTCCGATCCGGTGGCTCGCAGTTTGGTCAGCCCTCGGACGCTGTCTGTACGCAGCGTCTTGTCCTGCCAGAACTGCGCGGCCAGCGACAGCACACCGAACTCGGCCGAGGTCAAGTCGATGGGTGGCAGGGCGTAGGCATCACCATCGATCCGGTATCCGATGTCGTCGGAGTGGCCACCGCCATCCACCGTGACGATCGGGATGCTCAGCTCCCGGAGGGTGTCCTTATCTCGCTCGAACATTCGCTCGAAGGCCTCCACCGACGGTGCATCGGCGTAGCCGACGACGTTGCGGCGTATCTGCTGTTTCGTCATCGGAGCCGTGGTGTTGACCAACGCGATTACCACGTTAAGCAATCGCGAGGCGGGGCTCGTCGAGGACGGGGGCTTGGTTTCGGACATCGGATACCACGCTAGCGGGCGGTAGCGTGTTCGCCGTGATGACGTGGCGTAGGGCAACCGTGGTGTCGCGCGACCGATCGTGGCCGGGTGCGCTGGAACTGACCGTGGAATTACCCGATCCGATCGGGGTATCGCCGCACGTCCGTGCCTTGGCCTACACGGATGTGGTGGGTTCACCGGATCCTGGGGATGAGGTTCTGCTTAACGTTTCCGCTCTGGCCCGGGGGCTAGGCACAGGGGGGTATGCGCTGGTCGTGGCCAACACGACCACCCTCCCGGCAGACCCGCCCGCTGGTCCCGGCCACCTGGTGAAGGCACGCTATACGCCCTTGCAGGCGATGGTCCTGGGTGTCGACGAGCAGGAGTCGCCGGTACACGACGAACTCCGGGACGCGGATGACCTCGCGGGGTTGCCGGTCGTCGTAGCTGATCTGCATTCCGCGGTGCCCGCGATCGTCGCGGGAATCCGCCACGCGGCCTTGCGAGCGGGACGGCCGATCCCCCGAGTTGCCTATGTGCTCACCGACGGTGGCGCGCTGCCGTCGGCTTTCTCACGAACCGTCGCCGGTCTGCGGGAGTCGGGCTGGTTGGCGAGTTGCCTCACGGCGGGGCAAGCCTTCGGTGGTGACCACGAGGCCGTCACCGTGCACAGCGCCCTCCTGGCGGCCAAGCTGGTGGTGAAGGCCGACGTCGCGATCGTGGCGCAGGGGCCGGGGAATCTGGGGACCGGAACGCGGTGGGGGTTTTCCGGCGTCGCCGCCGGTGAAGCGTTGAACGCCGTGGGCGTGTTGGGCGGGCGGCCGGTCGCGAGCCTGCGGATCTCGGGCGCGGACCCGCGCGATCGCCACCGTGGGGTCTCCCATCATTCGTTGACAGCCTACGGGCGCGTAGCGCACGGCCCGAGTGAGGTGGTCGCCCCGGTGCCGACACCGGAAATCGAGAACCTGCCGGCCTGGGGTCCAGAGTTGACCTGGCGTATCGATGAGCAGGTCGCCGCACTGGTGGGTACCTCACGGCACCGTCGAGTCGACATCGAGACGGACTCGGACCTGATGGCAGCCCTTCGACAGAGCCCCGTCGGGTTGTCGACCATGGGTCGAGGCTTGGATGCCGATCCGGCGGCGTTCGTGGCCGCTGCCGCCGCCGGGCTGCACGCCGAGAACCACATCATTCGGTAAGCTCCGACCTCCACGCCCGACGCACTTGCTCGAAACGTGTGGGCAGTGGTGGCCTCGTGCCACCGTAACGAGCGTTCGTGCGGTGGACGAAACGACGCCAGGACAGCACCAAGCCCTGTTTCGTGATCGGCAGCCCGCGCGAGACCGTCACACCGTTGTCGTGAGTGTGATGGACGGTCAGCAGCAGGGCGCGCGGCACCGATCCCTCCAGCCCCGCGCACAACTCCTCGCGGACCCGCAGCCAGCACCGGAGCAGGACGACGACATCGGGCGACAGCCTGTGTTCGCGGACCGTCCGGTGTTTTCCGTGCCGCAGGACGATCCGCCCCTCCCCCGATCTGGCGGCTGGTGGGCCAAGGTCGATCGAATCGAGTGTGCAGCGGAGCAGGTCGCCGTAGCGCGCACCCGTCGCTCGCGTGAGGCCGACGATCACCGCAAGGCGCACGATCTCCGGCTTCGCCACCTCCGCGAGTGCCTCCGTGGCCAGTAGCCGCCAGATCCATTCCGCTTCCTCGTGACTGACCGCAGGCCGCGGGTATCGGCGGTCGTCTGGGCTTGTCGGCGGTTGAGTGATTGCGTTGGGCACCACGAACTTAGTATAGATGCTTGGCACACTATTTTTTGGAACAGCACACTCTCCCCGCATCCGTAAGCTCAGGGGGTGTCCGATTCCGTGCTCCCCTCGACTCTCGCGGCCGCCACCTGCCACGAAACGATTGTCAAGAAGTCCCGCTTCATCGCCCTGCTCTCCCCCGTCTCGACCACGGAGGCGGCTGATGCGGTGATCGCGACCGTCCGCAAGGAACACTGGGATGCACGCCACCACTGCACCGCGATGGTGATCGGGGCTCGGGGCGAACTGGCGCGTTCCTCCGATGACGGGGAGCCCGCCGGCACGGCGGGAGCGCCCATGCTCCAGGTGCTGCGGCATCGGCCGGTGACCGATCTCGTCGCGGTCGTCACCCGCTACTTCGGCGGCGTGCTTCTCGGCACGGGCGGGCTGGCACGGGCATATGCCGGAGCCGTGAGCGCGGCACTCGATGAGGCAGAACTCCTTCGACGGGCTGAGTTACGCGAACTGCGGCTCACGGTGCCGCATACCGAGGCGGGTCGATTGCACGGCCTCGCCCAGTCCTGGTGCGCGCGGCACGACGGCCTCCTCGCCGAGGTGAGCTACCGCGACGAAGCCGAGTTCCTGTTGCTCGTCCGGCCCGGCGAAGTGCCGGACGCCGAGGCGATGGCGGCGGCCGCGAGCGCCGGGGTGGCGAACACTCGGCTCGGCGACCTGCGGGTCGTGGAGTTACCGGCTGTCAGCGGCTGACTCCGGCCGGCCCCACCTCGGCGCCTGCCGGCACCGTCTGCGGAGTGCCCGACTCGTCTACCAAGACGGCCTCGCCCACCACCCGGACATTCGCATCGAACGTCCAATCGCCCCGCACCCGCAACGACTGGGCAGACCGTAGGGAGGGCACCTGGGTGAAGCGCTGATCGAGTTCCGCGACGGTCTTGTAGTGCGCCGGGTCGAGGTCGACGAGAGGGCTGGCCACGCAGGCGACAACCCGGAAGTCGTCGGTCAGCTCGTAGACGTCCGAACGGAGCGTCAACAGGTCGTTCGTCGTCTTGACGGGGAGGAAACGCCCGCGGTCGACCTCGATCGCCTGGGCTCCCTCGAAGAGCTCGACGGCGGCGCCCATGGCGCATTCGATCTGGATGACGGGTGTGGAGGCCGGATCTGTGGGGTCAACTGTCTTGGCGTTTCGGATCAGCGGTAGCTCGAGTACACCGCCGTTGTCGTCGAGTTGGGTGGCGAGGGCGTCGAGGTCGAACCAGAGATTATTCGTGTGGAAGTACCGGTGCCGTTCGATGTCGTTGGCCGCCGCCTCATCTTCGGCCGGCGTTTGTGCGGTCTCCCGGAGGACGAGCCGCCCGTCGGCGCGCCGCACGACGAGGTACCCGCCTTTGCGATCGGCAGGCGTCCGGCGACAGACCTCGGCCGCATAGGGGGCGCCGGAAGCGGCAAACCATCCCGCCATTGCGGCATCGGGTGCGGCGCCGAGGTTGTCGGAATTGGAGACGCTGGCATACCGGAAACCTGCTGCCCGCAGCGCCGACAGCACCCCGGAGGCCCGCAGCGCGGTGTACAGGTCCCCGTGACCGGGCGGACACCATTCGAGGCTGGGGTCGGCCGGCCAGTCGACCGGGGTCAGATCGTCGGCACGGAGTTTGGGTTCCTGGTTCTGCAGGAAGTCCAGGGGCAGGCCGTCGACGGCCAGGTCGGCGTGGGCAGCGAGGGCCGCGAGGCTGTCTGCCTGGGTGCGGAAACTGTTCATGAGGATGAGCGGAAGGCGCGCGCCCGTGGCTTTCCGAGCGGCTCGTATCTGCCCGACGATGATGTCGAGGAAGGTCAGCGCGCCGTGATCGCTGTCGGCAGATCGCACCGTCAGCAGGGATTTGGCGCGGTCCATGCCCATCGAGGTGCCCAGGCCCCCGTTGAGCTTGATGACGGCCGTCTTAGCCAGCGCCGCCGCGCCGTCACTCGCACCGATCTCGACATCCGCCGCCCGGGGCACAGCGGCGAGCGGCTCGATATCGGCCTCGGCGATCATCCCCGTCGCACCCGATTGGAGTTGCCCGTAGAGGCGCGAGAACGCCTCGATCGCGGTCGCGGTGACCCCGGCCTCGGCCATCCGTTGACGTGACTGGGCCAGACCCTGACTGCTCATGCCCTGATGGTAGCCATCCGGAGCGGTTACTCGAATCGGCTGGGGTCCCCGGCGCCCACGCGCAGGACCTCCGGCTCCCCCGAGGAGTAGTCGATCACGGTGGTGGGGGTGCTCCCCCGCTCACCACCGTCGATCACGGCATCGACGACCGAATCGAGTTCCTCCTTGATCTGCCAGGCTTCGGTGAATACGTCCTCCTGGTCGGGCAGCAACAGCGTGCTCGACAGGATCGGCGCCCCGTGTGCACCCACGATCGCCTGGGCGACGGCGTCGTCGGGGATCCGCACCCCCACTGTCTTCTTCTTCGGGTGCGCCAACCTCCGGGGCACTTCCCCGGTCGCCGGCAAAATGAAGGTGTAGGGACCTGGCGTACACGACCGGATCGCCCGGAAAGCCGCGTTGTCGACACGCACGAACTGACCGAGTTGGGCAAAGTCGGCGCAGACCAACGTGAAGTGGTGCTGGTCTGAGAGGCGGCGGATTCGCCGGATACGCTCAGCCCCCTCCTGGGCACCCATACGAGCCCCCAGGGCATATCCGGAATCGGTCGGGTAGACGATCAGCGCGTCATCCGCGAGCATCGCAGCCACCTGCGCGATCGCCCGCGGTTGGGGGTTGTCGGGGTGCACATCGAAGAACCTGGCCATCTTCGCAGCCTAGTGCGCCGGCAGCCCGGCGCCGGAAGGGGCAAGAATCAGCAATCCCACGCAGAGGCCCGCAACGGCCATCGAGAGCCCGAAGGGCGCCCGGCTCCGGACGGTGCCGAGGGCGCCGGCACCGAGGAGGCCCGCGATGACAGCGGTGACCAGCGCGAGCCCACCGATCGCCAGTGCGGCCTCCGACGGCATCCCCGGCGGAGCCAGGATCACAACCACCACAGCCCCGGCCAGGAGAATTGGGGAGAGCACCCCGTCGACCCGTCGACCTAGACGTTGTGGCAGCCCGTGCACTCCCGTGGCTTGGTCGTCCTCCAGGTCGGGCAGCGCGTTGGCGATGTGGGCGCCGCAACCCAGCAGCGCGGCGGCCACGATCAGCCACGGGACCACCTGGGCTCCAGCAGCCAGCGGCGCGAAGGCGGCGAGCAATCCGAAGGAGATCGCATAGGGCACCCAGGAGGCCAAGGTCACCTTGAGCCCGACGTTGTAGGCCCAGGCCGAAGCAACGGCAACCATGTGAACGGTTCCCGGAACCGGGCCGGTAGCCCACGAGGCAAGCGCACAGCCCACGAGAGCCACCCAGGCTGCTCGACATAGCGCGTCGGGCGTGACGACGCCTTCTACAACCGGTTTGGCTGACCGTTGGACGACACGATCACGTTCGGCGTCAAGCCAATCGTTGGACCAGCCCACTGAGAGTTGGCCCAGGAGCACCGCGACGGCGACCGTGACGGTCTGGGTCGGCCTGGCGCCGAATCCGACGGCCATGGCAGTTGCCAAGGTGGTGACGACGAGGGTGGGAGCCAGGTGACTGGCGGTGGCGTAGCCACGGACGGCGGACATGGGGGCACGGTAGGTCCGCTGACCAGTACTTGCGCGCAATGCGTGGGCTGAACGGCCATGTGACGATGCCGAGATGTCGCACGTCCTGGCGGTCTGCCCGGTGTTTCCGGCCCATGTGTACGAGCAGTCGCAGATCACTGCGTCGATCGGTTCGTTGTTGACCTCCGATCCGTCCCGGCGCGCCGCCCTGGAGCGCGTTCATGCCCATGCGGGAGTGGACCGCCGTCATCTGGCGCTGCCGTTGGAGCAGTACGGACAGTTGACGTCCTTCGGCGCGGCCAATGACGTCTTCTTGCGGGTGGGGGCGGATCTCGCAACCGAGGCGTGTGCCGGTGCACTGGCTCAGGCCGGCCTGGTGCCGGTCGATGTGGACTGGGTGTTCTGTACGACGGTCACGGGTGTGGGCGCACCGTCACTCGACGCGCTGGTCGCCCAGCGGGTGGGATGGCGGCCAGACATACGCCGAAGGCCGTCCTTCGGGTTGGGCTGTGCCGGCGGGGCGGCCGGTTTGGCGGCGGCGGAAGAGTACCTTCTCGGCCATCCGCGCGCGGTCGCGGTCGTGTTGAGCGTGGAGCTGTGTTCGTTGACGTTCCAACGCGGTGATGACTCCGTTCCCAATCTGGTCGCCAGCGGGCTCTTCGGCGACGGCGCCACGGCGGTGGTGTTGGCCGGCGCCGAGCATCCGGCCGCCGGCCGGGGTCTGGCGCGGGTCGTTGGTTCACGGTCGGCGTTGCTGGCATCCTCGGCGGCGGAGTTGGGGTGGCGGGTGAGCGATTCGGGTTTCCGGATCGTGCTGTCCCCGGGGGTGCCGGATCTCCTTCGGTCCCATCTGCTGGGTGAGGTCAAGGGGCTACTCGCCCACCACGACCGCACGATCTCGGAGGTCGGCACCTGGGTGGTCCATGCGGGTGGACCTCGGATCATCGATGCGGTCCGTGACGGCCTAGGGCTGGACGAGCCGGAGGTGGCACTGTCGCGAGCGGTGCTGCGCACGGAGGGCAATCTCTCGTCGTCCTCGGTGCTCCATGTCTTGGCGCAAGCCTTGGTCCCTGTCGGGCAACCGGCGACGCCCGGACCGCCGACCACTGTCAGGCCCCTGGGGACAGTGAGGCCACCGGCGGTCGCGGTGTTGATGGCCTTCGGGCCGGGTGTGGGCGTGGAGCTGGTGCTGTTGTCGATCGGCGGCACCGGCGAGGGGGCCGGATGAACGCCCCCTGGTTCGAGTTGCTGGTGCTGGCCACCGCCGGTGAGCGGATCGCGGAGGTCGTGGTCTCGGTGCGGCACGCCCGGTGGTCCTTCGCCCGTGGTGGCGTCGAGGTGGGGAAAGGTCACTTTCCGGTAATGGCGGCGTTACACGCTGCTTTCCTGGTCGGTTGCCTCGTGGAGGTCGAGGTGGCCGAGAGGCCGTTCATCTGGTGGTTGGGCCTTCCGATGCTGGCGCTCGTGGCAGCGAGCCAGATACTGCGATGGTGGTGCATCGCGACGTTGGGCAAGCAGTGGAACACCCGGGTGATCGTCGTGCCCGGTCTGCCACTCGTCGCCCGCGGTCCTTATCGGTTCCTGCGGCACCCGAACTACTTCGCAGTCGTGGTGGAGGGTTTCGCGCTTCCGTTGGTGCATTCGTGTTGGCTGACCGCCGCAGGCTTCACCGCCGCCAACGCGATCTTATTAGCCCGATTCCGGATCCCGGCCGAAGAACGGGCACTGGCGTTGGCCGGGTCGGTGTGATCCCCGCCTTCGACACCGACGTCCTGGTGGTCGGCGGTGGACCCATCGGGTTGGCGGCCGCCATCCGTGCGCGAGAGGCGGGCCATCGGACGATCGTGGTGGATCGGCGATCGGACCCGATCGACAAGGCCTGCGGCGAGGGCCTGCTTCCGGGTGCTCTCGCGGCACTGCAGGCATTGGGGGTTGATCCGCCTGGCCACCCCCTGGCTGGCATCAGCTACCGCGATGCTTCCCGGCACGCCGACCGCACCTTCCACACGGGGGTGGGACGAGGTGTCCGGCGGACGATTTTGCACGCTGCGATGCGAGCACGCGCCCTGGAGCTGGGGGTCGACCTACGACGTGCCGGTGTCACGCGGGTCGAGATCACGGCCGCTGGTGTATCCGCGGCCGGCCTAAGTGCCCGGTGGCTATTGGCCTGCGACGGACTGCATTCAACCGTTCGGCGGCATACGGGCCTGGACTCCCGGGGGCGGGCACCGGTTCGTTTCGGCCTGCGGCAGCATTATCGGCTGGCTCCGTGGACCGACATGGTGGAGGTGCATTGGGGGCGCAGGGTGGAGGCCTACGTGACCCCGGTGGCCCCCGACCTGGTCGGCGTCGCAATGCTGGGTCCACTCGGAATGCGGTTTCCGGCGGCCTTGGCCGAGGTTCCGGAACTCGCTGCGCGACTCGCACAGGCCCCTGTCGCCGGCCCGCTCTTGGGGGCCGGCCCGCTGCGCCAGCGGTCCTGTCGGCGCACCTGCGGCCCGATACGGTTGGTCGGGGACGCCGCTGGGTACGTCGACGCACTGACCGGTGAAGGACTACGGGTCGGTTTCGCCCAGGCGGCCGCCGCGATCCGGCATCTGGACGATCCGAGCTCCTACGAGCGTGCCTGGCGGCAGGCAACTCGCGACTACCGCCTCCTGACGTCCGGACTGGTGCGTTGGGCGGCCTCCCCCGCACGGCCCGCGATCGTTCCCCTGGCCGTCGCGCTGCCCGGCGTCTACGGAACGATCGTGAACCGCTTCGCCCGATAGTCGATCCCGCCTGGCACCTTGTCACGATGGACCGGGGACTTTCGTCTCTATCATCCGCCATGAGGAAGCGTTGAATTGAACCTGGGCGGTCGTTCAGCGGACTCGTTGCTGTTCGTCTCCCCTGTACAGCGGCACTGGGCGCAGGAGCCTCCGCCGCTCATCCGCACACGACAACGCAGTTGGTGTATGCACCACGACAACGAAGGAGTTTGCCCCATGAAGGCACTTGTCTACGGCGGTCCTGGCATCCGGGAGTGGAAAGACGTTCCCGACCCGACCATCCAGGCCCCGACGGACGCCATCGTGCGTGTCGACACCACAACGATCTGTGGTACCGACCTGCACATCCTCAAAGGCGATGTCGCCTACATCCCGGCGGGCCGGATCCTCGGCCACGAGGCCGTCGGCACCATCGTCGCCCAGGGCGACGCCGTGACCGAGACCAAGGTCGGTGACCGTGTCATCGTCTCCTGTGTCAACGGTTGCGGCCGCTGCAAGTACTGCAAGGAGGGCCGCTACGGTGCTTGCCTGAACGGCGGCGGCTGGATCCTCGGTCACATGGTGGATGGCACCCAGGCCGAACTGGTTCGCGTGCAGTTCGCGGACATGAGCCTGTACAAGGTGCCCGAGCACCTCGACAACGAGTCGGTCATCATGTTGACCGACGCCCTGCCCACCGGCTATGAGGTCGGCGTGCTCAACGGCAAGGTGACCCCCGGCGACACCGTCGTGGTCGTCGGTGCGGGTCCGGTGGGCCTGTCCGCGATCCAGACGGCGAAGCTCCTCACCCCCGCGCACATCATCGCGGTGGACTTCTCCGACGCACGGCTCGACGCCGCGAAGAACCTCGGCGCGGACATCGTGGCCAAGCCCAACGAGAACATCCGCGAGATCGTCGACTCGGTCACCAGTGGCCTGGGGGCCGACGTGGTGATCGAGGCTGTAGGTCTGCCCGCGACCTTCGAACTGTGCACGACACTGGTCCGCAACGGCGGCCACATCGCCAACGTCGGTGTGCACGGCAAGCCGGTTGAACTCGCCCTGCAGGACCTGTGGATCAAGGACATCACGCTGACCACCGGGCTGATCGACGGTTACACGACCGGCAAGCTGCTTGGCATGGTCGAGGCCGGTGTGCTGGAGTCCAAGGGGCTCATCACCCACCGCTTCGAACTGGACCAGATGATGGAAGCGTACGACTGCTTCCAGAACGCGACCGAGACCGGCGCGCTCAAGGTCGTCCTGCACCGCGCGGAGTAGCAGACCGCGTTCCTGAGGACCCGGTCCATGACGGACCGGGTCCTCAGTTCGTCCGGTGGCCGTTCCCGTCATTTGCTGCCAGCCGGAGCCTCACCGATGCCGGGAACTGGCGCCGTCGGTCGGCGCCTTGCTCACGATGGCGTCAGAAGAGTCGGTGAAGGTGCGGCGTTTGACCCTGAGTTGCCCAGGTCCCGTCGACACGCACTGCGATCGATCGAGAATTACACGACTATGACTTCGGATTCCTTTGGCAGCACGGGTGCACCACCCTTGTCGGCAAAGGCAATCGGCAGCCCACGGGCCTTGTCCCACACGATCGAATCAGTCACCTGCACATGCAGATGAGGCTGAGTGCTGTTACCGGAGTTTCCGCAGGCAGCGACCTCGGCGCCACGATGCACCTCGTCGCCCATGCGAACCCTCACGGACCCACGGCGAAGATGGGCGAGCAAAATGTAAGGTCCACCCACGCCCATGTCGATCACCACATGATTCCCGGCGATCACGTTCACCCCGGACCGCACCCTCGACACCTGCCCGAGTACGTACGGCACGAGTGTCAGCTGCGACCGCCGGGCCACATGATCGAGCTCGCCGTCGTGGACGGCCACGACCGTGCCCGCACTCGGCGCGTAAACCGGGGCGCCGAAGCCGACGAAGGATTCCGCTGCTTCCGACGTCAGCAAGGCCCGCCAAGACCACGGCGCAGAACGATCCCACGCATCGACCGGAACCAGATCGATCGCGAAGGTCGTGCCGAGACGATGGGCTCCGTGGCTGGGCACTCGACGTGCCGGACTGTTCCGGGCCATGATCCGCCCCCGTAGCGGCCAGCCCAAGAGCACCGGCTCAGCCCGGCGGTTCGTCTCACTCACCGCCCCAGTCCATCATCGAACCGGGGACAGGGAGGACCGCCAGCGAGAACCACTGGGGCCATGGTGCCTGCGGAGCCCGGCCTCGAATCGAGACACGGACCCCGCAGGCGTGCATCCGCCCAGGCGGGACAGCCCTCAGTCGATATACGCGACCTCGATGTCAGCGATATCCTGGTCGGTCAGGTTGATGACGACGTTGTCGGGGTTGCGGGTGGTCATCCAGATGAGTTCTTCGGTGTGGCTGAGGTTCCCTTCGATGTGCGGGACGCCCGGTGCCACGTAGAGGAAGTCGCCTTCTTCCAGGTAGACGATCTGCTCGTAGCGCTCACCGAAGCGGATGAAGGCGTTGCCCTTGAAGACGTAGCCGCCGGTCTCGGCGTTGCCGTGGTGGTGGGGGTCGGACACCTCGCCGGGTCCCGTGAACACCTTGCCGAACCAGAGGCTCTTGACGGGGGTGTTTGCCTTGCTGACACCGTCGATCCGGCGCGCGTTCCTGGTCTGGTTGGCCGCATCGGAGAGTTCATCTCGGCGCAGGATGACGAGCTGCTGCTCGGCAGTGGACTGGGTCATGGTGATTCCTTTCTGCTTCCTGGCGTATCCGGGTCGCCGCTGCTCCTTCGCGGGTGGCGACTCGGTCGTACGACTATTGTGCCTGAACAAACAAGCGTTCGCAAGTTTGTCGTAGATCTATGCATCTTCCTGGTGATTGGCGCTTGCGAACGCTTGTTCGCTACTCTTGTCGGGGACGAGGAGGCCACACATGGGCATCGCACCACCAAAGCTGTTCGAGCCGATCACACTAGGGAACCTGACACTCGCGCACCGCTTGTGGGTGGCGCCGATGTGCCAGTACTCCGCCACCGACGGCATGCCCGGCGAGTGGCACCTAGCGCACCTGGGGTCCTTCGCCATCGGCCGAGCGGCGCTGGTCATGACCGAGGCCACCGCGGTCCTGCCCGAGGGTCGGATCACTTCGCGCGACACCGGCATCTGGAATGACGCACAGGCTGACGCCTGGGCGCGCATCGTGCGATTCATTCATTCGCAGGGTGTGTCAGCCGGGATCCAGTTGGCACACGCCGGACGCAAAGCGTCGGTGCATCCTCCCCAAGAAGGTCGAGGGGCAGTTCCGGTCGACGAAGGCGGCTGGGTCTCGCGGGGTCCGGCGGCCCTCCCCTACGGCGCACTGCCCTCTCCCGCGCCGCTGACAGTCGACGAGATCGAGCAGGTCGTCGCCGCATACGCAGCGGCCGCACGGCGGGCACGCACGGCCGGATTCGACCTCATCGAGATCCACGCAGCCCACGGATACCTGCTGCACGAGTTCCTCTCGCCGCTGTCCAACTCACGCACCGATTCCTATGGCAGCGACGAGACCGGGCGCCGGAAACTGCTGGTGAACGTGGTAGACGCGGTCCGGTTCGCGGTGGACGACGCTCTGCCGGTGGTGGTCCGTTTGTCGGCGAGCGACTGGGTCCCGGGCGGACTTTTCGTGCGGGAGACGGCGGAGACCGCCCAGACCCTCGAAAAACACGGGGTCGACCTGGTCAGTGTCTCCTCCGGAGGCAACGACCACCGCCAGGATATCCCGGTACGGCCGGGCTACCACGTGCCGCTGTCGCGCCTCATGCGCGAGCAGGTGTCGATCCCCGTCGGTGTCGCCGGACTGATCACCTCCCCTCAGCAGGCCGAAACCGTTCTCGTCGGCGACGGAGCCGATGTCATCTACGTGGCCCGGCAGTTCTTGCGCGAACCGACGTTCGCGCTGCGTGCGGCGGCAGAGCTCGGCGGTAAGCTGGCGTGGCCGATCCAGTACGGCATGGCGAAGTACGCCGGGAGTATTCCCTGACCGTGATCGGTATGACCGTACGCCTGGCCCGGACGAGGTCGGACGTTCATTCCGACACCCATGAGAAGGCGCGACAAGGAGAACCATGGTTGGAATGACCGCCGCAGGGCAGGAGACAGCTGAAGCGATCCACCGGGAGGCTGCGAAACTCTTCGCGGCCCATGGCTACGAAGCGACGAGCCTGCGCCAGATCGCCGCCGAGGTAGGCATCAAGGTCGGCAGCCTGTACAACCACATCAGCGGCAAGGAAGAACTGTTGCTGTCGGTGATGGGCGGAACGATGGACGAGCTCAATGCCCTCGCCGACGCGGCGCTGGCGGATGTGACAGATCCGGTGGACCGGCTCATCGCATTCACCGCCAACCACATGCGGTTCCACGCCGAGCATGCGCAGCAGGTGTTCATCGGGAACACGGAGCTACGTTCGCTTCGCGATGACGCGCGCGCCGAGATCACCACCAAACGCAAGGACTATCGCGAACGTATCGAGCAGCACATCGTCGATGCCTGTGGTGGAGACACCTCGGGGCTGCTCAACGTGCGGTTGCACGCGTTCAGCGTCGTCGCCATCGGAACCCACCTCGCTGGCTGGTACCGGCCTGACGGTGGACTGGGCCTCAACGAGATCGTCGGGGACCACACGAAGATTGTCCTGCGCAGTCTGACCATCCCGAACGCCGACGCACGAGTGGACAAGACGCTGGGCGCCCTCGCAACCCAATTCGCCTGATCCGGCGACCTCCGCGCGTTCTCCCAACGGTCTTGTGTCCCAGGAGCATTAGCGCTAGGTTCTAACTAACAAGCGTACGCTAGTTAGACCATGGAGAGCGAAGATGCGAACTCTTGGGGACTGGATCCGCCTCAGCGCCGGCCGCCACCCTGCGCGCGAGGCGTTCGTCGGCGCAGATGGACGCGTCTCATTCGGGGAGGCCCGCGAACGAGCTGCACGGCTGGCCAAGGGACTGCGCGCCGCCGGGATTCAGCCCGGCGGCACCGTCGGGGTGCTCGCAGGCAACTCGGTCTTCAATGCCGAGGTCTTCCTCGGCGTGGGACTGACCGGAGCCCTTTACGGCGCATACAACTGGAGATGGGCTGCGGCCGAACTCGCCCAGGGCATCGAAGAGAGCAAAGCGAGCTTGGTCATCGTCGAGGAGACCCACGAGCCCCTACTGGCAAATGCCCTCGATATCCTCTCCGCAAAGAGCGACACCCACAAACCGCCACGGGTCGTCCGGCAGGGCGAGGTCGACGCTTTGCGGGCCGGCTCCGCTGAGGTTGAAGACTGGGCGCGACCCGAGGACGGGCTGTGCCTGATCTACACAGGCGGCAGCACCGGCTTCTCCAAGGCCGTCGTAATCTCCCACGCTGCCGCGACTGCGAATGCGATCAACGAGCGCATGGACTGCATGATCGGGGCGCTTCCCGCCGAACGCGGCCTGATGTCCACGCCGATGTTCCACTCAGCCGGGCTGCTGACCTGGCTGGTAACCCATTTCATGTCGGGGAAGACCACCATCCTGCTCGAGAAGTTCAACTCCGAGACCTTTGTCGAGACCGTGGGCCGGGAGAAGGCCACCAACACCTTCATGATCCCGAATATGATGCGCGGCCTACTCCAGACCGGCGCATTCGAGGATCCGGACGTCCAGAACTCGTTCCGCGCACTGCATACCGGGGCGGGTCTGCTCCGCATGCCGGACAAAGAGCGGTTCTGCGCCGCCATGCCCCACGCGCGGCTGTACTTCCGCTACGGGTTGTCCGAGGCCGGCCCGATGGTGACCCGGCTGCTGCACGAGGACATCCTCGACCCCGCCGTCGACGGTTCCATCGGCCAGGAGTACACCTTTGTGGAATCGCGAGTCATGAGCTTCGAGGACCCCGACCAGATCGCCAAGCCCGGTGAACTCGGCGAGATCGTCGTGCGCGGCCCCAGTGTCATGAGTGGCTACTACGGGCATCCGAGGGCAACCGCGGAGACGATGCGTGGCGGCTGGCTACACACCGGAGACCTGGCTGTCCGCGACGAGCGCGGGTACTACTTTTTCCGCGACCGCATGAAGGAGTTGATCAAGTCCGGGGGCGAGAACGTCTACTGCGTCGAGGTGGAACAGGCGCTCTACCTGCACCCAGCCGTCCTCGAAGCAGCCGTCGTCGGTGTCGCGGACCCGACCTGGGGCGAAGAAGTCCGCGCGGTCGTGTCACTGCGCGAAGGCGCCACCGCGACCGAGGCCGAGCTCGTCAGCTTCCTGCGCCAGCACATCGCCGGCTTCAAGATTCCGAAGAAGTGGGCCTTTCTTGAAGCCGAGAAAATCCCCCGTTCCGGCGCCGGGAAGCTGGTCAAGGCGAGACTGAAAGACACGCTGGGCTGGCGATGATGCCGACTTTGCCCTTGTCCGGATCGACCACCAACGATGAGAGCGAGCTCATGTTCACCAAGATCCTCGTGGCCAACCGCGGCGAGATCGCCGTACGCGTGATGCGCACCGCGCGCGCGATGGGCATCCGCACGGTGGCCGTCTACACCGAGCCCGATGCCGACTCCCTGCATGCGCGACTCGCCGACGAGGCCATCGGTCTCGGTTCGGATGCCGCCCGGGACGATTACCTCGACATCGCCGCGGTCGTGTCGGCGGCCCTGCGCAGCGGCAGCGAGGCCGTCCATCCCGGATACGGCTTCCTCGCCGAAAACGCGGAATTTGCTCAGGCAGTCGAGGACGCCGGCCTGGTGTTCGTCGGCCCTTCTCCCGAGGCGATCCGTGCGATGGGCGAGAAGGTGGCCGCGCGGGCGGCAGCGGTCGCCGCCGGGGTGCCACTCGCCCCGGGCTCGACCAAGGCGGTCCCCGACGCCGCCACGGTCGCACGGTTCGGTGCCGACCACGGCTACCCGCTCCTGATCAAGGCAGCCTACGGCGGAGGCGGGCGCGGGATGCGCCAAGTCCCGGACGAAGCCTCAGTCGCGGAAGCATTCGCCGCAGCCGTACGCGAGGCCACCGGCGCGTTCGGCAACGGTTCGGTCTACGTCGAGCGGTACCTGCCCGACGCCCGGCATGTCGAGGTACAGATTCTGGGTGACGTCCACGGCGCAATCGTCGCGCTCGGCGACCGGGACTGCTCCGTGCAGCGGCGCCACCAGAAGCTCATCGAGGAGGCCCCCGCACCGGGCCTCAGCGATACCACCCGCGCCGCGATGGCGGACGCCGCCGTCCGCCTCGCACGCCACGTTGGTTACACCGGTGCGGGCACTGTGGAGTTCCTGCTCGACGGCGAGAACTTCTACTTCCTCGAGATGAACACCCGCATCCAGGTCGAGCACCCGGTCACCGAGCTGGTCACGGGTATCGACATCGTCGCCGAGCAGTTGCGGGTCGCGGCCGGTGAACCCCTCTCCGCGCAGGCCTCCTCCGCGACGACCACCGGGGTCGCGATCGAGGCTCGGATCAACGCCGAAGCCTTCGAGGGTGGTGTGTTCCGGCCCTCCCCCGGGCTGATCGACCTCTTGGTCGCCCCCCAAAGCGACGACCTGCGGTGGGACGCGGGTTACCAGTCGGGCGACCGGGTCCTGCCGAACTACGATTCACTCGTAGGCAAGCTGATCGCCTGGGCACCTGACCGCCAGCGCGCGATCGACGGACTCGTCGCGGGCCTCGCCCGGCTGCGGATCGACGGGGTTCCCAGCACCGCCAGCGCGATCGTTCAGATCGTGCAGACCGCCGACTTCCAAGAGGCGAAGATCAACACGAACTGGCTGGAGAATTCCGTCGTACTCGCGGATGTCGGCAACGATGCGCGGCGTTCCGAGGTCGATGTCCTCGGCCGGTACTACCGCATCCCGTTCTTCGCCGAGGGACTCCCGTCTTCGACGGTCACCGCCGCACCCGCCGAACGAGTCGAGCCCAGCGACGCCCGGGCGCGCACGACCCGTCGACGCAGCCGCACGGGGGTCCTCGACGGCGTGGTCACCGCCCCGATGCAGGGCACGATCATCAGCGTCAACGTCGCGGCAGGCCAGCAGGTGAGCGCCGGCGAGCAGTTGTTCGTGCTGGAGGCGATGAAGATGGAGAACCCGATCGCTGCGCCGCACGACGGCACGATCGCCGACGTCCCGGTCGCCCTCGGCGACGCGGTCGCCGCGGGCACCTCCCTCGCCACCTACGTCAAGGAGTCGTGAGGCCATGCGCGCCCAACGCTCCCTGTTGTTCGTCCCAGGCCACAAGGCGGACTGGATTCCCAAGGCGCTGGCCTCGGCCGCGGACGCGGTGATCATCGATCTGGAGGATGCGGTCCCCGAGGGGCAAAAGGAGGTCGCGCGCGCCAACGCCCGGGACGCCATCGCCGGCCACCACGGACCCAAGACGATCCTCATCCGGCCCAACGGCCTGCTCACCCCGCACTTCTTTGAGGATCTGCACGCCACCGCGGTCGCCGGACTGGACGCCTATCTGCTGCCGATGCTCACGAACCGGGACGACGTCGTGGCATTCGACGCGGTCATCGCCGCCGCCGAATTGGCCAACGGCACCCCGCGCGGCACGATCGAAGTAATTCCCTCCTTCGAAACCGCCGCCGCGATCGAGAACGTCGCACAGATCCTCGCGGGACCGCGGGTTGGCGGACTCATGGCCGCCGCCGCGAAGGACGCCGACATCGCGCGCAGTGTGGGATTCCGCTGGAGCCCGGAAGGAAGCGAGACGCTGTACCTGCGCAGCCGACTCGTCCTCGCGGCCCGAGCCGCCGGACTGCGGATGGTCGTACTCGGCCTCTGGCAGAACGTCGCCGATATCGCTGGACTGCGTGCCTTCGCCGAGGCCAACGCCGCCCTGGGATACCGCGGACAGGTCATCATCCACCCCACCCACGCCGCCGTCGTCAACACCGCCTATGGGCTCAGCCCCGAACTAGCCGGCTACTACCGCAGGCTGGTGGCCGCCTTCGACGCCGCCGTCGCCGAGGGGCATGGCGCGGTGGCCTTCGACGGCGAGCACATCGACCTCGCCCACGCCGAACACGCCCGCGCGATGCTGCGCGATGCCGGTCCCGACGCGGCTGACCGGGACGAACCGAAGGAGCACCCATGACCATGTACTACGAGGACTTCGAGATCGGGAAGGTGCTGTGCCACCAGGTCACGAGAACCGTCACCGAGACCGACAATCTGCTGTTCAGCACGCTGACGATGAACGTCCAGCCGCTGCACCTCGATGAGGAGTTCGCGGCCACGAGCATGTACGGCAAGCGGATCGTCAACAGCATCTTCACGCTCGGACTCGCCACCGGCATCCCCGTCCAGGACACCACCTTGGGCACCACGCTCGGCAACCTCGGCTTCCGGGAGATCGAGTTCCCCAAGCCGGTCTTCATCGGTGACACCCTGCGAATCGAGACCGAGGCGCTGGACAAGCGCCTCTCGAACTCACGCCCGGAGGCTGGCATCGTCGGTATCGAACACCGTGCTCTGAACCAGCGTGACGAGCTGGTCTGCAGGGTCCGCCGGACCGCCCTGATGAAGCGCCGACCCGAAACCACCTGACCTACACACCGGAGGCACGACGCGATGTTCACCACCCCTGCCACGTCCTTCGTTGACGACGAGGACCGCCAGGCCCTACGGGCACTGGTCCGCGATGTCGTGGCGGACATGTCCCCGCCCGAGCGCGTGCGCGACCACGACGAGCGCGAAGCCTTCGACCATGAGCTGTTCAAAGCTCTCGCGACCTCCGGACTCGTTCAGCTCGAAGCGGACCGGGACGGCACCGCCGCCGAGCACCGCAGCCAGGCCGTGGTGCTTGAGGAACTCGGCGCCACCGCCACCTCCATGGCCGTCGCCTTCGTCGTGCAGTACATGGCGGTGGGCCTCCTCACCCGGCACGGCACCCCGGATCAGCAGGACCGGGTGCTCGAGCCGCTGTGCAACGGCGAATCGATCGTCTCGTTCGCACTGACCGAACCCGACGGCGGCACCGACGTACTGCGGGCGATGCGCACGCGGGCCACCCCGGTCGACGGCGGGTGGCGCCTGACCGGGGCGAAGTTATGGATCTCCGGAGCGACCGACGCCTCCTACCTCATCGTCCTGGCGCGAACCACGCCCGCGAACGAGACCAAGAGCGCGGTCGAGGGCATCACCACCTTCCTCGTTCCCCGAACCGCGACCGGCGTCACCGTCCGCGAACTCGACACGGTCGCGATCCACGGGCTCTCCACCTGTGAGATCACCCTGGAGGACGTGTTCGTGACCACCACCGACGTCCTCGGGGAGGCCGGAGCCGGGTTCCGGCAGGTGATCAGCACGTTGAACGGCGAGCGCCTCAACGCCGCTGCGGTCGCCATCGGGATCGCGCGTGGCGCCCTGGAGTCTGCGGTGCGCTACGCGACCGAACGTGAAGCCTTCGGTCGGCCCATCGGCGCCTTCCAGGCTCTCCAGCACAAGCTCGTGGATGGTGCCATCGCGACCGAGTCAGCCCGGTTGTTGCTGGCCAGGGCCACGGCCGCAGCTGACGCGGGCCAGGACGCCACCGTGCTGTCCGCCATGGCGAAGGTCGCCGCTTCCGACGCCGCCACCGCGGTCACCGATACCGGGATGCGCGTCCTGGGCGGAATCGGGATGAGCCGCGAGCACCCGATGCAGCGGTACTTCCGCGATGCCCGGCTGTATACCTTCGCGCCGTTCACAGACGAGATGACGCGCAACTTCATCGCCGAGCGCTACCTCGATCTGCCGCGCTCCTACTGAGCCGGGTTCAGCAACCGAAGATATGAGGAGGAACCGATGAAAGAGCAGCCACGCACGGTCGTGGTCACCGGAGCGGGTGGTGGCATGTGCCGTGGCATTAACGCCAGGCTCGCGCAGGCCGGGCACACTGTCGTCTGCGTCGACCTGACCGAAGCAGCCGCGAAGGCAGCGGCCGATGCAGTCGGCGAACTCGGCGGGACGGCGTATGCCTTCGCCGCCGATGTCACGGACCCCGATGCGGTGCACGCCTTGGCCGACGCCGTCCGCGCCGAGGTCGGCCCGGTCGAGGCCGTGGTCAACGCCGCCGGGATCCTGGACCGCAAGATGCTGGCCGACCACGACGACGACTCCTTCGGCCGGATCGTCGACGTCAACCTCATCGGCCCGTTCCGGGTTATTCACCAGTTCACCCCGGGCATGGTCGAACGCGGCTGGGGCCGGATCATCAACATCTCGTCCATGGCTGGTGTCACCGGCTACATCTACCCGGGGTACGCAGCGTCCAAGGGTGGGTTGTCGAATCTGACGCGGTCGCTGGTGATCGACCTGTGGGGCACGGGTGTGACGGTGAACGCGATCTGCCCCGGTGTGGTGGACACCCCCATGGTCATCGATGCCGTCCGGGAACAGGTCCCGCGCAAGGTCCCCACCGCCCAGATCGTCGCGCCGCAGGAGATCGGGGCGCTCGCCACGTTCCTCCTGCGCGACGACGCCAAGAACATCAATGGCGCCAACTTGCTCATCGACGGTGGGGCGAGCACATACTTCCAGCTCTTCGACCGCGTGTAGCCACCTGCATCCGCATCAGACCGCGACCGAGGCCCAGGGCTTCGGTCGCGGTCGCATGTCTGTCTGGCGACAACCGTGGCAGACGGGTGCCTGCGGCCGGGCCTAACCACTCACCGGGCGCACTTCCGCGCCGATGAACCGCACGGACGGCCCCGCTGGACGGACAGCGGAACGGGGGTGGGGGGGGGGCGGGCCGGGTGGGGCCCCGGGGGCCCTCCCCGGTTCCCACCCCCCTCCCCCGGGGTGCCGGGGGGGGGGGGGGGGCGCCGGCCCCCCCCCCACCCCCGTTCCGCTGTCCGTCCAGCGGGGCCGTCCGTGCGGTTCATCG
>JAVBNE010000120.1:0-32711 GCA_031551755.1 Cellulomonadaceae bacterium | reverse complement strand
CGGCCAAGTAGGCCTGTCTCGGGGGGTTTTTGGGGCGCCCCCCGGGGGCGCCGCCCCCAACCCCCCCGGTGGGCCCCCCCCCCACAACCCACCCCCCCCCCCCGGCGGGGCGCCCGCGGACCCGCCGCATGGCAGGGGGGGTCGCGCGGCCCCCCCCCCGGGGGCTTGGGGCGCCACCCCCCCCGCCGCGCCCCACAAAGCCCCGAGACAGGCCTACTTGGCCGCGGCTCCCACTCCCTTGAGTGAGCCAGTGACCTGTTCGCTTTCGTCGTAGGGGGCGGCGACGCACTGAATGACACGGTCGTCGAGGCGCTTCCATCCCTCGGAGGTCGGTGTCAGCGGCCACCACGCGTAGAGCTTCTCGGCCTCCGGGTCCTGTTCGTCGACAGCAGAACCGAAGAACGTCGCGAACTCCGCCTCGCAGAACTCCTCTGCCTTGGCGTCGACGACGGTCTCTCCGGGGTAGTCGCCCTTCGCCATCTTGTGCTCCGCGTAGATCTCAGAGTCGTGCATCTCGCCGCATGGGACGACCGGGACCTCTTCGATCTCCGCCTCAAGATCGGCCGAGTTGAAGCAGTCACCCACCTGCAGCGCGAACACATCCGCATCCGAGGCTTCCGTGATCTGACCGCTGGGCTCATCGCGTTTCGGCTCGTCGGCGCCGCAGGCCGTCATCGTTCCTACAAGGGCAACCGCTCCGATCGTGGCAACGGCGAGTCGAGAGATGACTGTGGTGCGTGACATTTTTGTGGGTCCTTCGGTGAGGCGGCATCAGAGCCGACAGAGAGTCGGCTCAGGCTAGCAGCAGCACCGACCCTCCCTGGAATTGCCGTAGGGGTTTGCTCGTGGGGACTTTCGGCCTATTGACCGGATCACTGCGATCGTGCTGAACAGTCATCGGCGATGGCTTTACTGGCGACGACCCCGAGGACTTCACTACTCGAAAGGCCGCGAAGGTAGTCAGTCTTCGGGCCAAGGAACGACCTGATGGCCGTCTCCAAGGCCCTCGACGTCTCCTTCGACTGGCTGTTCGGCAAAGCAGAAACCCCTCGCCTGGTGTCGGACGAGGGGTCTGAGCTGGTGCGCCATCAGGGACTCGAACCCCGAACCCGCTGATTAAGAGTCAGCTGCTCTGCCAGTTGAGCTAATGGCGCGCGAGAAGAAACACTAGCGGGCAATGGCCGTGCTGCCAAACTCGATCCGGTCGTGGATCGTGTGAGCTGAGCAACAACGACTCTTGGGGACCTCAGAGGTACAGCCCTGTGGGTCCGTCCTCAGCGTTGGCCTGTGCGACGGCGTGCACGTCTCGTTCGCGTAGCAGCACGTAGGAGGTCGAGTTCAGTTCGACCTCGGCACGTTCGTCCGGGTCGAAGAGCACCCGATCACCGACGCCGACTTGGCGCACGTGTTCCCCGACTGCCGCGACGGCAGCCCAGGCGAGACGTTTGGGGCCGGCAGCCGTCGCGGGTATGACCAGCCCCGCCGATGACTGGCGTTCGGCGTTGTCGGACTCGGGCTCGACCAACAGTCGGTCGTGCAGCATGCGGATGCCCAGGGGGCCGGTCCGGGGTGTCGTGCTCACGGCCCCACGCTACCCGGGTCGACTAGTCTCGAATCCCACCCGAGCCGTCAGGAGTCTCATGTCCACTCGTCTTGCCGTTGGCGATGTCGCCCCCGAGTTCACCCTCCCGACTGCCGGTGGGGGCACCGTTTCGTTGGCCGATCTGCGCGGGCAGCGGGTCGTCGTCTACTTCTACCCAGCAGCCGGGACCCCTGGGTGCACCAAGCAGGCGTGTGACTTCCGCGATTCGTTGGCCTCACTCAAGTCGGCCAGGTTGAGCGTCATCGGCGTCTCACCGGATGCGTTGCCGAAGCTGGAACGGTTCGCGGAGGCCGAGCAGCTCAACTTCCCGCTCGCTTCGGATCCTGAGCGCACTGTGCTGACCGCCTACGGCGCTTGGGGCGAGAAGAAGCTATACGGCAAGACCGTCACTGGTGTGATCCGATCGACAGTGGTGGTCGCCGACGACGGCACGGTCGAGTTGGCGCAGTACAACGTGAAGGCCACGGGCCATGTCGCCAAGCTCCGGCGGGACCTCGGCATTGACCCGAGCTGACGGCCCCTAGACTATGGGGGCGCGCGAGTGGCGTAATTGGCAGCCGCGCCAGGTTTAGGTCCTGGTGTCTTCGGACGTGCGGGTTCGAGTCCCGCCTCGCGCACCAGACCCCTCACCGACACCGGGTGGGGGTCTCTGCTTTGCCGAACAGCCAGTCGAAGGAGACGTCGAGGACCTGCGTTACGGACTCGAAGGCTTGCGCTCGGCACGCCGCGGCGACTACCGAGTCCTGATCGAACTCAACCACGTCACCAAGGTCTCGCTCGTGGTCCGGATCGATCACCGCGCCGACGTCTACCGCCCCAGCGCGAGCCGGTAGAGCACGGCTTAGGCGATCGAAGCGAAGTCGTCAGCCACGACGACCACCGCCAACTCTCAGTGCCCCTCCGCCTCCATGGCTTCCGCCTGGGTCACGTGGATCGCACCCTGGGGGTGCTCGGGCGGAGCGTAGATCGAGTACAACTTGAGCAGTTGGTCACCGGAGTTCACAAGGTTGTGCCAGTAACCGGCGGGAATGAAGACGGCGGAGCCGTCTGCGACCTCGTACGTGGTCATCGCGTCCTTGGACTCGCCGAGGTACGCGGTGCCGGTTCCGCCCTCGACCCGCAGGAACTGGTCGTGATCGTCGTGGACCTCGAGACCGACGTCCTGACCGGATGGGATGGCCATGACGGTCAATTGGAGCTGTGTACCGGTCCACAGTGTCTGGCGATACAGCTCGTTCTCGAGTGTCGCCGCCTCGACGTCGAAGACGTGCGGCACTGCGCCGGGGTCGGTGGGAATGGTCATATCAGCACCCGCTCTCTGTCATCGGAGCGAGCCGACGGGTCGTCGTCGGCTCCTGACCAGCCTAACGAGCGGACGGGGTGTGGGCAGCGTTCTGCCCCCTACGCCTGCGCCTTCCCCGCCGCAATCTGCTGACGGACCTCGTCCATGTCCAGGCCCTTGACCGCGTCAACAACCTGCGCCAAGGTCGGGGCCGGCAGGGCGCCCGCCTGCGAAAAGACCAGGACGCCTTCGCGGAAGGCCATGATCGTGGGGATCGACGTGCTCCCGGTCGCCGCGAACAGCGCGGGCTCCGCCTCCGTGTCGACCTTGCCGTGCACGATGTCCGGGTTCGCCTCGGATGATGCCTCGAAGACCGGGCCGAACCCTCGACACGGGGGGCACCAGTCGGCCCAGAAGTCGACCAGCACGATGTTGTTCTCGGCGACTGTCTTCTGGAAGTTCGACTCCGTCAAGGTCACGGTTGCCATGCTGTCCTCCTGGGCGGTTTGAATGCTCCTGGTGGAGCGTCCGTGCCGGCCGGTTTATTCCCCGCCCCCCGCGTCGGTCCGCGCATTCTCGCCTGGCGACCTAGGCTGGGGCCGTGACAGGCGATACCGACACACCAGCACTACCCCGTCGCACTCTTCTCACTTATGCGGTCGGCTCCGTCGGCACCGGTGGGTTCGCCACGCTCCCCGGCCTTGTCCTTGTCTATTACCTCACCGACGCGGTCGCGGTCCCGGCGGCTGCAGCAGGTCTCATTCTGACCGTTTCCAAGGTATGGGATGTGATTGTGGCGCCCTTGGTCGGTGCCGCCAGTGACCGTCAGCTCGCCGGCACCGGTTCCCGGCGTCGCTTCATGACGATCGGTGCCCTGACGCTGCCACTGTTCTTCGTCCTCACATTCGCAGTCCCGGCCGCCGCGAACCCACTAACCGCCGCTATCTGGACCTTCGTGTCCTTCCTCCTCGCGACCACCGCCTTCGCCCTCTTCCAGGTCCCGTACATCGCGCTGCCCGCTGAGTTGTCGGACTCCTATGACGGCCGCACCCGGCTCCTCGCCTGGCGAGTGGCCGTCTTGGCGGTGGCCATCCTGGCCTTCGGGGCCGGTGGGCCGATTCTGCGTGGCGACGGCGATTCCCTGACCGGTTACCTGGTCATGGCGATCATCGCCGGGGCGGTCATCGGGATCGGCATGCTGATCTCCTCCCGTTCCGCCCAACAACACACCCCGACCGCCGCCTCGGCCGTCGCCCGTGAACCCCTCGGGGTCGTGTGGCGGCGCGCCTGGGGCGAGTCGATCGCGGTGCTGCGCGGGAGCCGGCCGTTCCGCATGCTGCTCACCGCCTTCGTCCTTCAGGCGCTGGCCACCGGCATGATGCTCGCGGGAGCGAGCTACGTCGCCCACTACCTACTCGGTTCCCAAGACGCCACGACGTTCCTCTTCGCCTCGCTCATCGCACCCGCGCTGATCTTCATGCCCATCTGGACCAAACTGTCGGCGCGATTCGGCAAGGAGCTGAGCTTCCTCGCCGCCACCGCCCTCTTCGCCGTCGCGACCGCGAGCATGATCCCGCTGCTTTGGGCACCCGGGGCCTGGGTTTATGGACCCACCGCCCTTGCCGGAGTCGCCTACGCTGGCATGCAGGCGCTCCCGATGGCAATGCTCTCGGATGTCATCGCGCTGGACACTCGCACCTCGGGTGGTCGCGGTGGTTCATTCAGCGGGGCGTGGACAGCCGGTGAGACCGCCGGACTCGCCCTGGGCGGCGGCCTCTGGGCCGGCGTTCTCGCGGTCGCCGGCTACGTGTCGTCCTCAGCCGCGGACTTCGTGGACCAGTCACCGCGGGTACACGATGCGATTGCCCTCGGGTTCTCCGCGGTCCCTGCGGTGTTGACTGTGGTCAGTGCAATCGCGCTACTACAGTACGGATTACGCAGGGAAGACATCGACGTGCCGGATCTGGAGAGTGCTACATGACCGCGGTGAGCCGCAGCTTGCCCGTGTTGAACACCGACGCCGTCCTTGAGCGGTTGACGGCGTTGCGCGCCGCCGACGCGCCCACGCACGGCGGGCACGTGCTGTCGTATGTCTACGACCCGGACGTCGCGGAGATAGACGAACTCGCCGCCACCGCGATGCGCGCCGTGCAGTCCGTGAACGGCCTCGACCCGACCACCTTCACGTCGGTGGGTGTGATGGAACGCGAGGTCGTCGCCTTTGCCCGCACCCAGCTCCACGGTGGACCCGAGGTCACGGGCACGGTCACGTCGGGCGGAACCGAGAGCTGTTTCCTGGCGGTGAAGACCGCACGCGACAGCTTCCGGGCCACCCACCCCACACTGAGCTCGCCGCCGAGGATCGTGGCCCCGATGACGGTCCACGCGGCGTTCCACAAGGCGGCGGCCTACCTCGACCTGACACTCACGCTGGTACCCGTCGACCCCACAACCGGCCTGCCCGACTCCGACGCCCTGATTGCCGAACTCGGCGACGACGTGGCCCTCGCCGTGGTCTCCGCGCCGTCATACCCCCACGGCGTCGTCGACCCGGTCGTCCCAGTGGCGCAGGCCGCTAGCGACCGGGGCATCCCGCTGCATGTCGATGCCTGCGTCGGCGGCTGGGTGCTGCCCTACTGGGAAGAGGCTGGTGGCGGGCCTGTCCCGGCCTTCGATTTCGCCGTCCCCGGCGTGACCAGCATGTCAGCCGACCTGCACAAATATGGCTACGCGCCGAAAGGTGCGTCCGTCCTGTTGATGCGCGACCGTACCTACCAGCGGTTCGGGGCCTTCGCTACGACCGCGTGGCCGGGCTATCCCGTGGTGAACGCGGGCCTGCCCGGCTCGAAATCCGCCGGACCGCTCGCGGCTGCGTGGGCGATCACCCAAGCGCTCGGTCGCGAGGGCTACGTCGCCCTCATGCGGCGCACCGTCGAAGCCACGACCGCGCTCCGCGAAGCGCTCAACGAGATCGAGGGGCTACGGATCGTCGGGCAACCCACTGGTCCGCTGATCGCGGTTGCCACCGATGAGACGGTGCCTGAAGAACGTCGGGTCGAGCCACATCTGTGGTCGGATGCCGCCCGGCAGCTCGGTTTCGTGATCCAGGCCCAACCCGGAATCGTCCAGAGCGACGACACCCGGCTGCCGCACACGACCCACTTGACGGTCACCCCGGTGACGAGGTCGGTCCTCCCCGAGCTGATCAGCACATTGCGTCAGGGGGCGGATGCCGTTCGGGGCGCTGTGCGGCCACGGGGAGATCAGATCCTGGCCGGGCTGCTCCGCGCATCGGGCGCCGGCGACCCCGGGACGGCGCCGAAAGAGTTCGTAGCGGCGCTCGCCGCTCTCGACGCCGACTCCACCTGGGCACTTCTACAGGCCGCACTCTTGGGCAGTGCCGAGGCGACCGGGCCGGCTCTGCCCTCGGAGCAAGCACCCTTGTTGGCCCTGGTCGAGGCCCTTCCCCATGCGGTCGCAGAGCACCTGCTGATCGAGTTGGTGGCCCGGTTCGCCGACCCGGACTCGGCCGGCTCAGCATACGACTCCGCAAACGACCCGACGGGATCCGCTCGATGACCAGTGCGGCCGACTTCCTCCCCGAACCGCCGGAGGACTTCTCCCCTGGAAACGTCGCACCGGCCGGATGGCTGAGCCCGGAGGAGATCGCCTCGGCCAGGCGCCGGCTCCCCCTGGTCTATGTCGATGCCGTTCCGGTGCGGGTCGACGAGTCCGGGGACGTCGTCTCCGTCGGTCTGTTGCTCCGGCTCTCCCTGGAGGGCATGGTGACCCGATCCCTCATCTCGGGTCGTGTCCTGTACCACGAACGGATCCGCGATGCCCTCCTGCGACATATCGAGAAGGACCTCGGCCCGGTCGCGCTCCCCCAAGTGCCACCGGCACCACAGCCGTTCACGGTGGCGGAGTACTTCCCGACCCCCGGAATCACGAGCTACCACGACCCGCGCCAGCACGCCGTCTCCCTGGCCTACGTCGTGCCCGTGGCCGGCGACTGCCGCCCGCAACAAGGCGCTCTCGAACTCGCCTGGCTCACCCCGGAACAAGCCTGCACGGATGAGGTCCAGCTGGAGATGCGCGGCGGGCAGGGCACACTGCTCAGGCAGGCCATGGCATTCGTCGGTCGTATGCCGTGAACACCCGGGACTGGTCTGCCGTAGTGGCGTATGAGTCGATGTTCGGCAACTCCGAGAAGATCGCATGGGCGATCGCCGACGGTATTGCCACCATCACCAGGGTTTCGGTTATCAACGTCACCAAGTCGAAGCCATGGCCCAGACTCGCCCGCGATGTCCAGTTGCTGGTGGCGGGCGGACCCACCCACGACCTGAGCATGAGCCGCCCCCGCACCCGGGCGTCCGCCTCCCGGCAGGCCACCCCCGAGATGGGCACACCGCCCGATCCAGATGCGCCCGGGCTACGGGAGTGGCTGAGCGCCCTGCCGCAGTACCACTCCAATCCCCCCTTCGCGGCTGCTTTCGACACTCGTGCCAGTCGACTGCCGCTCCCCAGATGCGCCGGGAAAGCGGCCTACCGAACGCTCCGCGACCACGGATTCCGGACACTCGACGTACCGGCCGCCTTCGTGGTCGACGGTGTCGCCGGACCACTCGTGGATGGCGCGCTGGAGCGCGCCTACGAGTGGGGACGGTCGCTCGCGCTGCCCTTCGCCGACGCCATTTTCGATGACGGCCCCCGCGAAGAATGGTGAGGGCGTTGGGCATCCTCACACCGATCAGCCCGGCCTTCGCTCCTACCCCAGCTCCAGCCGTGGCCAGTCCTCGAAGTCCGACTGCATCCGGCGATCGTGGGTTGCCACGACGACGGCCGCCGGGGTTACCTGCAGCGCGCGGGTCAGGTCGTCGACCAAGTCGATCGACAGGTGATTGGTCGGCTCGTCGAGGATCAGTAGGTGGGGCATGGCCAGCAGCGCCACGGCCAGGTCGAATCGCCGGCGTTGACCGGCGGAGAGCTCACCGAGCGGCCGGTCCAGGTTTTCTTCGCTGAGCAGACCGAGGCCGGCGATCGGCACGAGCCGGTCGGGGTCGAGCCGACCGGCCGACAGGAGCGCCAGCGCCTCGCGGGCATAGGCATCAAACCCTGTCTCATCCGAGGTTCCCTGCGCCGCCCCCTCCTGGGCGACAACCCCGATCCGGGCGCTCGGCACCACCGTGCGATGTCCGCGATCCAGCACCACGGCCCCCGCCAATGCCGCCAGCAATGTCGACTTACCCGACCCATTCGGCCCGGTGACCAGCAGCCGCCCGGACGGACCGATGGCGACCCTGGTCCCGGGCAGATCGAGCCGAGGCGCCGACGCCGATCCCACCCGGGGGTGCCGCAGCTCCACAACGGCCATCCCCGGATCCCACCCGGCGGACATGGCAGGCAACTCCGGGAAGACGAACTCCGGGGGCGGCACCGGCACCTCGACTGCCTCGGCCAGCAGCCGCTCGATCAGCCGGTCGGCCGCCTTCACATGGATGCGCGCATGGGTCGCCCGACGGTGCTTCTGGCTGCCTTTCGCGGGCCGCCACTCGTCGGACAGACCCTCATAGGAGTCGTCAAGCCGGGCCGCGAGCGCCTCGGCCCGCTTGGTCTCAGAACGGTAGCGCTGCCGCCAGCGATGCAGGGCCTGGTTCTTGGTGAACCGATAGGACAGGTAGCCGGGCTGACCGTAGAGCACGGGCACCCCCGTCATGGAGGGGTCGAGGTCGAGGATCTCGGTGACGACGTCGTCCAGGAGCTGGCGGTCATGGGTGACCATCACGACTGCGCCCCGCCACGCCAGCAGCTCCCCCGTCAGGAACTCGATGCCGGCCGCATCGAGGTGGTTGGTCGGCTCGTCGAGCAGGAGCAGATCCGCGCGTTCGGCGAGACGGCAGGCCAATCGCACCCGGTATCTCTCGCCCACCGAGAGGTCAGCGAGCTTCCGGCCGCGGTCCCGGCAGGCGCCCAGCCTCGCCAGGGCCACCTCGACCCGCCGGTCCGCATCCCAGACCGCCAAGTGTTCGGCGCGGGCCAAGAGCTGCGCGAGGTCATCCCAGTCGTCCGACGACGGCCCGGAGCGGTCAACGCTGCGGGCCGAGCCGGTTTCGGACGGCGCGTCCGTTCCGGAGGCCACCGCCTCTGCGGCCGCCTCCAGTTCCGCGGCCACCGCACGCAGACTCGCGAGGGATTCGTTGACCAGATTCCCGACCGTCTGGCCGAGGCGGGGCACCAACTCCTGCTCGACGACGGCAAGGGTGCCGATACGCCGGACGTAGCCGCTCGCCGGGGCCAGGTCGCCCGCCAGTATCCGGAGCAGCGTCGTCTTGCCGGTGCCGTTCTCACCGACCAACCCGACCCGGTGGCCCGCCGAGACCCGCAGGTTCACATGTGCCAGGACCGGCCACCCCGGATAGGCGAACGCGACCTCCTCGGCGACCAGGTGCACGGAACCACCCTAGGGCCTCGCGCCGAGTCCATTCGGTGTACCTGCGTCCTGGCCTCAGGACGCGCTGTCGCGCTCACGGACAAGCCGCGAGGTGAACGGTACGGTCAGTCCATGCCCGGTACCCCGATGCCTTCCGTCCCTGAGGCGACCGCACGCCCCCTCGACACCGGCCGCAACCGCGTCATCGTCGCCGCCGTCATCGATGTCGCCATTGTCTTCGCCTTCGCGATCGGTGGCCGCGCTTCCCACGAGGCGGACAGCAGCTCGCTGGTGGTCCTGCGGATCGTCTGGCCGTTCCTCATCGGGTTAGCCGTCGGGTGGTTCTTCAGTCGCGCGTGGCGACAGCCCTTCAACGCCCGGCCCGTCGGCCTGATCATCGCTTTCCTGACCTGGGCGGACGGGATCCTGATCCGGGTCTTGCTCGGTGAAGGAGTCGCGGTACCGTTCCTGATCGTCTCCTGTGCGTTCCTGTTCGCCACGCTCTTCGGCTGGCGCCTGGTAGCAGGTTGGATCATCCGCTTGCGCGCGAAGAACTGACCACCGTTTCCTGCGGCGATCGGCCTCGCGACGGCCGGGCCTAGGTGACTCCGGCCGTTCGCGAACCCGGCTCTCAACTCTGGCCCGCGCTCTGGCCCAAAATCCTGACGATCTCCGGCGCCAGCGCACGGAAAGCCTGTCCCCGGTGGCTGATGGCGTTCTTCTCCTGCGGTGTCAGCTCCGCGCACGCCCGGGTTTCGCCGTCGGGGAGAAGGATTGGGTCGTAACCGAAGCCGCCACTCCCCCGAGGTGCGGTGAGCAGCGTCCCGCGCAACCTTCCGACGCGGACCACCTCGGTGCCCTCCGGGGTGACCAGCGCCGCCGCACACACGAACGCGGCAGCCCGATGCTGCGCAGGTATCTCCGCGAGCTGCCCGAGCAGCAAGTCCAGGTTCGCTTGATCGTCCCCATGGCGACCTGCCCAGCGCGCGGAGAAGATTCCCGGCGCACCGCCCAACACGTCCACAGCCAACCCCGAGTCGTCGCCGATGGCAGGCAGTCCCGTGGCCGCCACCAGTGCACGGGCCTTGGTGAGGGCATTTTCCTCGAACGTCACCCCATCCTCGACCGGCTCCGGGGCACCCAACTGACCTGCGGTCACCACGGCGCCCGGCGGCAGCTCGCCGCCGTGAGCGCGCACGGACTGCTCAAGGATCTCGTTGAGTTCGAAGAGCTTTCCCTTGCTGTGGGTCGCCAACACCAACCGGGCGCCGTCCGGAACGACGAGGCGGGCAAAGCCGACCCTCGATTCCGCCGCCGTCCGGGCCTGCACCGGCCCACCCGCCACTTGCCCGGCGTCCACCGGCTCCGCGCTCACCGGTCGAGGGCAGCGCGCTGGATGCCGGCGAGTTCGGCAGTCCCCGCGACCGCCAGGTCCAGGAGACTGTCCAGCTCGGACCGGTCGAACGGCGCGTGTTCCGCGGTGCCCTGGACCTCGACGAACGCCCCGGAGCCCGTGACCACCACATTCATGTCGGTCTGCGCCCGAACGTCCTCCACATAGGGCAGGTCGAGCATCGGGGTGCCGTCGATGATGCCCACGGAGACAGCGGCCACCGAGTCGGTGAGCACCGTGCGACCGCCCTTGATGTGCCCGTGGCGCTGCCCCCAGGCGACCGCGTCAGCGAGGGCCACATAGGCACCCGTGATCGCGGCGGTGCGGGTGCCGCCGTCGGCCTGCAGGACATCACAGTCCAACACGATCGTGTTCTCACCGAGCGCGCCGACGTCGATGATCGCACGCAGGGACCGGCCGATGAGCCGGGAGATCTCATGGGTGCGGCCACCGATCTTCCCCTTGACCGACTCGCGGTCGCTTCGGGTGTTGGTGGACCGCGGGAGCATCGCGTACTCCGCCGTGACCCACCCCTGGCCGGAACCCTTACGCCAGCGCGGCACGCCCTCCGTGAACGACGCCGCACACAGCACCCGAGTACGGCCGAACTCGACCAGCACGGAACCTTCGGCCTGATCGAGCCAGTTCCTGGTGATGGTCACGGGTCGTAGCTGGTCAGCGGCACGGCCATCCGCGCGCACGACGGCGCTCGGCAGGGAAGTTGTCATGCGTCCACCCTACTGGCGAGCCAGCGGACGACCTCCGCGACCGCCGGCAGCTTCACAACGGAAGCGTCCCGGGCACACCGAGGTCCGGCTTCACCGCACCGCCTCACAGCGTGAAGACTGCGCCCGCCGTCGCCATGTCGATCGGCCCCATGTAGACGTCAGCGGCCTCGGCCCATACCACCTCGGGGTCGTTCCAGGCAGGCAGGTGAGTCAACACCAACCGGTGGGCTCCGGCGTCGGTCGCGACCTGGCCGGCACGCCGCCCGGTCAGGTGAATGCCACGCTCAACGTGGTCGTCGCGCCCCTCCTGGAAGGCCGCCTCCGACAACAGCAGGTCGACGTCGTGGGCCAGCTCAAGCAGTGACGGGCAGGTGTCGGTGTCACCCGTATAGCCCAGAACGGCCCGCTCCCCGGGCCGCACGCTGGAAGGGCCGGTGACGCGGAAGCCGTAGGCGGGGATCGGATGGCGCACGACCATCGGCTCGATGGTCAGCGGCCCGATCGTTACCGGGGTGCCGGGTTCCCACGGCCGAACAGCGAAGTGGGCATCCATGTTCTCCCCCGGGCCGAGCCCGTAGGTGGCGGCCAACCGCGCGTCAGTTCCGGACGGACCCCATACGGGCAATGGATCCTGATGCCGGGCTTCAGCGCCCCCGGGGTGGTATCGGCGGCACACGTAGAGTCCACACAGATCCACGAAATGGTCCGGGTGGAGGTGGCTGATGGCCACCGCATCCAGGACCCGCGGGTCGACGAACCGCTGGAGGCTGCCGAGTGCACCGCTGCCCAGGTCCAGGAGGACATTCCATTCCCGGCCGTCGGGGGCTATATCGGCGGGCACCTGCAGCAGATAAGCCGAGGCGGGCGACTGCGGACCTGCGAAGGAGCCGGAACAGCCGACGATCACCAACCGCATCAGATGGCCTCCACGCTCAGTACCTCCGGACCCAGGAACCGCCGGGCCAACTGGTCAAAAGGTGCGGCGGTACCCGTGGCGAGGAACCGGTGCTGTGGCGCACCCGCCTCGCGTGAGCGCTCCAGCCCATGGGCGACGAGCGTGCGATACACGTCCTTGGCCGTCTCTTCGGCGCTGGAGACCAAGGTGACCTCCTCCCCCATGACGTAGGAGATCGCACCGGTCAGCAACGGATAGTGCGTGCAGCCGAGGACGAGGGTGTCAACACCTGCCGCCCGCATCGAGTCCAGGTACTCGTGGGCGACGTCGAGCACCTCGGGACCCGACGTGATCCCGGCCTCGACCAACCGCACGAACTCCGGGCACGCGTGTGAGGTGATCTGAAGACCCGGAGTCACCGCGAAAGCGTCGTCGTAGGCCCGGGAGGCGATTGTCGCCTTGGTTCCGATGACACCGATGTGCCCGGACCGGGTGACCGACACGGCCCGTCGTGCGGCGGGCAAGATCACTTCGACCACGGGCAGCCCGTGCCGCACCGTGTATCGCTCCCGGGCGTCGCGCAGTACGGCCGCGGAAGCCGAGTTGCAGGCGATCACCAGCAGCTTGACGCCCTCGTCCACCAACTGGTCCATGATCGACAGGGCCATGGCGCGCACGGCTGCGAGCGGCTTCGGGCCGTAGGGGCCGTTTGCCGTGTCGCCGATGTACAGCAACGACTCATGTGGGAGCTGATCGAGGACGGACCGGGCGACGGTCAATCCGCCGACGCCCGAGTCGAAGATCCCGATGGGTGCATCGTTCACGGCGTCGAGCCTAGTGCCGGGCTGCATCCGACGGCGTGGTAGCAGGCCCGGTCACGACTGTGACGTGCGTCGTCCGCCGACGGCGCCGCGCAAGTCCGCCAACATGCCGTCCACCAGCGACTCCTGCAGCGCACCGGCCAGGACGAAGACCGCTCCCAGGAACTGCCGTTCCGTCATGCCTTCCGGCTCCTCATCCGCAGCCTCGACGGTCGTGTCATCGGCCGGAGCCGGGTGTGGGTGGTCGTCATCGGCCGGTGCGGTCACGGTGTCGTCATCGGCAGCGGACAACTCACGGTAGAGCGCCTCCACGTGCACATCCGAGCGAATGCCGAGCCGCTCCGCCAGGACGAGCCGCACATCCGTCAGGGCGCCGGCGACCTGTTCCGCGGTCTCCCGGCGGACCACCAACGACTGCGCCGCCGCTCCCGGAAGCGTCTCAAGCATTCCGACGAGCGCGGCCAGCCGTGTGACCTTCTCATCGGCAATGTCGGACTGGGTCAACCGGCGGAACTCGGTGGCGACCTCGTCGTCCTGAGAGGCGCCCGGGAGCAGACGCAGCACAGCCGGATCGACCGGGATGTCCACGTCATCGGCCACCGAACCTGGACCGGTCCATCCCGGCGGCGACCAAGGGGCATCGGCGCCGATACTCGGAAGCCGGACCGGGACGGCATCGCGCAAAATGTGGGCGACGTCGCCAGCGATCGCTCCGAGCGCGGCGCGTTCTTCTGGTTCGAGAATCGCCACATAGCCATCAGGTTTGCGGACAAACGGCCTCACGAGTCACTCCGCTGCAAAGTTGCCCACAGCCCAAAGGAGTGCATCGCCTGCACATCGACCTCCATGCGTTCGCGGTCGCCGGCCGAAACCGCTGCCCGGCCGTCATGGTGAACCGCAAGCATCAGGGTATTGGCCCGCTCGGTCGAGTACCCGAAATACGACTCGAAGACGTAGGCGACGTAGCTCATCAGATTCACGGGATCGTTCCAGACGACCGTGATCCAGGCGTCGGTGGTGCGAGCCTGCTCGGTTGTCTCGACGACGGGTGCCGGGAGCGCTGCCGCGCGCCTTGAGGCCCAATACCGATCCGTCACGTCGTCCACTCTAGGGGGAGCGCCCGGTATCTGCCGACCTTCCCACAAACGGAGACTGCGCGCGCCAACCCACTCGGCTGACCTACCGTGAGTCCCATGACTCCAGTGAACCCGGACTTGCGGGATCCATGGACCCCACCGGGAACAACCTCGCTGCTCACCGATCGCTACGAGTTGACGATGCTCCAGGCCGCGCTCGTAGACGGGACAGCAGATCGACACTGCGTCTTCGAGGTTTTCACCCGGCGACTGCCCGCCGGTCGCCGCTACGGAGTCCTGGCGGGCACCGGCCGCGTCCTGGAAGCGCTCCCCTCCTTCCGATTCGAAGAAGCCGACCTGGATTGGCTCGCCAGTGCGGGGGTAGTGGACTCTCGTACCTTGGACTACCTCGCCGACTACCGGTTCACCGGATCCATCACCGGCTATGCCGAAGGTGAGATTTTCTTCCCGCATTCGCCTGTGATGGTGGTCGAGGGCACCTTCGCCGAGGCGGTCCTCCTTGAGACCCTCGTACTGTCCATCCTGAACTTCGACTCCGCAGTGGCCTCGGCCGCTTCGCGGATGACTGCGGCCGCCGTCGGACGCCCCTGCCTCGAGATGGGCGCGCGCAGGGCACACGAACAGGCAGCTGTAGCGGCTGCGCGGGCGGCGGCGGTGGCCGGTTTCGCAGGTACCTCGAATCTGGAGGCCGGGCGGCGCTACGGTCTGGCCACGATCGGCACCGCAGCACACGCCTTCACGCTGCTACACGACGACGAAACTGCCGCGTTCGCCTCTCAAGTCGCGGCTCAGGGTCCCGAGACGACGCTGCTGGTGGACACCTACGACATCCACGGCGGAGTCGAGCGTGCGGTCGCGGTGGCCGGCACGGATCTCGGCGCCGTGCGGCTGGACTCCGGCGACCTCGCCGTGCTGGCCATCGATGTCCGCCGCCAGCTGGACACTCTGGGCGCCCGGAATACCAAGATCGTGGTCACCTCCGACCTCGACGAGTACGCCATCGCCGCGCTTGCCGCCGCACCGGTCGACTCCTACGGCGTGGGCGCATCCCTGGTAACCGGCTCCGGGGCACCTACCTGCGGGATGGTCTACAAGCTGGTCGCCCGCACGGACTCCGCAGGGAAGCTGACCTCGGTCGCGAAGGCATCCACGGCCAAGACGAGCGTCGGCGGACGCAAACGTGGTGCACGGCGGTACGGCGACGATCACCGGGCCGTGGAGGAAGTCCTCATCGAGGGGGACGACGCCGCTGTCCTTGCCTGGCAACCACCCGCGGACGTCCGCGAATTGTCCGTGCCCCTGGTCACCGACGGCATCGTCGACCCGCGCTGGGTGGGTGTCGAAGGCGTCCGCACGGCGACGGATCACCACTCGTCGGCCCGCGCCGAGTTGCCTCGCGGTGCCCGCCGGCTGTCCTCGGGCGATCCGGCCCTGCCGACCGTGCGCCGGCGCGTCGGCTGAGACCGCTCGGGCCGGCGCCGTGGCTCAGGTGCGTCTGACGAACCACTCCCGCACGAGCGCGACCCGTGCGGTGAGCTGCTCCACCGTTGCCAACGGCACCTCCGGTCCCCCACATCGCCTGCGTAGCTCGGCGTGCACCGCGCCGTGGGGCTGCCCGGAACGCCGCGACCAGGCCGACACCAAGCTGGACAGTTCCTTGCGCAGTTCGGCTAGTTTGCGGTGATCGCTTAGCGCCCGCGCAGCCTGCTCCGCGCGCCCCTTACGACTGTTGGTCTGGTCCGCCTGCCGCTGCCGTAGCAGGGTCGCGACCTGCTCGGCATCGAGAAGACCGGGCAGGCCGAGGAAGTCGAGTTCTTCCTCGGAGCCGACATCCGCACCAGTGCCGAACTCGCCACCGTCGAAAAGCACCCGATCGAAAGATGCCTGAGCTTCCAGCGCCTGGAAGCTCCCCTCCAGCAGGTCGCCGGATGCCTTCTCCTCACGGTTGGCGGCGGCCAGGAGCGCGGCCTCGGGGTCGTAATCGACGCCCTGTTCCTCCGGCGTCAGCGGCCGGTCCAGGGCATGATCCCGTTCGGCCTCGAGGGAGTTGGCGAGCTCCAGGAGGTGGGGCACGCTCGGCAGGAAGATCGACGCTGTCTCCCCCCGTTTACGGGCTCGTACGAACCTCCCGACCGCCTGGGCGAAGAACAGCGGTGTCGCCGTCGAGGTCGCGTAGACGCCCACAGCCAGGCGGGGGACGTCGACCCCTTCGGAGACCATCCGGACGGCGACCATCCACCGGTCCTCGGAATCGGCGAACTGCTCGATCCGGCTGCTGGCGCCGTCATCGTCGGAAAGCACCACCGTCGGCGAGGTGCCCGTGATACGAGCCAGGTGCCCCGCATAGGCACGGGCATCGGCCTGATCGGTGGCGATCACGAGCCCACCGGCGTCGGGCACCGTGCGACGCACCTCGGTCAGCCTCTTGTCGGCTGCCTGGAGGACCGCGCTGATCCAGTCGCCTTGGGGGTCCAGGGCCGTGCGCCACGCCTGCCCGGTCATGTCCTTCGTCAGGGGTTCGCCGAGGCGTGCGCTGACCTCGTCACCGCTGCGCGTGCGCCAGCGCAACTGGCCCGAGTAGGAGAGGAAGATCACCGGCCGCACCACGTGGTCGCGCAGCGCCTGCCCGTAACCGTAGGAGTAGTCGGCCCGGGAGCGCCGGATGCCGTCGGGGTCGGCGGCGTACTCCACGAACGGGATGGCCGCGGTGTCCGAGCGGAACGGCGTGCCGGTCAGAGCGAGCCGCCTGGTCGCACTCTCGAAGGCATCCCGGACGGCGTCACCCCAGGACAGGGCGTCGCCGCCGTGGTGGACCTCGTCCAGGATCACCAGCGTGCGCGCCGCCTCCGTGCGCGCCTGGTGGAGGGCAGGGTTCGCCGCCACTTGCGCATAGGTCAGCGCGACTCCGTCGAAACCTTGACCGTGTCTGCCCTGGGCGTTGCGGAAGTTCGGGTCCAGCCGCACACCGACCCTCGCGGCGGCGTCAGCCCACTGGTGTTTGAGGTGTTCGGTCGGCGCCACCACCGTGACCCGGCGCACGACGCCGCGCTCGATGAGATCGGTGGCGATCCGCAGCGCGAACGTCGTCTTCCCCGCACCCGGGGTGGCCACCGCCAGGAAGTCCCGCGGATCACGGACCCGGTAGAGGTCGAGTGCCTCAGCTTGCCAGGCTCGGAGCTTCGCGCCCGCCCCCCACGGAGCCCGCCGGGGAAAGGCAGGCGAAAGGTGGGAGGCGGCCGCGGACGACGGACTCGAGGGCGCGACCGCACCCTGGGTGCGGCTGGCGGGCTGGGACGCGGAGGAAGCGGCGGCGCTCACTCGCCCGCGCCATCGCCGTCCTGCGGGGACCGCAGGCCGTCGTAGATCTCCTTGCACGCCGGGCAGACCGGGAACTTCTTCGGGTCACGCCCCGGCACCCAGACCTTCCCGCAGAGCGCAATCACCGGCTTGCCCGACAGTGCGGACGCCATGATCTTCTCCTTGCGCACGTAGTGTGCAAAGCGCTCGTGATCCCCCGGCTCGACCTGCTCGGTGGTCTCCTGCCGTTCGAGCACGCTCGTCGAGGTGCCACCACCCTCATTTGGGTCGTCTGGTCGGGCCGGAGGCGTCGGGGAGGTCTCGCTCATACGCCAAAGCTTACGAGAAGCCACCCGCACTACAGGGTTTGCCAGCTCGGCCGCGAGGCGAACGCCTGCCGGTAGTAGTCGCCTAACTGGAGCCGCCCGGCGGCGGCGTCGTCGATCAGGACCGTGGCGTGTGGGTGCATCTGCATCACCGTCGCGGGCCACATCGCGGAGATCGGGCCCTCGACCAGCTGGTGCACGGCCTCGGCCTTATTGGTGCCCGTCGCGACCAACACCAGATGCCGGGCGGCCATGATCGTGCCCAGCCCTTGCGTGAGGCAGTGCTCAGGAACCTGGTCGATGTCGTCCTCGAAGAAGCGGGCGTTATCCTCACGGGTCTGCCGAGTAAGGGTCTTGACCCGCGTCCGCGAGGCGAGCGATGAACCCGGTTCGTTGAAAGCGATGTGCCCGTCGGTGCCGATCCCCAGAATCTGAAGATCCACCCCACCAGCGTCGGCGATCGCCTGCTCGTAATCAGCACAGGCCCGCTGGAGATCCTCAGCAAGACCGTTCGGTCCTTGCACGGCGCCGGGCGCGAAGTCGACCCGGGAGGCGATCTCCTTCTCGATGACGTTGCGGTAGCGCTCCGGATGATCGGCGTCCAGTCCCACATATTCGTCGAGCATGAAGGCCCGCGACTGCGCGAATGACAGCCCCTCTTGCATGTGTCGGCGAGCGAGTTCGTCATAGATCCGTAGTGGGCTTGACCCGGTGGCCAGTCCCACCACGGCGGTCGGGGTGGTGCGGATGAGGCGCTCTATGGCATCGGCGGCCAGGGTGGCCAGGTCAGGGGCGGGGGCGATCACAACTTCCATGCGGGTACCTTTCCACGACCGACGAGCGCAGCGCCAATAGCCGCCACCGGCACACCGACCGGGGCCAGGCTCACGCGTTTCGCCAGGTTGAGCGAAGCTAAGAAGGGGGACATACGTGCCTGATCCTCCAGGGAAACCCGTACGGCGTCGAGCAGCGACGCGCCGAGTCCGGCCACTCCACCTCCGAGTACCACATGCCGCACGTCAACCGTGAGCCCCAAGATGCGCACGGCGCAAGCCACGGCATCGGCAAGGTCGTTCTTGATCGCCTGGGCCACCGGGTCCCCGGCGGCCGCCGCGGCGAACAGCTCCGCGGGCGCGTGCCCCCCATGGCGGGCCGGCCAGCGGGAGGCCAAGGCAGAGCCGGAAGCGAAGACCTCGATGCAGCCAACCTGACCGCAGGCACATGCTGGCCCTTGCCGGTCGATCGGCACGTGGCCGATCTCGCCCGCCGCCCCGCTGACTCCCCGCAGCACCTGTCCGCCGAGCACGATCCCGGCCGCCACTCCGGTGCCCAAGGCCAGGAACGCCAGGTCGGCGCCGTCTAGGCCCATCGCGTGGGAGGCGCCGAGCGCCGCGACATTGAGGTCGTTCTCCACCGTGACCGGCACACCGCCGAGCGCCGCGCTCCCACGCTCGACCAGCGCGAGCGGGACCCCGTCTATCCCCACGTTGACGGCATGCGAGACGGACCCCCGGACCGGGTCAACGATGCCGGGAATCCCGATACCCACGCCGCCAAGGTCCGGGATTCTCACGTGCGCCGCATTGGTGAGCCCGTGCACGGCGGCAATGACCGAGTCGAGGACGCCGTCCGAGCCGGGAGTCGTCGGCAGCCGGATCGTGCCCAGCATCTGGCCGGCCGCGTCGAGGAGCACGCCCTCGACCTTGGTACCGCCCACATCGAGTCCAACCGTGAGCGCCTCCGGCTGTTTCTGGCTCACCTCAGCCCTTCACCGCACCCGAGACGAGTCCCCCGGTCATCCGGCCCTGGACGAAGAGGAAGAAGATGATCACCGGGACGGCGACCAGCGTCGAGGCAGCCATCACCTGACCCCAGTCGACGCCCTGGGACACGCCGCCCTGCAAGAAAGAACGCAGCCACAGCGGAAGCGTCTTGGCGTCCTCCCGGTTCAACGCGATCAAGGCGACCGTGAACTCGTTCCAGGCCTGGAGGAAGGCATAGACACCGGCGGCCACCAATCCAGGGGCCAGCAGCGGCAGAGTAATTCGCAGGAATGCCTGTGAGCGGCTTAGTCCGTCAACCATGGCCGCCTCTTCCAGCTCTGCGGGCACACCGGCCACGAAACCACGCAGCATCCAAATCGTGAAGGGCACGACAGCCGCGACATAGATGATGGTCACACCGATAGCCGAGTTCAGCAGGTTGGTCTTGGAGAGCATCTGGTACTGTGCGATGAACAGGCCCTCGGCCGGCAGCATCTGGATGAAGAGCACCGCGATAATGAAGGATTTGCGCCCCCGGAACCGGAACCGGCTGATGGCCAGCGCCGCCAGGAATGCGAAGACGAGCACGAGGGCGACAGTCAACAAGGTGATCGTGATGCTCATACGCAGCGCCGTATAGAAGTTGCCACCATTGATGACCCGCTCGAAATTAAGAGTCGAGCCGCTGAAAGGGACGAAGGTCGGCGTACTGGCGCGCAACCGTGCGTTGGGTAGGAATGCGGAGCTAACCATCCAGTAGACCGGGAAAACCCAGATCAGCGCCACCACGATCGCCATGATGCTCAACGCAACCTTGCCCGGCTTGAACCGCCGACGGCGAACGGGTCGCAGCCCGGATGCGGCTACCCTGCCCGCTGAGCGGGTCTCGGGAGTAGCGACACTCATGACTCTTCCTCCTTGAGAAGACTACGAACATACGGCCAGCTCAGCACAATGGTGAGCGCCAACACGAAGAGCGACACCGCCGCGGCGCCACCGAAATTCCCGCTCCCGACGCCAAGCTGGTAGATGAAGTTACCGAGCAGGTTGGTGTCGCTCGGCGATCCCCCTGTGTCCTGCAGGAGATGGATTTGTGCGAATACCCGCAGATCCCAGATGATCTGCAACAGCAGCACGATCGACACCACGGGCCGGATCATCGGGAACGTGATGGACCAGAAGGTCTGCCAGCCGGTCGCACCGTCGATCTGCGCGGCCTCCAGAATGTCGCCGTTGACCTGGGTGAGCCCTGCATAGACGGAGAGCGCGACGAACGGGACCGACATCCAGACGATGATGACGGTGGCCACGAAGAAGAAGGAGAGTGGGTTATCCAACCAGTTGTGGTTGTCATAGCTCTCGAGTCCTACTTGGACAAGCAGCCAATTGATCACCCCAGCGCGATCGTCGAAGAGCCACTTCCAGACGGTGACGGCGGCGACCATTGGCGTTGCCCAGGCAAATAGAAGCGAGATCTGCAGGACGAGCTTGATCCCCTTGGGAACCGCGTTCATCAAGAGGGCGAACAACGTGCCCAGCAGCACGGTCAGGCCGGCATTCACGATACAGAAGGCGATCGATCGGAGGACCACCGCGTGCAGGTCCTCCTGTGCAAAGATGTTTGCGTAGTTTTCGAACCAAACGAATCTCGTTTTGGCGGCCCCGAACTGCTGCAATTGACCGTACTTCATCATTGAGTTCGTGAGCTGCCAGTAGATCGGATACCCCAACCCAGCGACCAGCGCCAGGACCGCCGGAATGAGCAGCACATAGGGAATCTTTGAACGCCGCGCCGGCGGCGCCTTCATTCGTACCGTTGGCTCCTCAATGCTCGACGGCAGCTCCACATGGTCCGTATCCGTCGGTGTCGCAGTCATGCGTGCACTCCTTTGCCGGGGCGCTGAGGGCACCCGCCAAGCTGTTTCCGAGTACCGAGCCCGTGGGGACGGGGTACGACCCCACGGACCCGGTGGCGGCTATAGGCAGGTGAGCCTCTAAACCGCGGCTAGGTGACTCAGTCGGTCAAGTTGAGCATCGGCGTGACCTTGGCGTCGTACTCCTTTGCCAGGGCGGTCACGTCGCCACCCTGGGCGATCTTCTGGAACAGTTCCTCGTAAACTGAGGCACCTTCCACGGCGGCCCAGCCCGGTGCAGCTGGCGTGAGCTTGGAGTTCGCGGCGGTCTCGATCATGGTGGCGGCGAATTTGTCGTCTCCCAGGGAGTTGACGTACTCCTTGTTGGCCGGGCCGAGCCCGTTCTCACCGAGCATGTTCTGGTACTTCTCCGAGAAGATGATCTTCAGGAGGTTCTCGGCCAGCTCCGGGTGCTGCGACTTGGCCGAGATCGCGATGTTCGAGCCACCGGCGAAGACCGGCGCGATGCCACCGTCGACACCGGGCAACGCGAAGATGTCGAACTTTTTCGCGTCGGCCATGCCGTCGCGAACCTCTTCGCCCTCGTCGTTCTTGGTCATGTCACCGATCGACCAGCGGGCCCATCCTGGCGCCATGATCGTGGCGGCGGCCGGTGCCGCACCGTCGGTGCCGTCGTTCAGGAACTCCCAGTACGCGACGTCTTTCGCTGTGGCCGGCACGATAGAGGCCGTCTGGTAGACCTTCTGCCATTGCTCGAGGCCCTTGATGGTCCTGGGGTCCGAGAGCGTGGAGGTCCACTTGCCGTCCTTCTCGGTAGCCAGCTCGCCACCGTTCGCGAAGACCCATGAGATGCCGTTACGCCAGTCCTGGCCACCCATGGCGAAGCCAGACATCTTGGCGGTCTTCAGCTTGGCGGCCGACTCCTGGAACTCGCCCAGTGTCGTCGGCTTCTCCAGGCCTGCGGCCTTCCAGATGTCCGCACGGTAGAACATGTAGCGCGAGCCGAAGTAGTAGGGCAGCGCGTAGTTCTTGCCGTCCACCTTGCCGACGTCGACGAAGGACTCGAGCAGGTTGTCACCGCCCAGTTCTTCGTACATCGGGGTCAGGTCGCGGAAGGCACCAACGGTCGTGAAGGTCGGCGACTGGGTGTTACCGATCTCGACGACATCCGGGGTGTTCGCGGCATCCGGCAGAGCGGTGGTCAGGGAGGTCACCAGGTCGGGCCACTCCTGCTGCTCGATCCGCAGCGTGGAACCGGGGTTCTCATCCGCGAAGGTCTTCTTCAGGTAGTCGCGCAGCTCGTCCGGAGTGTCCGGGCCTGCGAGCCACAGCGTGATCTCAGCTGCCTTGGGGGTGCCGTTATCGCTCGACCCCTCGGACCCGGATCCGCTAGAACACGCGGTCAGCGCGAGTGCCATCGCGATCGTCGAGGCCAACGAGGTAGCCACGAGACGGTTCGTCTTCACAGGATCTTCCTCTCGATTCTTCGTGAGCGACGACGTCGGCGACGCCGCCACAGTGATGAGACGTGGAGCTGGGCGGGACTGAAGGTCAGTCGCTCAGGTGACCCCGTACTGCCCGGAAAGAACCAGTACGGCGGCTCCAGCGAGCACGGCATCCTCGTCCAACGTGGCCATCCGCACATCGAGACCGGCGGAGATCACCGGCATGGTGCGTTCGCGGATGGTTTCCAGTGCCTCTTCCCGCAGCGGACCCGCCAACAGGTCCGCGGGACCACTGATGACAATCTCTGCGAGGTTGAGGGCACTGACAACAGGCGCCAGGGCGACGCCCAGCGTCCTGCCGACCGACGCAAGAACGGCATCGGTGGCTTGGGGGTCCAGACCTTCGGTCGCGCGCCGCAACGCGGGCACGGAAAGCACCGTTTCAAGACAGCCATGACGCCCGCAGGCACATGGCAGGCCGTCATCGACAACTGTGACGTGCCCTAGTTCACCGGCCGCGTCGCTGTGTCCACGCACCCGGGCACCGTCGAGCACGATGCCGGCGCCGACGCCTTCGCCGATGGTGAGCACGATGAGCCCGGCACCTGCAGCACCACCGAAGGTGAACTCACCGAGAGCCGCGATGTTGGCGTCGTTCGCCACATGAACGGGAAGACCGAGTTGGTCGGAAAGCAGATCGGCCAACGGGACGTCGAGCCAGCGCCGGTTGGGCGCCTCGAGCACCTTGCCGGCGGCGTCGATGATCCCTGGCGAGCCGATGCCGACACCGACGACGGGCCGTGTGGCCGCCGCGATCAGGAGCCGCGTGAAACGCAACACGAGTTGAACGAGCTCCTCGCCGGCGCGCCCGTCGATCGCGAGCTGTTTGCGGACGATCCTGTCACCAGAGAGGGTCAGCACCGCACCACGCATGACCGCATCGTCGGTGAGATCAACCGAGACGATCTGGTAGGCGGAGGTACGCATCCCGACGAGGATCGCGGGTTTGCCGACTCGTTGACCAGGGCGGACGCCCAGCTCCTCCACCAGTCCCTCGGATATGAGCACGGAGATCAGGTCGGAGATGGTCACCCTGGTCAAGCCGGTGGCGCGGGCAAGATCCGCCCGCGAGGTTGGCCCTTCATGGAAGAGATGGGCGAGAACGAGCGATCGGTTGTGTGCTCGGGCGTGTTCTGGCAACACCTTGGCAGTCGGCCGGAGTCGTGAACCCAGCCGTCGCCCTGGAGTTGCCTGCCCGCTGGCGGTCGCTGTCATGTTTGTTAGTAGACCTCCTTTACTTATCAGTGTCAACCGGCGGCTACCGACGTAACCGAACCGTTGTCAACTTCGAATACTCCGAATCCCGACAAACGCCGACTCGACTTCGTCACACACGAAAACAGCCAAGACCCGCGCCGATCGGCGCGGGTCTTGGCGATGGTGTGTGGCCGGTGACTGGTGGCCGCTCAGGCGGCTCGCTCCCCTACCTCGACCGGCAGCGATTGCGGAACCATCGCCGGAACGAGGTTGAGGGCTTTGACGACGACGTCGCTTCGGCCAGATGGCCAAGCGGCGCAGCATGGGATCGCTCCTCTGTACGCGCCTGGCAGCCGTGGAATCGACCCGCCACGAATACCCACCACATGGTGGACGGCGATCTGATGCTCAGTCAGGTGCTCCACGAGGCGGCGCGGGGGGTCCGGATAGACCTCGTTGAGCACGGTCATTCCCGGCCACAACGAGTCCCGAACCTTGTGCAGCGCACCACGGTTGGCGACATTGACCAGGAGTGCCGGGCGGCCTCGCAGGTGGTCCGGCCACGAGTCACGACTCGCGACTACGTCGACAGAGTACGTCTCGAAGCGTTCGTCGAGAAGTTCGACCAGCCGGGACCCGATGAATCCGCCGCCACCGAGCACGATGACCGGCATGCGCACACTGCCATCGGGTGCCGCGAGTTCAGCGACGGCTTCATGGACGATGCGCGCGGTCATTTCGCGCTCGGGTGGTGCGTCGAGGATCTTGTGACGTGCCATGACCCCGGGCAGGACTCCGGCGAAGGTCTTTCGTTCAGCACCGATCTGCACGCGGATCCGCTCAACGGCCGCGATCAGCTCCTTCAGGTTCTCCACCGCGCCGGGTTTACGGATCTCCTCGTCCGTGGCGGAGATCGCCACCATCAGGAGGAGGTGACCGTCCTGCCACAGCAGGCCGATGGGCCACGGTGCCCAGCGATTCTTGACCAACCGACGCGGGTAGGCCGTCGCCTGGGCTATCGAGCGAGTGGCCGGGTACACAAGGAACACCGATTTGATCTTCCCGGTGCGGCGGTTGACGAAACCGACCATGCGGAAAAACCATGCATGGTTGAGAAGTGCGTTGATCACCTCTACTGCGCACCGCTGCACATGTGTCGAGAGCTTCGTCATGCCCCCGCCTCCGGGCGGCGCCGACCGGGATGAGTAGACCAAGCCATAGTAAACACGGTCCCTTCGGATAGATCCGGTTTTGTAGGGATGCTAGAGCAATGCGCGGATCATCGCAATCAAGGACAACATCGATGCGGCATCACGGAAGGCGGTCCGGGCGTTAAGAGGCTATCGGTCGGCTTTAGGCTCAAAAAGGACGCAAGGAGGGACGTCCAGCCAGCGACTTGCGGCGCACCCGACTGTTTGTCTGATATCCGGTGGGCAATGAGGCAACGTGGAAGCGCCGCCAAGCCGGTCCAAAGCGGTGATGATTGTCACCAAATCACCATGACCGGCCCTAGGACTGCTCCCGACGTCGGCGGAGGCGTGCCCCCGATTCGTCCGGATGCACTCGCCGACCAGCCCGAGGGCGACGGCACGATCAGCCAGCGGCTGCCCTTGGCGCATGCAAGCCTCGGAACACCCGGTGAGAATCGGGGGATGGACATGAGACTCGAACTCGTACCGGTTCCGGTTGCCGATATCGATCGGGCCAAGTCGTTCTACGTTGACCAGGTCGGCTTCGTTGCGGACCACGATGTGACCGTGGATGAGAACGTGCGGTTCGTACAGCTCACTCCCCCGGGATCGGCCTGTTCGATCGTGCTTGACCGCAACCTCACCGACATGCCCCCCGGCGCCCAGCGGGGCCTGCAGGTAGTGGTCGAGGATGCCGACGGCGTTCGGTCGCAGCTGGTCGCCGCAGGGGTCGAGGCGAGCGAGGTCGAGGAATTCCCCTGGGGGCGCTTCACCTACTTCTCCGACCCGGACGGCAACACGTGGGCCTGCCAGCAGATCATCCGGCCCGAATAAGCCAAGCGCCGCTAACCCTCGCCTCTGAGGTCGACGGTTCCCTGGTCGCCGTCAAGCAATACGATCGACCCTGCCCGGATGCGCCCCGTCGCACCCTCCACACCGAGCACTGCGGGGATCCGGTGCTCGCGGGCCACGATCGCGGCGTGCGAGAGCACACCGCCGACTTCCGTGATGACACCCGCCACCAGGCGCAGCAACGGCGTCCACGCCGGGTCGGTGTAGGGGCAGACCAGAATGTCGCCCAGGCACACGAGGCCAAAGTCATCGGGGCCACGTACGATCCGGGCGACACCAGTCGCAGTGCCGCCGCTTGCCGGTGTACCGGTCAACGTACAGCCGGCCGGCTCGCCCTCGGCGGTCGCCGACCCCGCCCCGTCGCTCACCATTGTCGAAGCCGGCGTCGGTGGAACCACGGCGGTGATCGGCCTTGACTGAAGCACCCAAAGGGCATCGTCGGACATCGCCCATTCGACGTCCTGCGGCGCCCCGAGGGTGCCGGCGATCTCACGTCCGAAGGAGGCGAGCCGTGCCGCGGTCGCGTCATCCAGCGCTGGTTGTGTGCGCATGCGCTCAGACACAGAGCTGGTAACCAGACTTGCGCCCTTCCGGTCGAGCCGACTCACCTTGTCGGCGATGACGCGGTCGATCGTGCCATCCGCCCCGACGGTGTACCTATCCGGCGTGACGATGCCCGCGACGACGCTCGGCCCCAATCCCCACGAGGCCTCGATACGGATGAAACCATCCGGGGTCTCGGGGGTGAACATGACCCCGGAAACCTCGGCATCCACCATCCGCTGCACAATGACGGCCATCGCTGGGGCGCTCGACGGTGAATGTGGATGGGCGCCACGATAGGCGTGCACGCGCGGCGACTCCAGCGACGCCCAGCACGCTCGGACGGCGTCGGCGACCTCGTCCACCCCCTGAACCCCGAGGAAGCTCTCGTGCTGACCGGCCGACGACGCCCGCACACCGTCCTCCCCCAAGGCTGAGGACCGTACCGCGACCGGTCCGTCGCCGAGGGCGGAGAGCTCCGCTGCCAGCGCCCGCCGCACGTCGTCCGGCAGCGCACCGCTTCCCGATCGACCATGTGCCCGGTACTCATCGAAGGTGAGGACGAAACCAACCGGCACCCGAAAACCTGCGCGCAGCAGCAAACCAAGCGAGCTCGCTTTTGCCCCACAGGCCTCGGGGACGGCCTCCCGTAGTGGGGCGATCACCTGGCGACTCCTTCAACCTCGTTGACAATGATCAGCCGATTCTGAACGATCGATCGCATGCCCCGCAACGCCGGACTCTCGGTCCTGCATGCCGTTCGTATCACCGGGTTCGCCGACACACCCGTGATCGCTGACCGTTCGAAGGTTGACCCGACCCTGACGGCCGAACTCCTCGGCGATGCAGAGGCGCGAGGCTGGGTCCAGCACTCCTCGTTCGCCGACCTCGCCGGTTGGTCGCTCACCGAGCGGGGACGCGCGGAAGGTGAACGCCTGCTCGCCGATGAACTGGCGGCCCTTGGCGTTGCCGACGCCGTACGTGCGGCCTATCGCGTCTTCCGTCCGCTGAACGCCCGCCTGCTGAGCGCCTGTACCAATTGGCAGCTGCGCCCAGGCCGCGACCGCCGTCTGGTCGAGAACGATCACACGGATACGGACTGGGACGCCGGTGTCGTGGGCGAGCTTGCCATCATCGACGAAGCCCTTGGACCCTTGGTGGGGCAGCTTGAGAATGCTCTGGACCGCTTTGGCGGATACCGGGCTCGGTTCCACACGGCCCTCGAGAACGCTCAGGCCGGTGACGGTCGCTGGGTCGTCGATTCCGACCGCGACTCTTGCCACCGCGTCTGGTTCGAACTGCACGAGGATTTCGTCGCCACGCTGGGCATCAACCGGGGAACTGAGATCGACGGGAATGGCGAACCCCGCTTCCCATGACGGGAAACGGGGTTCGCGACGGACTGTTCCGCCAGGCCTGCCGCTACTTGCTGCCGCCTCCCAGCAGCCCGCCGAGGCCACCGAGCAGGTCGCCGAGGCCACCGCCTCCGCTGCCACCGCCGAGCAGTCCACCGAGCACGCCACCGAGCAGGTCGTCGCCACCGTCTGCCTGGGTGCTGGTCTTCTTGCTGGATGTCTTCTGCCCGGTGAACTGCTGCGCGAGATAGCTCATCACGATCGGGGCGAGGATAGGCCATGCCTTTCCGATCAATCCGCCGAGACCGCCTCCACCACCCTGTCCAAGGGCGGTCGCAACCTGGTCCCTGCTGCCGCCGAAGACATGGGCGACGATCTTCTTCCCGTCCTCGGTGTCCACTTGATCCAAGTCGACTCCGCCATCGAGCAGCGAGCTGGAGTGTTTCGAGAGAGCCTTCTCGAGCGAGGAAGCGCCTCCGGATTCAGCGTTGGCCTGCATCCCACTCAAGAGCGCGGGAATCGCCTTTTGGACCACGTCGTTCGCGGTCGCCTCATCGACGCCTAGTTTCTGGGCGAGATCGCCGAGCGGGATCTGCGAGATCAAGTCCTGAATATCTGACATGTGCTGCCGTCCTTAGGTGGTCAGTCGGTTGAGGTGCTGGTGGCTTCAGGGGAATCGGAGTCCTCCGAGGTGGAGTCATCCGGGGTCGATGTGGACTCGTCCGAAGTAGTGGTGGCAGCCGCCGCGTCGACCTGTTCTTGGGTGTAACCGCAGTACGAAACCGCTTCGCTCTCCCACTTCATGGTCAGGCGCTCCTTGCCGGCGGCGTGTGCGTCGGCGACGGTGCCCTCGTAGATCTTGCCGTCCTTCGACTCCTTGTTCACATCCGGAACGGCGGAGCAGACATGGAACACGCTGCCGGACTTGGTCCAGTACACGACGTCCTGCCCAGTGAGCTGCTCGACGATGTTGGTCTCCTCGGAGTACTGCTCGACCGACGGCGGGTTGAAGTCGGCGCCCAACCAGATCGCAATAGCCGCCACTACAATTCCCAGGGTCCCGGCGATGCCCTTCTGCTTGGAATCCAGGTCCTTGTTCGTAAAGATCAAAATGATCAGCGGCAAGAATGCGACCACCGCGATGATCGCGCCGAGCTGGTTCTGCACGAAGAACCGAACGGTATCACTTTTCTTGGCCGGATCCAGGCGGTTGGCTCGTTTCCAGAGGAACGAACCGCCAATCGCGAGTGCCCCAATCACGACGATCAACGCGACCAGGAGCACCGTAGAGATCGGATCCTGTTTGAGAACCCACAAAATCGTGAAGAGCTCCCCGGCAATTGCCAGGACCCACAGGGCGACAGCGATCAGCCGCAGCTTTGTGGCCTGGCCCTTTGCCTCCGGTGTCGGCTTCCAGTCAGCTGGCGGGGCCGCGGCCTCGCCAGCCTTCGCCGAGCCCTTCGGGGCGCGAACGATCTCTTTCTTTCCAGGCTCAGCCATGGTTCCCCTCCGTCATACCAGAATCGGTGCTGAGCCTACCGGAGGTTTTGGGCCGCTAGACCCGGATCAGGGCACGGGTCGGCGAAGCCGGGAAAAACCACCCGCTACCGCACATCCGCTCCTGCGAGGCGCGCCGACCGCAGTGCTGGCGGTCCGGCCAACGCCGGACCGAAGACCATGGGCGAGACGGCGCGCTCCTCGTCACTTGGCCATCGCGGCCAGAGCACTACTCGTCGCCTCAATATGGAAGCTTCCGGGATGCCAGTCCTCACCGCGATGACCCGGAGTTCGGGTACCGGTTCATCGCCGACGAACTCAAGGCCGCAGGCATCGGTGGGTGTGAGAACACTGTCCATGCCGCGTGCAAGGCGGCCGGGATCGTCTCGGTCATCCACAAGCGCCGCGGTAGCGGGAAGAAGGCCGGCCCGCCCGTCCACGACGACCTGGTCGAACGCGACTTAACCGCGTCGGTGTACTTCTTGGATGGCATCGCAAGCACCTCCAGAAGGTGTTGCGACGACTACTAGAACCCAAGCCAGTGAGGGCAAGGTCTACCTGTGCGCGATCAAGGACGTATGGTCGAACCGGATCGTGGGCTACTCCATCGCCGACCGGATGAAAGCATCCCTGGCCGTCGCAGCACTGGCGAACGCGATCGCCATGCGCAACCTCATCCCGGCCACCGACGACGGCCCAGGGACCGTCGTGCATTCCGACCGCGGATCACAATTTCGAAGCCGGAAATTCGTGGCCGCCCTCGATGCCGCGAAGATCACCGGATCAATTGGCCGAGTCGGAGCCGCAGGCGACAACGCCGCCATGGAATCCTTCTTCGCACTCCTGCAAAAGAACGTCCTCAACCGCAAACGCTGGGCAACCCGCGAAGACCTCCGCCTGGCCATCGTGGGCTGGATCAAACGCACCTACCACCGACGACGACGACAACGACGACTCGGACACTTCACCCCCGTCGAGTACGAGACCGTCTACGCTACAACCCTGGCCCTCGCGGCCTAACCCACCAAAGAAGACGAGTCAACCAACCCTGGGGCAGTCCCGTAGGTCACATTTTCTCGCCAAGGTGCGCTGCCTGCGTCAAAAGTTGCAGACAGCGTACCTTGGTATTGCAAGCGACGAGTTTAGCTAGGAAATACTCGTCGTCGATGTAGAGGGAGACGTTGTTGGCGGATTGGGATCAGCCGTCAGATCGTCGGTCTCGTTATCGGTCTGCTCGCTTCCGGTGATGACGTAGTAATACCCACCGGATTGCAGAACCTGAAAATCACGAGATTCCGTTGAGTCAGCGACACGAACGACAACCCATGCTTCGCTACCCATTCGGCGCGACGCGTCCTCCGTCACGGAAAGGTTGTTGAGGCCACCTTTCCCGTTGACGAACTCCGCGATCATGCCGAGATTGGCATCCAGGTCTTCCGATGCAACGTCACGGGTCACTTTGCACGCCAAGTCGGCATCCGATTGAACCGAAGCGTCCAGCAACGTACTCACGGCGTCCTCGGCTGACTTTGCCGTACCGCCGCAGTCGTCACGCTTGCTACAGGCAGTGAATACAAACGGCAAGAGTGTCAGCCCTAGCGCCCAACACAGGATCCTTTTCATGTCCGATGCACGTACCACTTCTTGCCTGACGTGGTGATGCTCGAATACGGTTTGTTCTTGGTGTTCGGCGTGTGGTAAGTAAGGTAGGGCATCCCGGACGCTGCCTTCGCAGTCACCAGCATCGTGTGGGTCATATTTGTGTTTCCGTTGATCTTGTACTGGATGATGTCACCCTTGACGGACGAATAGACCTTGTTTAGCAGCGTCGTACGCTTCAACGTCCGCGTCATGTCGTAGAAATTCTGTGCACCTGACCATGACCACGAGTTGGTTGGGATGCCGCCGTACCACCACGCGCCGCTCGACTTGTAGTCAATCCAAGGGTGCGATACCTCTTTCCACCCTCCCGCTTTCATCGCCTGCGATACAAAGTTCGTGCAGTCGGTCGAGTAATACTTGTAGCTCTTGTTCGGGCTGGTGGCGTACTTCAGCGCGTAGTTGACTGCGTTCTGCTTGTTGGTAGTTGACAACCCAGTTTGCTCGATGCTGACAATTTGGTCGTCAGCGGATTGCATGAGTTCAGGAAGCGGCTCACCCTCAACTACGGAGTTTTTTTCTTGGTACTCAAGATCCATAACGACAACGTCAAGCACTTCGCCGGTGGAGGAGTCGATCGTCATCTCATGAGGTACGACCTCGACCCAGTCGATGTCGTCTTCCGCGATATGGCGCGTGATCTCAACACCAACCGTGGCTGTGACATCGCCGCTCGAAAGCGCCTCTACCTCAGGCTCACCGATGATCTCTACGGCAACTTCATCGACGTGTATCGGCGTCGCCCCATCGGACAGCTCCTCGGCGATTTGAGCGGCCTTGTCCTCCTCAGCCTCCATCGCCTCGTCGGCAGCAGGCGCGGAGTCAACGGTTTCGAGTGGCTCCGATACTGAAGCATCCGAGCCATCTAGGAAGCCTGCCTCGTTGTATGCCTGCACGTCTTCGGCTAGCGCTTCAGAAGCAGCGTCAACCGCTTCGATGACGACCGGGCTGGTGGTCGGGTCGGGTGTTGGTTCGTCGGCGTTTGCCGAACTCGCAACGAGCGGTAGCGCCATGAGCGCACATGCCATTGTAGTTGCGATGCCTCTTCGGAGTCGCACTCAATGCTCCTACGTGACGTCTTGTCGGCTCCATGTGGAGTCTGCCGTAGCAATCGGCAGGTTATGAACTTAGCCGATCAACCGGTAGATATCAACCTTTGAGCGATTGTGCGGGTGTCGCCGGGAACACGGCTGTTGCACGATTGCCGTGATAGTGCTGGTGCCGCCTGGAAGGACGGGGGCCTTGACCCCTTGGGTTGGACTGGAGTGTTCCCGGTTTTGTGGACGTGGGTTCATGCCGCGAGTCCGTGTGCTTGTGTGAATTGTAGCTCGTGTTCGTGTGGCGTCAGGTATCCGAGTGTGGAGTGGCGCCGGGTCCGGTTGTAGTATTCCTCGATCCAGG
>JAVBNE010000020.1:0-34117 GCA_031551755.1 Cellulomonadaceae bacterium | reverse complement strand
TCCCCCCCGCCTTCTGTCGGTGTTGTTCTTGCGTCGAGCCCCCCCCAACCCCCCCCCCCCCCCCCCCAAAAACCACAGCACTGGACCCGAGAAAGCCCTGGCCGCCGCACCCAAGAAAGCCTCGGGGCCGCACCCGAGGTGGGTGCGGCCCCGAGGCCCGGGCTTCCGCCTTACTCCAGCCCGGCGTAGAGCGAGCGCTGCAGCGGCGTCCTGAACAGCCACAGGGCCACGCCGATGCTGACCGCCAAACCGATGATGACGAGGAAGTACCCGGTCTCGTTCATCGCGGTGAAGAGCTGCCCGAGCAGGCCGGAGAACGACGAGCCGAGCGCGAGGGTCAGGAAGTTCAGGCCGACGAGCTGTGCCTTGAACGCTTCCGGTCCGATCTTGGTGGCGAGGGAAAGGCTGATCGGTCCGATGAAGACCTCCGACGATCCGGCGACGATCATCACCACGACCATCAGGATGAGCGGGATGAGTGAGTCTTTGAAGATCAGCAACCCGGCCAACATGATGATGTAGCCGACGCCCATCTGCACCATGCCGATGGCGAATTTGGCCGGTGCGCCCGGACCGTTGTTGCCGCTGCGTCCCCAGGCCCGGGCGACGACCGGCGTGATCAGCACGGCCGCGAGCTGGCTGATCATGGTGATCCACGGGACCGGAACGCTCCAACTGCCGATGGCGAGGTTGACTCGTTCGGTGATCAGGAACGTGATCGAGGTGAACTGCTGGAACAGGAAGCCGAAGAAGATGCTGGCGGCCAAGAACAGCGGCAGGTAGGCCGCGACGCGCTGCTTCTCCACACTGGTGACCCGCTTGGACGTCAGCATCATGATGAAGTACCACGCGGCTGCGGCCAGACCCAACAGGGTGGCGAACGTCGCCAATTGCTCCGCCCGGATCGCACCGGTCTTCATCATGAGCCCGACACCTGTGCCGATCACCACGGCGACCACGGCGATGAGGAGGAGCCGGGGGAGTGCGATAGGGTCGGCAACCAGGCTGGCACGCGTCGGGAGTAGGCGCATCGAGAACATGTACTGAGCCAATGCGATCACCATGCCGACAGCGGCGAGGGCGAAGCCCCAGTGAAAGCCCCATTCGTTCTGCACGAACCCGGTGCTCATCGGTCCGAGCACCGCGCCGACGTTGATGGCCAGGTAGAAGTAGGCGAAGCCGACGTCACGGCGTCCCTGGTCGCTGCCTTCGAGGACGAATCCGACGATATTCGTGATATTCGTCTTCAGTGCCCCGGTGCCCGCGATGATGAGGACGAGTCCGAGGGCGAGCCCGCCGATGCCTGGGGCAACGGCCAGCGCGATGTGGCCCGCGGTGATGACCACGCCACCCCAGAAGACCATCCACTTCGGAGACAGGACACGTTCGCCCGCCCACGCCCCCACGAGTTGAGCTAAGTAGACCGCGCCGCCGTAGGCGCCGACGATCCCTGCTGCAGCAGCCTCGTCGACGTGGAGGCCGCCCCTGTCTGCGCTGAAGACCAAGTAGATGGTGAGGATGCCGTTGAGGCCGTAGAAGGAGAACCGCTCCCAGAACTCGGTGAAGGCCAGCCCCCAGATGCTCTTGGGCATACGGTCAACAGCCTGCGGGGTGAACATCTGGGATGGCTCAGGTGTCAGAGTCTCTTGTGTTTCTTGCACGTGCATGCTCCTTTGCATTTGGCAAATGGTGGGCAAATACGGAGAAAAAGGGTATTACCGGCCGCTTACAAAGTTGGCGACATGGGCGGTCCAGTTTGTCTTGGGTCGGTCGGTGGCGTACTCGCGACGGTCGGCGTAGCGGTATGCGGCGTAGAGCGCGGTCGCACCGATCCACCGGAGAGGCTCGAACTCCCAGTTGCGCGCTTGTCGGCCGACCCAGGGCAGGCGGCTCAACGGGGTGTCCTGGCGCAGGATCAGGTCTCGCACGGTCCGGCCGGCCAGGTTGGTGCCGGCGACCCCGTGTCCGACGTATCCACCCGCCGTCGACATGCCGGTGGCCGGGTCGAAGGTGACCGCCGCGCACCAGTCGCGCGGAACCCCCAGCACCCCGGACCACGACTGGCTGACCTGGACGCCGGCCAGCGCCGGGAACAGCTCCGCCAGGCGCTGGCGCAGTTGGGCGACGGCGGTATCCGCCGTGCGTCCGAAGCGGTCGAACCCCGAGCGGAAGTTGTAGGGCACTCCCCGGCCACCGATGGCGATCCGGCCATCCGTCGTGCGCTGCATGTAGGTGAAGCTGTGCGCCATGTCCCCGACGAGTTCGGCGCCTCGCCAGCCGACGGCGTCGAGCTGTGCGTCGGTGAGGGGTTCGGTGATGACGAGGCTGCTGTTCATCGGTAGGAGCCGACGGGCTTTGCCTTCGAGCGACAGGGTGTAGCCCTCGAGGGCCTGGACTGTGTACTTGGCGGTGACCAGGCCGCGGTCGGTCTGTACGCGGTGGGGGTGGATGCTCTGCGCCGTCGTCGACTCGTAGATCGACACGCCCAGTTCCTCCACCGTCCGGGCCAGTCCGCGGCTGAACTTGGCTGGGTGCACGCGGGCGCAATGAGGGGTCCAGTAGCCTCCTAGGCCGCCCTCGACCGTGATCCGCTTGGCCAGTTCGGCGGCGTCGAGGGTGAAGATGTCCTCGGCTCCCCATCCCTGTTCACGAAGCTCGGCGACGTGGTGCCGGGCGCGTGCGAGTTGGGCGGAACTGGTGGCGACGTGGATGAGGCCCTCATGGGCCAGGTCCTCGTCGAAACCTTCCTTGCGGGCCACTTCGATCGACTCGCTCACGGCGCCGAACATGGCTCGCTGTTGCTCACGAGCGGCGGCGACACCCCGCGATTTGGCGTAGCGGCGGAACTGTCCGACGGGTTCCGCGCTCATCCAGCCGCCGTTGCGCCCGGAGGCGCCGAAACCGGCGAACTCCCGTTCGATGATCGCGATGCTCAGTGTCGGCTCGGCGCGCTTGAGGTAGTACGCGGTCCACAAACCGGTGAGGCCACCGCCGACGATCGCGACATCCACGGTGAGGTTGCCGGGTAGCGCGGGCCGGCGCTCGGGCATCCCGATGTCGCGCATCCAGTACGAGACGTCACCGTTGACGAAGCGAGCGTCCGAGTATGATTGGGTAGGCATCCTGCACCCATCTCTTCATTGAAGCGGTTGAGGTTCGCCACAGCGTAGACCTCACCGTCGTGCCAGATCGACTGGACTTCCCTATGAAAAATGGGTCCCGAATGTATGGAAGTACGAAAGCCTCTCGGAGCCTAGCTCTCGTTCTTCGTCGCTGCCCAGGACTGATAGGCGATCCAGAGCGCGGACAGGTCCGCTGTCCGCGTGACACTCAAACCGGTCTCCTGTTCGATCCGGTTCAGGCGGTAGGCCAGCGTTTGGCGGTGGATATGCAGTTCGTCGGCCGTTCGTTGCCAGTGCCGATCGTTACGCAGATACGCGAACAGGGTGTCCCGGAGTTTGGCGGCTGCCGCAGTGTCCTCGGCCAGCGATCCGAGTACGCCATGGATGATTTCCTGCGCCTCGCGATGGGAGCGGGTGAGCACCGAGATCGTGGTCCCCTCGAATTCGGTCCATAGACGGTCGCTGAACTGGGCCGCCGTGAAAACCCTGGCGGCCTCCTCGGCGGCCGCTCCCACATCCCGGTAATCGGTGAAGACCGAGGACACTCCCAGGTGGAGGCCGGCCTCCTCGGCGAGGCGGCGAACATCGTCTGTGGCCCCTTGTGGGATGAGCGCATGGTGGTTCAGCCGACCAGGCCCGATCAGGACGGGCAATCGCCGCAGCGCGGCGGCCCAGGCCACCCGTTCGCCGGCAGCGGCGGCGAAGGCCGCCAACCGGAAGCCCCCCGATGGGCGGTATGGGTCGAGCAGCTCTTCGACGCCCGTGGCCGAGCCACTGCTCAGTAGGTTTGCCAGGGCGTCGGCCGAGGCGCGTACGCGATGGTCGGCCGCCGCCAAGAATCCTTCGACGCTGACCTCGATCACCTTCATCAGGTGCACCAGGATCAGACTCTCCAGGATCTCGCCGGGCGGTTCCTCGATTCGCAGCTCCACCTGGTAGTCGCCACGGAGCGGAAAGGTGCGTGCTTTGGCGGCGCTCGGCTCGTCAGTGGCGTGGTCCCCGGTGTGTTCCGCGGCGTGTGGGCCGGGCACTCCGACGATAGCGATCCCAGTGAGTCCATCGACGATGCTGATCCCAATGCCCAGCAACAGGGCGAGATCTCTGGTGAGCGCGGCCGTGTCGTCGTCGGCGCTGGCTGCCACCTGATAGAGCTTGCTGAGTTTGAGAACCTGCTGGATCTGGGACGACGAGTGGGCCGCCGCGACATGCCGGGCGACCACGGCATAGGGCGTTTCCTCGGCGACGAACAACACCGGGAAGCTGCGGGCATCCGCCTCAGTGAGCATCTGCGTGGAAATCGGCGGGGCCAGATCGTGGTTGCCGATCATCAGACCCGCCAAACCCGCGTCGTCCAGTCTCGCGATGAACTCCGCCTGCTCCGCGGGCGCGACGGGGACGCCCAGCCCGACCGTCATCAGGAGTTCATGCGGACCGAGCCACCGTTCGGGTCGTTCCATTTCACAGCTGTGTGCCCACAGAACCTGGCGGTCGAGGCCACCCTGTCCGGCCATCACCGTGACACCCAGACTCGTGGTCGAGACCAGATCCTCGACGGTGAGTAGGGAGCGAGGGGACTCAGCGGTTGCCATGTGGCTGGAGTCTAGAGGCGTCGGATGAAACCGGCGTCACGGTACCCGTGCTGAAGGTGGGTACCGTGACGACTTCGCTGGCGGTTTCGATCAGTCGGTTCCCCGGCGACGCCGCGCCATCAGCGCCAAACCTCCGAGGGCGGTGAGCAAGCCCGCGAACGCGACGGCCAAAGCGGTGTCTGCTCCGGTCACGGGCAGTTCGCTTGCCTTCGCCGGATGGGACGTGTCCGGAGGACTGGAATCTGCCGGGGGGTCCACCACCGGGTCGTCTTCGTCACCAGGGTCGATCGGGGTTGTGTCCTTGGTGTAGATGTACACCACGTCGTCGATATCGGTGCCGTAGACCCCTGTCGCGTTCGCGGGCGTCTCTCTCAGGGTGTGTGAGGCGACCGTGGCGGCCTGCGTCGTGTACCCCGAACCGGTCGAGCCACACAATTCCACCGGCTCCGCGACAGTGGTGCCGTCGGCCAACTCGAAACGAACGGTGACGCAAGACTCCCACTGCGCGTAGACGATGGTGTCGTCGTCGAGGGTGTAGGTGCCAGTCGCATCGAATGGGGATAGGCCGCCGCCGTCGGCAGCCGTATTCCACCCGGCGAAACGGCTGGATGGGGTCGGACCGGTGGTGGGTGCGGTGTGTGGGCCGACCACGTCGGCGTGGTTCGCCACGAGGTAGTAGTCGGTGACCTCGGTGGCGGTGTCGTCGTACCACGCGGTGCCGTCGTAGCTCAGCGGGCCGAGCGCTCCCCAGTGGCCACCATTCGCATCGAAGCGGAGCCAGACGTCTTCGTAGGCGCCGATGTCGGACTTGGCCGGGTCCCGGGCAAAGCCGCGCTCGTCGACGGCCAGCGTCGTGGTGGTCGCGTTATCCGCCTTGCCATGAACGGCTCCGGTGGGATCGCTGATGAGGATGGGCAGCGTGGTCAACGCACGGGCGAACGTCGAGCCGGCCGCCCAGCGCGGGTCGCCGACCGTTGACTTGACCTGGTGCGTCCCGAGGGCAGGGGTTGTGGTGCCGAAGACTGATTCGACCGTCAGGTCGGCGGGCAACGTCGTGTTGTTGTCCAAACCAAGGTTTCCGCCCTGATCGATCACGCCCTTGGCCGAGTAGACATTGGCGTACTTGCTGGAAACCGGGCTGCCGGCGCTATTCGTGACGTTGTTGCCGACGAAGATGTTGTTCTTGAAGGTGAAGGCCGAGGCGGGTTGGTTGCTGGTGACCGCACCGCCGTTCTGGCTGGTCCCGATGAACAGGTTTCCGCGCAGCGCGGTGTTGTCGTAGAAGGTGTTGTGCTCGAAGGTCGCGGTGGTCAGGGAGATCTCGACCGCACCTCCGCCGTCGGAGAGATCGCTCGTCTGCCGGTTCGCCGAGCTGTTGCCCACGAAGGTGCTGTTGCGGATCAGCGCCGCCTGCGAGTAGGTCTCGATGAACAGGGCGCCGGCCTCGTCGAAGGCCGTGTTGTTCACGAAGGTGCTCGAGTCGACCGTGACGGTGCAGACTTGCGCGGCGCTGGCGGTCGAGACGGCCACTGCGCCACCATCGACGCGCGACTGCTGGGTGGAGTTCTGGGTCGCGGCCGCGTCGGCGTTGTTGGTGTTGCCCTCGAAATAGCTGTGGTCGATCGAGACGGTGCCCTGGTACTGCTCGAAGGAGACCGCTCCGCCTCGGGCCACCGCCCCGTTATTGGTGAACGACGAGTTCGAGATCCGGGACGTTCCCGTCCCTCCCTTCACGGAAATGGCACCCCCTGGCCAGTTCGGGCCGGCGACGGTGTTGTGGTCGAAAGTAGAATTTGTAACCACGAGGTTCAAAGGGTTGTTCGTGCCGGACTGGATCGCGGCGCCTGAATCGAGAGCTGTGTTGCCGATGAACGATGAGCCGTCGACGAGTACCGGTCCGAGCGGTCCGATGAGCTTGATGGCTTGACCGTAGTAGCCCTGGAAGACGGAGTTCTTGACGGTCGGCTTGAGGCCGCCGGCCGCGGATGAGGTGAAGGTGACTCCGTTGCTTGCGATCGAAGTGCTGATCGAGCCGTCCGCATTGACCGCATTGGGTCCGGTAAAGGCGAACTCGTCCAGGGTAATGGCCGAGCCCGCACCGCCGCGGATGTCGAAGGCGGCGCCGGTGAAGTTCGGTGTCTTCTTGATCTCAACGGGGGTGCCCGGGGTCGAGGACACCAACTCGACGGTGGCGCCGTTCGGCACGGTGAGCACCAGGCTTGCGGTGAGCGCTGGGAATCCGGGGGCCAACGCGATGGTGGTCGTGCCGCTGGCGGGTGCGGCCGCAACGGCGGCCGCGAGTGCGGCGGCGGTCGTGACAGGGGGCGCGGCTCGCAGTATGCCTTGGTGGACCGGTGTCGTCGGGGACTGCGCGGCCGCCGTGGCGCTGTGGGCGGCTAGCGAGAGCGCCAGGACGAGGGGTGCGGCCGCTGCGGTGCGCAGCCAGGGGGCGAGGCGGGGGGCGGAGCCGAACGACATGAATCCTCCGAATGACGGCAGGGCAAGACGGCGCGCTTTGTCGCTGAACATTCGGCGAGATTCGGCACGCACGAACCCGAACGGGATACTTCTGGTTCGTTTGTGCCCGAGCGTAGGTTTTCGGAGTCCGGAAGTCAGCCCCCTTTGCGGATGAATTACCATCGGGCCAAGCCTTTTCTGCCGCTCTGCCCCGTTCTGTCATCAGGCGGATGACCAATTTCTGCGTTGTCTTGTGACCAAAGTCATGGGTAGGTCTGGCGCAAGATTCTCCCTGTTAGTACGCAATGTCGCGAAGGTCGTTATGGCCTCTGCGTCCTTTCGGAGCTTGCTGATGGCCCGCCTCCGAATCGGGAGGCGGGCCATCAGTGGTGCGAAGCAGCTGGCTGAGCGGCTACTTCTCCACGTCGTCGTCCACCCAGTCGAGGGTCTTCGTGACGGCCTTCTTCCAGTTGCGGTACAGGCGTTCGCGTTCGTCGGAGGCCATGTTCGGTGTCCACCGTTTGTCCTCGGCCCAGTTGGCGATCACATCGGATTCGCCTTGCCAGAACCCTACGGCGATGCCGGCGGCATAGGCCGCCCCGAGGGCCGTGGTTTCCGCTACCTCGGGCCGCACGACGTCTACGCCTAGCTGGTCGGCCTGGAACTGCATGAGCAACTCATTGGCCACCATTCCGCCGTCGACTCGGAGCTCGGTGAGGTTGACGCCGGAGTCGGCATTCATCGCGTCGAGGACCTCGCGGGTCTGGAAGGCGGTGGCCTCCAAGGCCGCCCGAGCGATGTGACTCTTGTTGACGTACCGGGTCAAGCCGACCAGCGCGCCGCGGGCATCGGCTCGCCAGTAGGGGGCGAAGAGGCCGGAGAACGCGGGCACGAAGTACGCCCCGCCGTTGTCGTCCACCGACCGGGCCAGGGCCTCGATCTGCGATGCGTCGGAGAACAACCCAAGGTTGTCGCGCAGCCATTGGACCAGCGATCCGGTGACTGCGATCGAGCCTTCCAGGGCGTAGACCTGGGGCTGATCACCGATCTTGTAGCAGACCGTGGTGAGCAGGCCGTTCTGTGACGGCACCTTCTGGGTACCGGTGTTGAGCAGCATGAAGTTGCCGGTGCCGTAGGTGTTCTTGGCCTGGCCCACCTCGAAGCATGCCTGCCCGAAGGTCGCGGCCTGCTGGTCGCCCAGGATGCCAGCGATCGGCACGCCGGGCAGCAGCCCGCCCTCCCGTCCCTTGCCGTAGACCTCGGAGGACGACTTGATCTCGGGCAACATCGACAACGGGACGCCCATGTCGGCGGCGATGTCCTCCCGCCAGGACAGGGTGTCGAGGTCCATCAGCATGGTCCGGGAGGCATTCGTCACGTCGGTGACGTGGACTCCACCGTTCACACCCCCGGTCATGTTCCACAATGTCCACGTATCGGTGTTCCCGAAGACGAGGTCGCCGCGTTCGGCTTTCTCGCGGGCGCCCTCGACGTTGTCGAGGATCCACTTGACCTTCGGCCCAGAGAAGTAGGTGGCGAGCGGCAGGCCCACGATCGACTTGTACTTGTCCGCCCCCGCGCTGCCGCCGAGTTCCTCGACGATCTTCTGAGTGCGGGTGTCCTGCCAGACGATCGCGTTGTACACGGGCTTGCCGGTCGTCCGGTCCCAGACGACGGCGGTCTCCCGTTGGTTGGTGATACCCACCGCGGCGATATCCGCGAAGGTCACGTTCGCGCGGGTCAGTGCGAGCCCGACAGCCTCGCGGATGTTGTGCCAGATCTGCTCCGGGTCGTGCTCGACCCAGCCGGCCCGCGGAAAGATCTGGTCGTGTTCGAGCTGGCCGGTGGACACGATGTGCCCGGAGTGGTCGAAGACGATGGCGCGGGAACTGGTGGTTCCCTGGTCGATGGCGAGGACAAAATCAGCCATGGTGAGTTCCATTCTGCACGTCGGTGTGGGAGTCGGAGGGCTAGCGGGGTGCTCACCGGCCACGAAGGGTCGGTGAGCACCCGGTGGTCGGTGACCGGGCTGGTGCCCGGCTACCGGGGTGATTTATGTGTAGGCCGCTCCGAGCAGCCCAGCGAGCACACCGCCGACCAATGGCCCGGCGATCGGCACCCAGGAGTAGGCCCAGTCACTCGACCCCTTGCCCTTGATGGGCAGGAGGGCGTGTGCGATGCGGGGTCCGAGGTCACGTGCCGGGTTGATCGCGTATCCGGTCGGGCCACCGAGGCTGGCGCCGATGGCGACCACGACCAGGGCGACCGCCAGCGGGCCGAGACCAGTCGGCGTCTTACCGGAGGCGACCACGAAGAATACGAGCACGAATGTGGCGATGACCTCGGTGATGAAGTTCCAGGTGTACGAGCGCAGGGCGGGTCCGGTGGCGAAGACGGCCAGCTTGGTCTCCGGTGCCGCCTCCTCGTCGAAGTGCCCCTTGTAAGCGAGGAAGGCGAGGACGGCGCCGATGATCGCACCGATGAGCTGGGCACCGAAGTACATGAGCATATTGCCCACGGTGGGTTCGATCGTCACGGTGACCAGTCCATTGGGCCCGGTAACCGAATAGAACGGCGCATCGGCTACGAAGAGACCGACGGTCACAGCGGGATTCAGATGCGCCCCGGACTTGAAGGCCACATAGACGGCGGTGAAGACCGCCAAGCCCCAGCCGAAGTTGATGAGAAGCCAGCCGCCGTCGAACCCTTTGGTCTTCGGCAGGATCACGTTCGCCACGACGCCCGCACCGAGCAGGATCAGGGTCGCGGTACCGAGGATCTCGGACCAGAACGCATTCGCTAGAAGTGAATCCATCTTGTGCTCACTTTCTGGTTGACCGCATTGTCCTCCTTCGACGCGTATGCGCCGAGGGTCTTTCAGCCAGCGCCGAGAGAGTGGATCGGTGCGATGTCCGCGGCCGCCTTTCGCGCACGGGCCGCGGATTCGTCGTCGCTGGTCTGTTCGGCCGCATCGGTGGCGGCGACTCGATCCCGGTAGGAGGCGAGTTCACGTTTCGTGGTGGCCGCATCCCAGCCGAGTAGCCCACCCGCGATCCGGGCGATCTCCTCCGAGGCCGCCAGCCCGCGGTCTGGTACCTCGTAGGACAACCGGGTCCGGTGGTAGAGGATGTCCTCCAGGTGCAGGGCGCCCTCGTGCGTCACCGCATAGGCAATCTCCGCGCGGAGGTAGGCGGACGTGGCGGCCAGCGGCCGGGCCATTTCGGGATTCTCGGTGCAGAGTTCGACGAGTTCGCGAAGGTTCGCCCCGTAGCGGTGTAGCAGGTGGTCGACGAGGGCCGGGCTCCACCCGTACTTCGTGGCCCAGGGCCGGGCCTGCCGACGGATGGCATCGAGACCCACAGCACCGAGCAGCGGGATCCTGTGGGTGATCGACGGCAATGCGGCCGCCCGTTGGCCGATGGCGAAGTCCACCGCATCCTTGGCCATCACGCGGTAGGTCGTCAGCTTTCCACCGGCGATGACCGTCAGCCCCGGCACTGGCGAGGCAACCGTGTGCTCCCGGGATACCTTTGCGGAGTTGGTGCCCTCCTTGACGTCCGGCTGCAGTAGCGGGCGCAGGCCGGCGTAGGTGCCGATGATGTCCTCGCGAGTCAGTGGGTGGGCGAGTACGGCATTCGCATGTTCCAGGATGTAGTCGATGTCGGTTGCCGTGGCCACGGGGTGTTGGAGTTCCTGGGTCCACGGTGTGTCGGTGGTGCCGATGATCCAGTAGCGCGACCACGGGATGATGAACAACACCGACTTCTCGGTCTGCAGGATCAGGCCGACCTGACCGCGAATCCGCTCCCGCGGGACCACGATGTGCACGCCTTTCGAGGCAAGTACGTGCAGGCCGCCCTCGTCCCCGGAGAGTGCCTCGGTCTCCTCGGTCCAGACGCCGGTGGCGTTGATGACGTGCCGCGCACGGACCGTGAACCGCCGGTTGGTCTCCAGGTCGAGCAGGACGGCACCGTTCACCGCGCCGGTCGAACCCTTGGTCAGCTCAACCACCTGGGTCCGGGAGGCGGCGTGCGCACCGTAAGAGACCGCAGTGCGCACGAGAGTGGTGACCAGCCGCGCGTCGTCCACGGAGGCGTCCCAGTACTGGACCGCGCCGATGGCCGCATCGTGGGCGAGGTCGGGGAACTTGCGTTCCATCCGCTTGCGCGTCAGGTGCCGGTGGATCGGCATGGCCCGCTTGCCGGGAGCCAGGCTGGCGAGGGTGTCGTAGAGGGCGATCCCCGCGCCGACATAGGCACGTTCCCACACCCGGTTCTCGAGCGGGTAGAGGAAGGCGACCGGCCGCACGAGGTGCGGGGCGATCTCCTTGAGCAGCAGGTCGCGTTCGGTCAACGCCTCGTGGACGAGGTGGAAGTCGAGCATCTGGAGGTACCGCAGACCGCCGTGGACCAGCTTGCTGGACCTGCTCGAGGTTCCGGCGGCCCAGTCCTGGGCCTCCACGATCGCCGTCGAAAGTCCGCGCGTGACAGCGTCGAGAGCGATGCCTGCGCCCGTGACTCCGCCGCCGACGACGAGGATGTCGAGTTCGTCCTCCGGTGCGGTGCTCGCCTCCAAGGCCGCTAATGCCATCTGCCGCGCCTGTGCGGTCATTCGTGTCGATACCATCCGTGGTCCTTCGGGTCGGTCCTCGGTGTCCTGAAGCCGACAGTCGCATGGGTCTGGTTCACTTGCGAGCGGACAGGGGTGCTGAGCTGCTGTGGAGCTTCGGGGTCGATTCGAGGTACGTCGAGGGCTGTGAGGCTGGAACTCGACGGTCCATGGGGGCGGCGTACTGTGAGCGTCGTGCTGTCCGCCACCGAAACCGAGCGCTTTGATCGGCCCCGCGCCCCGCAGGTGCGTGCGGCCCGACCAGCCGATGCGCGTGCGATCCGCCAACTCGTCGAGCCCTATGCGGGCCAGCGCATCCTGTTGGCGAAGGAGATGGTCGGCTACTACGAGTCGATCCAGGAGTTCGTGGTCGCGGAGGTGGGGGCCGAGTTGGCTCCCGGGTCCGCAGGGGCCTGGGTGTCGGGGCCGCTCGAGGTCGTCGGTTGCGGCGCACTCCATGTGATGTGGGAAGACCTGGCGGAGATCCGCACCCTTGCTGTCGACACCCGATGGCGAGGCCAGCGGGTGGGTCATGCGCTGGTCGAAGAGTTGCTGGCGCGGGCCCGCGTGCTCGGGTTGCGGCGCGTCTTCTGCCTTACTTTCGAGGTCGACTTCTTCGCCCGGCACGGGTTCCACGCCATCGACGGTGCGCCGGTGTCGCCGGAGGTCTACGCCGAGTTGCTGCGCTCCCACGACGATGGCGTGGCCGAGTTCCTGGACCTGGCCCGGGTCAAACCCAACACCCTTGGCAACACCCGGATGCTGTTGGAGTGGTGAGCTAGTCAGGCAGCTGCCAGGCGCCATCGACAGCGGCGAGTAAACCGTCCGCCCGGAGGCTGCTCAGGCAGCGGTCCAGTGGGTGGCATCCGGCCAGCGGGCGGCGAAAGCGGCGGTCGCCAGGGGTCCGGGTGCCTCGCGAAGGGCCGCGAGAATCGTGCCCCGGCATTGCCGGTCCGTACCCGCCCAGGGTTGGCTGCGTCGTCGGTGGGCATCCGCATCGGGCGGGTGGCCAGCGGCCCGCCACGCGCAGCGGTCGGCCAGCGGGCAGCGCCCACATGCCGGGTCGGTGGCGGTGCAGACCAGTGCCCCCAGCTCCATGACAGCCACAGACCACCGGGCCGCTGCGTCGTCGTCGGCAGGTGTCAGGGAGTCGAGCCGGCTGCGTTCCACCGCACTGTAGGTGGGGGCGGGCAGCGCGCGACCGTCCACGGCCCGGGCCAGCGCACGCCGGATGTTGGTGTCCGCGACGACGGCCCGGCGGCCGAAGGCGAACGACACCACGGCGGCCGCGGTGTACTCACCGATGCCCGGCAAGGCGCGGAGGGAGATCGGGTCGGCGGGGACCTGTCCGCCGTGCTCGGCCACGATTGCCTGGGCGCTTTCCCGGAGTCGCAGCGCGCGCCGGGGGTAACCCAGTCGGCCCCAGGCGCGGATGACGTCGGCGGTCGGGGCGGCGGCCAGATCGGCCGGGGTGGGCCAGCGCGCCATCCACTCCTGCCAGACGGGTTCCACTCGAGCGACGGGCGTCTGCTGGAGCATCACCTCGCTGATCAGGACGCCCCACGGGGTCCGGTCCGGGTGTCGCCAGGGCAGCTCACGTGCGTTGTCGTCGTACCAGCCGATGACGGCGGTATGCAGGTCGGCGGTGGGCGGCGCGCCGGCAGGTGGTGTCTCGAGCAGTGGCATCGGCCCCATGGTGACATTCGGGCACCGGCACACGGTCGCGACACCCTGGTTCCCGGTGAGCGGTCATTCGGGTGGGGCATCCCGACGGTTCGCGGCGCGGCTGGCAGGGTGGTGGTTCGGGGCGAATTACGGTGGTCGGTGCGTGGACGGTCCGCGCCTCGGCTGATCGGCTACTGGGAAGGGCGGTGCGCGATGACACATGGCACCGGAACCCGCCCGCGCCCGGACGGTCGTCCACCTGCGGTGAGCCACGCCGTGCTGGTCCGCCGCCGCCTGACGGTGCTGGCCGCGCTCGCGACGGTGGTGCTCGTGGTGGTCTTCGGGGTCCGTGGCGTGCTGGGGTCCGGATCGGCGGCGCCGTTGCCGGGGGAGAAGACGACTCCTCCTGAACCCGCAGCGGTCGTGGCCGGTCCGCCGCAACACTGTGTCGCCCGCGATGTCGGGTTGGAGATCAGTACGGCGACGACCAGCGTTCAGGTGGGCAAGCCGGTGATGTTCACCGTAGTGATCACCCGTGCGGGCAGCCGTCCGTGCCTGCTGGACGGTTCCGATGCCGGCCGGGCGGTCACCATCACCTCGGGTACCGATCGGGTGTGGTCCTCTGCCGACTGTCCGGGCGACGAACGCATGCTGCTGATGGGTCGTGGTGACAGGGATCAGACGACCGTCACCTGGAACGGTTCACGGTCGGCGGCCGGATGTCCTGGTGGCCAGCCGGTCGCCACTCCTGGGGTGTACACGGTGGTGGTCGCGTTGGCCGGGGTCGAGGGGGCGGTCAGTGCCCCGCTCACGGTGACCGTGACGGCCCCACCGGCCCCGACGCCGGACCCGAGCGCCACCACGACCGCACCCGCCGCGGGCACCACCCCGACCACGACGCCGCCAGCGGCGACGACACCGCCGCCAGCAGCGACCGATCCCGCGAAGCCCTAGCTCGGCGCGTCGACCCGGCGGGCGGGGTCTGGTCCGCCCTGGCGGGGGGGCGGGGGGCGGTTCCGTCCGGCCCGACGCACGGGGTTTCCGGTGCCCTGCGGCACCCCCGTGTGCCGACCTACTGACACGGAGTCGGAACCCGCACCGGGGGTTTAGACGTAGCGTTCGAGGATGCTCGATTCGGCCAGCCGGGAGAGCCCTTCGCGTACCGCGCGCGCCCGCTGTTCACCGACGCTGTCCACCAGCATGAGGTCGTCGATGCTCGCGGCGAGCAGTTTCTGGAGGCCGCCGAAGTGGCTCACCAGACGTTCGACGACGATGGCGGGCAGGCGCGGAACCTTGGACAGCAGCCGGTAGCCGTGTGGGGCGACGGCGGCGTCCAGGGCGTCACCGCCACCGGGCAGATCCAGCACCCGGCCGATCTGCCCGAGGTCCAGGAGTTGGGTGGAGTCGAGGGCGGCCAAGTTTTGGGTCACCGTGCTCAGGGTGCGGTCCTTGCGGGTCAACTCTACGTAGTCGCGAATGACGAGTTCCCGGTCGGAGCCGATGCCGCCGATCAGCTCGTCGAGTTGGAGCGCCAGGAGGCGGCCGTCGGTGCCGAGTTCCACGACGTAGCCGGCGATCTCCTCGGAGATCCGGCTGACCATCTCCAGCCGTTGGACGACGGAGCACACGTCGCGGACCGTGACGAGGTCTTCGATCTCCAGCGCCGACAGGGTTCCGGACACCTCGTCGAGCCGTGCGCGGTAGCGCTCCAGCGTGGCCAGCGCCTGGTTGGCCCGGGACAGGATCGTGCTGGAGTCCTCCAGGACGTGCCGCTGGTTGTCGGCATAGAGGGCGACGATGCGCATGGACTGGCTGACCGAGATGACCGGGTAACCGCTCTGCTTTGCGACCCGCTCCGCGGTGCGGTGCCGGGTACCGGATTCGGTGGTCTCGATGGTCGGGTCAGGAAGGAGTTGCACGGCGGCGCGCAGAATGCGCTGAGCGTCCCGGTCGAGGACGACCGCACCGTCCATTTTGGATAGCTCGCGCAGTCTGGTGGCAGAAAACCCGACGTCGAGCACGAATCCGCCTGAGCAGATCGATTCGACTGTTTCGTCGAGACCCAGGACGATCAACGCCCCCGTCCGGCCCCGCAGGATGCGCTCAAGACCGTCACGCAACTCGGTTCCGGGCGCGACCGCGGCCAGCGTCTCGCGGAGCGCATCCGCGCGTGCGATCGAGTTCGGCACGTTGAAATCCTACGCTGTGGGTGTACGCGCGAGTTCGACCGCCTCGCCGACGTGCTGGGCGGGCAGGACGGTCATGCCTGTGATCGGCCGGTATGCGGAGCCCTGTGGCACCACCGCGCGCTCGAATCCGAGCCTCGCCGCTTCGCCCAACCTTCGGTCGAGGCCGGAGACCGGGCGGATGTCTCCCGCCAGCCCGACCTCCCCGAGAACGAGGGTGCCGTTCGGCAGCGGCTGGCCTTCGCGGGCCGAGAGCACGGCCAGCGCGGTGGCCAGATCCGCGGCCGGCTCGGTGACCCGGGCGCCGCCGATCGTGGAGACGTAGACGTCCTGATCGGCGAGCCGCACACCGGCATGACGGTGCATGACCGCGAGGATCATCGCGAGGCGGCTGGAGTCGACACCGCTCGTGGTCCGCCGAGGGTTGGCGAGTGAACTCGGTACCACGAGGGCCTGGATCTCCAGGGCGAGTGGACGGCGTCCTTCCAAGGTCACTGATGTGCACGTGCCCGGTACCCCCGGGCCGGCGTGCGACAGGAATAGCCCGCTCGGATCGGCCAGTCCCACGATCCCGGTCTCGGTGAGGTCGAAACAGCCGACCTCATCGGTGGGGCCGTAGCGATTCTTCACCGCGCGGATCAGGCGCAGCCGAGAATGCCTGTCGCCTTCGAACTGGCAGACCACGTCGACGAGGTGTTCCAGGGTTCGGGGACCGGCCACCGAGCCGTCCTTCGTGACGTGGCCGACGAGGATGACCGGCAGCTCTCGGGACTTCGCCGCAGCGATCAGCGCTCCCGCTACCTCCCGGACCTGGCTGACCCCGCCGGGAGCACCGTCGACCTCCGTCGAGGCGATGGTTTGGACCGAGTCGACGATCAGGAGGCTGGGTTCGGTGGCGTCGATGTGGCCGAGTACCGTCGCGAGGTCGGTTTCGGCTGCGAGCAGCAATCGCGGGGCGAGGGCCCCGACCCGTTCGGCGCGTAGCCGCACCTGGCCGGCGGACTCCTCGCCGGTCACATACAGCACGGTCCGGTCGCGGCTCGCGGCGACATGGGCGGCGACGTCCAGGAGTAGCGTCGATTTGCCGACCCCGGGTTCCCCGGCGAGCAGCACGACCGCCCCGGGAACGATCCCGCCGCCGAGTACCCGGTCGAATTCGGCGACCCCGGTCGGGGTGGCCTGGGCGGACTCGACGTCGATCTCACCGATGGGCCGGGCCGGACTCCGCGTGGGGGCCACCGCCGTGGTGCGTGGACCGGTGGTGGTGACATCCTCGGTGACGGTGCCCCATTCCTGGCACTCACCACACCGGCCCACCCATTTGGTGGCCGTCCAGCCGCATTCCGTGCAGTGGTAGCCAGGGCGGGCTCGACGCGCACGCGCGGTAGTGGTGGTCACGACACGAACGTTAGTGACGGCCACCCACACCGCCTGATCAGGCCGGGTGCTGCGAAGGTGGTCTCATGCGCCGTCTTCCCCCCGACAGCCGATGGTGGACGCCGATCATCACGACCGGTTCGCTGGCGTTCTGCCTCGTCGTTTACTACTTCGCCCCGGTCGGAGACGACAGTCTCATTCTGGGCTCCGATGTGGTGGGCGCCGTGGGCTTCGTCATCGGGCTGGGACTGCTGGGGTTGCTCATCGCGGTGCAGGTGCGCCGGCAGGTGGCCGCGGGCCATGACCCTAACGTGCGGGTGCAGTCGATCGTGGGTTTGCTCTGCCCGATCGTCGTCTTCTTCGCGATGACCTACTACCTGCTCGCTTTCGACGACCCTGGACAGTTCGTGGGGATCGACAGTCGCACCGACGCGCTGTACTTCACGGTGGTCACCCTCGGAACCGTGGGCTACGGGGATGTCCATCCCGTGGGGGAGGCCGCCAGGGTGGTCACCATGATCCAGGTGGTCTTCGACTTGGTGGTGATCGGCATGTTGATCGGGGTTGCGACGAGCCGGGCTCGCGAACGGGTAGAACGCCGCGTGCGCGTCCAGCGCACCGAGGCCCGGCCGGGCGGCGACGCGTCTCGCGGTGACACCCCAGGCGCGGGTCAGGACTGAGTCGACCGAGTTCCGCGTGTCGCCCCGGTTTGCCCGCTCTTTGCGACGGGCGGAACATACGCTGAGTTCCGACCTCGAGGAGATCGATGAGCAGTCAGCAACGAACGCCGCACGCTGCGGGTACCAACCGCAGAGGGACTGACGCGCGCTCGGGTAAAGCTCGAGCGGCCGGACGTGCGAATGGCCACACCTCCGGCGGACGCGGAACGCCCCCACCGGTCTCCCCGGAGGTCTTCCGGCGTCGACGGGCCGTGGTCTTCGGTGGTGCTGTGATCGTGGTGATTCTGGTGTTGGCGGCAACCGCCTTTGGCTGGCCGGGGTGGGCTCGGTCGTCGAGGCCGGCCGCACCCGCCGTCGCCCAGCAGGCCGTACCGACACCGACGATCGCCCCGATCGAACCCGACGACGGCAGTGCCTTCGCAGATGCCCAGCCGGTGGCTGTCGCGGAGTTCGCGCTCACCCACCGCGAACCCGCCTCCGAGTGGGCACAGCTCGACGCGATGGAGGCCTACGAGCTTACCTTCGCCGACGGCGAGGGGGCCGACGCCAAGTCCATCACCGTCACGGCCGGTCAATGGGCCACCGATGAGGACGCCACCCGGGCAGCGGCCGATCTGATCAAGGCGGCGGGCACGCCGACCTCCACCGGTGAGGTGAAGGCCAGTGGGCGGACCGCGGGGAGCTTCGCGATGGTCGTCGACGGCGACCAGGCCACCATGACCTGGCGGAACGCCACGGCCGTTATCCAGGCGACCGGTCCGGCGGATCGGCTCCAGGACTTCTACGAGAACTACCCCATGTGATGAGCTTGGTCCAGTGCTCGCTGATGTGAGCCGTACCAGGCCCCGCGCCACGGAGCAGGAGAACCCGATGACAGATGACGCACGTCCCTTCCTCGCCGTCCTCGGTGCCGGCGTGATGGGCCGCACGGTCCTCGCCGGGGCGCTGAGCGCCGGTTGGGCAGCCGACCAGGTGGTCGCCACGGTGCTCGACGACGAGCACGCCGCGGCACTGTCAGCGGACCTGGGTGTGCGCGCCACCCTGGACAACGCCGCCGCCGTGGCCGGTGCGGGGTTGGTGGTCGTGGCCGTCAAACCCAAGGACGTGGCCGCGCTGTTGGCCGAGATCAAGGACCACCTGTCCCCGGCAACCGTGGTCGCCAGCGTCGTCGTGGGCTTGCCGACCGCCTACTACGAGGCCCGCCTGTCCGCCGGGACGCCGGTGGTGCGGGTGATGCCCAATACCCCCGCCGTCGTCGGCGCCGGGGTGAGCGCGATCAGTCCGGGCGCCCATGCGGACGCCGGGACGTTGGCCCTCGTGGAGCGGTTATTGGCCGCCACGGGCCTGGTGGTGCGGGTGGATGAGAAGGACCAGGACGCGGTGGGGGCGCTCTCCGGTTCCGGTCCGGCCTACGTCTTCTACCTGATCGACGCGATGGCCGAGGCTGGGGTGCTGCTCGGCCTGTCGCGGGCGGCCGCATTGGAGTTGGCGACCGCCACGGTGCGGGGGGCGGCGACCATGGTCGCCGAGACGGGCGAGCACCCGGTGATCCTGCGGGAGCGGGTCTCCAGCCCGGGCGGGACGACGGTCGCGGCCCTGCGCGCCTTGGACGCCGGGGGAGTGCGCGCGGCGGTGATCGACGCGCTCGAGGCCGCCCGGGACCGGACGCGGGCGCTCGCGGCGGAGCACGACTCTTCGGCCTAACCCGCGGGCGGCATTGGTTTCCCGAAGCCGACGTTCCGCAGTGATTCCGTCAGCCCATCGGGCGGTCACCCCAGGCGGTCACCCCAGGCGGCTACGGCGCCTGCGGCTACCGTGCCTGCGGGTGCCGCGCCTTTGGCTCCCACCCCTACGGGCGCCGCGCCTACGGGCGGGCCGCGAACCGTTCTAGCAGCTCGGCGTGACCTGAGACGATCAGCAGGTCGTTGCGGCTGATCCGGGTCTCCGGTTTGGCGTAGACGAACTCGACGCCGGGAGACTTCACGCCCATGACGTTGACGCCGTAGCGGTCGAGGATCTTGGACTGGGCCAGGGTGAACCCTTGGACCTCGCGTGGCGGTCGCATCTTGACGATGGTGAAGCCGTCCTCGACCTCGATGTAGTCCAGCAGCTTCCCCGAGACCAGGTGGGCGACCCGGTTGCCGGCGTCGGACTCGGGGAAGACGACGTGGTGGGCGCCGATCCGTTGCAGGATGCGCCCATGCGCGGCCGAAACGGCTTTGGCCCAGATCTGCGGTGTGCCCAGGTCCACGAGGTTCCCGGTGATCAGCACGCTGGCCTCCAGCGAGGAGCCCACCCCCACGACCGCCACTGGGAAGTCCCGGGCGCCGAGCTGTTCGAGTGCGGTCGGGTTGGTGGCGTCGGCCTCGACGAGGGGGATGCGTCCGCTCCACTGGGCGACCAGCTCCGGCGAGCGCTCGACGGCGAGCACATCCTGACCGAGCCGGTCCAAGGTGGCGGCGATGGCCGAGCCGAACCGGCCCAGGCCGATCATGAGCACGCCGGCGTCCTTGGCACTCTTGGTTTCCCCACGGCGGGGGGCGGGAGCGGAGTCGGTGTCTTGGTCGGTGGTGTCGTGGTCGAGCACGATGGCCTCTCGGGGTTGGACTGGGTCAGCCGATGATCGGGCGTTCCTCGGCGTACCGGATGATCCGGCGCCGGTCTCGCAGGGCGAGGGCGGCGGCGAAGGTCATGGTTCCGGTCCGTCCGACGAACATCAGGACGACGAGGATGTATTTGGCGAGGTCGGGGAGGTCCGGGGTGATGCCGGTGGACAGTCCCACTGTCGCGAACGCCGAGATCACCTCGAAGAGCACCACGTCGAGTGATTGCCCGGTGATCTCCAGCAGGAACAGGCTGGAGACGAGGACGGCTGTGGCGCCGACGAACACGACGGCCACGGAAAGCCGCAGGGTCTCTCGGGGAATGCGGCGGTTGAACGCCTCGACGTCGCGGTCGCCGCGGGCCTCCGCGAGGATGGCCAGCAGCATCACGGCCAAAGTGGTCACCTTGATGCCGCCGGCGGTCGATGCGGAGCCGCCGCCGACGAACATCAGCGCGTCGGTGATGAGCCAACTCGACTCGCGCATCTGGCCGATGTCGATCGTGGAGAACCCGCAGGACCGGGGCATGACGCCGGCGAAGAGTGAGATCAGGATCTTGGTGGGCAGGTCGTGGCCGCCGAGGGTGTCCGGGTTGGCCCATTCGATGGCGCCGAAGAGCACGGTCGCCACGACGACCAGGATGGCGCTCGTGGTCAGCGTCAGCTTGGTGTGCAGGCTCCACTTCTCGGGCCGTTTGCGGTTCCGCATGATGTTCAAGATCACGGGGAAGCCGAGGGAACCGACGAAGACACCAACGATGATCGGCAGGCAGAGTGCCCAGTCCCCGGCGTAGGGCATCAACCCTTCTTCGGTGGGGATGAAGCCAGCGTTGTTGAAGGCGGAGATCCCGTAGAACACCCCGTGCCAGATGGCGTCGCCGGCCGACTCCTTGAGTACCAGGAAACGGGGGATCAGCAGTGCGGCCACTGAGAGTTCGAGGGCGGTCGACGTGATGATGACCACCCGGACGAGAGAACCGACCTCGCCCAGCCGTGTCGTCTTCGTCTCGGAGGCCGTCAGAAGTTTTTGTGTGAGGCCGATGCGACGGGAGACGGCCATCCCAAGAATGGAGGCCAAGGTCATGACGCCGAGCCCACCGACCTTGATGGCGATCAGGATGACGACCAGGCCGTAGGTCGACCAGAACGTGCCGGTCGGCACGACGACCAAACCGGTGACGCAGACCGCCGACGTGGCGGTGAACAGGGCATCGACGAATGGCGCCGGCTCGCCGGTTGCGGTGGCGAAGGGGGCCAGGAGCAGGGTTGTGAACAGGGCGACGACCGCCGCGAAGACGGTCACCGCGAGTCGGGCGGGGGACTGCCTGGCAAGGCGGTCGACGAGCTCCCGGCCTTGGAAGAGGGTCCCCTTGAATCCCGCCGCCATCCGGCCTCCCTGTTCATGGCGTGCAGCAATGTCGATCCGAGGTGGGCCGCTCCGGACCGGGTCCCGAGTAGGGTTTCCAGGCGCAACTCTGCCACGGGCGGACCCGCGATGGCCCCGAATCACGCTACGGTGAGCCATGCGCAATGGAGTGCCGACACCAGCAACCCGGGCCGGGGCGAGCGACCAGGCAACGGGAATGGACGCGCCCATTGACGTGATCTGGGACTCGAGCCTGCTCGGCTACGACTTCGGTCCGGTGCACCCGATGTCCCCGAAACGCCTCGACCTCACGATGCGCCTGGTCTCCGACATCGGGTTGCTCGATCGCTCCGGTGTGCGCGTCGTGGCCCCGGAAATCGCCTCCGACGAGATCTTGGAGACGGTGCATGAGCCGGCGTATGTCGCCGCCGTGCGAGCGGCGTCCGACGGGGTGCCCGACCCTGCGCGCGGGCTCGGCACCGAGGATGACCCGGTCTTCCCGGGGATGCATGAGGCGGCGGCGCGCATCGTCGGTGGCACCTATGCGGCGGCCGGTGCTGTGTGGTCGGGTGCCGCCCAGCACGCTGTGAACGTCTCCGGTGGGATGCATCACGCGAAGGCGGGTGCGGCCTCCGGCTTTTGCATCTACAACGATGCGGCCGTGGCTATTCGGCGAGTGCTGGCCGAGGGCGCGAAGAGAGTCGTCTATGTGGACCTCGACGCGCACCACGGTGATGGCGTGGAGGACGTGTTCTGGAACGACCCGCGGGTGCTGACGGTTTCGGTGCACCAAAGCGGAGCGACCCTGTTCCCCGGTACCGGGAGTGCGGCCGACACGGGCGGTATGGAGGCGGGTGGTTCGGCGGTCAATGTCGCGTTGCCGCCCCGGACCGATAGTGCCCGCTGGTTGCGCGCGGTCGATGCCGTGGTCCCGGCGGTGGTGCGTGCCTTCGACCCGGAGTTCCTGATCACCCAGCACGGCTGCGATGCGCATTCGGAGGACCCGCTCTCCGACCTGCGGGTCTGCGTGGGCGCCCAGCGCACCGCGCAACGGTGGATGCACGAGTTAGCGCATAAATACGCGGGCGGACGCTGGGTGGCCTTGGGTGGCGGCGGTTACGCGGTGGCCCGGGTGGTGCCGGTCGCCTGGACCTGCCTCATCGCAGAAGTGGTTCATGACCCGATCTCGTCGGGGCAGGAGATCCCGGCCTCATGGAGCAGCTACGTCGAACAGTCCGCCGGTGTGTTCGCCCCGGAGTCCTTCGGGGACGATATCGACTATCGCCCGTGGTCGGCCGGTTATGACCCTGCCGACGACGTGGACCGCACGATCCTCGCCACCCGGCGATCGGCATTCCCCCTGTTGGGCCTCGACCCGCATTACGACTAGGCTCACGAAGCCGTGACGCGGGTGGCGTGGGAGTGTTCAGGTCAGAACCGGTTCGTTGAGCGCACATCCAATAATCCGGCGAGCTTGAAGACCCGCTCGTCATCGCGCAGGTGGCAACAGCCGTACAGGTACCCGCCAGGGGCTCCTCCGGGCGCAGTACCGCCGTCGCTCGCGCGATCGGTACGCCGTCAGGGGTATCCGGACGGTGGGCCAAGTGTTCGGCCAGGTCGGCGCTCGTGGAGTGAGCGAGCCGATCGGTGAGCGACCAGGCTGAAGACACGAAGGACTCCTAACGGTGGTACAAGACGGAACGACGGTATTACCCTCGGCCACGAGACCGAAAGGCAGGATGGCGCCGGACTCCTGAGCTCGATTACGCCGAACCGCGGCCGGGCGGGTACGCTGGGCGGCGGATTTGTTTCGAGTTGGTCGGTCCACGATCAACCGGTGGACCCTCTCGGCTCTGGCAGCCGACCGACCAGCAAGCGAGGACCTGTATGGGCTCCGTCATCAAGAAGCGTCGCAAGCGGATGGCCAAGAAGAAGCACCGCAAGCTGCTTCGCAAGACGCGCCACCAGCGTCGCAACAAGAAGTAGTTGCCGCACGAGCCGAATGGGCCGGCCGGCGCACCGTCGTCGGCTGGCCTTTTTTCCTTCTGGGCAGATTAGGGTAATGCGATGAGCGCCCCTCCTTCAGGTCAGGCACCCACCGATCACCGCGTCGTTCTTTATGGGCGTGCGGGCTGTCATCTGTGCGATGAGGCCAGGGACACCGTCAACGCTGTCTGCACGGGCGCCGGGGTCGCCTGGGTGGAGGTCGACGTCGACGACCCAGCTGCTGGTCCCGAAGTGCTCGAGAAGTACGGCGACTATGTTCCGGTCGTCACGGTTGACGGCGTCCAACAGGGGTTCTGGAACGTTGACCCGGCCCGCCTCGCGAGCGCCATCAGCCGCGGTCGCGGTATCCAATCCGTCACCGACCTGGGATAATCGTCTCGATGCCCGCGCCGCCGATGGTGCGGGCGGTATGTGGACGGACGGTGTGACGTGGGCGAGGTACTGGAACAGCCTGGCGTGGAATCGGCGTCATCCGCGATTCCACCCGCGACGGTGGCGCGGTTGCCGATCTACTTGCGGGCGTTGCGTGATCTGGGCGGTCGGGGGGTGCGGACCACGTCATCGGTCGAACTCGCGGCCTTGGCCGGAGTGGGGTCGGCGCAGCTGCGCAAGGACCTGTCTTTTTTGGGCTCCTTCGGCAGGCGCGGAGTGGGCTACGACGTCGAGTCCCTCGACTCCTACATCACGGCGGCCCTCGGCCTGGTGGACGAACACCGGCTGGCCATCGTCGGGATCGGTAACCTTGGTCATGCCCTGGCGAACTATTCCGGCTACGCCGCTCGTGGTTTCCAGGTGGTGGCCCTGCTCGACGGCGCCCCTTCCGTGGTCGGTACTGAAGCGGCCGGTCTCGTGGTCGAACACGTGAACGAGTTGGAGGACGTGGTGGCACGCGAGGGTGTGACCATCGCGGTTCTGGCCACTCCGCCGCAGCATGCCCAGGAGATCGCCAACCGGATGGTCGCGGCGGGTGTGCGTGAGATCCTCAACTTCGCCCCCCGTGCCCTGCAGGTTCCGGATGATGTCGTGGTCCGGGGGGTCGACGTGGGCAGTGAGTTGCAGATCCTAGCCTTCCACGCACAGGCCCGTGTGGTGGCGGCCGCCCGGGGGTAGTGCCTCATCGAGCCGTGCGTAGACGGCGAACGGCCGGGTGCCCACGTGAAAGCCGCCACCCGGCCGTTAATAATGCTCAGCCCTGCTTGATGGCGGAGATGTCCAAGGCGATCTTGATCTTGTCGCCCACAAGCACGCCGCCGGCCTCCAGGGCGGCGTTCCAGGTCAACCCGAAGTCTCGGCGGGAGACCTCCGTAGTGGCCTCGAAGCCGACCCGCGCGTTGCCGAAGGGGTCGGTCGCCGCGCCGGAGAACTCCGTCGCGAGCTCGACGGGGTTGGTGACGCCGTTGATCGTGAGGTCGCCCGTGACGATCCACTCGTCTCCGTCGACCTTGACGGCGGTTGAGGCGAAGGTCCAGGTCGGTTTGGTGTCCGCGTCCCAGAAGTCGGCGCTGCGCAGATGTGCGTCGCGCGAGGTGTCGCCGGTGTTCACCGAGGCAGCGTCGAGTTCGGCGGTGACGGTGGAGGCTTCGACGTCGTCGGCCACGGTCAGGTTGCCGTCGGTGATCGCGATGGTCCCGCGCACCTTCGAGATCCCTGCGTGCCGCACGGTGAAGCTCGCTTGGGAGTGGGTGGGGTCGATGGTGTAGGTGCCTGCGCTGAGGCCGGTGGGGAGAGTCATGAGGTGCTCCGTTCGGTGTGATGTACGTCGTGGCACGATTAATGGTTGAAACTTCAACGTCATGGGCGATAACGCTGCGCCCTGGTGGTGTATTCCCGGCGATGGAAAGATGCCCGCATGGGTGAACCCGCCTGGCTCGATACCGATCAGCAGCGCCTGTGGCGCGCCTACCTCGACGGCCACGCCCGGTTTCTCGTCGCCGTCGGGGACTACCACGAACGTCACGGGGCGCCGACGTTGAGCGAGTACGAGCTTCTCGTCCGCCTCTCGGAAAGTCCCGACCGGGCCATGCGGATGTCGGTGCTGGCCGGCGACCTGGCCCGATCCCGAAGCCGAGTCACCCACACGGTGGACCGGATGGAGTCGCGGGGCTGGCTGGAGCGCCGTCCGCATCACACCGACCGCCGCGGTGTCGAGTGTGTGCTGACGGAGGCCGGGTTCCAGGCTCTGGTGGAGGCCGCGCCGGTGCATGTGGCGGCCGTCCGCCGGTACATGGTTGACGTACTCACACCGGCCGAGTTCCGCGCGTTGGGCGAGGCGATGGCGAAGGTCGGGGCAGCGGCAAAGGCGGAGTCGCCCTAGGGGTCCGCCGCGTCCGCAGTCACACGGATGTCCCCCAGTGTGGTGGACTGGCGCTGTACAGCGCGGCCCGCAGACCCAAGGAGCAGTTCTCAGATGCGAACCACGGTCCACCTCATGCGCCACGGTGAGGTCTTCAACCCGGAGGGCATCCTCTATGGACGACTGGCCGGGTACCACCTGTCCGAGCGTGGACATGAGATGGCCAAGCGGGTGGCCGCCCACCTGGCCGGTACGGAGTCGGCCGGTAGCGCCGCAGGTGCGAACGGGGCCGCGTCTGGCACGGGCGCGGAGCGGCGTGATGTGACGCTGGTCGTCGCCTCACCGCTGCAACGTGCCCAGGAGACTGCGACCCCGATCGCCGCCGCCTTCGGGCTGGAGCTGGCCACGGACGAGCGCCTGATCGAGGCCGGGAACCACTTCGAGGGCATGGCCTTCGGTGTGGGCGACGGCTCCCTGCGCCACCCGCGGCACTGGCCCTATCTGCGCAACCCGTTCCGGCCCTCCTGGGGCGAGCCCTACAAAGAGCAGGTCGCCCGGATGCATGCCGCCGTCGCGGATGCGCGGGAACGGGCCGCCGGGCACGAGGCGGTGCTGGTCAGTCACCAGCTCCCCGTGTGGATCGCTCGGTTGGCCTTCGAGAACCGTCGGCTGTGGCACGACCCGCGTAAACGGCAGTGCTCCCTCGCCTCCCTCACCTCCCTGCACTTCGAGGATGACCGGCTCGTCGCCCTGCGCTACAGCGAACCCGCCGCTGACCTCCTTCCGGGGGCGAACCAGACGGTGGGCGCATGATCTCGGTGCGGCATCGGCGCTGGGAGGTCGCGCGTTCGGGCTCCGGGCGGTTGCGCGCCGGTCGGCGACGTCTGGCCGTTGCGGCGTTGGTCGCCGGGCTGGCGGTTACGGTCGCGGCGTGCGACAACAGCCCGGGTGGTGGCGCCGACGTCGCCGAGCAGGGCTACGTCTCCGGCGACGGCTCGGTTCGCACGTGGAAGCCCGCCAGTCGTGGTGAGCCGGTGATCCTGACGGGCAAGGATTTCGAGGGGAACACCGTCGACACCGCGCAATGGCTCGGGGACGTCGTCGTGCTCAACACCTGGTACGCGGGCTGCGCCCCCTGCCGCAAGGAAGCCCCCGACCTCGTTGCCTTGGCCACCGAACGTGTAGACGAGGGTGTGCACGTGCTTGGGATCAACACCAATGACGATGCCGGTGCCGCCCAGGCCTTCCAGCGGACCTTCCAGGTGCCGTACCCGTCCATCGAGGACCGCAGCGGTCAGGTGGTGGCGGCGCTCTCCGGGACTGTGCCGCTCCAGGCGGTGCCTTCCACCGTGGTGCTCGACCGCCGAGGGCGGGTGGCGGCGCGCGTCCTCGGGACGGCCGATGCCTCGACGCTCGACGGGTTGGTCGACGATGTGCTCGCGGAGCCGACCGGCTCATGACCGGGTTCGCCACTCACGGCTCGGTCGCGCTGGCGACGCGAATCATGCCCACCGGGATCGGTGACACATTCGGCACCACCGCCGCCAGCGGCTCGCTCTTGCTGGCGGTCGGCGTGTCGATCGTAGCCGGGCTCGTTTCCTTCGCCTCGCCATGCGTGTTGCCGCTCGTGCCCGGATATGTGGGCTTCGTGAGTGGGATGGCGGCGGCCTCTGTCGGCGACGACGGCGCGCCAAAGGCTGCCGGCCGGGGGCGGGTGCTGGGGGGCGTCGGGTTGTTCGTGGCCGGCTTCACGGTTGTCTTCGTAGCGCTCATGACCACCGCCGGGGCGCTCGGCACCTACTTATTCCGCCAGGAGGAGGTGCTGTCTCGCATCCTTGGCGTCGTGGTGATCGCCATGGGGCTGGCCTTTCTCGGGACAGTTCCGCTGCTCCAACGCGAACGCCGCATCCGGGTGACGCCCCGGGCCGGGTTATGGGGTGCGCCGCTGCTCGGCTTCACCTTCGGTCTCGGCTGGACTCCGTGCATGGGGCCGACCTTGGTCGCGGTGCAGGCGTTGTCGCTCACGGAGGGTTCGGCCGCCCGGGGCGCGGTGTTGGGCGTGGCGTACTGCCTGGGCCTGGGGGTGCCGTTCCTGCTCATCGCCTTGGGTCTGCAGGGTTCGGAACGGATGCTGGGCTTCCTGCGCCGGCATCGGTTGGCCATCATGCGATTCGGTGGTGGGATGCTCGTGCTCATCGGCATCGCCCTGGTGACTGGGATGTGGGAGCACGTGACGGGAGCGGTGCAGCGTATGGTTGACGGATTCTCGGTGGTGGTGTGATGACGAACGGCGCACGCAGCCCGGTTGACGGACCCTACAAACCTGAGGGGATCGACGACGACTTCGTCGGTGCCACTCGCGAACCGGCCATGCCCGCGATCGGTGGTCTCGGGTTCCTGCGGTGGATGTGGCGCCAACTGACGAGTATGCGGGTCGCCCTCATGCTGCTCGTGCTGGTCGCCATCGCTGCCGTCCCGGGTTCGGTGCTGCCCCAGCGCCCCCAGGACCCAGGTGCGGTTCAACGCTACCTGGATACCCACGCGACGGCCGGGCAGTGGCTCGACCGGTTCGGCTTCTTCGACGTCTACGCCTCGGTGTGGTTCTCGGCGATCTACCTGCTGCTGTTCGTCTCGCTGATCGGCTGCATCCTGCCGCGCACGGCGGCCCATCTGCGGGTCCTGCGGCGTCGGCCCCCTCGGGCGCCCCGGCGGTTCGCCCGGTTCCCGGTGCACTTCGAGGCGACCTCCAGCGCTTCCCCGGACGACGTCGCGGCGGCCGCCGCCCGGCACCTGCGGGGACGTCGTTGGCCGGCGACCTTCCGGGTCGATGTGGCCGAGGTGGACGCGGGACCGGGCGCCGGAGGGCAGAGCGCCGGAGGGCAGGCGGCCGGAGCGGCGGAGGGTCCCGGCCAACCGGTCGTGATCCGCACGGTCAGTGCCGAGCGTGGCTATCTGCGGGAGACGGGAAACCTGATTTTTCACCTGGCGCTGGTGGGGCTGCTGGCCTCCGTGGCCTACGGCGAACTCGTGCACTACCGCGGTCAGGCGATCGTGACCGAGGGGCGCGGTTTCGCCAACGCGGTGACGGATTACGACTCCTTCGAGCACGGCTCGGCCTTCCGGGCGTCGTCGCTCGTGCCGTTCTCCATGACCCTGGACTCCTTCGACGCGAAATTCGCCACTGACGAGGTCGCTTTCGCCCAGTCCCGCGATTTCACCGCTCACGTCACCATCCGCGAACCGGGGTCCTCGACCGGGCAGGCGAAGACGATCAAGGTGAACCACCCGCTGGTGACGAACGGCGCCAAGATCTACCTGCAGGGAAACGGTTTCGCCCCCGAGGTCACGGTGCGTGACGCGAAGGGCGAGGTCGCCTTCTCCGGGCGGGTCCCGTTCCGTCCTGAGGATGCGATGTACACCTCTCAGGGTGTCATCAAGGTGCCCGATGTCTCCGAGGGGTTGGAGCAGATCGGCCTCGTGGGCTATCTGCTGCCCACCGCCGAGGAGTCCGCCGACGGTTACACCTCGGTGTATCCGCAGCCGCTGAACCCGCTCCTGGTTCTCGACGTCTACCACGGTGACCTCGGCCTCGACGAGGGGTTGCCGCAGAACGTCTATCGCCTCGACACCAGCCGCATGACGTCGGCCCAGGCCGACGGCAAGAACGTGTCGATCGTGGTGGCACCGGGGCAGACGGTGAAGCTGCCCGACGGCCAGGGCACCATCACCTTCGAGTCCCTGCCCAGGTTCGTGGCGCTTGACTTGCGTCACGACCCGTCGTTGCCGTGGATCTTGACCTTTGCGCTTGCGATCGTGGCCGGACTCGCGGTGTCGCTCTTCACTCCGCGGCGACGCGTGTGGGTGCGGGCCACGGCGGTCGAGGACGGTTCCACCACTATCGAAGTGGCCGGATTGGCGCGCGGCGACGATGCCGGTCTGGCCGACCAGGTGCGCAAGGTCCTGCTTGCGTTGCCCGATGTGCGACCATCGGAGGAAGACGCCGGGACCAAGGTCCCGATCCCTGATGGCGCCGTGGGCGTCCGAGAGGCCGAGTGATGAGAGTTGATGCGCTGAGCGTCGATTTGGTGTGGGCTGCGGCGACCGTGCTGACGGTCGCCCTGGTGGCATTCGCCATCGACTTGGGGCGGTTGGCCGGGGACGGTCGTCTCGCTCCGCGCAAGGCCGCCGGCATCGGCGTCTCGGTGAGCTGGCTGGGCATCGCGTTGCTGCTCGCGGGCATCGTCACGCGGGGGATCGCGGCGGGTCGCACCCCGTGGGCGAATATGTACGAGTTCACGCTCGTCGGTTCGTTCATGGCGGTGCTGACGTTCCTGATCGTCAACATCCGCCGTGACGTGCGGTTCTTGGGAGCGTTCGTCACCGGCATCGCCGTGCTTGCCCTGGTGCTCGCGCAGAATGCCTTCTACCTGCCGGCAACGGGGGTCATGCCGTCCCTGCAGCGCTACTGGCTGGTCATCCACGTGGGGGTGGCCATTGCCGCGACCGGGGTGTTCACGGTCGCTTTCGTGGTCTCGGTGCTGCAACTGCTGCGGGATTCGCGGGACCGGGGGAACACCCACCTGGGGCGGTCGGCCTGGCGGTGGCTCGATGCGACTCCGGGTGCCACCCAGCTCGAGGCCCTGAGCTTCCGGCTCAATGCCGTGGCCTTCGTGCTTTGGACGTTCACCATCATCGGTGGGGCCATCTGGGCTGAGGACGCCTGGGGCAAGTACTGGAGCTGGGACCCCAAGGAGGTCTGGAGCTTCGTCATCTGGGTGGTCTACGCCGCCTATCTGCACGCCCGCACCACCCGGGGCTGGAACGGCCGACGGGCTGCCTACTTCGTCATCGTGGGGTACGTCTGCGTGCTGTTCAACTTCACCGGAGTGAACATGATCTTCAACGGCCTGCACTCCTATTCCGGGCTGACTTAGGTCGCTGCCGGGCCTCGGGCGGTGGCGTCGGCAAGACGGCCCGGGCGGCAGGGTTCGGCCGTGTAAGTGAGGCCAATTTGCATTGGTTTACGTCGCGCTGATACGTTCGATGGGTTTCGTGAGAGCTTGTCAGTGTCGATAATTGTGCATGGGACGGCGAATGGTGGCAGACCTGGTCATCGATGACGAGGCGTTGTTGTCGGCAGGCAGCGTGATGGCGGCGGCCGGCGATCAACTGGCAGCACTGAAAATCGGTGCTGATGATGTGGCGGCCGCAGTGGGGAACCACCGGTTGCGTCGGGCGATCACGGCGATGAGCCGGGCGTGGCATTGTGAGCAGTCGAGTGTGGCGGCGGAGCTGTCGCGGTTGGGGGCTGGGCTGGTTGACGCGGTCGAGACCTTGAACGGTTTCGATGCTCGGTTGTCTGGGGTGGCCGAACGGATCGTGTTGGCGAGCCCTGGCTACGTTTGGGGGGTGCGGTGAGTAATCCGTGGCTGGCGTTGATGGTCCACCCACCACTGACCCCGATCGAGGGCGATCCTGAAGCTGTCCGAATGGGTGCGGCAAGGTACATGCAGGCGGCCGCTCAGATCGCTGAGGCTGTCAACGAGGTCAGCCGCGTGGTGGGGATGCTCCAAGCTCAATCCGGGCAAATGATCGACGCGGCGAATGAGCGACTTGGTGTCACCATCGTGCGTGGTACTCAGCTGGTGGCACCGTTGCAGAACGCCGCCCGAGCTCTGGACGTTTTTGGCGACATGTTGCAGCGAGGGCAGTACGCCAGCAAGGAGGCGGCCGCCGAGGACGCCGCGGCTCATCGTGAGTTCGATGAGTTGGCATCGCAACTGGCCGGGCTAAGTAGAGTCACCGACGATTTCGGTGATGTGCCAGCCGGTGTCGCACAAGAGATCGAGGACGTGCAGTCGCGGATGCGGTTGGTCGTCGACCGGGAGCAAGATGCGCGGCAGTCGTGGTTACGTGCGCATCAGCAGGTCGATGAAACGGCTGATGTGGCTGCCGAGGCAATCGAGTTGTTGGACAACGGCCCGACGGGGTACCTCCTCGACGGTGGATTCGGCGGTCTGACCGGGGAGCTTGGGGAGGCGCGGGCCGCCGGGTCAGGGATGCTCGCGGCGGGGTTGATGGGTCGACTCGCGCATGGACAGTTGAAGGAGGGCGAGAAGGCAGCAGCCGTTGCCCAGTTGCAGGGGCTGGTCGATGAGTTCGGGAAAGACCCGGCTTTCTATGCTGGGCTCATGGGTGATGCCAAGCGTGCGGAGTCGCTGTTCGCGTTCTTGGACCAGGCCGCATCTCCGGGGTCGCAATGGGGTGCCTTGGGTGCGAGCATCGCCACCGGGGCGCGGGTCACCTTGTCGAAATGGACCTCGAAGCTGGATGTCGATGAGCAACGTCGTGTTGGTGCTGCCCTGATCGAGGGCATGGGCGAACGTCCTTCCGGTGCCCGGCAAGTCCTGGCCGCATCCTGGCTCTCGGCTGACGCCGGCGGTCACGTCGCCTACGGGGCGGCTGTTGCCTTGGACGACCAGCTGGCCAAGACCGGGCCGCAGGGCTGGTCCCGCGACCCCTCGACAGACCAAGCGAAGGCCATATTGGGAATCGGTGGGGATGCCGCGCCGCATGTGTGGTCGTTGCCCCACGCGGTGATGGCTCGTCTCTCGCCAGCACTGTCCTTGGAGTTCTTCGCGCCTCCGGGAGGCCGTGACCTCGGGACCGCTCGAGTTGAGCGGTGGGTTACGGGCGGTACTCACGACCTCGCCATGATGAACATGTTCTCCCTCGACCGAGGTGAGACTCTCTTTGCGGCGATCCACGGCGCGACGGCGCACGGGTCGACCTCGACCGACATGCAAGTCTCCAACCGGGCGGCGCTGTTGATGATCGATGTTACCCACGCGTTGAACCACAGCAATGTCGACCTCGAAACCCAGGTGAGCGGTGACGCGGTGGTCGAGCTGGTCGGCGCCTACGCCCCCTACACCGACGGCATCGGCGAGTCCTTCACCGGCCGGTCAAACCTCCAGATAGGACCTAAAGGGCTCGTAGACGAGTACTACAAGGGCGGTTTCCGCAAAGCAGAGCTCGGCCTGCCGTTGGAGTCGATGCCGATGTTCGACCGGGCTGAGATCGACTCGGTCGTCAAGAGGACCGGTCTCCACCCCGAGGGTGCGTTGGCCTGGGAATACATCACTCTCGACCACATGCACAGTACCGGTGTCGTAGCAGCGGTTTTGACGGATGAAGGAGACCGTGAGCTGGCCTTGGCCACCGCGACCAGCAACATCGCGGCCATTAGAGGAGAGATCGATGAAGGGCTCGCAGATCGAGCAGCCCGGAACGACGCCCAAAACTCTCGCGTGCTGACGACCGTCACCGGCCTCATCGGAGATGCCCTTCCCGGTGGGCCTGTGACCGGTAGCGGCGTTGGCATTGCCTCGGATTCGGCCGCTTCAAAGCTGTTTCATGCCCAAGCGGACGAGCTGGCACGAATCAGAGAAAGCTACGACGACGATGCGGAGGGGATGGTCCATGCCTTCTACACGGGCGCAAATAATGCCGGCCTCTTCGAGGGCTGCATGAATACGGACGACTTTCTTCAAGCGTACCTGGGCTATAGCGGAAACGGGCACCTTTCACCGTCGGAAGAAGTTGCGCACTCGATTCGAACAGAAATGGTGGCTGCCCGTGACAGATAGACGACCGTTTCTTCTTGTCGCCACAGCGGTGCTCCTTGGTGGGCTCGTCGCTGGCTGTGGCGGCGAGCCCACCGCCGATCCAACTAGGTGGGACCTCTCTGATCAGCTGCCGGGGGCGACCCGAGTGCGCGAGGTGCCGCAGTTCATCGATATCTACGGCGCTAAAGCCTGCAGTATGATCGGCGACCTGCGTGCCGTCTCCGACACGATTTCCGGCTATGGTCCACCTAGGAATCAGCTCGAATTTGGCCAATACGAGACCGCCGATCTCCAGATCCAATACTTTGTCGCTTGGACCAACCTCAAAATCTACGAGACTGGCCAAGCGGCGAGCGAGAAACTGTATGAAGGAATTGAATGGTGTAAGAATGATCTGCGATCCGCGGAAATTCAAGACTTTCTTGGGTACCATACCTTTGAGGTGATCGGCTCGCCGGCCGAAGGCCGCTACGGCTGGTACGAATCAACCAAGAAGCCGGTCGGTTGGAAGCTGCGGGATACCGGGCTCGTGACCGA
>JAVBNE010000007.1:0-88695 GCA_031551755.1 Cellulomonadaceae bacterium | reverse complement strand
TACTTCTCCCGCCCCCCGTTGCGGGCGACCTCCCGGTTCACCACCGACGGATGACGGCCCAGCCGCGCCGCGATCACCCGACCCGACAACCCCTCAGCGATCCCACGCGAGATCTCCTCACGCTCAGGATCCAACAACTCCCGACCACGCGCCACGCGCCACCTCCAGACCGGCAGACCCTACACGCCGTTGACGCACTGACTCATTTACTTCGCCCCTGGAGCGACCCGACGAACCGGGTCAGCGACGCCGTGATACCCCACACGGCCCCTCCGACGACGAGGAACCCGTAGGTCGTGTAGTAGATGATCTTCGAGTCGATCATCGACCACGGCTCAGCCGACCAGCGCGAAACCAGGTTCGCTGATGCGGTAACCCACCGTTCTGAGGCCACGTAGACGATCGGGTTCGCGCTTTGGCAACCGGTCCCACCGGCGGCTGCGCACTGCTGGCTGGCCTCAGCGGCAAACCCGACGGCGTACGCGGTCACCGACATGCAGACGAACACGGCCGTCAGGATCGCAATGAGCAGTATCCGCCGCCGGACGTGGACCCCCCAGGAGAGGACGAAAGCCGAGTCAAGGTGCACGAGCGGGCTCCTCAATCGAAAAGGGCATCGACTGGTTCGGTGCCGGTCTGAAGGAACGGATTGGGGACGGTGTTGGCCATGACAAGGCCCAGTTCGCTGCGCAGCGGGTCAACGGGTACGTGGCCGATGTAGAAGCTGCCGCCGGTGAACGTGCCGCCGCGGGCGTTGCGGGCCGCGAACCGCACGTGTGCGCGCCGGTACCCGTCTTTGGTCCGGGTCGTGAACAGGTAGACGCCGCAGGCAAGGACACCCATGCCGGCGAGCACCGAGTACTCGCGCAGCAGTGGCCACAGCAGCGCTGCGGTGCCGATCGCGACCGGCAGGGAGCAGAGCGTGACTACGAACAGGCGCCGGTTGACGTCGAACGTGCGCACGGTCACGGTGCGTTTGTCGGCCACGCGCCGGCCGGTGAGGGACGTCAGGTCGTGGACCTGCATGGTCAGCCCGCTAGGTTGATCAGCGACACGAGCGCCGCCGAGGCCAGGTCGATCACCTTCAAGATCGCGGGAATGATGACCTGCGGTCCGGCGATGATCGCGCCGATGACCAGCGTCAAGATGAACTTGCCGGTGCCACCGCCTCCCTTGCGGCGCTGGAAGATCCACCCGAAGATCGCGCCGACCACCATGAGCATGCCGATCACGCCCAGGAGGACGGGAAGATTGCCCATGCTCCCGGAGACTGCCCCCCAGAACACGGCCCAGGAGCCTGCGAAGTCGGTGCTGGTGCCGTTCATGTCGTGTGACCCTTCTGCTGGTTGTCATCTGTCACCGATCCCCATGCGCCGACCGCTGCCTGCTCACTGAGCGGGGCGGTGATTCGGGCAAGGAAAAGCTGAACCTGGGGATCTCGCTCAATCCGCCGGATCGCCCAGTCGGGAGCGTCGAACTGGTCAAGGACGCGGGCGCGCGTCGCCGGATCCGGTGAGGTGAGAAGGTCGGGCCAGATCCCGTCGAGGGGCAGGTGGCTAGGCATGGACGGCTAGGTTTCGTCCGCCGCTGGTTGAGGCGTAGGTGACCGCGGTGCGCCACATGTCGTCGGCGAAGACCCCAGATGCCTTCAGCGAGGTGACGACCGCCTGCTGGTCAGTTTCGTCGAGGCGACCGAACGGCTCGAACAGCGACTCGGTGACCTGGTCTGATGTGCCGTTCTCCCAACGGTCGATGACTGTGGCGACACCGCCGGCGGCCTCGACCCGCGATCGCAGTGCTGTTGCCCTGGCCCGGGTGATCAACCCGGCGATTGGGGTGGGGGAGTCGTGCAGGTCGCGCATTACCTGCCAACCGACGACCGTGCGGTCCACGCGCCGCAGGTGAGGGTCGGACTCGGTGCGGGCCAGGAGGTCTTCGGTCTCCGGTTCCAGGTCCCGCGGTCGGTCTTCAGGAGCGACGTCATGAACCGCGACATCGATGATGATGCCATCGTCCCCGTACAGGGACGCTGTGCGTTGGGGCATGTAGAACAGCGGTGAGGGTCGATGCCCACGGGTGGAAACCCAGGTCGAGCGGATCCGTGTCGCGATGGAGTGCTGTTCGCCGGCCGTCAGCTCACGTCCCAGGTCGAGTTCTTGCGCATAGACCTGTTCGGACCACAGTGCGCGGGCCTTGTCGTCTTCTGGGTCGGTGCCAGGGGTCCGACGCATCGCGTTTGCCCGGCGCGCTGCGATGGCCTTGATGTACGAGAACGTGATCCGGACGGGCTTGGCTCGGGCGTTGGTCAGGACCTGGAGGCTGACGTCGGCAGCGAGCTCATCGGCGAAATCGCGAGACTGAACCCGCCGCCGGCAGATGATCGAGATCGCCGGCAAGATCTCTCGCTCCCAGTCATCATCGCTGGGATCGGTAATGCCCGTTACCAGGGACGAGACGGCGGGTGCCGCGATTGTGGTCGTGTCGTAGCGGCCACCGTCGGGGCGGCCGGCAGGGCGCCGGGGCTGTGTGGCAAGTGTCATGCCCCCGGATGTGCGGGGTCACCGGGTTGACTTGGTGCAGGTGAGGCATCTTGGCAGGCGACTGAGCGGATTAGCTCGATCATCCGCCGTGTGCCAAGCTCGCGGCGAGCGATCTCCAGCCCGATTCGCTTCCCGAAGCCGAGGCAAAGCGAAGCTCCGCTCAGCGATTTCCCATTGTCGATATCGGCGAGGACGAATCGGGCTGTTGTCGGGTCGATCTGGTCGGCTGGGTGCTCTTCCCACGCTCTCGCGTGGGAGTACTTCTCGTCACCCACCTGCCCTGGTTGGTGGAGGAGCGATGTAGTGGCAGGGCTGGCGTTGGCGTTGGTGTCGTAGCGGCCACCGTCGGGGCGGCCGGCAGGGCGCCGGGGCTGGCTGCTTGGTGTCATGCCTTCGGATGTGCGGGGCGCGCAGGTTGACGTGGCTTGGGCCTCGTGGCGACGCGAGCCTGAGAATGGAGGAGCCCGGGAAGGGTTGCTTCCCGGGCTCTGACGCCGTCCAAGCCTGCCTGTCCGACCGCGTCGGACGGGCTACTCGCCCTGAGTTTCCGAAAGCCGCTCCATTTCCTTGAGCCAGGTAGTGGCCGCTAAAGCGGCAGGATCGTCGTCGCCCGGTCCGGCGGACGCACCAGGCCCGGTCGCGAATGACGCCATGGGTGAGGACTGGAAGACGTCGCAGAACTCACTGGTCGTCTTCAACACCCGTGGCTCGTGCCGCGTTGCTGGCCACAGCGCCAGGAGGTGTTGCTCCACAGGGTCAGTCGTGTTGTCGATCGCGTAACCAGCGTCCCGGTTGTTTGCGCACGCCCGGAGCGTGTAGCCGCCGGGGTGCGGTAGGACGGCTTCGACGCACTCGCCTACCATCGATGAGGTGCCGATCTCACGATCGGGGGCGTCGAGCCAGAACTCGACCACGTCCTCCCACTGTCGAATGTCCGCGTCCGGGGGTCCGTCGAGTACTAGCAACGTGAGGTCAATGTTCCCGGTGTGGGTTCCCGACAGGACGCTGACTGCACCGGGGTCCGCAGTCGGGACCAAGAGACCGCCGATGTACGTGTCCAAATCGGCGTTACCTACCCCTGTAGTGGACAGCGTGTATAAGTGGTATGCCACCGATTGTATGCTCATTGGAAAGCCACATAGAACTTGTCGCCATCAAGGACTCGCTTCGGCACGAAAAGGGTAGAGTTCAACACGCTGCCCGCTTTGGTGTTCTCTGCGGCGTTAATCATGCAGATACTAAATCCCTTCGCTCCTGTCGATGCGGGTTTGATCAACTTGACCGAGCAGCCCGAGAAAGTGCGGGCGTTCCCACCCGACCGAGATGCCCCCTGGTATGTGGACGCGAACGGATACTCATCGCAGGACTTGCCAGTTGGGCGAGGCAGCCACCCTGCGGATGGGCAAGCAACCGAACGATTTGCGTTCGAAATCGTGGAGCTTGTGGTTCGCGTCAGTGGCTTTGAGGCCGATCCTCCTGGTAGGCCGGATTTCTGAGCTGCGATCACGTGGGCAGAAAACGTTGGATATACCGCCTTTGAGTACGTAATGTAGACGGTGGTGCCGTCAACAACGCATCCAGCCTTTCTGGGGCTTCCTCCGAGAACATTGTCACAACGGACCGTTGGGCTGGTGGCTATCGCGGTCGTTCCACCAATAGGTGCCATGTTCCATCTGGGCGTCATCCGATACAGGTCACCGGCATTCATCCGCGTAGGTTTCCAGGATGAGAGCGCTGACATGACCACTCCTCGTGCCAGCGGCTTGGGCAGGACTGCCTTGCTGACGAGTACGCACCCACCCGTGCACGACGGCGTGATCGTCAAACTCCTGCCCACCGCGGTACCCGTGGCACTGGTAACGGCGATCTCCATCTGGTTTCCGAAGACTCCTGTGGTCACGTCTGTGAACTCATAGAGCAATGCGGTAAAGGTCGCACTCCCGGTCGGTATGCCCTTGTCGCTGAGGACCGTGAGTGTTCCTGGTAGCCCAGCACATGCCCAGGTGCGTGCCTTGTACCAGACGCCGATCTTTAGCTTGGAGCACTCTGGCCGCCAGGGGATTGCGGTCTTTGGGGCCGCGAGGAGTTGGGGGGTTGCGTTCGCCGCCATGGTAGAGACCGTCGAGTTGCTACTTGTGTTCACGAGGGACTCGCCCACGGTGGCGTTTGACGGGCTCGACCCACCAATCTTTACGCAGGCCTTGCCACCGTCTGCCGTAGGTGTGCATGTCGTCGTGGCGGTGGTGTTGACGGTCGCGACGTCGGACTGCACCACAATGCCCGGTTCGACTGCGGGATCAGGTGTGTCACCGGCAGCCATGGCACCTTCGGGCACACCTATGGCTAGAACGAATAATGCGGCGAGTGATATTCCGATCCCTGTGGATCTCCGCATCGGATTTTCCTTCCTATTGGAATGAGCAGTGCTGTAGCGTTCAAAGAACGCCGAACGCGCCGTTTGGGCATCGCAAATTCGTAGGCTTGAGACTCAGGTGTGCATGATATTGATTCTCAGCGAGGGCGTGCTCCTGCGATGTTCGTACTAGCCATTGTGTCGGCCGTCGAGCGATGGAGGCTTGAGAAAGAACGCGTGTCAGTATCTAGGGAGTGGGATCGACGACAGTGATGCAAAGTGCCATTTCGGGCTGATCCGGCAAGCACGAGGAGTCGGGTTCTACTATCTCCGTTGTGATGCTCGATCCGGTCTTTATCCCGTCCTGACCGAATGTGCCGTCATTCCCAGTCTCTGTAACGAGGTCGGATCGACGATCATCGCGTATTACGTCCTGTGCACCCGCGTGGGCCACGGCTCCAGCAACAGACAAGCTCACGGCCGCAAGGGCTGCGCTTCCGACGACGTACCTTCGCCTCACTTGGATCCTCCGTTGGTTCCTCTGCTTGCTGACTGCGCGAATCATGTCCGCGAAGCTGGGTGCTATCGAATCGGACGAGTGGGACAGTACCAGGTGCCTTTCGTGAATGACAAGCGTGTCACCGCTCGTGGGGTGGCTCAACTGGCGCGGTGAAGCGCTCGGATGTCTGTGGACTTCCAACAATCCAGCCGGGATGGACAACGGCCGAGCTGAGCTTCATTGGGGCCGTGCCCGCAAGCGGAGGCTTAGGAGCGTTGACGCGGTTGTAGTCGGCGCATGTGCGTGGGTGTGGAGAACAGTGCGCGTATCCGGGCAGCCCAGCGCCGAGAAGGTGTGCCCGCCGATGGCCAGGAACGGTCTCGTTCGGGCGATCAGCAGGCGGTGATTGGCAGCGACGGTGCCGACGGCTCTCGACGCGCCGTTCAAGCGCGCCGACAAGCCAGCAGCCCTAGACGTCAATCGGCTTCGGAAGCTGGTCGGCGGCAGTCCATCGCTACGGGTGAGTCGTCGGATGAGACAGCAATGCGCCCCACCGCTGAGCCTCGTGCGAGGGCTGGCGCCCGCCGGCCGAGGGCGAAGGGCGCTGCGCCTGGCGGACGCCGGACAGCGACCACCCCCGGCGGTTCCGCGACCAGTTCGCGTGGTCTAACTCCCAGCACTTCGGCCGGCGCATCGGCCGGCAAGGCGGCATCTTCGGCCGCGAAGGGCGTGGGGAAGGCCTCGAAGGCTGCGGGGGCTGCTCAGATCCTCGCGGACAAAGACACGTCGATTGGCGACAAGGCACATCAAGCTACGGCTGCGGCGGCCGAGGCGGCTGCGAGCGCAGCAGCAACCCCTCTCGTGGGTGCCCTTGTCGGCAAGGCTGTTGGTTCCAAGGGCGGCAAGCGGCTCCTGACAACACTGCTTGTCCTTGCCCTGATCGCGGTGTTCGCGCTGCCAGCGATAGCTGGGATTGCGATGTTCGCCCTGACCGCCGAGATGAACGAAGACACCGCAACCCTGACAACCGAGGGCGCCTGTGGAGCCCAAGTAGTGGGCGTGGGAGCCACAGGGCTGTCCGCCGAACAGTCCGAGAACGCCCGGACCATCATCGAGGCGACTCTCGGGCGCGGACTCGACCTACGCGACGCCGTGATCGCCATCATGACGGCCATGACGGAGTCGTCACTGCGGAACGTCAACTACGGCGACTTGGCCGGTCCGGACAGCCGCGGCCTTTTCCAGCAGCGCGACCCATGGGGTCCTCTCACCGTCCGCATGGACCCGGCCGGGGCCACCGGTCTATTCCTGGACTCCCTGACCAACCCCTCACTGCGGGTCTACCGCACGACGACACTGGTCAACGCGACCGCCACCTCCCGCTACGACGTCGACCCGTGGCTGGTCGCCCAGTCCGTCCAACGCTCCGCCTTCGCCGACGGGTCCAACTACCGCAGCAACTATGAGAAGGCCGCGGCCATCGTCACCGAAATGACCGGAACCACTGTCGAGGCCACAGGCTCAAGCACTTGCGGCGACGCCGGCTACGGTGCGCCCGGGGGCGGCTCCGACGGTGTGGTCGGTGGCGGTGCGTGGGGAGGGCACACCAACGGCCGGATCCCCGGCACTGAGCTTTGCGTCATCCCATGGGCTGGCGTTCAAGCCCTGCGCTGCGATGCTACCGACGCGCTCGTGCAGCTCAACGCCGCGTACACGGCCAAGTTCGGCCGACCGATCGCGATCACCGACTCCTACCGGTCTTACGAAGACCAGGTGAGGCTCAAAGCCACCAAGGGTTTCCTCGCCGCGAAACCTGGCACAAGCAACCACGGGTGGGGCCTGGCGCTGGATCTCGGCGGCGGCATCAACAACTCGGGCTCCGCGCAGCACCTGTGGATGGCGGCCAACGCCCCCAGATTCGGATGGGTGAACCCGAACTGGGCCCGCCCGGGCGGCTCAAAGCTCGAGCCCTGGCATTGGGAGTTCGTCGGAACAAGTGCAACAACGTGAGGGGATACCGAACCATGAGAAGTCGTGCGATCTGGACCGTGTTGGGAGGATTGGTGGCGCTCGGTGCTGCGGTGACCCTCGTGGTCACCGGTGTGATCGGAAACGTTAAGGACGGTGCGCCCGGACCTGTGCCAGTTGCCCCGTGGACGATCGCGCCACCCTCACCAACGGCGACGTCTACGCCAGGGCCGACACCAACCCCTGGCGTGTCCACGGCGGCCGAGAAAGTGACACTTGCCGAGAGGCTTCCTGCGGGCGCCGATGAGGCCATCGAACAGCTCGTGTACGACGTTGCGACTGAGCTCACGCGCGAGGACTCGGCCGAGACCCGACAAGCCCGCGCCGACCGGCTAGCCCCATTCTTCGTTGACGGCGTCTCCACAACGGACCTGCGCACCGTATCTGCAGCACTCACTCGGCTCGATGAGCTTGATGCTGCGCGCATCGTCGGCGAACCAGGCCCAGTGGCATCCCAAGAGTTCGTCGGCTCTGACACCGACACGATCACCTACCGTGTCGTGGTACCGACCACATTGACCGTCACCCGCGACGACCGGCGTACGGAGACGTACACCGCCGCCGGAACGTTCCTGGTGACCGTGGCACCAAGTGGCGATGCCGGATTTCTCATCGCAGAAGTGGCGCCAGCTTCCACCTGATCAGCGTCGTCATGGGGGAGACTGGCGCGATGGCGAAGACGGAGACGGCCTAGCTGACCGAGGTCGGTGATGGCCTTGCCGTGGGCATACTCCTCAGCGGCGTTTACGCGGTCAGGAACGACAAGATGGCTATCGACTTGTCCTTCATCGATCGGCTTGGTGAACGCCACCAGCTGCGGGTCGAAGCAGGCCCGGGCACCGAGGACCCACCCACATAGCCCCAACGGCCTTGCTCACCTTGCGAATGCCTCTTCTTGGACCCGTTTGAGTTCGCTGAGCATTGCGCGCGGCAGATCCGGGTACTGGCTGGTCCAAGAGTCCTCAAGCGAGAGCCCACAGGCGGTATGCCAGAACTGACCGCCCAGGCGGCTCTCACCAACGACGGCAGCCGTGACGATCCCGGCGGCCACCTCATCACCGGTCCACTGCTGTGCCTCAGCGCCTTGGACGACCTCGCTGACCAAGCCATGGAGCTCATCGGCGACGATCGCCCGCGACTGTTCCCGCAGTTCGGGTACCAGTGTCATAGCCATCGCAACCGACCAGTCGGGATCGGTGCAGGCAAAGTGCTCGCTCAAGTCGACGGCGTCCAAGATGACGTCGGGCGAACCCGAGAGCCACGAATCGACACGGGCCACGACATCCGGGTCCCCGATGTCCAGCCCGTGTAGCCCAAGGACGTCCAACCAAGCGCCGGTGTCCGGGTCGTAGAGGCCCGCCTCGGTGAGTTCCAGGCATACTCGCACGGCCCACAGCTCGCCGTCCTCAACGAACGACCTCGGCGGCGCTGAGCCGATCTGCTCATTGATCGTCAGTCGGCCAGCCTGGCGTTCGGGTAGCCACATCAGCGGGTGCCACATCATTGCCGGGTTCAAACCGGCCCAGCGTCGATGACCGGTCGGCAAGCTTGCCGGGTACACCGGCACGGGCACACCCACGAGCGTGGAGGCGCAGCCCCAAGCAGGGTCAAGCCCTGCGTCTCGGGCCCACTGGTCTTGGCGTAGGAGCAGTTCGAGCCCACCGACAGGCTCCAGTAGCGTGTCGCCCGGCTCGGTCAGGTATCGGCGGAAGAGGAGCTCAGACATCGGTGTCTCCTGCGTCTGTTCGCCGAGTCCCGGCGGGCTGGGTGGTGGCCATTGTCTTGCTCCTCTCGTTTCGTACTGCCCCATGCCATACGCCGACCGATTGGTGGTCATCGGACGTCCCCGCACATGAAGGAGGTAACTACCCAACGAGCGAAGAGGTCGGGCGTGACGAACACGATGAAGGACCGCGGTGACAAGACCGAGCGTGAAGCACTGGCGTACCTGTGCGATCGGTGGCCGCACCTGATGCGAAGTAGGCCCATGCGCCAACTCGGTGCCGGACGGCGCGACGACATAGGTGACCTTGCGGCGATCGACGACGTCGTGATTCAGGTCAAGGCGTCCTCGCCCAAGACCATCGTGCGCCAGCTTCGCCTCGCAGCAGCCGGCGCCGGGACCCAACGTGAAAACGCCGGCGCGCAGTGGGGCTTCGGCCTAGTCAAGCATCCGCGCGCGCGTCGCGGATCTGTTCGGTGGGTCGTGTCCACCTACCAGTGGCCGGGCAAGGCCGCAGCGCTCGAATGTGGTGCATCGACGATCAAGGCACTGGCCCACGCGCGCAACGAACTCGGCGGTGATCGCAAGAGTCGGGTCGCCGTAGTGGCGGGCCGCGGCATGCCCCCCATGTGGATCGGACCGCTGGAAGCCTGGATGGACGCCTACGAGCAGTCGGTGCTGCGCGCAGTGTGAAGAACCGCGAAGGGGCCACCTGCGTGGGTGGCCCCTTTGCGATGATCTGGAGCGTCAGGCCCCCAGCTGCTTGAGCGCGATCCGAATCGCGTCATCGGGCGAATCGGCTTCGACAATCGCGGACCAGGGCATGTGCTTGAGGAAACTGAGATCTCCTTCGACGGTGTGTGTGCCGCGGACTGCGCCGACGGCAAGGGGAATCACATCGTCGAAGAAGCCGAGGACGGTGTAGGTGCCTGTTGCGTTCATGTCCAGTCGGTGTGCGCGTTAGGCAGCGGACTCAACATGGGCGGCGCAAGCGTGCTGGTGCGCCAGGATCTGGTAGTCGCGCTGCAGGCAGGTCACCTTCTGCCCGACCAGGAGTCTTTGGGCTGCTATGGCTTCGGGACCTACTTGGTAGTGCGGTTGGGCGAGCCCAGCCAAGATCACCTCCGCGACATCGCTGTCCACCACGTCGAGCATCGCCTGCGCTGCGGTCCGGGCCTTGGCCAGCCTCTGCATCTCGTGCAGCGTATCGACGGCATCGATGAGCCAGCGCAGGGCCAAGTTCGCCTGGAAGGTCCACGCGGTGCGGGGGAGCCAGAGCCCAGTGACTGACTCGCTGCCCTTGGGCCGTGGGCCACCCACGCCGTATGAGAGCACTTCGTTTAGTTCGCTCAGGTGTTCCCCGGTGAGTTCAGCTGACGGCTGGAACGTCGATAGGTTCTGGGCCTCAAGCGCAGACATTGGGTCCTCCGGGGCGTGGGGTGATCTGGTCGATCTACTCATGTGCGCTCGGGCACTGCGCTGCACGGTGAGCCGTTGTCATTGTTTGGATCCGGTCACGGGCCGCGTAAGCGTCACTGATGGCTTCGACCAGCTGGGCGATCGGGTCCAGGTCAACGGCGACCGGGGGTCCAAAAACGGCCATAACGGTCAGAACAACTGCGGCGGCGCCGCGGGCGGTCCTCTTCACGCCCCGTCTGTGGTGCAGGTCCCGCGAAAACTCTCTGCGGCTGCGCGCGCCGGGGCCGGTCCGGAGCGCTGGGCACGCACATGTGATCGGCATGGCCGAGTTCGTTCACTTGCACACGCACACCGAGCACTCGCTCCTTGATGGCGCAAACCGCATCGCCGACCTCGTCGAAAAGGTCGGCAGCGATGGGGCCCCGGCGGTGGCGATCACCGACCACGGGTCACTGGCCGGCGCACTACGCCTTGCCAACGCGACCCAAGGCACCGGGATCAAGCCGATTCTGGGCGAGGAGATCTACCTATCGATCGGCTCTCGGCATTCGCGAATCGCCGCCGAAGTCCCCGGCGACCTCGACTCGATGTCCGCCGACGCCGACCCAGCAGCCAGCAGCGGGACAACCAAGCGCCGGGTCTACGAACACCTGACGCTCCTGGCCGCGACACCAACCGGATGGTCGAACCTCGTCCAGGTCCAAAACGCCGCCGAATCGACCTACTGGTACAAGGCCAGGGCCGACCTCGAACTCCTCGCCCAGCACAGCGACGGCTTGATAGCCCTGACCGGATGCCTGGCCGGCCCCGTCGCCGGCCCGCTGGCCCGCGGTGACCGCGCTGGTGCCGATCAGGGGCTCGGGCGGCTGGTGGATACGTTCGGGCGAGACAACGTCTATGTCGAGGTCATGGACCACGGCATCGGCGCCGAACATGCCGTGCTCGAACCACTCCTCGAACTGGCCAAAGCGCACCGGGTCGGTGTCGTCGCCACGAACGACTCCCACCACACCCACGCCGCCGACGCCCGCGCCCACGACGCACTGCTGTGCCTCCAAGCCGGGTCGGTCCTGTCAGCCGAGCAGCGATTCAGGTTCAACGGCGGCGGGTACCACCTGCGTACGGCCGCCGAGATGTACGCCATCTGTGGCGAGTCGTGGTGGCGCGATGCGGTGGCGGCATCCGTCGAGATTGCCGAGCGCATCGCTCCCGACGTCCTGGGACCGGCGAACCTTCGGCTACCGACATTCCCGCTCGTGCCGGCCGAGTACGGTGGCGACTCAGCCAAGTACCTCCACGACCTTGTGCTCGCTGGCGCGCTGGAACGCTACGGCGAGGACCCGAACCGCCCTGGTCGCCCGCCCGCGCACGTCGGCGCACGGCTACGCACGGAGTTCGGCGTCTACAAGCGCATGGGCGTCGTTGACTACTGCCTGATCGTGTGGGAGATGGTCTCCTGGGCGCGGTCCAGGGGGATCCTCATTGGGCCTGGGCGAGGCTGCCTCACTGGCGATGCACTCGTCTGGACGCCGCAGGGCTATGTCCCCATCGACCAGATCGAGGTAGGCGACACGGTTCGGACACACACCGGAGCGCTTCGCGAGGTTACTGCGACGTTTGTATACGACGTCGCCGAGGAGTTGACGACCCTTCGGACCTACTACGACGGTGTGGGTGCCACGATGACGCCCGACCACAAGGTCCTCGCCGTCCAAGGGCGGCGTGTGGAAGACCGCCAGAAGCTAGCCCAGGGCTACAGGTGGGACCACAGCGTCGAGCTCGAGCCGCGATGGGTCGCCGCCAATGTTCTGACCGAGGGCGATCTGCTGTGTGTCCCTCGGCCGCCATCACCGGGGACGGCTCCAGCACGGATCGATATGCGGCGCGTCATCCGCGACATTCCTCGGGGTACGCGCGTCGAGTTCACCGAGACCGAGGTGATCGAGCACGTACCGACGTCGAAGCCCTACCCGCACTCTGTGCATGAGGTGTCCCGGTGCACGGGCTTGGCGCGGAACGTCATCCAACGCATCGTCGGCACCTACCCCGACGAAGGACCGCTCCTCGACCGCTGCGGACGTAGGGCCACCGCGGCCGAGTGCTCTCGCGATCGTCTAGTCACCTACCTGCGGGCCAACGGGTTCGCGTCGCTGAAGGACTGGGACCGGCATGTCCACGATCACGCCACGATCGAGGTGCGGACGCCCCGGTTCGTTGCTGTCGATGACGACCTGTGTTTCATGCTCGGTGCGTGGGCCTCAAACGGGTGGCTCCGGAACCCGGAGAAGTCCCTGCGGGTTGTCGGGTTCGCTGAAAAGGCGAGTACCAGGGACGAGACGATTCCGCTCCTGGTCAAGCGCATCTGGGGCCTTGGCGTCGTCGAGCACATCCATGCCCAGCGAGACGTCGCCCAGTACACTGTCAAGTCGCTCGCCGTCCGAGCGCTCATCGCTCACCTCGCCGCCGGGTACAGGATCAACGCCCTCACCAAGCACCTGCCCGACTGGATCAGAGACCTCGACATCGAGCGAAAGCGCGCCGTTCTCGACGGTCTGTGGTGGGGCGACGGATCGACATCGGGAGGGCGCTGGCAGTACTCGACCTCGTCGCCGAGGCTCATGACGCAGGTTCGGGACCTGCTCTGGGCGGTCGGCGCGCCCGCCGGATGCGACATCGACGATCGCACTGACCTCCGCGCGGAGTTCGCGAACCGCGCTCGGTCATGGCGCATCCGAACCACGCCCGGCTTTGGCCCGCCACCGCCAGCTTGTGGCTACGTCGACGCCCGATACGTGTACCAACGAGTCCGCCAGGTCTCGACCGAAACCGTGGCAACGAAGGTCTACGACTTCACCGTCCCTGTCGACCACTCGTACATGACCGACTCCTACGCCGTTCACAACAGCGCGCCGGGCTCAGCGATCATGTACTGCCTGGGTGTCACGCAGATCGAACCACTGAGCGCTGGCCTGCTGTTCGAACGATTCCTCGACCCAGACCGCGACGGGATGCCCGACGTCGACACCGACTTCGAGCGGGGACGCCGACATGAGGTCGTCGAGCACCTGGTCGACTTGTACGGCGCCGACATGGTTGCGCGCATCGGTACGCGAGGCGTGATGCGCACCAAAGCTGCGATCAAGGACGCCTCGCGTGTCCTTGAGCTCAGCACAGTCGGCTCGCGACTCGCGGACCTGGTGCCCCTGCACGGGGCGACGCCAATGACGTTGACCCAGCTCAATGAGCTGACCGAGGAGACCGCGCCCTTCCACGCCGCCGTGCAGGCCAGCGGTGAGGACGCCCATCAGATCCTCGATATCGCCAGAACCCTGGAGGGTGTCACCAGGTCAGAGTCGATCCACCCATGTGGTGTCCTCATCTCGAACGAACCGATGACCGGCCTGGTCCCCATGCGGTACGAGCGTGCCGGTGGCGAGGTCCTCGAGTCCGCCACCCGGATAGCCGCCTGGGATGGTCCCGATCTCGAGCGCCGCGGCTTCCTGAAGCTCGACGCACTGGGCTTGCGCAACCTCGACGTTGTCGCCCTCGCCGCCACCTACATCGAGCAGTCCACGGGAGAACACATCGACGTCGACCGCATCGCCCCTGACGGTGGGCCACGGGACCAGGCGACCTGGGAAATGCTCGCGCAGGGACGCACCGCAGGTTTGTTCCAGCTGGAGAGCGAAGGAATTGCCGAACTGGCTCGCCAGGTCGCTCCGGAGACGATGGAGGATCTGACCGCGCTCGTTGCGCTGTACCGACCGGGGCCGATGGCTGCGGGAATGCACACGCGGTACGCCGACCGCAAGAACGGCCGCGAACCGGTCTCTTACGACTACCTGACCACCAACCCGGCAGAGGCGGCAGTGATCGCCAGCGTGCTGGATGTGACATACGCATCCGTCGTCTACCAAGAACAGCTCCAAATGCTCGGCCTACACGTGGCGGGCCTGGACGCCTCATGGCGCAATCAGCTTCGGCGGGCCTTTTCGAAGAAGAAGGCCGACCTCATGGCGAAGGTCCGCGAGGTGTTCTTTGATGGCGGCCGCCGCGGCGCTGGACCAGCAGGCGTGCGGTTCTCTGAGGCCACGCTGGAGAACCTGTGGACCACCTTCGAAGGCTCAGCTAGCTACCTCTTCAACAAAAGCCACTCTGCGGCTTATGGGCGTCTCGCGTACGTGACGGCGTACCTCTCGGCGAACTGGCCGGTGGAGTACGGGGCCGCGATCCTGGCGACGACCGCGTCGGACACCAAGCGGGCATCGGCGATCAGGTCTTTGAGAGCCCAAGGAATCGAGGTCGTCGCACCGGACGTCAACGAGTCCTGGTCCATCTCGGCGCCCGTGCGTGGTCGGGTCGTCATCGGGCTCGGCGAAGTGAAGGGGGTCGCGTCAACCACTGCGGCTGCGATCGTTGCCGAACGCGAACGGTGCGGGTCCTACGCCGGCCTCGGGGAACTCCTGCGTCGAGTGACCTGGCCGCACCCGAAGACCGGGAAGCCCACGGGGCCCTCGTCCGGCGACGCTGATGCCCTGATCGAGGCAGGTGCGTTCGACGCGTTCGGACCCAGGCTCGGGCAACGGATCATCGTGCGGTCTGCCGCGCGGTTCGACCCGCTGGTGCCAGGCGCGAAGTGGGGGATCCTCGAGCGTGCGAACCGTCAGCGTGCCCGCCTCGGCTTTGTCGTTGGTGAGCACCCGCTGGCTGTTCGTAGCCGCGATGTTGCGGCGGTGCTCGACAGGACGGGACGAGGACGCACGGCACTATGGCGGGTCGATGAGGCACCCGACCGGGCGCGACTGTGGGTAGTGGCCATGCTCGCGGCATGGGCAGAGAAGCCGTATTCGCGCGGGATGCGTGCAGGGGTCGTCCTGGAGGCTTCGGACGGGCGTCAATGGGATGCCGTTATGTGGGACGACGCACTGCGGGTGGCAAAGGAGCGAGAGCAGGTGCCCGATGTTGGGCAGGTAGTTCGGGTTGGGTTGCGCGTGCGTCGGCGAACCGTGATGACAGAGGTCGTCGACGAATCGGACGGGTCGATCTCCTACACAAAGACCAACACGCTGAGCCTGTCAATCGACGCCATCGAGACGATCGAACTCGAGGAGGCAACCGACTGGGGGATGCCGACGGTAGTGCCCGACCGCGTGGTCGCCGTGGCTGCGTGAGGCCCGGCGCGCGCTCACTGGGTCGCACATGTGGTGTTCGAGACGGCGGTCGCCGCCTCAGCAGAGCAGCACGAGAACACCTTGGAGAACACCATGGCAGGCGAGACCATCATCACGGTAGTGGGCAACCTGACCTCCGACCCCGAGTTGCGGTTCACCCGCAACGGCGTCGCGGTCGCGAACGTAAGCATCGCGTCAACCCCCCGCACCTACGACAAGCAGTCCGAGGAATGGAAGGACGGCAAGACCCTCTTCGTCCGCGGGGCGATCTGGCGCGAGTACGGCGAGAACACGGCGGCATCGTTGACCAAGGGGATGCGAGTGATCGCCACTGGCGCGCTCACCCAAGAGGAGTACACAACCTCCGACGGCGAAAAGCGAACGTCGCTGCAGCTCGACATCCACGAGATCGGCCCGGCGCTGCGGTACGCAACCGCGGTCGTCACGCGCACCAAGGCCGACGGCTCCGGAGCGAAGGATTCGGCGAAGCCGAAGGACGAGGCACCCGCCGCCAGCGAGCCGATCCCGGACGACGACGACAGCTTCTGACCGACGCACCGATCGGGGACGCCACCACTTCTGGTGGCGTCCCCGTCGCATGCCCAGGGCTCAGTTGGCGCATGTGGAAGGTCAGGAGAAGGGAGAAAGGATGGGACTCGAAGAGGATCTGTTCGGCCGCGGAGAAGGTCAACCCAAGCGTGAAGGTCGAAAGGAACGAGCTGGAATCCGACGGTCGCCGCTGACGACGACCGCCTGGAGCAGGTTCGGATACCGGGTCCGATCCAAGGGCGCGCGGATCACCACCGTCACGGTGCTGGTCAGCGCCGTGAGTCTTGGGGTTGTTCGCGTTGGTCCCGGAGCTCTGGCCATGGCCCGAGATCACCTGGCCGCCGACCCGGTACCCGCACAGACGGTGCAGGTCGAGGTCGTCCAAGTGGCGACACCGACGCAGCTCGAGGACCTGAAGTCTCAGATCGCCCGTGGAGAAGACACATTGTCGGCCGGCCGTGGGTTGGCCTCGGATACGACGATTGATGCCCTTCGCACAGCGCTCAACGACGCCGAAGAAGCTCAACTGTGGGGTTCAGCGGTTCAGGTCACCCAGGCGACGCTCACGCTGGTCCGAGCGATTGACCAGGTAGCCGGCGAGCAGGCAGCGGCGCAAGCCCTCTCCCAGCAGCAGGCCTCCGACCAGGCAGCAAATGAAGCCGCGCTTCGCGCGCAGGAGAAGGCCCGAACCACCACACCGAACCCGAGGCCCGCGACCACACCGACGCCCACGCGACCGACCGCCGGCAGCCAAAGCAGTGGCGTCAACCAGCCGCGAGGACCAGCGGCAAAGACCGCATCCCAGACCGTCACCTGCGCCGGCGTGGCCACGATCACCTTCACAGCCTCCGGCTCCGGCAACGTGACACTGTCGGTGTCCGGCGGTGGATCGAGCTCCGGCGCTGGAGCTGCCTCGATGACCGTCTCGGGCGCTGGCCCGTTCACAGCGACCGGCACCGCGGCGGGCCTGTCGATGACCTGGTCCTCCTCGGGCTCATCCTGCTCGTAGCCCTACCAGGCCAACGGGCTACCCGATTCTGGTTCGGGTCCGGCGGCCGCCGCGCACTCGAGGAGGCCGGCGAAAGTGGCGGCAGTCTCAGCTTGAGCATCGGACAAGACATGAGAGTAGATGTCCATCGTGATGGCGATCGACTTGTGGCCGAGCCGATCCTGGACATAGCGCGGGTTCTCACGTCCAGCCAGCAGGATCGTTGCGTGGGTATGGCGCATCTCATGGACCTTGATTCGCGGCAGCGGAGTCTCGGGATGCGTCTGGTTGTAGCGTCGCTGGGCCGAGTTGAACCGGTCCCACACGGTATCTCCCCGAAGTGGGGAGCCATCTGGGCGGGAGAAGACAAGGGCGTCGGGTCCTAGGGCCGCGAACCCGCGGGTCTTGCCGATCCGGTCTCGATGGATCCGCATGGCTGTCACGACCTGTTGGTCTACGGGGATCCGATGGGTCTCGCCGTTCTTCGGCAAGCGGGGTACCCGTTCGACTTGTCGACCCTTTGCTTTGACTTCAACCATCGACGAGCGTTTTGAAATGAATGGAGCAGGGCCAGCGAACTCGAGGTTGAGCCACAGAAGCCCGATTGCCTCGCCACGGCGCATTCCTGTGCGGGCATACAGTTCCCACATCGGCCAGTACTCCGGGTCGTGCTCGCGCGCCCAAGTGAGGAATGCGGCCAACTGGCGCGGCGTCCACACGGTCATCTGGGGTTTGGCCTCGCGCACTTCGCGGGCCGTTGGAGGGTTCGCACGCGGATGGTCAGCCACGTTGCGGTGAACAGCGCCATCGTCGAAGGCAGCTTCGAGGACCTGGTGGAGCACATTGTGGACCTTCTTCACCGAGTTCGGTCCCAGGGGCGGGCGTCCCAGTTGGCCGGCTTGGAGATTTGCGTAGTGTCCGGAGAGCATTGTTGGGGTGATCTTCGCCAGCGGTACCTGTCCCAGGTGGGGCAGGACGTGTAGACGCAGGTAGCGCTCGTAGTGAGCCAGCGTGGACGGTGAGACTCGCTTGCTGGTCAGCCATGCGGCCGCATACTCACCAAACGACACTTCGGACGTTCGGGTGAGCGTTCTCCCGGCATCCACATCGGCGATCTTGGCTCGCAGGGCACGGTACGCGCCGTCTTGTGAGGCGAAGCCGCGCTTGCCACGCTTTCGACGGTGACTGCCGGGGTCTGTCGGGTCGATGGGCTCATACCACCAGATAGCCCACCTGGTGGTGCCGTCGGCAAGCAGGTACTCGGTGACTGACCCGTCACCGGCCCGACGGCGGCTCTTGCTCGCGCTCACGCGGCTGGGTCCCACTGGGCGATGAACTTCAACCGGTTCACCAGCCGCTTCTGCCCGACCTTCATGGCCTGGATCTGGCCCTTGTCCATCGCTCCATACACGGTGCGCCGGTCGAGGCCGAGTAGGCCTGCAACTTCTTCGACGGTGATCGCCACACGCCGACATGAGATCAGCGACTCCCAGTCAGTGACGGGGTCGGCGATCACCTCGGTGGCTTTCGGCGTGGCCTTGGTCTCCTGCTCGATGGCAGGTTGCGAAGCGGCCTCGACTTTGGGAGGTTCCTCGGTCGCGGGGGAGTCGACGAGGGTAAGGCGAGGTGTTTTGTGGTTCGTCATGCACGGTTCATGTGCGACTCGTGGCGCCGACGCCTGGCTACGTGTACCTGGGGGCGCTGGGTTGCATCGGGATGTGGTCGAAGCCCCGAAATGGGGGTCGTAGCAACACGTGTAGCAACACGCACCCGATATGGCGGTTTCGAAGGCCACGGGATCGTTGGCATTCCAACGATCCGAGGGAGTGCATGAGGTGCCCCGGGTGGGATTCGAACCCACACTGGATCGGGTTTGAGCCGAACGCCTCTGCCGGTTGGGCTACCGGGGCTTGACCAGGAGAGCGTACCCGGCCGGGGCCTATCGAATCACATCTGCCGACCCGATGGTGAATCGTGGAGATCGTGTGGGGCGCGCGGGCAGTCCCAAGCTTGGGCGTTTACGATGTGCGGTGTGAACGACGACAAGCAAGCCAGCAACACAGCAGGACCCCTCGACTTTTCGACGGCGGTCGACACCGAGACAGCCGCGGCGCCCGCGCCCTCGGTGGGCCGTGGAGCGCGCCGGGCGGTGGTCGCTGAGGATGAGGCGCTCATCCGGCTGGACGTCGTCGAGACGCTGCGGGAGGCGGGCTTCGATGTTGTCGGTGAGGCCGGCGACGGTGAAACCGCGGTCAAACTCGCACTCGAACTCAAGCCCGATGTCGTCGTGATGGACGTGAAGATGCCCGAACTCGATGGCATCTCGGCGGCCGAGCGCATCGGAAAGGCCCGCGTGGCACCCGTCGTGCTGTTGACGGCCTTCTCACAGACGGAGCTGGTGGAGCGGGCCCGCGATGCCGGGGCCATGGCGTATGTCATCAAGCCCTTTACGCCCGCGGATCTGCTTCCCGCAGTGGAGATCGCGATCTCCCGGCACTCCCAGATCAGTGCTTTGGAAGCCGAGGTTGCTGACCTCACCGACCGCTTCGAGACCCGCAAGCGGGTGGATCGGGCCAAGGGTCTGCTGATGACCAAGATGGGACTTACGGAGCCGGAGTCGTTCCGGTGGATTCAGAAGACGTCCATGGATCGGCGGCTGACGATGCGCGAGGTCGCGGATGCCGTCATCGACCAGGTCGGATCCTAGCCACCCGACTCACCGGCCGCTTTGTCTTAATGGTTCCGGCCAGCTATCGTTCTGGACGATCGTCCAGAGGTCCGGCCGGGCCAGCACTCGATGTCGCTGAGGAGGTCTTGTGCGTACAGCCATCACGGTGCAGGCAGCCGTCGGCGACGACCTTGGGGCGGTAGCCGACCTCTGCACTCGTGCGCGGACCGAATCCGCTTCAGGCGCGCAGCTTTGCTCGGATGACCGGGCGACCCTCATGCGGCAGCTCTCGGTGCTTCTTGCGCTCCCCGGTGGCGCCGTGCTGATCGCGCGACAGGACGATGTGACGGTTGGCTTCGTCCTCGCCCGGGTGGTGGGTCCGTATCTCTTCAGCGCCGTAAACAGCCTCTACATCGAGGCTTTGTACGTGGCTGAGGGGGCTCGCCGCCGAGGTGTGGGGCACGCGCTGATGCAGGGTGCAGCCGACTTGGCGGCCTCCGTGGACGCCGCCGAGGTGTACTCGGTACCGATCCCAGGTTCCAGAGGAGTCCAGCGCTTCCTCGCCCGCCTTGGATTCGCACCCGTGGCCGGCCACCGTGTGGTCGCCACCTCCTTGCTGCAGCGTCGACTTGGCGCCGACCTGAACGCGAGTCAACGCCGTGGTCGCTCCTTGGAGGATCTCATCGCACGCCGACGTCGGGCGCGATCCGACGGGCAGAGCGGGCCGGTGGACCTGCGAGAGTTGCGCCTGGCACGTGAGGCTTCGCCGCGAACCGGCCGTATCCCGCGGGTCAGGGTCGAGACTCTGCCCGGAGAATCACGCAGGTAAGGCGAGACGTGCAGACCAGCTTGCCAGTGTCGTCGGTGATGGTCGTCTCGTAGCTGGCGGTCGTCCGCCCGCGGTGAAGGGCGATGGTCGTGCCGTGCACCCAGCCTTCGCGAACGCTGCGGTGATGGGTGGCATTGATCTCGATGCCGACCGCCGCGCCATCAGTGCCCGCATGGATCTGCGCTGCGATCGATCCCAGTGTCTCCGCGAATGCGACCGATGCGCCTCCATGCAGCAAACCTGCGGGTTGGAGGTTACCGGACACCGGCATGCGCGCCGTCACACGATCCGCGCCGATCGTGTCGATTTCGATCCCGAGGCGTTCGATCAAAGTGCCACGAGGATCGAAGCCGAGCGCCTGGTAGGGGTCGGCGTGGCCATCGTGGTCGGTCGCGTGGGTGTCGGTCATGAACGATAGGTTGACATCCGTGACGACCTCCACGCGACCTCGGCTGCTGCTCATTGATGGCCACTCGATGGCATACCGCGCTTTCTACGCCCTGCCAGTGGAGAACTTCTCGACCACGACCGGACAACACACCAACGCGGTCTTCGGGTTCACCTCGATGCTGACCAACCTCATCCGGGATGAGGAGCCGACGCATATCGCGGTCGCCTTCGATGCCGGGAGGCAGTCGTTCCGGACCGAGGTCCTCCCGAGCTACAAGGCCGGTCGGGAGGCGACACCGGAGCCGTTCAGGGGCCAGGTGCCGCTCATCAAGGACATCCTGGAGACACTGCGGATCCCTGCCCTGGAGTTGCCGGGCTATGAGGCGGATGACATCTTCGCCACGCTCGCGACCCAAGGCGCGGCCCACGGCATGGAGGTGCTGGTGTGCTCCGGGGACCGCGACTCGTTCCAGTTGATCGGCGCGGACATCACCGTGCTCTACCCCAAGAAGGGTGTCTCCGAACTCGCCCGGATGACGCCGGACGCCGTGACGGAGAAGTACGGGGTCGCACCGGAGCACTACCCGGACCTCGCGGCGATGGTAGGTGAAACCGCCGACAACCTCCCTGGCGTACCGGGCGTGGGACCCAAGACAGCCGCCAAGTGGATCGCTGCCTACGGCGACCTCGAGGGTGTGCTCGACCACGCGGACAAGATCACCGGGAAGGCGGGGGAGTCGCTACGCGCGCACGCCGACCAGGTGCGACTCAATCGACGGCTCAACGCCCTCGTCACAGACTTGGTGCTGAGTCTGGGACCGGATGACCTGGCGACCCAGCCTTGGGACCGGGACGCCCTCCACCAGATTCTCGACTCGCTGGAGTTTCGGACCCTGCGCGATCGGTTGCTGGCCATCGCCCCCGGCGGTGAGGTGGCGCCGGAGTCGGGCTTCGAGGTCACCGTCGATACCCCGGAACCGGGTGGACTCGGTGCTTGGTTGGCCGGCCGCGGCGGCGGGATCGTGGGCATGGAAGTGGTCGGCACGGCTGTGCCGCGTGGTGGGGACGCCTGGGCACTCGCTCTCGCGGACAACGCCGGGCAGGTCGTTGCTCTCGACCTGACTGACCTCGACTCGGCGGATGAGAAAGTCCTGTGCGAATGGCTCGGCGACAGCGCGCACGCCAAGTCGGTGCACGGCGCGAAGGCCGCCTGGCATAAGTTGGCCGCACGCGGTCTGCCGTTGGCTGGGGTCACCTTCGACACCGAACTCGCGGCCTACCTCTGCCACCCCGACCAACGTGGTTACGACCTGGGCGACCTCGTGGTCCGGCATCTGCACCGTGAGCTGAGATCGGACGACGCTGCCGATGATGGCGCTCAGGGCTCTCTCGACCTCGGCCTCGACGATGGCGGCGAGAGCCGGCGGCAGGCCACCCGCGCGGTGGCAGTTAATGAACTCGCCCGGTCGCTGGCGGAGGAACTGGCTGACCGTGAGGCGGCCGCGCTGCTGACCGACCTGGAGCTGCCCCTGACGTGGGTGCTGGCCCGGATGGAACGCGACGGTATCGCGACCGATGTGCCGTACCTTTGCGGATTGGAGCGATATTTCGGCGATGCCGTCGCGGCCTCAGCTTCCCGTGCCTTCGAGGTGATCGGTGGTGAGGTCAACCTCGGCTCGCCCAGACAGCTCCAAGAGGTGCTGTTCGACCGGCTCGGTATGCCGAAGACGAAGAAGATCAAGACCGGCTACACCACCGACGCCGCCGCACTGGCTGATCTCTTCGCGAAAACCGAACACCCGTTCCTGGAGCATCTGCTCGCACACCGGGACGCGACCAGGCTTCGCCAGACTGTGGAGGGTCTACTCAAGTCGGTGGCCGGCGACGGTCGGATTCACACGACGTTCCAGCAGACCATCGCCGCCACCGGCCGGCTCAGTTCCGCCGAACCAAACCTGCAGAACATCCCGATCCGCACGGAAGCGGGCCGCCGCATCCGGCGTGCCTTCGTCGTCGGAGAGGGATACGAGACTCTGATGACGGCCGACTACAGCCAGATCGAGATGCGTATCATGGCGCACCTCTCGGGCGATGAAGGGCTGATCGGGGCCTTTAATTCCGGTGAGGACCTGCACAACTACGTGGCCTCACGGGTCTTCGAGGTGTCTCCCGATGAGGTGACGCCCGCCATGCGGTCCAAGATCAAGGCGATGTCCTACGGGTTGGCCTACGGGCTCTCCGCTTTCGGCCTCTCCCAGCAGTTGTCGATCGAGGTCGGCGAAGCGCAGAAGCTCATGGACGACTACTTCGAGCGATTCGGCGGGGTGCGGACCTACCTGGCGGGCGTGGTCGATGTCGCGCGGGCCACCGGTTACACCGCGACGATCATGGGCCGCAGGCGGTATCTGCCGGACCTGACCAGCGACAACCGGCAACGACGGCAGATGGCGGAACGGATGGCCCTGAACGCCCCGATCCAGGGCAGTGCGGCCGACATCATCAAGGTCGCGATGCTCGGCGTCCAGCGCGAGCTCGATGCCCGCAAGCTGGGGTCGCGGCTCCTGCTTCAGGTCCACGACGAGTTGGTCGTCGAGGTCGCGCCCGGCGAACGCGACACCATCGAGGAACTGCTCCGAGTGCAGATGGCAGGCGCCGCCGATCTCACTGTCCCGCTCGACGTCTCAGTTGGTGAAGGCGAGTCGTGGCATGCGGCGGGTCACTGACGGCAGCGGATGATCGCCGTTCCAGGCAGCAGAGCACCCCGCACGGGTCCCCAGCCGCCCCAGACGGCGGTGTTCTCGGCGGGCCATTCCGGTTCCACGAGGTCGATGACAGACAGCCCCGCGCCCACCACCTCCCGGACGTGGTCGCCGATGGTTCGGTGATACTCGGCGTAGTCGACCTGCCCGGCCGCATCGGTCTCGATGTACGGGCGCCGGTCGAAGTAGGACCGCACAGCCGTCAAGCCACGTTCGGTCGGATCATCCAGGAACGCCCAGCGCAGCGGATGGGTGACCGCGAAGGTCCAGGTCCCCCCAGGGCGCAGGACGCGGGCAGCCTCCCGGTGGATCGCATCGGCGTCGGGCACGAACGGAACCGCGCCGAAAGCGGTGAAGACCTGATCGAAGGAGCCGTCGGCGAAGGGAAGACGACGGGCATCGGCCTGGACCAGAGGCACGCTTATCCCGGTCATTCGGTTGAGCTCCGCCGCCGCGGTCAGCATGCCGGCTGACACGTCGGTGGCCACCACCTCGGCTCCGGCCGTGACCAACCAGCGCGAGCACTGGGCGGCCCCGGCGCCGATCTCCAGGATGCGACGACCAGCGACCTCACCCAGGAGTCTCGCGTCGGGTTCGCGCAGGCCCTCCGGACACCAGCAGAAGTCTGCCGCCCCGAGGAAGTCGCCATGGTCTTCCAGGTACTCCCGGGCATGGCGGTCCCACCAATCTCGGGCAGCAGAACCCGCAGTGCCGTCAGGGTCCTCGCGGTACCCGAATGACTCGCCCGCTGCCTGATCGCTGGCCGGCGAAAGGGACATGGTGCGGGTGGCTTCGGTCATCCCCTCAGTATCGCGACCGACTCGCCGGTACGGCGTTGCCTCGTCGGTAGACTCGTTCTGCACGCAACGTTGCGGGGTGTTGCGGCATCGCGATCCTCGGAGTGCGCGCATAGCGAGCAATGAGATGGAGGGTCCATGCGTATCGGATTGTTGACGGGCGGCGGCGACTGCCCTGGGCTCAACGCCGCGATCCGAGCGGTGGTGAAGCAGGGCACGGGGGAGTACGGCCATACCGTCATCGGTTTCCGGAACGGTTGGCGGGGCGTCGTCGAGGGGGACGTGTTCCCGCTGTCGCGTTCCGATATCCGCAACATCCTGCCGGTGGGCGGAACGCTCCTGGGAACAGCGAGGTTCCACCCCAGCGCCGAGGACGGCAGTATGGACACGGTCCTGGCCACGATCGAGGCCGAGCGCCTGGACGCTCTCATCTGCATCGGGGGAGACGGCACCCTGCACGCCGCCAGCAAGGTGGCCGAGGCAGGGGTGGACATCGTGGCCATCCCGAAGACGATCGACAACGACGTGGAAGGCACTGACTTGTCGATCGGTTATCACACGGCCGTGAACATTGCGACGGAGGCGATCGACCGGGTACACACCACGGCGGAGTCCCACAACCGCGTGATGGTGGTCGAGGTGATGGGTCGCCATGCGGGGTGGATAGCGGTGGCGGCCGGGATCGCCGGTGGTGCCGAGGTGGTACTCGCTCCCGAGGAACCATTCGATATCGATCAGGTGGTCAAATACCTGCGACACCGCCACCGGGCGCACGCGGACTTCTCGATCGTGGTGGTCGCCGAAGGTGCGGCTCCACGGGAGGGCTCATCGATGCAGTTCCGGCAGCAGCTGGGTCCCTTCGGCGAGATCATCGGCGGCTCGATCGGAGAGGCCGTTCGCACCGAGATCGCAAGCCGGACCGGATTCGACACCAGGCTGACGGTCCTCGGCCACGTTCAGCGCGGCGGTGAGCCGACTCCGACGGACCGCATCCTCGGCAGCCGGTTCGGGGTCGCCGCGATCGATGCCGTGACTCGGGGTGAGGCCGGGGTGATGACCGCACTGCGAGGGGAACAGGTCGAGCTAGTCTCGCTCGCGCAGATCGCGGGTCGGCCCAAACCGGTTCCCGCTGAACTCCTGCGGGTGGCCCAGGCGCTCGCCTGAGAGTTTCACCCGGGCACGTGTCGGCGGAGCCGGTGGAACCTCCGGGGCGCTCGCGTTGACCCTGTCGGTCCTGGACCGATACGATGTATGGCGGTGCTATGCGCCCATCGTCTCTTCCGCCCGATTGTCCATTTCGGGTGGGTGACTCGTGACCGCCATGACCCTTCTCACCATTCGAAGGTGCTGCGCGGCCTGAAGCTCGACCCCTATCCGTACTACTTCCCTGTCCGCATCGGAGTATCAACTCAATGACCATCTCTACCCCCGCGAAGTCCGCACCGCAGGTTGCTGTCAACGACATTGGCAGCGAGGAGGACTTCCTCGCCGCTGTCGACGCCACGATCAAGTACTTCAACGACGGCGACATCGTCGAAGGAACGATCGTCAAGGTGGACCGTGATGAGGTCCTTCTCGACATCGGCTACAAGACGGAGGGGGTTATCCCCTCCCGTGAGCTGTCGATCAAGCACGACGTGGACCCCGGTGAGGTGGTCAGCGTCGGTGACAGCGTCGAGGCCCTCGTGCTCCAGAAGGAGGACAAGGAAGGCCGTCTCATCCTGTCCAAGAAGCGCGCACAGTACGAGCGCGCCTGGGGCACGATCGAGAAGGTCAAGGAGGAGGACGGCGTCGTCACTGGGACCGTCATCGAGGTGGTCAAGGGCGGCCTAATCCTCGACATCGGCCTGCGTGGCTTCTTGCCCGCCTCGCTCGTCGAGATGCGTCGCGTCCGCGACCTCCAGCCGTATGTCGGCAAGGAGATCGAGGCGAAGATCATCGAACTGGACAAGAACCGCAACAACGTGGTCCTGTCTCGTCGGGCATGGTTGGAGCAGACCCAGTCCGAGGTGCGGTCGACCTTCCTGCAGACCTTGCAGAAGGGTCAGGTCCGCCCCGGTGTGGTGTCCTCGATCGTCAACTTCGGTGCCTTCGTGGACCTGGGCGGCGTCGACGGCCTGGTGCACGTGTCGGAGCTGTCCTGGAAGCACATCGACCATCCCTCCGAGGTCGTCGAGGTGGGCCAGGAGGTCACCGTCGAGGTGCTCGACGTCGACTTCGACCGCGAGCGGGTCTCGCTGTCGTTGAAGGCGACCCAGGAGGACCCGTGGCAGACCTTCGCCCGGACCCACGCCATCGGTCAGGTTGTGCCCGGCAAGGTCACCAAGCTCGTTCCCTTCGGCGCCTTCGTGCGGGTTGAGGACGGCATCGAGGGCCTGGTGCACATCTCCGAGCTCGCCGTGCGCCACGTGGAACTGCCGGAGCAGGTCGTCAACGTCAACGACGAGGTCTTCGTCAAGGTCATCGACATCGACCTGGAGCGTCGTCGGATCTCGCTGTCGCTCAAGCAGGCCAACGAGGGTGTCGACCCCGAGTCGGACGACTTCGACCCCGCGCTGTACGGCATGGCGGCCGAGTACGACGAGCAGGGCAACTACAAGTACCCCGAGGGCTTCGACCCGGAGTCGAACGAGTGGCTTGAGGGCTTCGAGACACAGCGGGAGGCATGGGAGGCGGAGTACGCCAAGGCCCACGAGCGCTGGGAGGCCCACCGCAAGCAGGTCGCCGAGGCCAGCAAGGCCGACGACGAGGCGTCGGCGAGCGAATCGGCCCCGGCCGCTGGCTCCTCGTACTCCTCGACGCCGGTGCAGGCGGAAGCTACCGGCACGCTCGCTTCGGACGAGGCGCTGGCGGCACTCCGCGAGAAGCTGACCGGAAACTGACCCTCGGCGTCTCATCGACACGCCGAGGCAGGAGTAGCTGAGGGGCGGTTCCCCCTGGGAACCGCCCCTCAGCTGTGCCAGGAGTGAGCGTGGGCCGCAGTCGTTTCCGGTGTCCGGATCAGTGCCTGATTCATGCGGTGGATGTGGCGGGTGCCCCACTCTCGTCAGGGGCGGCAGGGGTCGCCCCTGGATCACGCAGTAGCAGGGTGAACACCGCGCCGAGCAGCAACACCGCGGGCATGAGCCACAGCACACCCTGGTAGTCACCCAGGTCGGGGGTTTCGGGCAACATGTATCCGGGTACGGCCTGCAGGATCCCACCCACGATGAAGCAGAAGCCGTTCACCACAGCTGCCGCACTGCCGATCAACGCCGGTTTGACGACTTCACCGGAAATGGTGAACCCGAGCATGTGGGTACCTGCGAAGAGTCCGACGCAGAACATGATGACGGCGCTCATGCCGAGTGTTCGGTTGGGTGCGTAGATGAACAGAGCCACCGCCAGGGCCTGCAGGAACATGCCTACGACAGCCGGCTTCTTCCGGGAGCGCCAGCGGTTTGATACGACGTTGACCAACGGCGCACCCGCCGCCAGTCCGAGCCAGGCCAGCGCCGAGAGCACGGCGGCGAATCCGGTCGTCGCGCCCCGAGCCTCCTGGACGCGCGGACCCCACAGGACGCCGACGGCGAGCATGGTGCCGAAGGAGGTCCCGGCGAAGAGGGCTGACAGGACGACCTGACGGTTACGAAAACAAGCAGCAAGGTCGGCCAGGATCGCCGCGAAGACGTTCCCCGTGGGCCGGTCGGCGGCCACCCCCGGAGCCGGGGCGGGGTTCCGCACGATCAGTAGGAAGCCGATCGTCAGCACGACCCCGAACGCACCGAAACCTGCGAGCAGCTGCTGCCACGTCATCTGCCCGAGCATGGCCGAGATCGCCGGCTGTCCCACGGCCGATCCGAGCGAGGCGAAGGTCTGCACAAGGCCGAACATCAGTCCGTATTTCGCGGCGGCGAACCACTGGCCGCCGATGTAGCCGGCGCCGACGAAGCCGAACGAGGATCCGATGGCGAGAACCGTCTGCGCGGCAGCTAGTTCACCGAAGGCGCTGGTGCCGGCATAAAGGAAGGCGCCCCCCGTGACCAGGGCGACCGCGATCGCCATCAGTGGCCTGGAACCGAAACGGTCGAGGAGCGAGCCGGAGAAGAACTGGCATAAGGCGAAGACGACCGTGTAGATCGATGCGGCGGATGACACCTGTGCGATCGTCAGGCTGGCGTCCTTCTGGATGTCGGGAGAGACGATGCCGTAGCCGGTCTGGATTGCGAACAGCCACACTACGAAGATGGTGGCGAGGACCCAAATGGTCCATGCTTCGGGTCCGCCTTGACGCTGGTGGTCGCCTTTCCCGAAGAACGAGATGCTGGCATGGGCGTAACCTGCGTGACCACTGGACATCAGGGGTGCTCCCTTCGAGAGACGGCTTGTCCACCGACGTAGGTTGCGGCGACTGTGCGGTCGTCGCCGAGGATCGATAGTGCGAACAGGAGTTCCTCGGTCGTCTCAGCTCGCGCGGCACGGCGGGCCAGCAGGGGGGTCGTATTCGGGTCGAGGACGACGAAGTCGGCCTCCATGCCCACGGCGAGTCGGCCGATCTTGTCCTCCAGCCCCAGTGCCCGAGCGCCGCCGAGAGTCGCGAGATAGAAGGATTTCAGCGAGTTCATCGGGTACGAGCTGAGTTCAGCAACTTTGTATGCCTCGTTCATCGTGGCGAGTATCGAGAAGCTGGTGCCGGCACCGATGTCGGTTCCCAGGCCGACGTGGATGGGGCGTCGGGAGTCCTTGGCGTCGTGGACGTGGAACAGGCCGCTGCCGAGGAATAGGTTGGAGGTCGGACAGTGCGAGATCGCCGACTCGGTTTCGTGCACCCGCGCTCGTTCGCTAGCGGTCAGCCACACGCCGTGGGCCAACACCGAACGCCGACCCAACAGCCCGTAGTGGTCATAGACGTCGAGATAGCCTTTGCGCTCCGGGAAGAGCGAACGCACCCATTCGATCTCCCCCCGGTTCTCAGAGACATGGGTATGCATGAAGGTCCCCGGTGACTCCTGCCACAGCGCACCGGCGGCGGTGAGTTGGTCGGGGGTGCTGGTGGGTGCGAAGCGAGGCGTGATCGCGTAGAGATTGCGGCCGTTGCCGTGCCAACGCGAAATGAGCTCCTTGGATTCGTCGTAGCCGCGTTGGGCTGTATCAAGGAGACCGTCGGGGGCGTTGCGGTCCATCAGCACCTTGCCACCGATCATCCGTGTCCCGCGACGGAGCGACTCGGTGAAGAAGGCATCGACCGACTCGGGGTACACCGCGCAGAACGTCAACGCCGTGGTGGTGCCGTTGGCCAGCAGTTGGTCGAAGTACAACCGGGCGACAGCGGCCGCGTGGTCGGGGTCAGCGAACCGCTGTTCCTCCACGAAGGTGTAGTGGTTCAGCCAGTCGATGAGCTGAGAGCCGAACGCACCGATGATCTCGGACTGGACGTAGTGGATGTGCGTGTCGATGAAACCCGCGCAGATGACCGACCCCGGGTAGTGCTCGATGGGCACGCCTTCAGGCACCTGATTCTTGGTCTCCGCGTAGGGTCCGAAGGCAGTGATCTTGCCTTCGGACGTGACGAGCAGTGCGTCAGGGATGTCGATCAGCGCATCCGAGGAATGGAAGGGATCGTCAGCGAACGTGACTGCGTGGCCTCGTACGGCCGTTGCTGAGTTGTCGGTAGCCGTCATGAGGTCATCGTCGAGTTGAGACCGGATACTGGCACGTCAGGACGTTTCGCCAGACTTCAGCGGCGCTTATCGTCCTCCGCGCCGGTTACGTTGGAAGACAGGCCATTTGGGATCGGAGGCGTATATGGCTTTCGATGGGTAGCTGTCCTGGCCACCGCCGGGAACCCACGTCAGCCTTCAGCGGTGGCAAACTGCGTGCGGTACAGCTCCGCGTAGAGCCCGCCTGCGGCGATGAGTTCGGCATGGGTGCCGGACTGGACCACCCGGCCGGCCTCCAGCACCACGATGAGGTCGGCGTCGCGCACTGTGGACAGTCGATGCGCGATGACGAGGGAGGTCCGCCCTTTGAGCGCCTCTGCGAGCGCGGCCTGGACCGCATGCTCCGACTCCGAGTCCAGGTGAGCGGTCGCCTCGTCGAGTATCACCATGGCAGGGGACTTGAGGAATACCCGTGCGATGGCGAGTCGTTGGCGCTCACCGCCGGACAGCCGGTAACCCCGGTCCCCGACGACGGTGTCGAGCCCGGCGGGCAGATCGGTCACGAGTTCCCAGATGTGTGCTCGCCGGAGGGCATCGATCAGTTCGTCATCGGTGGCCTCTGGTTTCGCATGGCGGAGGTTACCGGCGATGGTGTCGTGGAACAGGTGTGACTCCTGGGTCACGACGCCGACCGCGTCCCGCAGGGAACGCTGGGTAATGTCGCGCAGGTCGGCACCGGCGAGCCGGACCGCACCAGCTGTTGGGTCGTACATCCGGGTGGCCAGATGAGAGATGGTTGTCTTGCCGGCGCCCGACGGACCGACCAAGGCGACCATCTGCCCCGCGGGCACTGTGAATGAGACGTTGGTCAGGGTGTTCCGGGTGGCATCGACGGTCTCCGCCGCCACGGTCTCCAGGGAGGCCAGGGATACTTCTGCGGCGGCTGGGAACCGGAAGTCGACGCTGTCGAACTCCAGACTCGCGCCGCGTTCGCGGACGTCGGTCGCGACATCGTGGGCTGTTGGTGAGTCGATCACGGAGGGTTTGAGGTCCAGCACCTCCAACACTCGTTCGAAGCTGACCAGGGCGGTCATGATGTCGACCTGGACATTCGACATCGCCGTCAGCGGTCCGTACAACCGGCCGAGGTACGCGGTCAACGCCACCACGACTCCGACGGTGAGCGTGCCCCGAATGGCCAGCACCCCGCCGAGTCCGTAGACGATCGCCACCGCGACGGCTGCGACGACGGTCAGTCCGACGCGGAAGACGGTGGCGTACATCGCCGCCCGCACACCGATTTCGCGGACCTGACTCGCCTGGTTGGCATACTGGGCCGACTCGCGCTCGGGGTGCCCGAAGATCTTCGCCAGGTGTGCGCCGGCCACGTTGAACCGTTCGTTCATGAGCTGGGCAGCGTCGGCATTCAGTTCGTAGCTCCGCCGGGTGATGGTGGCGAGACGGCGGCCGACCCATCGGGCGGGCAGGACGAATGCGGGAAGGAGGGCGAGGCTGATGAGGGTGAGTTGCCAGGACATCGATGCCATCGCGCCGATGACGAAGGCTACGGTCAGACCGTTAGAGAAGACGTTCGAGAGCGTGGAAGTGAAAGCTTGCTGGGCACCGAGCACGTCCCCGTTCAGCCGCTGCACGAGTGCCCCGGTGCGGGTTCGGGCGAAGAAGGCCAACGGCATGCGCTGCACGTGGTCGAAGACGGCGCAGCGCAGGTCGAAAATCAGACCTTCGCCGATCTGTGCTGACAGCCACCGCTCACCAACGCTCAGGAGGCCGGAGAGGACCGCGAGGGCGGCCACGATGAGCGCGATGCGCACCACGACATCGGTGCGGCCGGCGGTGATGCCGTCGTCGATCAGGACTTTGAAGAGCAGGGGAGTGGCTGCTCCGGCGGCGGCATTCAGCGCGACCAGCGCCAGAAAGGTGACGAGCCGACCGCGATAGGGCTTGGCGAAACCCAGGACGCGCCGGATGGTCCCGGGTGCGAGGCGCTGTTTGGCGACCGTCGAATCCTGCCGGTAGGAACGCATGCCGCTGCCACCGTGTGTCTGGAACGGCTGACCGAATGCCATCAAACCTCCGCGAGCGCAATAGTGCAGGATGATCCTATGTTCCGCATCGCACTCACCGGAGGCATCGGCGCCGGAAAGTCTGTCGCGCTGGCCCGCTTCATCGAACTTGGCGCCATCGGTATCGACTACGACGGCCTTGCCCGCGTCGCTGTTCAGCCAGGCAGCACCGGATTGGACGAGGTAGTGGCCTCTTTCGGCCCACAGGTGCTCGCGGCAGACGGGACGCTTGATCGCCCCGTGCTGGCCGGTGTGGTCTTCGCCGACCCCGAGGCTCGCGAACGGCTTGATGCGATTGTGCACCCGATCGTCCGGCGGCTGGCCGCCGAGCGTGAAGCCGCTGTGGGGGCGGCGGATGCGGGTGCGGTGGTCGTGCATGACATCCCGTTGCTGGTCGAGACCGGCGAGGTGGAACGGTTTCACTTGGTCGTGGTGGTCGATGCCCCGGTGGAGGTTCGGTTGGCCCGCCTCCAGGAGAGTCGCGGGATGACCCTTGAGCAGGCGCAGGCTCGTATCGCGGCTCAGGCGGCCGATACCGCCCGGCTGGCGGTCGCCGACATCACACTGGATGGTGCCGGCGATCCGCAGGCGCTGCGCGCGCAGGTGACCGAACTCTGGACCCGGGTCGTCGAGGAGGTCGAGGCGGAGACCCCGATCGAGTAGTGGCAGCGGGGGCGTGATGATGTCGGTGGGCGGCCGTACCGTGGACCTATGCGCCCTGTCACAGATCTTCAGCGCACCGTCGCTCCCTTCGAGGTCATTTCGGAGTACTCGCCCTCCGGTGATCAGCCGACCGCCATCGCTGAGCTGGCCGCCCGGATCCGGGCGGGGGAGAAGGACATCGTGCTGTTGGGCGCGACCGGTACCGGGAAGTCGGCCACCACGGCGTGGCTGATCGAGGAACTGCAACGGCCAACCTTGGTGATGGCCCCCAACAAGACTCTGGCTGCCCAACTCGCGACTGAGTTCCGCGAACTGCTCCCCAACAACGCGGTCGAGTACTTCGTCTCCTACTACGACTACTACCAACCCGAGGCGTATATCGCGCAGACCGACACCTATATCGAGAAGGACTCGTCGATCAATGACGAGGTTGAGCGGCTGCGGCACTCGGCCACCAGTTCGCTGCTCACCCGGCGCGACGTCGTGGTGGTGGCCTCCGTGTCCTGTATCTACGGGCTCGGTACCCCCCAGGAGTACGTGGATCGCATGGTGCGGCTCGACGTGGGCCAGCAGGTCGAACGAGATGACTTGCTGCGGCAGTTCGTCACGATGCAGTACACCCGCAACGACATGGCATTCACTCGCGGAACCTTCCGGGTGCGGGGGGACACCGTCGAGATCATCCCGGTCTATGAGGAACTGGCCATCCGCATCGAGTTCTTCGGCGACGAGATCGAGAGCATCGCGCTGCTCCACCCGCTGACGGGTGACGTAATCCGCTCCGAGACCGGGGTGCATGTCTTCCCCGCGACGCACTATGTCGCCGGGCCGGAACGGATGGAACGGGCCATCGGTTCAATCGAGACCGAGCTGGCCGAGCGGCTGGCCCAACTCGAGGGGCAGAGCAAGCTGTTGGAGGCCCAGCGGCTGCGGATGAGGACGACGTACGACATCGAAATGATGCGGCAGATCGGCTCCTGTTCCGGGATCGAGAACTACTCGCGGCATATTGACGGCCGGTCCGCCGGTTCGCCGCCGAACACTCTGCTCGACTATTTCCCGGATGACTTCTTGCTGGTCATAGACGAGTCCCATGTGACTGTGCCGCAGATCGGGGCGATGTTCGAGGGGGACATGTCCCGCAAGCGCAGCCTGGTCGATCACGGCTTCCGACTGCCTTCCGCGACCGATAACCGGCCGTTGCGCTGGGAGGAGTTCGTGGAACGCATCGGCCAGACCGTCTATCTCTCCGCCACCCCCGGCGCCTATGAACTCTCGATGTCCGACGGCGTTGTGGAGCAGATCATCCGTCCGACGGGCCTCGTCGATCCGCAGATCGTCGTGAAGCCGACCACCGGCCAGATTGACGACCTCCTGCACGAGATCCGTGAGCGGGCTGAACGCGGTGAGCGCGTCTTGGTCACGACGCTCACCAAGAAGATGTCCGAGGACCTGACCGACTACCTGCTGGAGAAGGGGGTCCGGGTCCGGTATCTGCACTCCGAGGTCGACACCCTGCGGCGGGTGGAGCTCCTGCGGGAGCTACGGCTGGGCGAGTTCGACGTTCTCGTCGGGATCAACCTGCTCCGCGAAGGGCTGGATCTACCCGAGGTGTCGCTGGTCGCCATCCTCGACGCCGACAAGGAGGGCTTCCTCCGTTCGGGCACCTCATTGATCCAGACGATCGGGCGGGCCGCGCGGAACGTCTCCGGTGAAGTCCACATGTATGCCGACAAGATCACCGCGGCGATGACCACGGCCATTGAGGAGACCACCCGGCGCCGGGAGAAGCAGATCGCCTACAACACCGCGAATGGCATCGATCCGACGCCGCTGCGGAAGAGGATCTCGGATGTCACCGACATGTTGGCCCGTGAAGACATCGACACTGCCGAACTCTTGTCCGGTGGCTACCGGAAGAGTAGGCCCGGGGACCGGCAGGCACCTGCCGGTGGGCCGAAAGAGGGGGTGACGAAGGGACGCCGGCTGGAGGGGGCGGCCGCCAGCGACCTCGCTGACCTCATCCAGGAGCTTTCTGACCAGATGCACGCGGCGGCGGCGGAGCTGCAGTTCGAGCTGGCTGCACGGCTGCGCGACGAGATCTCCGGACTCAAGAAGGAACTACGACAGATGCAGGCGGCGACCGCCTGACGAAGGGAGCACGGCATGGCGCGGACTATTCAGGTCACCTTCGACGCTGTGAACCCGCCCGTACTGCGGCAGTTCTGGTGCACCGCCCTCGGCTACATCCGCCAGCCTCCACCAGACGGCTTCGACGACTGGGAGTCTGCGGTGGCCTCCTGGGGGATCACGCCGGAGCACTTCGAGGACTTCGATGCGATCGTCGACCCGGATGGGAATGGACCACGCATCTTCATTCAGAAGGTGCCCGAGCCGAAGACCGCCAAGAACCGCGTGCACCTCGACGTCAACGTGGGCGGCAACCCGGCAGACCGCGCGGATCGAGTTCGAGCCCACGTCCAGGATCTCGTCGCGGCCGGGGGTGCCGTTCAGCGTGAGTTCACCCAGAACGGGGAGTTCTGGATCGTGATGACCGACCCTGAGGGCAACGAGTTCTGCGTGCAGTAGGCGCCTGGTCCTCGACACAGTCGGCGCTTTTGGCTGTGATCGCCTATGCTGGCCCTTCAGTGAAGGGGAGTATTCCCACGCAGAGTCGTCGTCATCACGGCCGTTTCCACGGCTCGGCGCCTCGGGTCGGTCATCACCGGGTTCATCTCGCCCCGGGCCGATCGGAAGAGACCTTCGGTTTGACGAACCGGAGGTGTCCCCTTGAACGTTCCCATCTGGGTGTGGCTCATCACAGTGGCCGCAATCCTGGCCATGCTTGCCATCGATTACATCGGCCACGCACGCACCCCGCACGCCCCGAGCCTGCGCGAGGCTGTTCGCTGGTCTGCCGCCTATGTCGCGATCGCGATTGTATTCGGCATCGTGGTGTGGTTCATCTCCGGACCCACCTACGGTGGCGAGTACTTTGCCGGCTACATCACGGAGAAGAGCCTGTCGGTCGACAACCTCTTCGTCTTCGTCCTGATCATGGCGAGCTTCCGTGTGCCGAGGGACTACCAGCAGAAGGTGCTGCTCATCGGCATCACGATCGCTCTCATCCTGCGAACCGTGTTCATCTTCCTGGGTGCGGCGATGATCGCCAACGTGAGCTGGGTCTTCTATCTCTTCGGTGTCTTCCTGCTGTACACGGCATGGGCTCAGCTCCGTGGCCAGGACGACGAGAAGTTCGAGGAGAACGCTGCGTTGCGGCTGACCCGCCGGCTGTTCGCGACCACCGACGACTACGTCGGTTCTCAACTGACGGCACGCATCGACGGCAAGCGATTCATCACCCCGATGTTCATCGTCATGATCGCGATCGGCAGTGCGGACCTGTTGTTCGCCGTCGACTCGATTCCGGCCATCTTCGGGCTCACCCAGGAGACGTACCTGGTTTTCACCGCCAACGCCTTCTCCCTGCTGGGCCTACGGCAGTTGTACTTCCTCATCGATGGGCTGCTGGACCGGCTGGTCTACCTCGCCTACGGGCTGGCGGCGATCCTCGCCTTCATCGGTGCGAAACTGATGATTCATGCCCTGCACACCAACGAAGTACCGTTCATCAACGGTGGCGAACACGTCACCGCTATCCCCGAGATCCCGACGGCCGTCTCCCTCTCAGTCATCGTCGCGATCCTCACCGTCACCACTGCCGCCAGCCTCCGCCGGGACCGGCTCAACCGGCGTCAACTAGTCGAGAAGGAGTAGTACATGCAGCATGAGCTGCCTATTTGGTTCGAGGCTGCCTCACTGACAGCGGTGTTGCTGTTGTTGATCGTGGATCTCTTCGTGGTCGGACGACGACCGCACGTCCCCTCGATGCGCGAGAGTGCCGGCTGGGTCGCCTTCTACGTGACGCTGGCGCTCGTCTTCGGGATCTTGGTCGGGTTGGTCGGCGGCGGAGCCCCCGCGGGTGAGTTCTACGCCGGCTGGCTGACTGAGTACAGCCTGTCGGTCGACAACCTCTTCGTCTTCGTCATCATCATGGCGAGGTTCGCGGTGCCAAGAGACCAACAGCAGAAGGTCCTGATGGTGGGGATCATCGTGGCGCTGATCCTGCGCGGTGGGTTTATCCTGGCCGGCGCCGCGATCATCCATCAGTTCGTTTGGGTCTTCTACCTCTTCGGGGCCTTCCTCATCTACACCGCGATCAAGCTGGTCGTCGGTTCGGATGAGTCCGAGGAGTATCAGGAGAACCGCTTCGTACGTTTGCTGCGGCGGGTTCTACCCATCGGTACCCGGTACGACGGCGGCCGGTTGCGGTCCACCGAGGACGGCCGGCGCGTTCTCACGCCGATGATCATCGTCTTCGTGGCCATCGGCAGCACCGACCTGCTCTTCGCCTTCGACTCGATCCCGGCGATCTTCGGACTCACTCAGGACCCGTTCATCGTCTTCACCACGAACGTCTTCGCGCTCATGGGATTGCGGCAGCTCTACTTCCTGCTCGGTGGCCTGCTGGAAAAGCTGGTCTACCTGCCGATCGGGCTATCGATCATCCTCGGTTTCATCGGGGTCAAGCTCATCCTGGAGGCAGCGCACGACAACACACTGCCGTTCATCAACGGTGGTGAGGGGCTGGAGTCGGTACCCACTGTGCCGATCTGGCTGTCGCTGGTGGTCATCCTCGGCACGTTGGTGGTGACGACCGCGGCGAGCCTGTTGCGGTCACGGGCCAAAGCCGGCGCAGCGAGCGCCGGCGGTGGGGAAGGAACGGGTTCCGGAGCCTCAGGACCATTGTCCGAGGACGGGCGTCCACGGCTGGATAGTCCGTTCGGCGATGAATCCGGCCGCCGCGAAGGGGTCACCATCGAGTAGCGCGGCGGCCGCCTCGGCCGATTCCGCGTCCAGGATGATCAGGGCGCCGATCGGCTCTGTCGCGGAACCGAGCGGACCGGAGGCGAGTAGCTTGCCTTCGGTGGCGAGGCGGTCCAGGTACGTCCGATGCTCAGGACGTACGGCCGCGAGCTCTGCCGGGCGGTCGACATAGGTATACGTGGCGGCGTAGAGAGGCGAGGTCCGAGGCATGGCGCCAGTCAATCACCAGCCACGGGCGAGCCACTCCGGGATCGACCCGCGTTCGGCGCCCAGGGTCGTGTCGTTACCGTGCCCGGGGTAGACCCACGCGTCGTCCCCGAACCGGTCGAAAACCCGAGTCTGCAGGTCGGCCATGATCGAGTCGAAATCGTTCGGCGTCGTGGTCCGTCCAGGACCACCTGGGAACAGTGAGTCGCCCGTGAAAAGGTGGACCCTGCGACCGACGGCCTCGGGGGAGTGCGCCCGCTCGGGCTCGCGATAGGCCAACGCGATCGAGCCCGGTGTGTGTCCACGCAGGCCGATGATGTCGAGCACGATGTGCCCGACGGTCAGCACGGCGCCATCACCGACTCGGATTGCCGACACCGAGGTCTGATCCTCGACGGATACGGCGTCGTCGGTTCCCACGTAAACGGCCGCCCCCGTGACTGCGACGACGGACGCCAAGCCTTGAACGTGATCGGGGTGCGCATGGGTGGTGACCACCGCATCCAGTCGTCCCGAAGTGCTCCCCGATCGCACCAGTTCCAGAAGGCGGTCGGGGTCGTCGGCCGCGTCGATGAGAACCTGGTGGTGGTCCTGGCGGCAGGTGAGCAGGTAGGCGTTGTTCTGCATCGGTCCCACGACCAGTTTGCGGATCTCGATCTCGTCGAGAGTGCGTGGCCGAGGCGGGTCGCCCGCGGCAACGACTCCGGTGTAGGTCATAGGCCCAGTGTGCCCTATGACGGATGCCACCATTCGAACAGGTGTGCGATGTGGGTCCCGGGTCGTACGATGCTCCGGTGAGCAACCGCCTCGTCATTTCCGGAGCCCGCGAACACAACCTGCGAAATGTGGACCTTGATCTCCCGAGGGATCAGCTCATCGTCTTCACGGGTCTCTCCGGGTCGGGCAAGTCCTCGCTGGCTTTCGACACCATCTTCGCCGAGGGACAGCGTCGTTATGTCGAGTCGCTGTCGGCGTATGCGCGCCAGTTCCTCGGCCAGATGGACAAACCCGATGTCGATTTCATCGAGGGCCTGTCGCCGGCGGTGTCGATCGATCAGAAGTCGACGAACCGCAACCCCCGGTCCACGGTCGGCACGATCACAGAGGTCTACGACTACCTCCGGTTGCTCTTCGCCCGCGCTGGAACGCAGCACTGCCCGGTGTGCGGCGAGCGGGTCACGGCACAGACCCCGCAGCAGATCGTCGACCGGCTGCTCGAATTGCCCGAGGGCACCCGGTACCAAGTGTTGGCGCCCGTCGTACGGGGGCGCAAGGGTGAGTACGGGGAACTCTTCAAGGAACTGCAGTCCAAGGGTTTCGCGCGGGCGCGGGTGGACGGCGAAGTCATTCAGCTGGCCAGCCCGCCGCAGCTCGAGAAGAAGCTCAAGCATGACATCGAGGTGGTCATCGACCGCCTGGTCGCCCGCGAAGGCGTTCAGCGACGGCTGACGGACTCAGTCGAGACCGCACTCGGCCTGGCCGGCGGGCTGTTGCTCGTGGAACTGGTCGACGCGCAGGCGGATGATCCTCAGCGGGTTCGCCGGTTCTCCGAGCATCGCGCGTGCCCGAACGATCACGAACTGGCGCTTGATGAAATAGAGCCGCGCACCTTTTCCTTCAACGCCCCGTACGGCGCCTGCCCCGAGTGCACCGGCATCGGTTTCCGGCTCGAGGTCGACGTCGACCTGGTGATCCCGGACGACGAGAAAACTCTCGCGGAAGGTGCCGTCGCCCCGTGGAGCCAGACGTCGTCGGAGTACTTCGAACGGGTGCTGCGTGCTCTCGCGGACGACCTCGGCTTCTCGATGGACGTGCCCTGGCGAGGATTACCGGAACGTGCGCGGAAGGCGGTCCTCTACGGGCAGGACCACGAGGTGCATGTCCGCTACCGCAACCGTTGGGGGCGTGAACGGCAGTACTCGACGGGTTTCGAGGGGGTGGTGAGCTTCCTGGAGCGCCGGCACTCCGAAACCGACTCGGATTGGTCGAAGGAGAAGTACGAGGCATTCATGCGGGAGGTGCCGTGCCCGATCTGCGAAGGCGCTCGCCTCAAGCCCGAGGTGCTTGCCGTGCGGGTAGGCGGACGGTCGATCTGGGAGATCTGCCGACTACCCATCCGTGAAGCGGCTGAGTTCCTGGGTGCACTCGAACTCGGAGTCCGGGAGCGGGCCATCGCGGCGGAGGTCCTCAAGGAGATCCACGCCCGACTCGGCTTTCTGCTCGACGTCGGGTTGGACTATCTGTCCCTCGAGCGGCCCGCGGCTACCCTCTCCGGTGGTGAGGCCCAGCGCATCAGGCTGGCCACCCAGATCGGCTCCGGCCTCGTCGGAGTGCTCTATGTGCTCGACGAGCCCAGCATTGGGCTGCACCAACGAGACAACCGTCGGCTCATCGACACCCTGACCCGACTGCGGGACCTGGGGAACACGCTCATCGTCGTCGAACACGACGAGGACACCATCGAGGCGGCCGACTGGATCGTCGACATCGGCCCGGGGGCCGGCGAACACGGCGGCAAGGTCGTGCACTCAGGTGACTATGCAGGACTCCTCGCGGAGCCCGAGTCGATCACGGGGGCGTACCTGTCGGGCAGGCGGAGTATCGCGCTGCCTGCCGCCCGGCGGCCAGTGGATCATTCCCGCGAGGTGACGGTGGTCGGGGCCCGGGAGAACAACCTGGACGGGATCGACGTCTCGTTCCCACTGGGTACGTTCACCGCCGTGACCGGGGTCTCCGGTTCGGGTAAATCGACGCTGGTCAACTCGATCCTGTACACGGTATTGGCCAATCAGCTCAACGGTGCGCGGCAGGTTCCCGGCCGGCATACCCGGGTAACCGGTGTGGACCATCTCGACAAGGTGGTGCACGTCGACCAGGGGCCGATCGGGCGCACGCCACGGTCGAACCCCGCGACCTACACCGGGGTATGGGACCACGTGCGCCGGCTCTTCGCGGAGACCACCGAGGCGAAGGTACGCGGATACCTGCCGGGCCGGTTCTCCTTCAACGTCAAGGGGGGACGCTGCGAGGCATGCTCGGGCGACGGCACGATCAAGATCGAGATGAACTTCCTGCCGGACGTCTACGTCCCGTGCGAGGTCTGCCACGGCGCGCGGTACAACCGCGAGACGCTGGAGGTGCACTTCAAGGGCAAGACCGTCGCCGATGTGCTGGACATGCCGATCGAGGAGGCGGCGGACTTCTTCGCAGCCGTCCCGGCGATCTCCCGGCATCTCGCGACGCTCGTCGATGTCGGACTCGGCTACGTCCGGCTGGGACAGCCGGCCCCGACGCTGTCCGGTGGGGAGGCGCAACGGGTCAAGCTCGCCAGCGAGTTGCATAAACGTTCGACGGGCCGCACGATTTACGTCCTCGATGAGCCAACCACCGGGCTACATTTCGAGGACATCCGCAAGCTCCTCGGCGTCCTGCAGTCTTTGGTGGACAAAGGAAACTCGGTCATCGTCATCGAACACAACCTCGACGTCATCAAGAGCGCCGACTGGGTCATCGACATGGGTCCCGAAGGCGGTTCGGGCGGCGGCACGGTGGTGGCCGAAGGTACTCCGGAGCAGGTGGCGGCAGTCGAGACGAGCCACACGGGCCGGTTCCTCGCCGAGGTGCTCTCGAAACATCCGGCCGTTCCGGTCGCGCCCCCGGCGGCGAAGGGTCCTGACGTCGTGCGGAATGGTCGTGCTCCGGCACGGGCGAAGAGTGCGGCGAAGGGCACACGCGCACGCAAGGAATCTCCGGCGGCCTAGGCTTGCGGCTTCCCCGGCCGGTGCGCCGGTGGACCGCCGCTAATCAGGAGGTTGCGCCCGCCTCCGCGATCCGCACGGGCTCCGCGATCCGCACAGGTAGCGGAGCGATGGTCACCGGGAAGTTCACCGAGCGCGCGATAAAGCAGTAGTCATGCGCTCGGCGGTGGAGGGCGGCGATCTGGTCGTCAAGAGACCGCTGGGACTGCGCGTCGCCATCGACGGCGATCTCCGGATGCAGCGTCACCTCGGTGAACTGGCCCTCACCGCGTGCCTCGACACGCATCACACCGGTGGCGCGATCGGAGTACTCCCGAACGATCAGTTTCGTCTCGGCAGCCAGGTGCAAGAACCACAGCATGTGGCATTGGGCGAGACTCGCGACGAGCAGGTCCTCGGGGCTGAACCGGGCCGGGTCTCCCCGGAAGGCTGGGTCAGCCGACCCGGGCAGTACCGGATGCCCATCGATCAGTACCTCGTGGTCGCGGCTGTACGCGGTGTACGACGCGGTGCCGCGTTCACGAGCGCCCGTCCAGCGCGCCGTGATCGTGTACTCATGCTGTGCGGTCATCCGGTCACGATATCGAGCACCCGCGTCACACGGGCACTGACCGTCCGATCGTCACGGTCATTGTGGTTCGCTCGACGCTCGGTCGTCGGTGGCCTGACCTAGGCTGTCGCACATGGCAGATCCCGCCACCTATCGGCCCGCACCCGGGGAGATCCCTACCTCGCCGGGGGTGTACCGGTTCCGGGACCAACACCGCCGGGTGATCTACGTCGGCAAGGCGAAGAACCTTCGCGCTCGCCTCTCCAGCTACTTCCAGGACATCGCCGGGCTGCACCAGCGCACGCAGACGATGGTCACTACGGCGGCCTCGGTGGAGTGGACGGTGGTCGGCACCGAGGTCGAGGCGCTCACCCTCGAGTACTCCTGGATCAAGGAGTTCGACCCGCGGTTCAACGTGAAGTACCGCGATGACAAGTCCTATCCGTACCTCGCAGTGACTCTGGGCGACGAGTACCCCCGGGCACAGGTTATGCGTGGCGCCAAACGGCCCGGGACCCGCTACTTCGGCCCCTACGGGCATGCCTGGGCCATCCGGGAAACCCTGGACCTGTTGCTGCGGGTCTTCCCGATCCGGACGTGCTCCGCGGGCGTCTTCAAACGTGCCCGGCAGACCGGCCGTCCCTGCCTGCTCGGCTACATCGACAAATGCTCCGCCCCCTGCGTGGGCCGTATTTCGACCGGGGATCACCACGATCTGGCCGCCGACTTCTGCGACTTCATGGCAGGCGACACCGCCCGGTTCGTGCGGCGCCTCACGGCTCAGATGCAGGCCGCGGCTAAGTCCATGGAGTACGAGGTCGCCGCCCGGATGCGCGACGACATCGGGGCCCTGGAACGGGCCACGGAGAAGAATGCGGTGGTTCTCGGTGATGCCACCGATGCCGACATCTTCGCGCTGGTCGGCGACGAGCTGGAGGCGGCAGTTCAGGTCTTCCATGTCCGCGGCGGGCGTATCCGGGGCCAGCGCGGCTGGATCGTGGAGAAAGTGGAGGACGTTTCGGACGCCGACCTCGTCGAGCGGTTGCTGCAGCAGGTCTACGGCGGCGCAGACGAGGGTGACGGCTCGGCTCGCGACGTCGTGCCGCGCGAGGTGCTGGTGCCGGTGCTCCCGGCGGACCTTCCCCAGGTGACGGCGTGGTTGACCGGCCTGCGCGGCTCACGAGTGGACGTGCGGGTGCCGCAGCGGGGAGATAAGCGTGAGCTGGCGGCGACCGTGCGAACCAATGCCGAACACGCCCTGGCTCTGCACCGGACCCGCAGGGCGGGGGACCTCACGACGCGTAGTCAGGCCCTGCGGGAGATCCAGGAGGCACTTGACCTGGACAGCGCGCCGTTGCGGATTGAGTGTTACGACATCTCGACCACCCAGGGCACTCACCAGGCGGCTTCCATGGTGGTTTTCGAGGACGGCCTCGCTCGCAAGGGTGAGTATCGCCATTTTGCCGTTCGCGGCCCGGACGGCGACGGTGCACGGGACGACACCGCCGCCATGTACGAGGTCATCACTCGCCGGTTCAAGCGGTACCTCGCCGAGCGATCCGAATCCTCAGACATCGAGGTCGATCTTGCCGCCGACGCCCTCTCCGGTGACGACTTCGGCCCGGTGGGGGAGCCCGCGAACGAGTCCTCGTCCGCTGCTCCGATGGTCTCCGGCCCGGTCGACGCCGAACCGCCCGAGACACGGACGGTTCGCTTCGCCTACCCACCCAACCTCGTAGTGGTCGACGGTGGCCCGCCGCAGGTGGCTGCGGCAGCTCGCGCTTTGGCCGAACTCGGCATCGACGACGTCGCCCTCTGCGGTCTGGCCAAGCGGTTGGAGGAGGTCTGGCTCCCCGGGGTGGAGTACCCCGTTATCCTGCAGCGCGCCTCCGAAGGGCTCTACCTGCTGCAGCGTGTGCGCGACGAAGCTCACCGGTTCGCCATCACCTACCACCGGAAGAAGCGCGGCAGGGCGATGACGGCATCCGCATTGGATGACATCCGCGGTCTGGGGCCGGCTCGGAAGGCGGCCTTGCTGCGCACTTTCGGTTCCCTGAAGCGGTTGCGGTCCGCGAGCGTCGCCGAGATCGCCTCAGTGCCCGGCATGGGCGAGCAGACCGCGGCGGCCGTGGTCGCGGCACTGGCGCCCGCCCAGCCCGTACAGCCGGAGGGTCCGTCGGCCTCTGATCGGGAACCGTCGACATCCGCCCAACCCGCTTCAGCGCCGGGGAATGTGAAGTGATCAGCGGCTGCGCTGGCATGCTTGACCTATGAGCGACGAGCCGTCTCCGTTGACCGTCCCGCAGGGCATCCCGGCGATCGAGGCCGCGACGCCCGCGCCACAACGGCACGGGTCGGAGGTTCTCATCATCACGGGCATGTCGGGTGCCGGTCGCACCCGCGCGGCCGCCGTGCTGGAGGACCTCGAGTGGTTCGTGGTCGATAATCTGCCGCCCCGGATGATCATCCCGCTGGTCGACCTCATGACCCGGTCCGGCTCCACCCTCGAGCGGATCGCGGCGGTCGTGGATGTGCGGGGCCGTGAGTTCTTCACCGACCTCGTCGAGGTCCTCGGCCACCTGCGGTCTTCAGGCGTGTCCTACCGGATCCTGTTTCTCGATGCGTCTGACGACGTTCTGGTCCGCCGTTACGAGCAGGTGCGGCGACCGCACCCTCTCCAGGGTGAGGGACGCATCTTGGACGGCCTCGCGGCTGAACGCGGACTCTTGGCACGGCTCAAGGAACGGGCCGATGTGGTCATCGACACCTCGGCCCTCAACGTCCACGACCTGGCCCGTGAGGTACGCGCCTCGGTCGGCGACGGGGCCGTCGAGGAGCTCACGATCAACGTGTTGTCCTTCGGGTTCAAATACGGGATTCCGCTGGATGCCGACCACGTCGTCGATGTCAGATTCCTCGCCAACCCGTATTGGATCACCGAGCTGCGGCACCTGACCGGACGGGATGCACCCGTGCGTGATTACGTGCTCGGCCTCCCCGGGGCACAGGAATTTGTCGCCCGGTACGTGTCGGCGCTCCAACCGGTTTTCGCGGGATACCTCGAGGAGGAGAAGCGCTACGTGACGATCGCCGTGGGGTGCACGGGCGGCAAACACCGGTCGGTGGCGGTCAGTGAGGAGATCGCCGCGCGACTGCGCGAAGGCGGTCGACGCGTCACGGTGACCGCCCGCGATCTCGGGAAGGAGTAAGGACATGAGTGCCAACCCGGCAGTCGTCGCCCTGGGCGGCGGACATGGGCTCTCGGCGAGCCTGTCCGCTCTGCGCCTCATGTCCGATCGGCTGACCGCCGTGGTGACCGTGGCAGACGACGGCGGATCGTCGGGTCGGCTGCGATCCGAACTCGATGTGCTTCCGCCCGGGGATCTACGGATGGCGCTGGTGGCCTTGTGCGACGATTCCGAGGCCGGCCGCTCTTGGCGCGATCTCATGCAGCACCGGTTCCGGTCATCTGGGGGGCTCGACAACCATGCGGTGGGCAACCTGTTGATCGTCGCGCTCTGGGAGTTGCTGGATGACCCGGTCGCAGGTCTGGACTGGGTGGGCAAGCTGCTCGGGGCCAGGGGCCGGGTTCTGCCCATGGCTTCGGTCCCGCTGCGGATCGAGGCTGATGTGCGGTTCGGCGACCTGCTGGAGACGATCGTGGGTCAGAGCAAGGTCGCCGTGACCCGGGGGCGCATCGAACAGTTGCGCCTTGTGCCTGCCGACCCGCCGGCCTGTGATGAGGCGGTCGGTGCAGTCAATGCCGCCGATTGGGTGATCCTCGGTCCCGGGTCTTGGTACTCCTCGGTGATGCCGCATCTGCTCGTACCCGAGTTGGCGCGGGCGCTGCACGAGACGAGGGCGCGGCGCTGCGTGACCCTGAACCTGTCGAGTGAGGGCGGGGAGACCTTCGGGTTGACGGCCACCGATCATCTCGAAGCCCTTCACAAACACGCACCCGAACTACGGATCGACGCGGTGGTGGCCGACCCGTCCGCGGTCGCGGATACCGAGCAGCTCTCCGAGGCCGCGGCCCGGATGGGGGCGCGGGTGCTCCTGCGGCAGGTGCGCCGCGGAGACGGAACGGCGCGCCATGATGCTCTCCGTCTGGCGGCGGCCTACCGTGACGTCTTCGACGGCTTCTTGGGGGACGTCGGTACGCGGCATTGACCAGCTTCGTGCCAGACCGACGCCGCCGGATGGCAAGATATCGGCATGGCGTTGACCGGACAGGTGAAGGACGAACTCGCGCGATTGCGGGTTGACAGGACATCGTGCCGCAAGGCCGAGGTGTCCGCCATGCTGCGATTCTCCGGGGGGCTGCACCTCATCTCGGGTCACGTGGTCATCGAGGCCGAGCTGGATACGGCCATCGCCGCACGCCGGCTCCGGCAGACGATCAGCGAGGTCTACGGGCATGGCAGTGAGCTGATCGTCGTCTCGGCGGGTGGCTTGCGCCGGGGGAGTCGCTACGTCGTCCGGGTAGTGCGTGACGGCGAGTCCCTGGCCCGGCAGACCGGCCTCCTGGACAACCGTGGCCGACCGGTGCGGGGATTGCCGCCCCAGGTTGTTTCCGGGGGGGTCGGTGAGGCGGAGGCCGCGTGGCGTGGTGCGTTCCTCGCCCACGGCTCCTTGACCGAGCCGGGCCGTTCGTCGGCGCTGGAAATCACTTGCCCAGGGCCGGAGGCCGCGCTCGCCCTGGTGGGATCCGCTCGTCGGCTGGGTATCGCAGCGAAGGCTCGTGAGGTCCGCGGGGTCGATCGGGTGGTCATCAGGGACGGCGACGCCATCAGCGCGATGCTCATTCGCCTCGGCGCCCAGGAGACCGTACTGGTCTGGGAGGAGCGCCGGGCTCGCCGCGAGGTCCGCGGAACTGCGAACCGGTTGGCGAACTTCGATGATGCGAACCTGCGCCGCTCCGCCCGAGCCGCGGTGGCAGCCGGCGCGCGGGTGGAGCGGGCCTTCGAGATCCTCGGATCGGATCTGCCGGACCACCTGCGCCAGGCCGGTGAGCTGCGGCTCGCCCACAAGCAGGCGTCCCTGGAGGAACTAGGTCAGCTGGCGGACCCCCCGCTGACCAAGGACGCAGTCGCCGGTCGGATCCGCAGACTCCTCTCAACGGCCGATAAGCGTGCGGCGGAACTCGGTATCCCTGACACTGAGGCTGTGCTCGGCCCCGATCTATTGGATCTCTGAGTGGCCTCCGCGCTGCATCTCACTCCATGTCGATGCTCGTCTCATGCCCGGTCAGAAGCCCGTCGAGAGTGCCGGTGGGTATAGGCTCGGGGGAGTCAGGTGACGACGGCCCGATGTCTTGCTGGCGCCTTCTCAAGGTGCGCGGGGATGTCCCGGTTGTCGCCGTGATTTTCCCTTGCGTGTGGGTGCTGGGCCGGTCAAGCGGACAGCAGGACACGTGTTCGTTCATCACCTGCGTACGCTGCCGTGCATTATACGTTCGGCTTCACATCGTGTGCGTCGGGACGACCGACGCACCCAGAGGAGGGCATTGTGACCATCCGCGTCGGCATCAACGGATTTGGCCGTATTGGCCGCAACTTCATGCGCGCCATCGTGGCGTCAGGAGCGGACATTGAGATCGTCGGGGTCAACGACCTGACCGACAACAAGACCCTTGCGCACCTGCTCAAGTACGACACCGTTCTGGGTCGTTTCCCGCTCAGCGTCTCCTATGACGACGAGAACATCATCGTGGACGGCAAGAAGATCCGTGCGCTGGAGGAACGCGACCCGGCCAAGCTGCCGTGGGCAGACCTCGGCGCGGACATCGTCATCGAGTCCACGGGCTTCTTCACGGACGCGACCAAGGCGAAGGCTCACCTCGACGCCGGTGCGAAGAAGGTCATCATCTCGGCTCCGGCCAAGAATGAGGACGCCACTTTCGTCGTGGGCGTGAACCACGAGCTCTACGACCCCGCGGCGCACCACATCATCTCGAACGCTTCGTGCACCACGAACTGCCTCGCCCCGATGGCCAAGGCGCTGAACGATGCCGTCGGGATCGAGCGCGGCCTGATGACCACGATCCACGCCTACACGGGTGACCAGAACCTGCAGGACGGCCCGCACCGCGACCTGCGCCGTGCCCGTGCCGCCGCCCAGAACATCGTGCCGACCTCGACGGGCGCGGCCAAGGCGGTCGCACTGGTGCTCCCGGAGCTGAAGGGCAAGCTCGACGGCTTCGCCATGCGCGTGCCGACGATCACCGGTTCGGCGACCGACCTCACCTTCGTGGCTTCGCGTGAGGTCACCGTCGACGAGGTCAACGCCGCCGTCAAGGCCGCGGCCGAGGGGCCGCTCAAGGGTGTGCTGGAGTACTGCGAGGACGACATCGTCTCCTCGGACATCGTCACCAACCCGCACCAGAGCATCTTCGACGCCAAACTCACCAAGGTGATGGGTGACACCGTGAAGGTCGTGTCCTGGTACGACAACGAGTGGGGCTACTCGAACAGCCTTATCGCTTTGACTTCTTACGTCGGCGAGCGTCTCTGACCGTCACGGTCGATCCGACATGAGCCAGCGCCCGCGGGTGTGCCGATGCGGCACGCCTGCGGGCGCTGGCATAGCTGAACACTGAGAGCTGGGAGTACTAGATGAAGACCATCGATGGCCTCGGAGACCTGCGCGGCAAGCGTGTTCTCGTTCGGTCCGATTTCAATGTGCCGCTGGACGGCACCACGATCACCGACGACGGCCGTATCCGCGCCGCCCTGCCGACGCTCAACCGGTTGGTCGCCGCAGGTGCGCGGGTCGTCGTGATGGCCCACCTCGGACGCCCGAAGGGCGTTGCGGACGAGAAGTTCTCCTTGGCGCCGGTCGCAACCCGGTTGGGGGAACTGCTCGGGGCTCCGGTGCGTCTGGCAGCGGATACGGTCGGGCCGTCCGCGCAGGAGACTGTGGCCGGACTCGCCGATGGTGACGTCGCCCTCCTCGAGAACATCCGGTTCGACCACCGGGAGACCTCGAAGATCGACTCCGAACGCGAGGCTCTCGCGGCGGAGCTCGCAAAGCTCGCCGACGCATACGTCTCCGACGGCTTTGGCGTCGTGCACCGCAAGCAGGCCTCTGTCTACGACATCGCCCGGGTATTACCTTCGGCTGTCGGCGAGCTGGTGCTCAAGGAGGTCGACTCCCTGCGGAAGGCGACCGATGACCCGGCCCGGCCCTACGTAGTCGTCCTCGGCGGGTCGAAGGTATCCGACAAGCTCGGCGTGATCGCCAACCTACTCACCAAGGCGGACCGTCTGGTCATCGGTGGCGGCATGGTCTACACGTTCCTGGCGGCCCAGGGCCACTCCGTGGGTAGCTCGCTGCTCGAGGCCGACCAGGTGAACACCGTCAAGGGCTACCTGGCGCAAGCAGCGGAGCGCGGTGTCGAGATCGTGCTGCCGACCGACATCGTGGCCGCCGACTCCTTTGCTGCGGATTCCCCGAGTCGGGTTGTCCCGGCGGATGCGATCCCGGACGGCACGATGGGCCTCGACGTCGGGCCGGCGTCCCAGGAACTGTTCGCCGAGGCCATTCGGGCGGCCAAGACGGTCGTCTGGAACGGCCCGATGGGTGTCTTCGAGTTCCCTGCTTTCGCGGCGGGCACCCGGGCGGTCGCGCAGGCGATGATCGATGCGACGGCCACAGGCGCCTTCAGCATCGTGGGTGGTGGCGACTCGGCTGCGGCCGTGCGCCTCCTGGGCTTCGACGAGGCCGGTTTCAGCCATATCTCGACGGGTGGCGGGGCGAGCCTGGAGTTCCTTGAAGGCAAGGAGCTGCCGGGTATCGCGGTCCTGGAAGGCTAGTTCCCGCCGTCGGCGATGACAGACCACAACACCGGCGCCGGCCCACGGATGGGCCGGCGCCACCAAGAGGAAGAGACGCGACGATGGCCGCAGTACGAACGCCGCTGATGGCGGGTAACTGGAAGATGAACCTCGACCACCTGCAGGCGACGCACCTCGTGCAGAAGCTCGCCTGGACGCTGGGCGATGCCAAACACGACTTCGGATCGGTCGAGGTTGCTGTGCTGCCGCCTTTCACGGACCTGCGCAGCGTGCAGACTCTCGTGGATGCCGACAAGCTGGAAATCCGCTACGGCGCTCAGGACGTGTCCGCCTATACCGAGGGGGCCTACACCGGTGAGATCTCGCCCGTCATGCTGGCGAAGCTGGGCGCATCCTACGTTGCCGTCGGGCACTCAGAGCGGCGTGAGTACCACGGCGAGGATGACGCGCTGGTCGGCGCCAAGGTGAAGTCCGCTTTTGCCCAGGGGATCGTGCCGATCCTGTGTGTGGGTGAGGGCCTGGACATTCGCAAGGCCGGCCGGCAGGTGCCGCACACGCTGGCGCAGGTGGACGGGGCCCTCGACGGTCTCCCGGCCGATCTTGCTGCACGGCTCGTCATCGCATACGAGCCGGTCTGGGCCATCGGCACGGGCGAGGTGGCCACCCCGGCCGATGCCCAAGAGGTCTGCGGTGCCATCCGGTCTCGGCTCGCTGAGCTGTACGACGGAACGGTCGCCGAGGCTGTGCGCGTGCTTTACGGCGGGTCGGTGAAGTCGGGGAATGTGGCCTCGATCATGGCGCAGCCCGATGTCGACGGTGCTTTGGTGGGTGGCGCCTCGCTGGATGCCGAGGAGTTTGCCAAGATCGTCCGCTATCAGGCACACGCGACCGCTTCCTGATTCCGACATCGGCGATTCTTCGCGTGCTGATGCCTGCGCGCGGGTGAGCTTCGTCCCATCGGATGGTGGGGCGAAGTTCGCCGCAGGGGCGCTGTGTCGCCTACTCTTGTCCCACCGACCTCTTCGGTGACGCTCGGCCCTCGGGAAACGACGACCTCAAGGAATTCTTCGTGGATGTGCTCCGGATTGCCCTCCAGGTTCTGCTGGTCATCACCAGCGCCTTTTTGATCCTGCTCGTGCTCATGCACAAGGGGAAGGGCGGTGGGCTCTCCGACATGTTCGGCGGCGGAATCTCCAGCAGTGTGGGTAGTTCGGGTGTGGCGGAACGAAACTTGAACCGGATCACCATCACCTTCGCCTTGGTTTGGGCCGTGGTGATCGTCCTGCTGGGTCTGATTCAGCGCGTGGGTTGAGAAGTACCCGAGGCACGCAAGGGCGATGCCTCGCGAGCAGCAGGCCGGGCGGGTCGCGCTCGGCTGAACGAGGGAGTTCTCGTGGCTGGTGGAAGTGCGATTCGAGGGTCACGCGTCGGCGCGGGACCGTTCGGCGAATCGGAACGCGGTGAGGTCGCGCCGCGATTCTGGGTCTCGTACTGGTGCGCGAATGGGCATGAGACCCGTCCATCGTTCTCCGCGGAGGCGGAGATCGAGCCGCCCGAGTCGTGGGACTGCCCCCGGTGCGGATATCCCGCGGGCCAAGACCGGGAGAGTCCGCCGAGCCCGGTGCGCAATGAGCCCTATAAGACTCACTTGGCTTACGTCAAGGAGCGTCGTACGGATGCCGACGGTATCGCGATCCTGGACGAGGCGTTGGCCGCGTTGCGGGCGCGGCGTGGCGGTTGATTTCAGCTCATCGTCGGTTGGTCGGGGTGCACCCGGCGGCTTCGGCATCCAGCAGCCAAAGGGTACGTTCCGTGCCGCACACGCCGGCCGCCGGAACCTCATGGCGGTCCGCGCCGCCGAGCGCTCGGGCCACGACCCGGGCCTTGGCAGCGCCGCTGGCCACTATCCAGACTTGCTTTGCCGCTAGGATCGCGGGGTACGTGAAGCTGACCCGGTCAGGCGGCGGCTTCGGGGAGTCATGGACGGCGACCGCCTTGGCAGCTCCGAGGTCGAGTTGCGGCCGGCCTGGGAACAGTGAAGCGATGTGGCCGTCGGGTCCCATTCCGAGAAGCAGGACGTCGTAGGCTGGCGTGACCCCCCCGGGTGCGGCCCACCTGGCGAGGTCCGTGGTGTAGGCGGCTGCAGCGGCTTCGGGTGTCGCGGTGACCGAGTCGCGGGCGGGAACCCGATGGATCTGGGCTGACGGCAGGGCATCAAGGTGATCGAGCAGGGCGTGGCTGGCTTGTACCTCGTTGCGTTCTGGGTCCCCGGCCGGCAGGAAACGCTCGTCGCTCCACCACAGGTGCACCCCGGACCAGTCAACGGCATCCCGCAGCGGACTTCGGTCGACTGCGGCCAGCGAAGCGATGCCGATTGTTCCGCCCGTCAGAGCCACATGGACTGGATGGTGATCGCACTGGGCTTCGAGGAGGCTCGTCAAGAGCCGGGCCGCAACCGCCTCCGCGAGGGTATCGGCATCCGGATGGACGACGACGAGGGGTTGGCGGCCTGCATCATTGCTCATCGAGATACCCTCTGCAGACCCTTGACGAGTACCTCGCCGTAGATCTCGTCGGGGTCGAGACGGCGGAGTTCTTCGACCAGGGCCTCGCTGAGAGTGCGGATCGGGAGCGCGATGCGCCTGTTGGGTGCCCCGGGCTGGGAGATCGAGACCACCCGCCCGTCGGGCCGGTGAAGCACGATGGGTCCACTGCGTCGAGTCAGGGTGACCCGGGTGATCGCTTCGGCGTCCGGCACCCGGACGATTCGGCTGGGGCAGCGCAGGCGGTGGCCGAGCCAAGCAGCGAGGAGATTGAGCGAGGTGTGGTCGGCCTGCCCCTCGACCACCACATCGGTGACGGGCTCATAGGGCGGCTGGTCCAGGGCGGCGGCTATGAGCCCACGCCAGAGCGTGACCCGTGCCCAGGCGAGATCGGAGTCGCCCGGCCGGTAGACGGCCGCCAGCCGGTCGAGCATCTTCTCGGGTTGGCGAGAGATCGTTGAGTCGGTGATCCGGCGGTTCGCCATCATGCCGACCGCATGGGCCTGGAGGGTCTGAGGTGCCTCCCCGGGCCACCAGACCACGATCGGGGCATCCGGCAGCAGGAGCGGCATCACCAGGGTGTCAGAGTGGTCGATGAGCCGGTGAGAGCCCCGTAGGACGACGACCTCGGAGGCGCCGGCGTCGCCGCCCACGCGAATCTGGGCATCCAACCCACCGGTGGAATCGGCGGCCGCCGGGGCGATGACGACCACCCGGCAGGGGTGTTCGCGACTCGCGTCGTTCGCGGCTTCGATGGCGGTCTCCAAGCCGGGCTCATCGACGAGGATAACCAAGGTCAGCACTCGTCCCAGCGCGACCGCACCACCCTCGTCGCGCAAACGTACGAGCCGCTTGTTGACGGCATTGGTCGTGGTATCGGGCAGGTTGATGATCATCAGCGGACCCCTGGGTTCGGCCGGAAGCTCTCGGGTGGTGTCATGGTCGCCGCCACGCACGGCCGTCTCGGGCCATCATGGCATCGGCTGATTCCGGCCCCCAAGTGCCCGAGCGATACGGCTCGGGCTGCCCACGACCGGCCCAGTGTGCGGTGATCGGGTCGAGGATCCGCCATGACAGGTCGACCTCCTCGCGGGTGGGGAACAGGGGAGGGTCACCCAGCAGGACGTCGAGGATGAGCCGCTCATAGGCTTCCGGCGAGGACTCGGTGAAGGCGTGGCCATAACCGAAGTCCATTGTGACGTCGCGAACCTCGATGGCGGTGCCCGGAACCTTGGCGCCGAACCGGATGGTGACGCCTTCGTCAGGCTGGACTCGGATGACCAACGCGTTGTTTCCGAGTTCGGAGGAATGCGAGTTCTCGAAGGGGAGATGAGGTGCCTTTGCGAAGACGACGGCCACCTCGGTGACCCGCCGGCCCAACCGTTTACCGGTTCGTAGATAGAAGGGCACCCCCGCCCACCGGCGGTTGTCGACATCCACGCGGACGGCCGCGAAGGTCTCGGTGGTCGACTGCGGGTCGATGCCGTCTTCGTCGAGGAAGCCGATGACCTCATCGCCGCCCTGCCAACCGGCCGCGTACTGCCCACGGGCGGTGTGCTTGGACAGGTCGCGTGGCAGCCGAACGCTCGACAGCGCCTTGATCTTCTCCGCCCGTAGCGCCTCGGCATCAAATGACACGGGCTCCTCCATGACCACCAGTGCGAGCAACTGGAGCAGGTGGTTCTGGATCACATCGCGGGCGGCACCGATGCCGTCGTAGTAGCCGGCGCGTCCGCCGATGCCGATGTCCTCCGCCATCGTGATCTGGACGTGGTCCACGTAGTGGGAGTTCCAGATCGGTTCGAACATTTGGTTCGCGAACCGCAATGCCAGGAGATTCTGGACTGTCTCCTTGCCTAGGTAGTGGTCGATCCGGAAGACCGATTCCGGCCCGAACACCTCGGAGACGACCTTGTCGAGCTGGCGGGCGCTGTCCAGGTCGTGCCCGAAAGGCTTCTCGATGACGACCCGTCGCCAGGTGCCCTCGGGAGACTGCGAGAGCCCGGATGCGGCGAGTTGGCGGCAGACGACCGGGAAGGCGGCCGGTGGCACGGACAGGTAGAAGGCGTGGTTGCCCCGCGTACCGCGTTCGTCGTCCAAGGTGCGAACAGTCTGCTGCAGCCGTTCGAAGGCGTCGTCATCGTCGAAGGAACCCTGCACGAAACGAATGCCCTCGGCCAGTTGACGCCAGGTCGCCTCGCGGAACGGGGTGCGGGCGTGCTCCCTGACGGCGTCGTGGACGATCTTGGCGAAATCCTGATCGGCCCAGTCCCGGCGAGCGAAGCCGGTCAAGGCGAAACCGGGTGGCAGTAGTCCCCGGTTGGCCAGATCGTAGACAGCCGGCATGAGCTTCTTGCGGGCCAGATCTCCGGTCACGCCGAAGATGACGAGTCCACAGGGACCGGCGATCCTCGGGAGGCGGAGATCGTCAGGGTCACGGAGCGGGTTGTTGTCCGCGCTGATCTTGGCAGGTCTCATGACACGGTCCTCAGGTCGGGGCAGATGCGATCAGCTCAGGTCGCCGGTCCCGCCGATGCTGGGTGTCGGGGACTGGCCAGCGCCGGTTCCAGTTCGCGCGGTAGCGAGCGAGTCACGAGCGGCGGCCGCGACCGCGGCCGGGGTGAACCCGAACTCTCGGAAGAGGGTCTCCGCGTCCGCCGAGGCCCCGTAGTGCTCCAGGCTGACGGCACGTCCGGCGTCGCCGAGCAGCTCCGGCCACCCCTGGCGGATCCCGGCCTCGACCGAGACGCGGGCACGTACTGCGGGGGGGAGCACCGCCTGGCGGTAGTCGTCGTCCTGGGCGTCGAACCACTCGCGGCAGGGCATGGAGACCACCCGGGCCGCGATGCCGTCAGCCGCCAACAGCTCGCGGGCGGACACCGCCAGCTGCACCTCGGAGCCGGTACCGATCAAGATGACATCAGGATCTCCGGGCGTGTCCAACAAGGTGTAGCCACCGCGTGCGGTGCCCGCGGCCTCGGCGTACCCGTCGACCCCGCGGGGGAACGTCGGGACGTCTTGGCGGGTCAAGACCAGGCCGGCCGGCCGGTCGACATGTGACAACAGAGTTCGCCACGCCCACACGGTTTCGTTTGCGTCGGCTGGCCGGATGACATCGAGTCCTGGAATCGCGCGCAAGGTGGCCAGGTGTTCGACCGGTTGGTGGGTGGGTCCGTCCTCGCCCAATCCGATCGAGTCATGCGTCCAGACGAAGGTCGTCGGGATGCGCATCAGCGCGGCTAGCCGGACCGCGGGCCGCATGTAGTCGCTGAAGGTGAGGAACGTCCCACCGTAGGCGCGGGTGCCGCCGTGTAGCACGATCCCGTTGAGGATCGACCCCATGGCGTGTTCCCGGATGCCGAAGTGCAAGGTCCGGCCGTACTCGTGTCCGGGGAAGGCTTTGGTGGCCCATCGGGTCGGCACGAAGGAGGGCTCGCCCGCCATCGTGGTGTTGTTCGAGCCGGCCAGATCGGCCGAGCCGCCCCAGAGTTCCGGAAGTGCCTGGGCGAGCGCGGACAAGGTCTTGCCGGAGGCGGACCGAGTCGCGACGGCCGTGCCGGCCTCGAAGCTGGGCAGGGCCTCCTGCCACCCGGGGGTCAACTCGCGTCGGGTCCAGCGGTCGAGCATCTGGGCAGCGGCGGGGTTCGCGGACTTCCACGCGGCGTAGGCCAGGTCCCAGCGTGCCCGCTCCTCGGCCTGCCTTTCGGCGACCCCGCGGGTATGCCGCAGGACATCGGCGGGCACCTGGAACTGTTGGTCGGGGTCGAGCCCCAGGGCGACCTTGAGACCGCGGACCTCCTCAACGCCCATCGCGGAGCCGTGGATCGCCCCGGTGTTCTGTTTGGTGGGCGAAGGCCAACCGATGATCGTGCGCAGCGAAATGATCGACGGGCGGTTGGTCTCGGCTTGGGCGGCGGCGACCGCGTCCGCGAGGGCATGTACGTTCTCGGTGTACCCGCTGTCGCCGGCCGTCCAATCGACGGACTGCGTGTGCCATCCGTAGGCTGCGTAGCGTGCCAGCACGTCCTCGGTAAAGGCGATGGTGGTGTCATCCTCGATCGAGATCTTGTTGTCATCCCAGATGACGAGCAGATTCCCGAGTTCCTGGTGGCCGGCTAGCGACGACGCTTCTGCGGTGACGCCCTCTTCGAGGTCACCGTCCGAGGCGATCACGACGATCTGGTGATCGAAGGGGCTCTGCCCGGGCGCGGCATGGGGGTCGAGCAGACCACGTTCGCGGCGCGCCGCGAACGCCATGCCCACCGCTGAGGCGAGTCCCTGGCCGAGTGGTCCAGTCGTGATCTCCACGCCGGCGGTGTGTTGGTACTCGGGGTGGCCCGGTGTCGCCGAACCCCAAGTGCGCAGCGACTCGAGGTCCTCGATCTCAAGCCCGTAGCCGGCCAGGAAGAGCTGCAGATACAAGGTGAGCGAGGAATGGCCGGCAGACAGGACGAACCGGTCTCGACCCACCCAGTGGGGATCACCGGGGTCGTGACGGAGCACGTGTTGAAACAGCAGGTATGCGGCGGGAGCCAGTGAGATCGCGGTCCCGGGGTGCCCGTTGCCGACCTTTTGGACAGCGTCGGCGGCCAGCGCCTTGATCGTGCGGATCGCCCGGTCGTCCAGGTCGGTCCAGTCCAAAGGCGTGAATGTGGGGGAGAACACGGACACCCGGCACCCCTTTCCGTCCGGCTGGTGCCGGATTGTCGCGGTTGAGTCGTGAGTCATCTTCAATGACGAGCGCCCAAGGCGGTCCGCGAGGGACCGCGGCGAAGGGCGCTGGCTCAGCCTAATACGGGAGATGTGGGTAGGCGGTGTGAGGCAATCAACGTTCCATTCGCCGGATCTCCTCTGATTTCGGGCAAGGACGAAAGCCCTTTCAGTTGGAGGCGACGTACCATGTCCTTGACAGTCGATTTCCTGGTTGTGCAGAGTCGGCCGATTGGGAAGGTGACTGCGCGTGTCGTCGCGCGTAGTCGATCAGAACGGAGACCCGTGCAGTCCATGAGCCAGGCGTCCGTCGCCCCAGTCTTGTCCGTAGCCCCGGACGGCTCAGCGGTGCGCACCGTGCGGGCACGGGTCGGGGCCTATGTCGCCTTGACCAAGCCACGGGTGATCGAGCTGCTGCTGGTCACGACAGTGCCCACGATGATCCTGGCCGAGGGTGGAATGCCGTCGTGGTGGTTGATCCTTGCCACCCTGCTGGGAGGCGCGGCCGCGGCTGGATCGGCCAATGCGTTCAACTGCTACCTCGATCGGGATATCGATGAGGTGATGAACCGGACCAAGCGCCGGCCGTTGGTGACGGGAGCTGTGACCCCTGGCGCGGCTTTGGTCTTCGCGACTGCCCTGGGGGTCATGGCGCTGGCCTGGTTCGCCCTGGTGGTGAACGTCGTCTCCGCGCTGCTGACCTTCGCGGCCATCGCGATCTATGTGGTCGGCTACACGATGATCCTCAAGCGTCGGACTCCGCAGAACATCGTCTGGGGTGGGATCGCGGGTTGTATGCCCGTATTCATCGGTTGGTCCGCGGTGACCGGCGGACTGGCATGGTCCGCGGTTGCCCTCTTCGGTGTCATCTTCTTCTGGACCCCACCGCATTACTGGCCGCTGTCCATCAAGTTCAAGCAGGACTACGCCAAGGCCGGCGTTCCCATGCTGCCGGTGGTCGCCGACGACAAGCGAGTCGCCCGCGAGATGGTCATCTACACCGCCGCAATGATCGCGTGTTCGCTGGCTCTGGTACCGCTCAGCGGAATGACCTGGGCTTACGCGGTAGTCGCCGCGGCGCTCGGTGCCTGGTTCGGCGCCTCGACCTTGACCATGTTGCGGCGGGCCGCGAACCCCGCCCGGGGCAAACTCGGCGCGATGAAGGTCTTCCACGCCTCGATCACCTACCTCACCTTGCTGTTCCTGGCGATTGCGGTAGACGTCTTCTTGCCGTGGTGACCTCCGACTCGGCCGCCTCGCGAGGACCTGCGGGCGCGGTGGATGAGTACCTTGCCCACCTGGCCGTTGAACGCGGGTTGTCTCCCAATACGCTTGCTGCGTACCGCCGTGATCTCGCGCGGTATGTGGCTTATCTGGGAGCACGCGGCGTGACCGCCGTCGCGGACATTACTTCGACCGACGTCACGCAGTACGTTGCTGCCCTACGCGAGGGTGCCGATGGGGGTACCCCGCTATCGGTGTCGTCGACGGCCCGATCGGTCGCCTCCGTTCGAGGATGGCATCGTTTCGTGGCGGCGGAAGCCGCGACCGACATCGATCCCGCGGCCGATGTGCATGCCCCCGCGTTGGGTCGCCGGCTTCCACGGGCGATTGCAACGGACGAGGTCGCCGCCATCTTGACCGCGGCCGAGAAGGCCGACGACGCCGCGGGGATTCGCGACTGGGCGTTACTGGAACTCTTGTACTCGACTGGTGCGCGAATCACGGAGGCGGTGAGTCTGGACGTTGACGACATCGATCTGGAGACGCGCTCGGTGCGGTTGGTCGGAAAGGGCGGCAAGGAACGTGTCGTGCCGGTCGGGTCCTTCGCTGAGCGGGCCATTGCCGCCTACCTGGTGCGGGCCCGGCCAGAGCTCAGTGCCCACGGTCGTGGTACCTCCGCCTTGTTCGTCAACGCCCGGGGAGCGCGGTTGAGCCGGCAAAGCGCATGGTCCGCCCTGCGCCAAGCGGCGGAGCATGCCGGGATCGACGAGCCCGAGCGGATCTCGCCACACACCTTGCGCCATTCCTTCGCCACCCACCTGCTTGCCGGGGGTGCGGATATCCGGGTGGTGCAGGAACTCCTCGGCCACGCATCCGTCACAACAACCCAAATCTATACGAAAGTGACACCTGATGCGTTACGCGAGGTATATGCGTTCGCGCACCCCCGGGCACGTGGATGACAGCGCGTGTATGCGCAAATCGGGCCGCGTCCTGCGATAGCGTGGCGCCGTGAGCACGACCCACGAGCCGACCGGCACGCTTCCTTCGCCTGCCGCTCCGGTTGCCCTGGCAGTAGCCGTCGATGAGCGCGTCGACGCCGTCGGGCGGCCCATGCCTGAGTTCGCGATCCCCGCGCCCTTGGATTCGCATGGCCCGGGTCGCATCATCGCGATGTGCAACCAAAAGGGCGGGGTCGGCAAGACGACGTCGACCATCAATCTTGGTGCCTCGCTGGCTGAATACGGACGCCGCGTACTCGTCGTCGATTTCGACCCCCAGGGCGCGGCTTCGGTGGGACTCGGAGTCAACCCCCACGAGCTGGAGCGGACGATCTACAACGTCCTGATGGAGCGCGGCGTCGAGGCGAAGGACGTCATCGCGCCGACCCACGTGGACGGCCTTGACCTATTGCCCGCGAACATCGATCTCTCCGCGGCCGAGGTGCAGTTGGTGGGCGAGGTGGCGCGCGAGTCAGTGTTGGCACGTGCCTTGCGGCCGGTGGTGGACGACTACGACGTCGTGCTCATCGACTGCCAGCCGGCGTTGGGGCTGCTCACCGTGAATGCGTTGACCGCCGCGCACGGCGTGCTCATTCCCCTCGAATGCGAGTTCTTCGCGCTTCGCGGCGTCGCCCTGCTCGTGGACACGATCGACAAGGTCCGGGACCGGCTCAATCCTCGACTGGAGATCGACGGCATCCTCGCCACCATGTTCGACCCGCGGACCCTCCATTCGCGTGAAGTGGTCCAGCGGGTGCACGAGGCATTCGGCGACACCCTGTTGCACACCGTCATCGGGCGAACCGTCAAGTTCCCCGATGCTTCTGTCGCAGCCGAGCCGATCACGAATTACGCTCCGACTCACTCCGGGGCAATTGCATATCGACAACTCGCGCGGGAGCTGATTGCGCGTGGCGACGCGGCCTGAGGTCGCTTCCCCACTGGCCGCACCGGCCCCTTCCGGGGGGTTGCCCTTCGAGGTTCACCTCGCGAACTTCTCGGGTCCCTTCGACCTGTTGTTGTCGCTGATCACGAAGAACAAGCTCGATGTCACCGAGATTGCCCTCGGTCAGGTCACCGATGAGTTCATCGGGTACATCCGGGCCGCCGAACGGGCGAGTGCGGACGGTGGGGCCGATGGATGGGATCTGTCCACCGCATCGGAGTTCCTGGTGATCGCTGCCACGTTGCTCGATCTCAAGGCCGCGAGGCTGCTTCCGTCGGGCATCGTCGACGACACCGAGGACTTGGCGCTGTTGGAGGCCCGCGACCTGCTCTTCGCCCGCCTGTTGCAGTACCGCGCCTACAAGGAAGTGGCGGGCTTCCTTGCAGAGCGGTCGGCATCTGCAGGGCGCCGGTACCCGCGGGTCGTTCAGCTCGAGCCGCAGTTTGCGGCGTTGCTCCCCGAGTTGGTGTGGCAGGTCGGGCCTGATCGTCTCGCCGCGCTGGCGGCTCGGGCCTTCGCCCCGAAACCCGCGCCTCCCGGGGTGTCGCTGACACACCTACATTCATCCGCTGTCAGCGTGCGCGAGCAGGCCGATGTGGTTGCCGCCCGGGTGAGCCGGACGGGGGTGACCACCTTCCGCGCCTTGGTGGCCGACGCGGGCGAGACGATGGTGGTAGTGGCTCGTTTTCTGGCGCTGCTGGAGCTATTCCGCGAGGGCGTGATCGCCTTCGACCAGTTGTCACCGTTGGGTGAGCTGACGGTGCGCTGGGTGGCGCCCGACGATGATCGAGCACCGACGGCAGGCAGTGAGTTCGACGATGAGGGGGAGAACCAATGACGACAGCGGAGGCGCCGGAGGGCTCTGCCGTTCCTGCACACGGTCCGGACACGGTCGCCGACGCGCCCGGTCCGGAAGCGGCTTCCGAGGACGACTGGAACCTGCGGGCGTTGCCCGGCGGTCCGCTGGCCGCCATCGAGGCGATCCTCATGGTGGCCGATGAGCCGGTGCCGGTCGCTGACCTCGCCGTCGCACTGCGACTGCCGGTCGACGAGGTCGCCGATCTGCTGGCGGCCTTGGTGGCGGATTTCCAGGGCGATGACGGCGGTCGGCCGCGAGGATTCGAGCTGCGTGAGCTCGCCGGTGGGTGGCGGCTCTACACCGCGCCGGCCTTCGCCGACGTCGTCGGCCGGTTCGTTCAGGGTGGTCAGATCACCCGGTTGACCCAGGCCGCCTTGGAGACCTTGGCGGTGGTGGCCTACCGGCAGCCGGTCAGCCGAGGGCAGATCTCCGCGGTGCGCGGCGTCAACGTCGACGGCGTGGTCCGGACGCTCAGCACCCGGGGCCTGATCGCCGAAGTCGATTCCGATCCGGTGACCGGTGCGGTGCTCTACGGAACCACGGGATACTTCTTGGAGCGGATGGGGCTGGTCTCGCTCGAGGACTTGCCGCCATTGGCGCCGTTCCTGCCCGAGATAGATGTGCTCGACGCACTCAACGAGAGGTAAAGATGACGCATTCGGACGCGGACGATGTCCACGTTGCTGACGGAGTCCGTCTCCAGAAGGTGCTGGCGAAAGCTGGGTGGGGGTCACGCCGGGCATGCGAGGAACTGATCACGTCCGGCCGAGTCGACGTCGACGGTGTGCGGGTGAAGGAGGTCGGTATTCGGGTTGATCCGGCGGCCGCGGTGATCCACGTCGACGGCATGCGGGTGCAGCTCGACACGGGACTCGTGACACTGGCCCTGAACAAGCCGCTCGGGGTCATCTCGACGATGCACGACCCGCAAGGCCGCCCGGACCTCGATCGATTTCTGGGCGATCGGACCGAACGGCTCTTTCACGTGGGCCGGCTCGACGCCGACTCCGAGGGGCTGCTCTTCTTGACCAATGACGGTGAGTTGGCGAACCGGCTCGCGCACCCCTCCCATGAGGTCCCCAAGACCTATGTCGTGACGGTGGCCGGCCGAGCCGATCATCGGATCGGGGGGAAGATGCGGCGCGGCATCGAGCTCGATGACGGTAGGGCTACCGTGGATTCCTTTCGCGTGATCGACGCGACGGATCAGGCCACCATGATGGAGGTCGTGCTGCATTCGGGCCGGAACCGGATCGTGCGACGTCTCTTCGAGGCAGTCGGCTTCCCCGTGACCAGGTTGGTGCGGACCCGGATCGGGCCTATTGCGTTGGGGACGCTGCGCCCCGGGCAGACCCGCGAACTGGGTCGCACCGAACTCGGCAGCCTGATGTCGGCCGTCGGTCTCTAGCGTCGTCGGCGCACGAAGAGGAGTGACCATGTCCGTCCGTGCCATTCGGGGTGCGACCCAGCTCGAGGTCGATGCGCGTCCGCACCTGGTGGAACGCACCCGTGAACTCGTTTCGGCCGTGATGACCGCCAACGGCATCAAGGGTGAGGAGCTGATCTCGATCATCTTCACCTGTACACCGGATCTGGTCGCTGACTTTCCGGCCGCTGCCGCCCGTGAGATGGGTCTGGGCGACGTGCCGTTGATCTGCGCGCAGGAGATTGCCGTGCCGGGTGCGATGCCCCGGGTTGTGCGACTCATGGCACACGCGGAAATCGACGTCGCGCGGGCCGATGTCCGGCATATTTACCTCCATGGCGCCGTCGCCCTACGAAAGGACCTTGCTCAGTGACCAGTACCCAGCTGCCTCCCGGTTTGGTGATCGCCATCGACGGCCCGTCCGGCTCGGGAAAGTCGTCGGTCTCGAAGGCCGTCGCCCGGGAGCTGTCCTTGGCCTACCTCGACACCGGTGCCCAGTTCCGGGCGGCCACGTGGTGGTGTGTCGAGCAGGGGGTGGATCTCGCGGATGCGGCGGCGGTGACCGCTGCGGTCGAGACGATGCCGCTGGATCAGGGGACCGATCCGCGTGCGGAGCACATCTACGTCAACGGTGTCGACGTGGCCGAGGCGATCCGGACCACGGCTATCGCCGCCGCGGTGAGTCAGGTGGCGACGAACATGGGCGTGCGGGCGGAGTTGCTCCGACGCCAGCGGGCGGCGATCGCGGCTGAGTGCGGAGGCGGCTTCTCCCAGGGCCGCGGAATCGTGGCGGAGGGACGCGACATCACCACGGTGGTCGCTCCGCAGGCTCCGGTGCGGATCCTGCTGACGGCTTCACCGGAGGCGCGCTTGGCCCGGCGGTCCCTGGACGTACATGGCACAGCGGATGCCGCAGCGGTGGCCGCGACCCGCGATCAGGTGTTACGGCGGGATCGGGACGACTCCACGGTTTCGCAGTTCCACACGGCGGCAGACGGCGTCACCACGGTCGATTCTTCCGACCTGGACTTCGACCAGACGGTACAAGCGGTTCTCGACGTCTGTCGGAGCGCCGTTCGGCAAACGTGAACACGGCCGGTGGCCCTGGAGCGGCCAACTCGGAGTCGGGCCGGCCGCGAGGGCGGGACACCGAGAAGAAGAAGACACCGGCCGCCCCGTGGCGTGGGGGTCCGGCGTGGTCGCGCTGGGTCGGCCGGTTCCTCGCGGTGGTCGTCTGGTCCACGCGAGTGGTCGGAGCCGATCGGGTACCGGCTTCGGGTCCGGTTGTCTTCGCGGCCAATCACGCGAGTCTGGTGGATGGCCCCTTCGTGCTCGGGGTGGCACCCCGCCCACTGCATATGTTGGTCAAGGCCGAGGCGTTCCGGGGGCCGCTTGGTTGGCTGCTGCGAGCGGCCGGCCAGATCCCCGTGGACCGCGCGGTCGGCCGCCAGGCACTCCAGACAGGCTTGGCCATATTGCGACGGGGTGGCGCCGTGGGCGTCTTCCCCGAGGGCGCGCGAGGGCGCGGTGATGCCTCCTCGGCCCGGGCGGGCGCGGCGTGGCTCGCATTGACGGGCGAGGCACCGCTGGTGCCCGTGGCGGTGCTCGGCTCCCGGCGCCCGGGGGACGGACCGAACCACCTTCCTGGTCTGCGACGCCGAATGGTGATCGAGTTCGGTGATCCGATCGTGATCACCCGTGCACCTAAGGTGCCTGCCCGCGAGGCGCTGGCTGCTGCGAATGAGCGACTGCGTGGGGCGCTCGCGCTCTTGGTCGAGGACGCCGCGCAGCGGCACGGGATTCCACTGGCCTGACCGCCGGCCACTGTTCACCTGTACGTGCTCCGTGCGCCGCGGGCGCCCGGCGACGGGCGAGTAGGCAGGGAAGGCAGCGGTGAGGGCCTGCTGCCACGCGCAAGCAGCAGACCCTCACCGGGGAGATGTCCGTGACCTTTTCAGTGGATCAGGCGCGGACCTTTCCCGGCCGGCGAACCTCGTCGTGGGTGGTGCCGTAGTTGGCCCAGATCCCTGCCAGCATCACCGAGGCGATGAGCGCGCAGGCGCCGAAGAGCAGGAAGTTCGAGTCCACGCCGAGATTGGCGGCGAGCAGCCAACCACCGACCTGGGGAGCCGCCACCGCACCCACCCGGCCGACGCCCAACCCCCAGCCGAGTGCGGTACCGCGGAGATTATCCGGGAAGTACGTCGCTATCGCGGCGATGATGAGGCATTGCGTGCCGTGTGTGCCCACCCCCGCGATCACCAGGATCACGTAGATCAAGATATTCGATTGCGGATGCATCAACAGGCTCAACAACGCGATTCCCGCCAGGCCCGCCGCGACGAACGCGGTGGGAATGGTGCCGACTTTGTCGCCGGCCCAGGCGGTGACCACCGAACCCACGATGGCGCCGATGTTGAGCGCCAGGGCAAACTTCAACGCATCGGCCAAGGTGAAGGCCCCGCCGAACTGATCGCTGTCCATCATCAGTTTGGGCAGCCAGGTGCCCAGTCCGTACCAAGCCATGAGGGTGACCACGGTGGCGGTGGCGAACAGCAACGAGATGCCCAGGTACGGCGGCTTGAGGAGAGTCTTGAAGCCGGCGGCCGTCTCGCTGTGCACCTTCGTCGGACGGCTGTCGGGCAGTTTCGCCCAGGCGATCGGCACCAGGATGAACAACGGGATCAGCGCGACCCAGAACATCGGACGCCAGCCGTGGTTCGGGATGATCGGGATGCCGAGCAGGGCCGCGATCGACCCGCCCAGCGGAACGCCGGACATCATGAGTGTGGCGACAGCTGCCCGCCAGCGCCGGGGGATCAGGTCGGCGGCCAGGGCGTTGGCCGTCGGGACGAGCCCGCCGAGGCCGAGTCCGGCGAGGAAGCGCAGTCCGCCGAACAACACGGCGTTATGTGCCAGGGCGCAGGCGGCTGTGAAAACTGAGAGCACGACTGCGGACCCGATGATCGCGCTCTTTCGTCCCACGGCATCGGAAAGTCGGCCAGCGAGTAGTGCGCCGATCATCATGCCCAGGAATGCGAGGGAACCGATCGTTCCCCCCTGAGCCTTGGACAGTTCCCACTCGTCGAGGAGCGCGCCTTGCACGGTGCCGTAGACGATCAGGTCGTAGCCGTCGAAGACGACGAACAGCCAGGCAATCACCACGGGCACCAGTGCCGCACCGAGCTTCTTCTCGGTACTCATATCAGTTGCTGGCATCGTTGCCATTTCTGCCTCCAGAGGGCGATTGAGCTTCCCCGTCAGATCCAGCGGGGGAGTGCCGGCAAAGTGCCGGTAGAACTGGTCAGGCGGCGGGCGCCGCGACCAGTGAGCCAACGGACCAGGTCGGCATTGCGGCCCGAAACCGTCGGGCCGCCCGCGCCGAGAACCACATCCGCGCCGTCGGTGGGCGCCAGGACGACGTCGACGGACTGACCGCCGCGCTCCCAGGCCTCCAGCACATCGGTGCGCAGGCGGTCCAACAGTTCGGGCGGGAAGTCCAGGAACGAGCCGCCGTTGTCGAGGTCCACGGCGTGTAGCCAGACCTCACGGGTACGCATCCACGGGGTGGCGCGCGCGGTGACTGTGCGTCCTTGGGCGGTGACGACCTCGCGGTCCCAGGCGGCGGCGTCGAGGTCACGCCATTCGACATTCAGGTGAACCTCGGCGTGCTGACACAGGTGCCGCAGGGCGCGCGGCGGGAGTGTCGCGCCGTACTCGATCTCTTTGAGCCGCCACTCCGGTGAGGGATACATCTTGTGTTCGACCTGGGTGCGGGCCCATTCGGTCAGTCGGGTCAATGCCCGCGCGTTGTAGCCGACATGCGCGATGACGTATCGGCGGGACCAGCCCGGGAGGAGGCTGGGCGCGTCGAGCTCGTCGTCGCGGAGCTCGTTGAGCTTGCGCGAGAAGTAGGCGGTCCCGCGTCGTGCCCACGCCAACTCCACCGCGGGAGCCGCTGGGTCGTCGTAGCGGGCGCCGGAACCTAGACGCTCCCGAAGTGCGGCCCAGGCCTCTTCCTCGGACGTGATCATTTTTCTAGACCTCGACCTTCTCGGCCACGACGTAGTTGACGAGCTCACCGATGCCGTCGATGCTCGTGCGCAGTGTCTGCCCGGGGGCCAGATAACGGCCCGGTTTGCGTGCGTGCCCCACCCCGCCCGGCGTGCCGGTCAAGATGATGTCGCCCGCGCGGAGCGTGAAGATCGTCGAGATGTATGCAACGAGATCCACCGCGGTAAAGACCAGATCCGCGATCGGGATCCGCTGCATCACTTCGTCGTCTACTCGCGTGATCAGCTCCGCATCGGCCCGCATTTCATCCGGGGTGACGAGCACGGGACCCACGGGTGTGGAAGCCTCCCATGCCTTGCCCTGGAACCACTGGGGGGTGCGGTACTGCCAGTCGCGCATGGTCACGTCGTTGGCGACGGAGTAGCCGGCGATGGCCGCTTCGGCCTGCTCGGCGGTCGCCCGGCGGACCGTACGCCCGATGACGACAGCGAGCTCACCCTCCCAGTCGACCCTCGTCGACTCGGGCGGCAGGGCCACATCGTCGCGCGGACCGATGAGCGCATCGGCGAACTTGGTGAAAAGGGTCGGGAACTGCGGGATCTGGCGGCCCATCTCGGTGATGTGGCTGCGGTAGTTCAACCCGACACACACGATCTTTGCGGGGTCGAGGACGGGTTGCGCCAGCTCGGCGGTGGCCAGGTCGTGGCGTGCGCCCCCCGCACCGGCGGCCCGGTCCAGGCCACCGGCACGAAGGAGTGCGCCGACATCCGCGAAACCGTCGATCTCGACGGCGGTGTCGCCCTCGACCCGCACGGCGACGGTTCCGCCGTTGACGCGCAGCGTCGCTAGTCTCATCGGTCGCCGCCTTCAACGAGCGTGCGGTTGAAGTGCAGGCGTTCCATGATCGGCGCGTCCGAGAACCGGAAGAGGTCGAACTGGGTCTCGGCCTCCAAGGACCACGGCACCCAGGAGGGCACCACGAACATGTCCCCGATCTCCAGGATGTGCCGCTGGCCGTCGATCACGACGGCGCCGGAGCCCTCGAAGACCTGGAAGACGGTCGAGCCGACATTGCGGCGCGTGGGGGTGGCCGTGCCGACCCGCAGGCGGTGGAACTCGGCCCGGATGGTCGGCATGACGTCGCCGCCCGTGGTGGGGTTGATGTACCGCACCGCGGCATGACCTTGCTCGACGGTCGCGGGCTGGCCTTCGTCCTCGAGTAGCAGTTGTTCGGTCAACGCGCGGTCGGTGTACTCCCAGCGGTACGCGCCGATGGGGGAGCTGACGGTGTTCCGCAGGCCGGACAACGGCCGCAGACCCGGGTGGCACCACAGCCGCTCGCCTCGCGAGTAATTGGGGGTGGCGTAGTCGGTGACCCGATCGGAGCCGAACTCGAAGAAGCCGAGGTCGTTGTCGTAGACGAAGGGGATGTCCAGTCCGTCGATCCACACCATGGGCTCGTCCGTCTCGTTGTGGTGTCCGTGGAAGTTCCAGCCCGGCGTCAGCAGGAAGTCGCCCCGGCTCATGCGCACCGGGTCACCGTTCACCACCGTCCACACGCCCTCACCGGAGACGACGAACCGGAAGGCGTTCTGCGAGTGCCGGTGTTCGGGTGCGGTCTCCTTCGGGCCGAGGTGCTGGATGGCGGCCCACAGTGTCGGGCTGATGTACGGACGCCCGCCCAGGCCGGGGTTGGCGAGGCCGATGGCGCGGCGCTCGCCTCCCCGACCGACCGGCACGAGTTCACCGGAGCGCTGGGCCAACGGCGAGATCTTCGACCACTTCCACACATGCGGAACGGCTTTCGGGGTCGGGCTGTTGGGCATCAGGTCGTCGAGCTGGGTCCACAACGGAAGCAGGTGCTCGGAGTCGAAGTCCGCGTAGAGCCGGCGGAGTTCGGGGGAGTCGGGCGGGAGCATGGCGTTCTCCACGGAGGTGTGGTCGCGCTCGGGCTCGAAGACGGTGGTCATGTTCTTCCTCCTCGGTGTGCGTTGACGGATCGGTGATGGCCTCGGAGAGGAGCACGTTCTCCTCTCCGGACAGCGCCAGGGCTCAGAAGTAGGTGGGCGCGGGGGACGGGCCGTCGGAGTTGGCCGGTTTTTGACCAGTGGAGTGGATGGGACCGTAAAGCCAGTCGATCAGGTGGTAGTCGTGCACGTCCCGGCGCCGGAATGCCTCGTCGCGCAGGAGCACCGCGATCGGGTCGTCGACGTGCCACATCTGACCCCACATCCGGGCGGTGGACTGGACGGAACCGGCCGACTGGACCCGCCGTTCCTCGTAGATCTCCAGGGCCTTAGCGAGGTCCGGGGCCGACCAGCCGGAGTTTCCGAGTCCGCTGAGCGCATCGGTCAGGGCAGCCCCGTCGAGCAGCGATTGCCCGGCGCCCTGGGCGAGGTACTGGAGCATCGCGTGAGCCGCGTCGCCTAGGAGCGTCGCACGGCCTTTGGTCCAGGTATCGAGGGGGTTGCGGTCCCACATCGGCCAGCGCTTGACTCGTTGGAGTGCGGGCACCGCGGTCCGGACGGGCTCGACCATGTCTGCGTACATGGCGTCGAGTTCTTCGGGAGTGCCCCAGTCCTCCTCGCCGTCGGCGTAGCGCTGGGAGCGGAAGACCGCCACCTGGTTGAAGAGCTCGCCGCCGCGCAGTGGGTACTGCACGAGGTGGACGCCAGGCCCGATCCAGATGACGACGTCGTCCGGGGTGGTCTCGAAGGTGACCTCGCAGACCGGGGTGGCCCCTCGGTAGGCTACGTATCCCGAGCAGACGGGTTCGTCTTCCTTGATGTAACCACGCACCACCGAGTGGATTCCGTCGGCCCCGACCAGCAGCTGACCAGTGACCTCGTATCCGTTGGTGCAGCGCACGAGGACGTCCTCGTCGCGGTCCTCGAAGCTGTCCACCTGGTGGCCGGTCAACAGTGTGACGCCCGGCATGGCATGTGCGGCCCGGGCGAGCGCGTCGAGTAGATCGGAGCGGTGGATCACGATGTAGTCGCCGCCGTAGCGCTTCTTCACGTCCGCGAGGTCGAGGTGGGTCAGTTCCTCTCCGGTCTGCGCATTACGGAAGGCGAGGCGCCTGGGCTTGACGGCCAGCGGTAGCACCTCGTCGAGCACACCGACCTCGTCGAGCATCCTGGTGATATTTGGTGCGAGCTGTAGGCCCGCGCCGACCTCGGTGAACCGTGGTGCTCGTTCCAGCACCGTTACGGTGATGCCCTGGCGAGCCAGCATGAGCGCTGCGCCCATCCCGCCGATACCGCCGCCGGCGATGACTACATCGGATTGCGTCATGATCTGCTTCCTCCTCGAAGACAGTGGGTCCCGATGGTTCGAGATGACTCAGCGTCATTGTTTAGGACGTTGGTCCTGTGGACTGGGACGTTAGTCAGTGGGTTCCACTCGGCGCAATGACCCGCTACGGTCTTTCCGTGGAGCAGAATCTTTCGAGAGAGGCGAAGGCGGATCCGTATCGCGTCGTGTCGGTCGACCGTGCCCTGCGACTCCTGGAACTGGTCATTGCCCAGGAGGCCGTCACGGTCTCCAGCGCGGCTGAACACCTGGGGGTGGCGCCATCGACGGCTCACCGGCTCCTGACTACCATGGCGCAGCGCGGATTCGTCGAGCAGGCCCCCCGGCGCCAGTACCGAGCGGGTATCCGGCTCGCCGGCACCGTTGTCCCAGCAGGCGGCATCGCCCCGCTGCGCCGGTTGCTTCGCCCGCACCTCAATGTCCTGTATGAGGCCCTTCAGGAGACCGTGCACCTCACGGTGCTGGTAGGCGCTGAGACCCAATTCGTCGACGGAATCGAGAGCTCTCAGACACTGCGGGTCGGCATGCGGATCGGATCGCGTATCCCCGCCTACTGCACGTCCGGCGGCAAGGCAGTCCTCGCCGAACTGGACGACGCCGAACTCAATGCCCTGCACTCCGATGGGCTCAGGCCGTGGCCGAGCGCCCGGATACGCTCGTTGGCGCAGTTGCGAGCCGAACTCCACCAAGTGCGCCAGCAGCATTTCGCCGTCAACCGCGGGGAGAGCGAAGTCGGGCTCACCGCGATCGGGGTGTCGCTCGGCGCCGTCCCGGGTTTCCCGACCGCAGCGATCTCCGTGGCGGTTCCCGAGGCACGCTTCCATGCCGAAGACCAGGCGCGGGCTGTGGAGGCGTTGGCCACCGCCGCTGCGAAGGCCCGCCGGGCGCTGATCCTATCCACCTGAGCCCCGGTCCTCACGGCCCCGGCTGCTCTGGGAGAATGGCCACATGAGTTCGAACGATGCCCCCCAGCCCGATGACCGCCGGACCGAGGACGCATCCGCCGACGATCCGAGCACCGAACAAGATCTGGCTCGCGAACACGCCTTGCGGGTGGGCTTGGAGGAGTACGACCTCGGTGACGAGGACCTTGCGATCCTCTCCGCCGGGGACGACGACGTCGAGCTACTCGCCCCGGAACAGGTGCTGCCCGTCCTGGCCGTGATCGGCCGCCCCAATGTCGGTAAGTCCACCCTGGTCAACCGGATCCTCGGCCGGCGCGAGGCTGTTGTCGAGAACGTCCCCGGGGTGACCCGCGACCGGGTCGCCTACCCCGCGGAATGGTCCGGGCGGCGGTTCACGCTCGTGGACACGGGGGGCTGGGAAGTCGACGTCGCCGGCATCGAGGCTCGGGTCGCCGAACAAGCCGAAGTCGCCATCTCGCTGGCCGATGCCGTGCTCTTCGTCGTCGACTCCACGGTCGGTCCGACGGCGACCGACGAGAAGGTCGTCCGGCTGCTGCGTTCGTCGGGCAAGCCGGTGGTGTTATGTGCCAACAAGGTCGACGGCGCGGCCGGAGAGGCCGATGCCGCCACCCTGTGGAGCCTGGGACTCGGGGAGCCCTACCCCGTCTCCGCGCTGCACGGGCGTGGCACGGGGGACCTCCTCGACGCGGCCATGGCGGCTCTCCCGACCGAGTCCGCCCACGGGCAGCTGCGTCCAGACGGACCACGCCGGGTAGCGCTCATCGGGCGGCCCAACGTCGGCAAATCCTCCCTGCTGAACTCGCTGGCCGGTGCGCAACGCGTGGTCGTGCACGACGAAGCCGGGACCACGCGCGACCCGGTCGACGAGCTGATCGAGCTTCGTGGCGAACCCTGGTGGTTCGTCGACACCGCCGGCATCCGGCGCCGAGTGCACCAGACGAAAGGAGCCGACTTCTACGCCTCCCTGCGTACCCAGGCGGCGATCGAGAAGGCCGAGGTCGCGGTCGTGCTGCTCGACGCCTCCGACCGGCTCACCGAACAAGACACCCGGGTCATCAGCCAGGTGGTCGACGCCGGTCGCGCCCTGGTCCTGGCCTACAACAAATGGGACCTGCTCGATGAGGACCGCCGGCATTTCCTCGAACGCGAGATCGAGCAGGACCTCGGCCAGGTCCAATGGGCGCCGCGCGTCAACGTGTCGGCCAAGACCGGTTGGCACACCGACCGGCTCGTCAAGGCCCTGAAGACCTCGCTCGACTCGTGGGATCGGCGCATTCCCACCGGGCGGCTCAACGCCTTCCTCGGCGAGCTCGTCGCCGCCCACCCGCACCCGGTCCGGGGCGGCAAACAGCCGCGCATCCTCTTCGCGACCCAGCCTTCCACCCGGCCGCCGAGGTTCGTCATCTTCGCCACCGGCTTCCTGGAGGCCGGCTACCGGCGGTTCATCGAACGCCGGCTCCGGGAGACCTTCGGCTTCGAGGGCAGCCCCATCGAAATCTCGGTGCGAGTCCGGGAGAAGCGCAAGCGGTGACAGGCGCACACGACGCAGGGGCCGGTGCTGAGCCGGACGACCAGCGGGAGCGGCGGATTCCGAGGCAGCGAAACGACGCGCCGAATTCCGGGACACCGACGCAGGACGGGAGTTACACGCGACGGATCCCGCGTCGGCACACGCCGCGCGGTTGGCTCGTGTCGACCGGGCTGCCGCGCGACCCCTCCGCGACGCGGAACCTGACCGGCTTCGTCGGCACCGCCGTCGTCACGGTGCTCGTCACCCGGGCCTGGCTGGCTGCCGCCGGATACCCGCAGGTCGGTGGCGGGGGACTGCATATCGCGCACGTGCTGTGGGGTGGGCTCGGGATGGCGCTCGCGGTGCTGCTCCTGCTGTCGTACATGGGTCCGGCGGTGCGGCCCGCGGCGGCATTGGTGGGGGGAGTGGGCTTCGGGCTGTTTATCGACGAGATCGGCAAGTTCGTGACCACCGATCACGACTACTTCTACCAGCCGACGGCGGCGCTCATCTACGGCGTCGTCGTGGCGATCGTGCTGCTCGGAGAAGTCATGCACGGTCGACGTGCGCACCACCCGGCGGAGTTTCTCGCGGCGGCCACCGACCGAGCCGTCGCGGGGCTCGCCGGCGGGTTCTCGGCCAATGCCCGCGCCGACGCGCAGGAACTCGTCAGCAGGGGCCGTGGTGCCCAGGGGTCGGCTCAGGTGCAGGCCCTCGTGGATGCGGTGCCGGCGAGTTCGGGCAAGGTCGTCGACCTGATCGCGGCGATCAGCAGCCGAATCGAACGGTTGCTGCGGCGCTCCGCAGCGCAGCCACGGGTAGCGACCTCGGTGGGTTGGCTTCTCATCGTCTGCTCGGGTGCCGCGGTGGTGGTCGGAGCCTGGTCGTTGATCAACGGGTGGCGCGGTGGGACGGTCCCCGCGTGGATGAGCGGGGCGACGATGGCGGCCGGCGCGATCTGCCTGCTGATCTCCCTGCGCGGGCGAAAGCTCGCCGCCGTGACACCGCACCGGGCGATTACCGCACTGCGCGGAGTCAAGATCCTGCGCCGGGCCGCCCTGCTCAACCTGCTCGTCACCCAGATCCTCGTCTTCCGGATCCTCGAATGGCCCGCAGTCGTGGGTGCGGTGCTGAACCTGGCCTCGTTCGCCATCCTGGAAGCGCGGGTGACCAGGGCCGAAGCGCAAGGGCTGCGGGTGCCACCGCCGGAGCCATTCTGGAGTCGTGTCCGGCGGTTCGTGGCTGGTGGGGTAGTATTTGCGTCGGCCCGCAAGGGTCAGTGAGTCCCCGTAGGGGGCAACGGGCTGTGGCGCAGTTTGGTAGCGCACTTGACTGGGGGTCAAGGGGTCGCAGGTTCAAATCCTGTCAGCCCGACATCCTAAGGGAGGCTCTCACCAGCGGAAACGCGGGTGGGAGCCTCTTCTGTATCAGCTTCGGGCGGGTGCTGAGATCGTGGTATCCCTTGGAGAGGAGTTGCGATGCCAGACGCTCTGATTCGAGGCCTCTCGGCGGCGGCGGTGGCCCGCTTCGATGCCGAAGCGCAGAGCCTTGGACTCTCGCGGGCGGAGGTACTGCGGCGGCACTTGGAAGCGGATGTTGTCGGCGATTCGCCCCTGCCGATGACCGCCCGCGATTGGGAGTGCTTCGCCCAATCTTTCGCCGATCTGGCCGATCCTGAGGTCATGCGGTCGGCGTGGCGGTGACAGCCTGGCTGGTCGACAAGTCCGCCCTGGTGCGACTGCCTTTCGCGGTGCACAGGGACCTGTGGCAGTCGCGGCTTGAACGCGGACTCCTCAGGATCTGTACGGTCACACGGCTGGAAGTCGGGTTCTCCGCCATATCCGCTCGGATGGCCCGCGAGGCTGATGCCATCCCACCGATCTCGTTGATGCCGCTGGAACACCCGACTCCGGGGATCGAATCGAGAGCAGTCGAGGTTCAGGTTCTGTTGGCAGAACGTGGCGAGCACCGGGCAGCCTCGATCCCCGACCTGCTGGTAGCCGCAACTGCGGAGAAGCTCGGGCCGACCGTGTTGGCCGGACTCCGACCCCATTGCGAAGGTCACTGGAAAGGCGGTCCAAACTCTTGAGTAGCAGGTCGCGGAGATTTTCCTCGCTGCTGGTAGGTCGGCTCGGGGTGGGGCTGGTCCCTGCCAGGCAGATGCACGATGGTGTTTCGTTGATCAAGGGCTGCTCAGCTTCTTGGCTGGAGCAGCAACAGGGGGTGGACGGGCCTGGGGCGTTGAGCTCAGCAACCTCGCTTAACCGCCTCCGGTCGGATCCGTCGGTGCTACTGATGGCAGATCGTTGAGGATCTGGACTCGAATGGGATCGGAACCCGCCCTAGGTTCGGTCAGCAATGTACCCAGCTCAAGCCCGATTGCAGCTATAATAAAGACAAAGGTGCCAATTCTGTAGAAGACCGCTATTTTGTCGTCGGAGTGAAGGGGTTTGCGTAATCGTCGCTTGGTTCGCGGTACGAAAAATGTGAAGAAACCTTGAGGCTTGACTGGGCTTGCTTTGGTTATCGCATCGGTCATCCCTGCGCTCTCCAGTTCAGACGAGAGCTCCTGCTCAAACTTCGTGCCATGTGCTACTGCGGCCTTCAGTAATGGGTGATACCAGTATCGATCAACAAAGTAGAATGCCTGCCAAAGAAATAGACCCAGGACGGAAATAGCGGCGCCGAGACTCACCGGCCCTATCGCTGCAGCATCCTTTGCGGCCACTGCGCCAGCGCCGAGCGCGAAAGTCGCGACAGTTAGTGCCAGGCCTCGAATCCTGAACTCAATGTCGTTGAAGTGCTGCTGGACGTCAACCGACTTCTTCCAGAGATCGAGGTAGTACCCTACGCGTTGATCGGTCGTTAGCTGTTCTTGCTCTGTGGGATGGGCCATGCCGTCATGATGTCACAACTCGAAGAAACGACCTACCTCGCCGAATGAAGTTGAGAGGCTAAATGTGGCGATAACGTTGCGGTGGATTGACTTTTCGCGCTCAACCTCGGCATCGGTCCAGTGGGTTACTCGACGGAGCAGCTCGTACTCGGAACGCTCATGAGCCACCCCGTACGCCGCGTGAATGTCGAGTACTCCGGCATCCTGCGCCATAGCTATGTCTTTCATAAGACTGTCGCCGATATACACGGCATCCTCCGAGCTTGCGTTCTCTACGCTAAGTATCTTTCGGAGCACCTCGGTGTTTGGTTTACGCAGGCCGCGAGGAAGGGTCTTGTGGATCGTGTTGGTTAAGCCATATGTATCCAAAGGTTGAGTGCGGATACTCGCGACAGTTGTTCCCTCAGGGAAATCATGATCTTCACTCGAATACAGTACGTCAATCAATCCATCGAGACGGGTTTTTCTGATCCGCCACTCTGTCCAGTAGGCAGGCGATTCGGTGTAGGCGACTACCCGGACACCACGAGTCCTTATCGCGCTCAGTGTCTCGAATACATCCGAATAGAGACGTATTGAGTTTCTGCGTGTTGCTCTGAATGCCTCGATAGCCCTGCTAAATACTACATGCGGGTGCTCGGGAGAGGCGAGTTGAATGAGTGAAGGAATCTCATTAACCAGATTTGAGTATTCCGTGGTTCCGTATCTCTGATGGACTTCGCGAATCTCACCCTCGAGTTTGCCGCGCGGCACTCCACTGGCTCGTACGAGCTCTTCGAGAAGCGTAGAGAATGAGGTAGCCAGAAGTAAAACCAGTCCCAAAGCGTGTTATCCAGGTCAGTCACTAGGAGCTTCTTGGTTTTTGTCATGGCCATACTCTGGTTTCGGGTACCGACACACCCTCGCACTTTGCGGACTCTGCGCCGAGAAGTGCGCCTCCGCTGGTACACCGAAAGCCCTGGTCAGCCGTTCCCTTACCCTCACCGGTTTGACACTCGGCCGAAGACGTTCGCGACAGGTGCCACGATCAGTGGTCGGGCGAGCGTCCAGGCGGCAGCGATCACGGCGGCAGCTCCGATGAACCACGCGAAGCCCACCCAGTTGATGGCATCGGTTCCGGCGAACATGTGGTTGAGGTTCCGCAAGGCACCGGTGGCGAAGACCATGGCGACGTGCATGACGATGAAGCTCACGAAGTAGAGCATCACCGGGAAGTGGATGGCCCGCGCTACCTCGGTCGGGTAGAGGCGGTTGAGGCGTGCGTTGCTCGCCGGCCACAGCAGGGACATTCGCAATCCGGTCGCCGCGGACAGGGGCGCCGCGACAAATACTGTCACAAAGTAGGCGAGCTGCTGAAGGCTGTTGTAGTTGGCCCAGCCGTGTTCCGTCGGCCAATCCAACGACAGGTATTGCAGGGCGGCGGACAGTGCGTTCGGGAAGACCTCGATGCTGGACGGCACGATGCGCGCCCAGTGCCCGGAGACGATCAGCAGCACGATGAAGACGGCGCCGTTGATCACCCACAGGGCATCGAGCGACTGATGCAGCCAGACCGTCAAGCTCACCTTGCGGTCGGCCTTGGCGCGCGGACTCCAGTACGCCGCGGGCTTCTGTTCCGTGCGGACCTGGAGGCCGGTCCGGATGATCAACGCCATCAGGAACAGGTTGAAGAAGTGCTGCCACCGCACCCAAGCCGGGAACCCGGGGGCCGTCCCCTCGGGAAGGGGGTACTCGCCTGGGTAGTCGACCATGAACTGGCGGACACCATCGAGAGTGACGAGCCAGCGGGCGACCAGGACCGCGACGGCCACGCTGAGCGCACCGGCCAGGGCCCAGGCGGCGACCTTCCACCACCGCCTGCGACGTGGGTTGGCGACGCGCGGCGCCTGAGTTGGCGGAGTGGGAGACGGCGACGAGGCAGCTCGCCGGGAGAGGGTGTCCGTCGTTTGCGATCCGGCTGCCGTTGTCGGCTCAGCCCGTGGGGGCATCTGCACGGCGGGTACCTCGGCGGCTGGTCGGAAGGTGGCCGGTGGCCATGGCTCGCCACCAGGCGTTCGTGGTAGGCCCCGGCGTGCGGTGGTCGTCGCCATCGGAACGACGCGTGCCGGTTCGACGGGCGGGCCGGTCGTGGTCTCCAGGCCGGTCACTGGGGCCGGGGCCAAAGCGGCAGGCTCGGGTGCGGTCGTGGATGCAGGCGGTGGCGTTGTTTCGCGCCGGGGCTGAACCAGCTCGGCTGGCGGCCAAGGCTCGCCGCCGCTGATGCGGGGGAGCCCACGGCGCATAGCGACCGGTGCCGACGCTGCCGCCGAGCCGACCGAGTTCGGCTCGGCCGCTCGACCCTCATCGGGGGCCGAACTGGGCGCCGCGGTCACTCGCGCGACCGCCCCGATGGTGGCGTCGACCACCTCATCCGCCACAGCCCCAGTGGGCGGCCAGGGCTCCCCGCCAGGCGTCCGGGGGAGCCCTCGGCGGGTTCGCGGCATTGTCCTGGGCACGGCTACTTCTTCCGGTCGGCCAGCGCCTCGATGAGGCGAGGCACGAAAGCGTGCAGATCCGCGACGACGCCGAAGTCGGTGATGTCGAAGATCGGCGCCTCGGCGTCCTTGTTGATCGCCACGATCGTCTTGGAGGTCTGCATGCCGGCCTTGTGCTGGACGGCGCCGGAGATGCCGAGCGCGATGTACAGCTCCGGGGAGACGGTGACGCCCGTCTGCCCGACCTGGTAGGTCTGGGGCACGTACCCGGCGTCGACGGCGGCCCGCGACGCACCGACGGCGGCGCCCAGGGCGTCGGCGAGCTGTTCCGCGAGGGCGAAGCTCTCGGCGGACCCCATACCGCGTCCGCCGGAGACCACCTTCGCGGCCTCCCGCAGCCGGGGCCGGTCCAGCCCGGTGACAGTGGCTTCCTGGGCCGACGTGATAGTGGCTCCCGGTGCGCCCGACCGTGAGACATCGAGCTTGTCGACAGCGAGCGGCTGGGCCGTGGCGCGGGTATCCACCGCACCCTGACGGACCGTGATGACCGGGGTACCGAAGGTCACCGCGGAGACAACGTCATAACCGCCACCCAACACCGAATGGTGCGCGATCACGCCCTCGCCGTCGCGCCCGACGGCCACCGCATCTACCGCGAGGCCGAAGCCACAACGGGCCGCAAGCCGCCCGGCGATGTCGCGGCCGTCGACGGAATGCGCAAGCAGCACCGCATCGGGCCGGACTCGTTCGGCCGCCGCGACCAGCGCGTCGACGGCCGGAACGGTCAGCACCGTGCCGTGGTCCTCAAGCTCGGCGACCAGCACGGTCGTCGCCCCAGCGTGCGCGGCGGCATCGGCGGCGGTGGCGCTCAGGCCGGGCGCGGTGACCACCAAGGCGATGGGCGTGCCGATGGCGGCCGCGGCGCCGAGGAGTTCGGCCGCGCTCGGTGCGGCGTCGCCGGAGGGTAGGGTCTCGATGAAGACCAGGACGGCGTCTGTGGGGTAGTCGGTCATCGTGCTCTCCTCACGCGAGCCGGTTCGAGACGAGGAACTCGGCCAGCTGATCCGCGGCATCCGAACCGTCGTCGATCTTGATGCCCGCCTGCCGTGGGGGCCGCTGCTGGACGGCGATCATGATCGACCGGGCCGCGCGCGGGTCGAGTGGGTCGACATCCAGGTCCGCGAGGGCCATCGTCTCCAGCGGCTTCTTCTTGGCGGCCAGAATCCCCTTGAAGTTCGGGAACCGTGCCTCGGGCAGCGCCTCGGTCACGGAGACGACCGCGGGCAGCGGTGAACTGACCTCGGCCTCGCCGCCATCGCCCGTGCGGGTGCCGCTGACCGCGCCCTCCTCGATGTGCAGGCTGCGCAGATTGGTGAGCTGGGGGACGCCGAGGTGCTCGGCCACCATCGCCGGGAGGACCCCGCCTGCGCCGTCGGTCGAGGCGTTGCCCGCGAGGACCAGGTCGAAGGGGGTCCGGCGCAGCGCCGCGGCGAGAGCCTGGGCGGTCAGGGTCAGATCCGCGCCGAGCAGCTCGGGATCCGCGACGTGCACCGCGGTGGTGGCTCCCATGGCCAGGCATTTGCGCAGCGCGGCTGCGGCGGTTTCGGGCGCCATCGTCAGCGCCACGATCTGGGTGCCGGGCACCGCGTCGGCGTAGGTGAGGGCCACCTCCAGCGCGCGCTCGCTGACTTCGTCCAGCACAGCTTCGGTGCCCTGACGGTCGGCGAGCCCGGTCTCGGTGTCCAGGCGGCGCTCGCCGTAGGTGTCGGGGACTTCCTTGACCAGCACGACGATCCTCATCGATCGCTCTTCTCTCTGCGTCGTTCCGGCTGTAAGTCGGCCGGCTGCGGTACCTCGACCTCTTCGGCGATCAGCCAATCCATCTTTCCGATGAACTGGGACTCGTGCTGGAACAGCTTCTCGGCCGCGGGGGAATCGAAGGCGATGGCGACGTCCTTGACCGAGTCGAACCACAGCTCGGCGATCCCGTCCGCGGGCCACTGTTTACGGTGCTCGATGGCAACATTCTGCCGGTATCGGCGTAGTCCGGGAAGGCGCCAAACGAACACCGGGTGCTCGTTGTTCCAGTGCCCCAGGAACTGCTCGCGGGTGAGGTTTTCTCGCCGGATGATCACGGCCATGATCTTGACCATGGCTCACACCGGGGTGACGGCTTGGCGGCGGGTGACGGGAACGGCCGGCCGGCGACGGTACAGGTCGATGCGTCGCACGAGCTCATCACGCAGGTCGTCGGTCGGCACCACGGCCTCGACGGCGTTGGCGTCGGCGATCTTGAACACATCGATGCCCTCGGCGTACTCGGCCTGTTTGGCGGCCACGAAGGCTCGCCGTTCCTCCGGGTCCTCGATCGCGTGGATCTGGTTGTAATAGACACCGTTCACAGCGGCGTCCGGGCCCATGAGTGCCGGGCGTGCGGTGGGGAGTGCGATCACCGCGTCGGGATGCATCGGCGCACCGGACATCGCCAGGTACCCGCCGCCGTAAGCTTTGCGCACCAGGACGGTGATGCGGGGGACCCGGCACTCCGAGACGGCGAAGATCATCTTGGCTCCGTGCCGGATGATGCCCTGCCGTTCGACATCGGAGCCGATCATGTACCCGGCGATGTCGACGAGGAAGATGATCGGGACGTTGTAGGCGTTGCAGATCCAGATGAACCGCGCCGCCTTATCCGAGGAGTCCGGGAAGATCGTGCCGCCCATGTGCTTGGGCTGGTTGGCGACGATGCCGACCGAGCGCCCTTCGATCCGGGCAAAGCCGGTCAGCATCTCCGGTGCGAACAGTTCCTTGTAGGGGAAGAACGTCGCTTCGTCGACGAGAGACTCGACGAACTCCTCCATGTCGAAGACCTCGGCCTCGCGCAGAGGCACGATCTCACTCAGCGGTCGGCCGGGCCGCGGGTCGGCCGGGGGAGCGACCGGCGGCGCCTGCTCCCAGACCGGGGGAAGGTAGGACAGCCAGACGCGAACGGCGTCGATCGCCTCGGTGTCGTCGTCGACGAGCATGTCGCCGAGTCCCGAGACGGTGCAGTGCATCTCCGCTCCGCCCATCTCCTCGAGCGTCACGCGCTCTCCGGTGACCATCTCGGCCAGCCGGGGGGAGCCCAGGTAGGCCGTGGCGTGTCCGCGCACCATGATCGTGAGGTCGCAGAGCGCGGGGACATAGGCCGAGCCGGCGGGAGAGGGGCCGAACAGCGCGCAGACCTGCGGGACGCGGCCGGAGATCTGCACCTGGTTGTAGAAGATGTTCCCCCAGGCGTGGCGTCCGGCGAAGCTTTCGAATTGCTCGTCGATTCGCGCGCCGGCCGAGTCGAACAGGTACACGATGGGGATGCCGGCCTCGGTGGCGGTGTTCTGGGCGAAGGTGATCTTCTCGAAGGTCCGGTTACCCCACGTGCCGGCCTTGACGGAGTAGTCGTTGGCGATCACGCAGATTTGGCGGCCGTCGACGTTGCCGTATGCGCACACCACGGCATCGCCGGGAAGGTCATCGGTGTGCCGGGCGAGCAGGCCGTCCTCCAGATACTCGCCGTTGTCGAAGAGCAGCGTGAGCCGGTCGCGGACCAGCAGTTTGCCGGACGCGACGATCTTCTCGCGGTTCTTCGCCGAACCGCCGAGACGGGCGCGGGACAAGGCCTGCGACAGCTTGTCGTGGACAGACTCTTCCTCGGGGGTGGCGGCTTCCTCGTCGAGCCGCACGGCGCTATTAGCACGTGTCATCGTCGACCTCCAGGTGGTCCAAGAACACCAAACTAACGAACGAGTGTCCGTTCGTCTAGTGTAGACTCATGTCGAAGCAGCGATTCCCCCCCCAGCCGGACGAAGGTATGACATGACCGCAATCAACGACGACCGCGGACGTTACTGGGAAGACCTGGCGCCGGGAGACACGCTTCAGTCCACCGGCGTGACGGTGACCGACGCGCATTTGGTGACCTGGGCGGGTTTGACAGGCGACTTGGTGGCACTGCATCTGGACGCGGAGTACGCGGCCGGGACACAGTTCGGCCAACGCATCGCCCATGGACCGTTCACGCTCGCCACCGCCCTCGGGCTGATGACCCAGACCGGTTGCTTCACCCATGTGATCGCCTGGCTCGGGCTCGATTCCGTGCGAGCGACCCGGCCGGTGCTGATCGGCGACACGATCCGGGCGACGGCCACCGTTCGCGAAACCCGGACCACCAGCCGTGAGGGCGCGGGTCTGTGGAGCCTGGAGTACGCAGTGACCAACCAGCGGGCCGAGACGGTGATGACCTTCATCTCCAGCTTCCTCGTGGCGCTTCGCCCCGAAGGTTCTCCGTCAAGCAGCTGAACCGCCGGGAGCACCTGATCCGGGGGTGAGGTCAGGGGCGAATCAGGGCGACGCCGGCGTTTCGGGCCTGACCCGTGGCAGCGCATCGGGGAGTGCTCCGAGGTTGCGCAGATACGCTGCCGTCTCACCCAGGGCGAGACGCTGCTGCAGCGGGTCGTAGTCCGCCCAACGCCGGGACCACGGCAGCAGTTCCGCAACCCGCCAGACTGTCGCATCCGGCTGGGCGGCAAAGATTGCGGACACTCGTTCCAGGTGCTCGCCGATGCTGCGCCGAATGGCGTCATTGCGGCTCCGCAGTCCTGTGAAGCGGTACTCGTGCGCGGGTAGTACCTGCTGGACTGCGAGATGGTCGAGGAACCCGAGCGATTCCTGATACTCGCGCAGCGGATCGATCGCTCCGAATGGGTTGAGCGACACATTCGGGGTGATGCGTGGCAGCACATGATCTCCACTGAACAACAGTTGCCGGCCCTCGTCGAGGACGCTCAGATGCCCAGGTGTGTGGCCGGGCGTAGCGACAGTGGTGAGGACCCGGCCCGGCAGGGGGATCGGTTCGCCGTGTTGGAGGAGGAAGTCGGGCGTTCGGTATCTGCGGTACTCGCCGTAGTCGTCAGTGGCGGCGATCTGTTCGGATCGCTCCGGTGGCACGCCCCAGTCGCGTTCCAGGCGGACCCTGATGGCGGGAATCGTCCGCTCGTCGTCGCCCACGGTTTGCAGCCACGCCCACTCCGCTGCGCCCAGCGCCACCCATGCGCCGGATTGGCCGGCGATCTCATCGGCCAGAGCCCAGTGGTCGATGTGGCAGTGTGTGATGACGATGCCCATCAAGGTTCGGATGTCGAAGCCGATATGGTCGAAAGCGTTGCGCAACGCCCGGCGCCCGGCGTCGTCGGCAGCTCCCGCATCGATCAGTACCGCTTGGCCTTTGCCTTGGACGAGGTAGGAGTAGGTGAACTTGATCGGGTTGCCCCGGAACGGCACGGGGATCGCCCATGTCGCGTGGGCGGCGCGCTCGATGTCGGGCATTCGACGAGCCGCCCACGCGCCGGCCTGCGCCTGGCTGGCAGGGCGGGCCGGTGGGGCGTTGGCGGCTGGTCCGCTAGCCAAGCTCGTGCTCGAGGGTTGTGCCGAGCGCGCCCTGCACCGGCTCGGAGGAGGCCGTACCCCCGAGGTAGACGTGTTGGATCACGGGGTCGGCCCGCAGCTCGGTGGCGGTTCCACGACGGATGACTTCGCCGCCGGACAGCAGGTAGCCACGGTCGGCGAGCGCGAGGGCGGCATTCGCATTCTGCTCGACCAGCACGATGGTCAGCCGCTGTTCATTCCGGAGTTGCCCCAGCACGGACATGATCCGGGCAGTCATCTGGGGCGCCAAGCCGAGGCTGGGTTCGTCCAGGAGCATCACGGTCGGTCTGCTCATCATTGCCCGGCCGATCGCCAGCATCTGCTGTTCGCCGCCGGAGAGCGTCCCCGCGAGCTGGCCTTGCCGTTCATGGAGCCGCGGGAAGATCGAGTAGACGAGGTCGAGGTTCTCCTTGGTGTCCTTGTTCCGGCGGCGTGTGTAGCCACCGAGAAGCAGGTTGTCGGCGACCGACAGCGTGGAGAACACCTGTCGCCCCTCGGGTACCAGTACGAGCCCGGCGGCGACCACTTGGCTCTGTCGGAGTCTGCCTGTGTCCTTTCCCGCCATGGAAACACGGCCTTGACGCAGCCGCAGGGTGCGGGCGACGACGTTCAGCAGGGTCGACTTCCCCGCGCCGTTGGGGCCGATGATCGTGACGATCTCACCAGGTGCGGCATCAAAGGAAACACCGCGTAGTACCTTCGTGCGACCGTAGGAGTGGGCGACCTTCTCGACATCCAAGGCTTTGCTCATCGCTGCACGTTCTCCTTCTCGGCACGGTCGCCCGTCTCGTCGGGTGCCTCGCTCGTGTTGGTCTCGTGGGAGACGCCGAGGTAGGCGTCGATGACGGCCTGGTCGGCTTGGACCTCGGCGGGGGAGCCGACGCGCAGCGTCGCCCCGAAGTTGATCACCTGGACCCGGTCAGCCACCGACATGACGAACTCCATGTCGTGTTCGATTACCAGCACGGCGATGCCTTCGCGGACGAGGGCACGCAGAGCCTGCATGAGCGATGCCTTCTCCGCCTTGTTCAGACCGGCGCAGGGTTCGTCGAAGAGGATGACCCGCGGCCGGGCGACCAGTGCCCGGGCGATCTCGATCTGCTTCTGCTGTCCGAGTGAGAGCGTCATGGCGTCGCGGTCGGCCAAGGCGTCAAGCCCGAGTTGGGCGAGCACCTCGCGAGTCGCGTCGGCGAGCAGGTGCTCCTCCTTGATCGTGCCGAGAGTCGGCACCGCCGAGCGCATGAGGCCGACCGAACCGCGCAGGTGCGCTCCGACCTTCACGGTCGCCTCGACATCCATGCCCTCGAAGAGGCACGGCGTCTGGAACGTGCGGCTCAGCCCGTGCTGGGCCACCCGGTGCGCTCGCAGGCCGGTCACCTCGGTTCCGCCGACCCAGACCTCGCCGGTGTCCGGGACCAGGTTGCCCGACAGGAGGTTCACCAGGGTCGATTTACCCGCTCCGTTGGGTCCGATGACGGCGAGCACCTCCCCGGCGTGCAGGGTCAGGCCGACGTCGTCGACGGCAGTGACACCACCGAACCGTTTGCTCAGATGCTCGGCGCGCAACACCTCGTCGCCGATCGCGTGAATCCCTTCGGCGTCAGCGAGTTCCCGCAACGCACGCATGTCGGAAGTGGACCCGGGCGTCGGCGGCTCGGTGCCGGTGGGTTCGGTCGCCTTCAGCGGGCCGCGGACGCGGCGCTTGACCCAGGCCCACCCGGCCGAGGCCGCGCCCGCGATCCCATCAGGACGCACGAGCAGGATTACGACCAGGAGGACTCCGATGATCAACTGCTTGCCCGCTCCGACGCCCGCGGTGCCGACGATGGACGGAAGAACCCCTTCGATGAGTTGGTTCAGTGACTCGTAGGCCACCGCGCCGATGACCGCGCCCCACGGGCTGCGCATACCCCCGAGCACAGCGATCATCAGCACGTCGAACGTGCCCTCGAGGCCGAACGGTGGCGGATTGACGTAGCGCAGCTCATGCGCGTACAGCGAGCCGGCGACCGCGCTAAAGACCGCAGACGCCGTGAAGACTCGGGCTTTCGCCGCGGCGATGTCGATCCCGGCTGCCGCAGCTGCTGCTTCGTTGCCCCGGATGGCCAGCAGAGCTCGTCCGGCGCGTCCGTTGCGAAGCATCAGTGCTCCCCACAGCACGACCCCGACGACGGACCAGTTCAAGATCACGTGGCTTTGGCTGGTAGAGAAGGAGTACCCGAAGATCGACAGTGAGTCGACCGGACCCATCCCGGTGGACCCGCCGGTGTAACTCGCGTTGTTGACCAGCAGGTAGAACACCTCGGTGAGCGCGAGGGTCGCCATGGCTAGGAAGTGGCCGCGGAGCCGGAATAGTGGGCGGGCCAGTAGGAATCCCACGCTGGCCGCGACCAGGACACCGACACCGATGGCGGCCAGGCCGATCCAGCCGTACTTGATGGTCAGTAGGGTCGATGCGTAGGCACCGATGCCGTAGAAAGCGCCGACGGCCAGCGAGAACTGACCGGCGTACCCGGTGACGAGCACCATCGACAGTCCGAGGATCGCGAGGATGCCGATCGATGCACCGAGGCCCGTGTAGTACTGGTTGGCGCTGAAGGCGAAGGCGAGGACGACGGTGATCCAGGCTGCCGCCGCCGCGAGGTGCCGCCAGGACAGCAGCGGCGTGGGGAAGAGCCGGACGTTTTCAGACACGCTCGGCCACCACCTTTCGGGTCAGGCCCTGCGGGCGGACGATCAGAAGAACGATCAACAGGGTGAACAGGACTGTGGGCGCTTGGGCAGCGGAGATGTAGCGCGCCACCGAGACTTCGATCAAGGCGATCAGGAAGCCGCCGACGAGAGTCAGGCCCAGCCGGTCGAAGCCGCCGAGGATGGCGGCGATGAAACCCTTGAGGCCGAGGGCGAGACCGGCACCGGCGGTGATGAATGAGGTGGGTACCTGCGCGGCGAGAACCCCGCCGGCCATGGCCCCTGAGTGTGCGAAGGCGATCGTTGCCATGATCGGCAAGGAGATCCCGACGACACCGGCCGCGTAGGAGTTCACCGAGAAGGCCGACAGCGCTTTGCCGGTGAGCGTACGGTCGAAGAACCGGGTCAGGAGAAGATAGGCGACCACCGCGATCACGATCAGCCATACCGACTGGCGGGGGATGCTCGCACCGAGGACCGAGATCGACGGCCCGGAGGTGATCGGGTCGAATTGGCGTGGACCGGACCCGAAGATGAGTTGGAGTGCTGAGCGGATGACGATCCCGAATCCCAGGGTCACGATGGTCTGCACCATCAGCGACTGGCGCCGCAGCGGGAAGAGAGCGACGTGGTACATCACGACGCTGACCACCGCGGCCGTGAGGGCACCCACGCCGATCGCGAGGAGGGGTGGCATGACAGCGGAAGCCACGACGGCCCCGAAGGCGCCTGCGACGGCGATGTCACCCATCGCGAAGTTCACCATTCCGGTGATGCGATGAACGATCACATAGCTCACGCCGATGGCGCCGTACAGCGCGCCCAATGCGAGGGCAGTGAGCACTAACTGCATGACGACGTCCACTTCCGAAGCCTCCTTGCGTTCGGGTCCGCGCCAGTGCCGGTCGACCGGTTCTGACACAGTGACAGCTTTTGCTTGACAGACTAACTAGCGTTCGTCTTGACTGAGGGTAGACGGGTCGCAGGAGCCAAGTCAACGGCTGGCGCTGAAGTCCGGGGCACGTCTGGTTCACCTCGACAAGCCGAACAACCACCGAAACCAGGAAGGGACTTCAATGAAGAACGTCACTCACAGCTCAAGGCGGCGCCTCGCAGTCGCCCTCACGACAGTTGCCCTGCTCGCGGGTGTCACCGCCTGTGCCTCCGACTCCGAAACAGGTGGTGGCGGTGGGACCGGGGGAGGCGACGACTATCGCATCGGTGTCCTCGTCGGCCTGACCGGCAGCTATGCCGCGCTCGGCGAACCTGAGCAGAAGGCGATCAAGCTCTACTTCGACGAGGTCAACGCCAAGGGCGGCATCGACGGGCACAAGGTCAAGCTGGTCACGCTGGACTCCGGTTCGGCCGAAGCCACGGCGGTCAACCAGTTCCGCAAGCTCGCGATCGAGGAGAACGTCCACGCCGTCTTGGGACCCAGCTCCAGTGGTGAGGGCAATGCGCTCCGTACCTTCTCCAAGGAACTGCAGGTGCCCACGATCGTGTTGGCCTCATCCAGCAGCATCGTCGAGCCGGCCGATGAGGCCACGTACATCTTCAAGCAGTACACGGGGACCAGCGAGTCCCTCACCGCCCAGCTGCAGTTCGCCAAGGATCAAGGCTGGACGAAGGTGGGGCTGCTGCACACCAATGACGGCTACGGTCAGGACCCGGCCGCGCGGATCAAGGAGGTCGCGGCCAAGACGGGCGTCACCGTCACCGGTTCCGAGGCCTTCGACGCCACGAGCACCGACGTCACCGCGCAGCTGTCCAAGCTCGCCGGGGGCAACCCCGACGCCGTGCTGGTGTGGGCGGTCAACCCGGCCAATGCCGTGGTGGCCAAGAGCGCCCAGTCGATCGGCTTCAAACCAGTGCTGTTCAACTCCCCGGGAGCTGGATCGGCCGAGTACATCACGAACGCCGGGGCCGCCGCCGACGGCACCTACGTCCAGGGCTCGGTCGTGCTCGCGCCGGAGTCCGTCGAGAAGTCCAGCCCGCAGTACGACCAGACCAACGCGCTGGTGTCGGCATTCGCGGCCACCAATGACCAGGCCGGCCAGTTCGCCGCGAATGGTTGGGACGGCTCGATCCTGCTCGACAACGCGATCCGTGCCGCCGGTTCCCCCGATCCGGCTGATGTGCAGGCCACTCGCGATGTCATCCGGGACGCTCTGGAGAACGACACCAAGGACGTCATCGGAGTCAACGCCATCATGACGTTCACCCCCGATTACCACGGGTCGACCGAACTCGGCGGCCTGGCTGTCCTGAAGGTGGAGAACGGGGCCTACCAGGTTGTCAAGACCTACTGACACGGGTACCTCGAGGGGGTGGTGCGGCCGCGGCCGCAACACCCCCCTTCCGCAGTGCGTCCACCCGGGGCCGCCCTGCGGGTCAAAGGCGGGGCAG
>JAVBNE010000092.1:0-11968 GCA_031551755.1 Cellulomonadaceae bacterium | reverse complement strand
TACTTCTCCCGCCCCCCGTTGCGGGCGACCTCCCGGTTCACCACCGACGGATGACGGCCCAGCCGCGCCGCGATCACCCGACCCGACAACCCCTCAGCGATCCCACGCGAGATCTCCTCACGCTCAGGATCCAACAACTCCTGACCACGCGCCACGCGCCACCTCCAGACCGGCAGACCCTACACGCCGTTGACGCACTGACTCATTTACTTCGCCATGCGTCGGGTGGTCGGCAGTTGTTGGCCGGATATCTGCTTTCTGGTGGTGTGAGTTCTGAGTTGGCGTATGGGGCGGTGTTGGAGTTGGATGCGTGGAAGCGTGGTGGTGGTCGGGTGTGGGGGGTGGACCAAGACGCTGGTGCTGCGGAGGCTATGTTGGGGCTGAGCCGGGCTGAGACTGCGGGGTTTGTGTCGGTGCCGCATGCGGTGTTTAACGCGTTGTCGAAGGACCCGGTGTTGTCGACGGAGTTTTGGGCGCCTGAGGGTGGCAGTGAGATTTCTGGGGCGAGGGTGAACCGGTGGTTGAAGATCGAGAGCGGTAACCCTGATGCTTTGACGTTCATGGGTCATGATTTTGGTGGGGCGGTGTTCTCCTCGATTGGTGCGGTCACGAACCACGGTGCTACGTGTGGTGACCTGGATACTGCTAGGCGGGCGGCGTTGTTGATTAACCAGGTCACCCACCGGCTTAATGACCCGGCTTCGGGGATCGACCTGTCGAACCGGGTCTTGCAAGGCCCAGGTGCGCGTGAGCTGGCGTATGCGTACAAGCCGTACGTTGACGGTGTCGGCGAAGCCATCTCGGGCCGTTCCAACCTCACAGTCGGGCGAGACGGACTGATTGAAGACTACAAAGAACACGGGTTTAAACCGGAGGCCGGGACGGATTTCTATTTGAACGACGAGCCAATGCCAGGATTCAAGCAGGACGAGATTCTAGCTGTCGTGAAGTCCACTGGCCTGGGTGGTGAAGGTGCGCTCGCCTGGGAGGAGATCGTTAAGGAGCACATGTTTGAATCGGGAAGCTTCCTAAATCAAGTCCCAGATCTTGCCGCCAGAAATAAAGTTCTCGAATACGCCAGTGGGAATGCGGCGACGATCTGGGGTGAGATTGATCATGTGGCGGTGAACAGGGCTGAGGAAGATGATGCGGTGTTGCGCAAGGCAGTCAGTGGAGCGGTTGATCTGGTGACGTCGCCAGTCAGTGTCTCGGGTGTGCCTGGTGTGGTTGTTTCGTTTGGGATAAGCGCGGGAGCGGACTGGGCTGCCGACGCCATCGCGCACGCTGAAGCCGATAAACTCGCCGAAATACGCTCTGAATATGTGAACCGATCAACCTCCCTACTCTACGAATTCCAAAAAGGTGCTGCCTCGGCGGGTGTCGGCACAATGGAGACGGGCCTGAACGACTTCCTCGAAGAACACGCCGGATTCTATGACGGTCACAACATGTCCGCGGTAGAAGAAATGGTCAAAGGTATCCGAGACACGATGGTGGCAGCACGTGACGACTAAACGACAACTCAGCGCCGTAGCAACAGTACTCGCCCTGCTGCTGGCAGGGTGCACGCAAAGCAACGAACCCACGGGCGCCCCGACCCGCTGGGACATCTCCGCCGCACTCCCCGGCGCCACGAAAGTAAACGATGTAGTACAGAGAACAGGTGACCGGGGTCCGCGTTCTTGTGGGCTTCGGGATAGTTTTATGACTATGGTCGGGCCTTATAATTATGATAAATCGCCACTCGAGTTTGGTGAGTACAAACTCGAAGACGCTAAGGTGCGATACTTTGTTGTCTGGATCAACACTGAGAACCGCCCAGCAGGATTCAAGCCGGCGAATTGGGCTATGGAGAAGATAATCCGGTGCTCTCAGGCGACGCCAGTTCCAGGCCACGACAACTACCTTCTGTACTACACGATCACCCCGATTGGTGGCACCGACTCGGACAGGTTCGGTTGGTTCGAGACGACGGTGAACCCGCGGGGTGTTCCGCCCTGTGACAACTACGTTGATTCGGGCGAGGGTGAAGTGACGATTGGTACTTGTCCGCCGCCTTACCAGGGCACGGGCATGTACACGCTGGTTGATGGGTGGATTCTTGTCGGGGTCGACGTGACGACTGACAACACCGACGTGGACCTTAAGCAGGTCGCCGACGTGGACAAACTATTGGATGAGCTTGTCGCTAAGGTCAGCGCTGACCCGCTGACCAAGTATGACTATGATCACCGCTGGGACAACTGAGCCGGTTAGTGGCTCGGGTGTGCCTGGTGTGGTTGTTTCGTTTGGGATCAGCGCGGGAGCGGACTGGGCTGCCGACGCCATCGCGCACGCTGAAGCCGATAAACTCGCCGAAATACGCTCCGAGTATGTGAACCGTTCAACCTCCCTACTTTACGAGTTTCAAAAAGGTGCTGCCTCGGCGGGTGTCGGCAGCATGGAGACGGGCCTGGACGACTTCCTCGAAGAACACGCTGGGTTCTATGAAGGTCATAACATGTCGGCCGTAGAAGAAATGGTCAAAGGTATCCGAGACACGATGGTGGCAGCACGTGACGACTAAACAACAACTCTGCGCCGTAGCAACAGTACTCGCCCTCCTACTCACAGGGTGCACGCAAAGCAACGAACCCACGGACGCCCCAACCCGCTGGGACATCTCCGACACGCTCCCCGGCGCCACGAAAGTAAACGATGTTGTGCAGCGTGTGGGCGCGAGGGGACCTCGTGCGTGCGGTCTCAGAAGCTCTCTCAGGACTCTGGTCGGGGACTACAACTATGACCATGCTCCCCTAGAGTTCGGTGAGTACGAACTTGACGATGTAAATGTCCGGTACTTTGTCGCGTGGCTTGATGACAGCGTCCTCCGGCCTGGCGAAAAGCCAGCGAGTTGGATCATGAAGAGCGTCAACACTTGTGCAAGCGCGAAGCCGGTCGAGGGTGAGAGTAGTTACTATCACTATTATACAATCACACCTATCGGCACCACCAATTCGGGTAGGTTCGGTTGGTATGAGACTACGGCCGACCCGCAGGGTGTTCCTCCGTGCGACAACTACACCGATTCAAACACCGGCCGCAGTACCCCTGGTACTTGCCCGCCGCCATACCAAGGCACCGGCATGTACACGCTGGTTGATGGGTGGATTCTTGTCGGGGTCGACGTCACGACCGACAACACCGACGTCGACCTCAAACAAGTCGCCGACGTGGACAAACTATTGGACGAACTCGTCGCCGAAGTCAGCGCTGACCCGCTGACCAAGTATGACTATGACCACCGCTGGGACAACTGAGCCTCAATCGGTGTCGGCGGACACCGCCAGCTCCACTCCAGCGGCAGCGAGTTCGGCGCGGGCCTGGGCGCCCTGCTCCGGGGTGACCGGCACGGTCAGATCCGTGAAGACCCGGGTCGTGTGGCCCAACGCCAGTGCATCGAGCGCGGTCGCTCGCACGCAATGCGACTCGGCGATGCCCACCACGTCGACACCTCCGACCCCGGCCGCCGACAAGATATCCGCCAGTGAACGCCCATCTGCGTCCACCCCCTCGAAGCCGGAATATGCGGCCGCATGAGCTCCCTTCTTGACCCCCGCATCGGCTGCCAACTGCGCCAGTGCCGGGTGCAGTTCGGCGTTGGGTGTGCCGGCGATCCCGTGCGGTGGCCACGTGTCGACGAAATCCGGCTCGGCCGGCGGGGCCGCGAAATGCTCACCCGGGTCGACATGCCAATCCTGGGTGGTGACTACCAAGCCGTAGCGGCCGCGGTGATCGGCGACATAATCCGCGATACGCCGAGCGACGGCGTTCCCGCCGTTCACCGCCAACTCGCCGCCCTCGCAGAAGGTCGGCTGAACATCGACGACCAGGAGGGCACGCACCGGCTCGTCGGGCTTTCGCAACGGCTGACTCATCACACCAGGGTGCCACGACTGGCACGATGGACCGATGGGACTCATCGATGTCTTCGTGACCGCCCTTCCCGTTGAGGAGCAAGCGGCTGTCCAGCGGATCTTCGACGCGGCGCGTCGGATTGCGCCGACGGCGGAGGAAGGAGTCTCCTACGGGCTGCCCTGTCTGAAGGTGGCCGGGAAAGGGCTGGTGGCGGTGCAACGGTCGGCCACGCAGTTGTCCCTCGTGCCGTTCTCCTCGGAAACGGTCGCGACCGTCAAGGAATCAGTGCCGGGACTCACCGGGACCAAGGGAATGCTGCGATTCTCAGTGGCCGACCCTCTCTCGGATGAGGCGCTGGACGCCGTCTTGCGGACCCGGCTGGCCGAGATCGCGGGATAGCTTCCGGTCATCCGGATGGTTTGGGCGGCGAAACTCGCCGATCGCGGCCACGATGGGGCTATGAGGCGTCGATGGCCGACCGCAACGAGCATGGTGCTCGTCTGCCTCCTGGGGGCCGCTTGCTCGGATGCCCCAGAGCCCCCCACACCGGTCTCCTCGCCCACCCGCATGGCGACGGCCACACCGAGCGCAGAAGATGGCGGCTCGCTGGTCGTGGTGCCCGATGTCAGGGTGGAAGTCGATGAGGTTGCGCGGAATCTCGATGCACCCTGGGGGATCGCGATCCTGCCCGATGACCGACTCCTGGTCTCGCTGCGCGATGAGCGGCGGCTCGTCGTTATCGACCCGAGGACCGGCAAGTCGGAGCCTGTCGGCGGCCGGGGTGCGGACGATCTGCTGGACCGCACCGCCGTCGGAGGGGAAGCCGGGCTCCTGGGGGTGGTCGTTGCCCCACCCGGCTCGGCGGCAGCCGGGGAGGTCTTCATCTATCGGACCACGCGCGACGGGAACGAGGTGCTTCATGGGCGGCTCACCGATCGCAGCCTTTCGGCACTGGACCCGATCCTGACGGGCATACCGGCCGCGGGCAATCACGACGGCGGTCAGCTCGCCTTCGGCCCGGGGGGTGACCTGTTTGTCGCGACCGGGGACGCCACGGACCCCGATAGCGCTCAGGACCCCGCGTCCTTGGGCGGCAAGATCCTGCGGATCACAGTGGACGGTGAACCGGCGTCGGTGAACCCCGACGCGCAGTCACCGGTGTGGAGCCTCGGACACCGCAACGTGCAGGGCCTCGGGTGGGACGTGACCGGCCGGATGTTCGCGAGCGAGTTCGGGCAGAACACCTATGACGAACTCAACGTGATCGTATCCGGTGGGAACTACGGATGGCCGGAGCGGGAGGGCCGCCGGGGTGTGGAGAACAGCGACTGGCTCGACCCGGTGGTCACCTGGACCACGGACGAGGCATCCCCCAGCGGCCTCGCCGTCACCCGGGAAGGGGTGTACCTCGCGGGGCTGCGGGGTGAGAGGTTGTGGCGGGTGCCCTTCGCGGCCGAGGTCGGAAAGGCACCCGATAGCCCGCCGACGCCCTTGGGGTTCGCGACCCCCCAGGTGGCCCTGGACGGTTACGGGCGGTTGCGGGCGGTGCTTGCGGCCGGTGAGCCTGAGGCGGACGGGTCCAGCGTCCTGTATGTGCTCACCAACAACACCGACGGCCGAGGGACCCCGCGGGCCGGTGACGACCGGTTGCTGCGCCTGACGATCACCCCCCGCTGACGTAGGTGGCCTCGCATCGGCCGGCCCTACTCGGATGTCCCCGCCACCCAGCGCCGGGTTGCCACGCGCGGGCCTCTAGGATTCACCCATGACCCACATCCTTTCTGCCGTGGCCTGGCCCTATGCCAACGGGCCCCGGCATATCGGCCATGTCGCAGGATTCGGCGTCCCCTCCGATGTGTACAGCAGGCATATGCGGATGCGTGGTCACGAGGTGCTGATGGTCTCCGGCACCGACGAGCACGGCACCCCGATCCTGGTCCAAGCCGAGCAGGAGGGTGTCACTCCACAGGAGCTGGCCGACCGGTACAACCGGGTGATCGTGGAGGACCTCCACCAGCTCGGGTTGTCCTACGACCTGTTCACTCGCACGACGACGGCCAACCACTACGCCGTCGTGCAGGAGATGTTCCGTACGGTGCACAAGAACGGCTACATGATCGAGCAGACCACGATGGGGGCGATCTCTCCCTCCACTGGCCGTACCCTGCCCGACCGCTACATCGAGGGCACCTGTCCGATCTGTGGCTACGACGGCGCTCGTGGTGACCAGTGCGACAACTGCGGGAACCAGCTCGACGCGATCGACCTCATCAACCCCGTGAGCCGGATCAACGGTGAGACGCCCAAGTTCGTCGAGTCGAATCACTTCTTCCTCGACCTCCCCGCCTTCGTCGACGCTCTCGGTGACTGGCTGCGCTCCCGGCACGGTTGGCGGCCGAACGTGCTGAACTTCTCGCTGAACCTGTTGGAGGACGTGCGCCCGCGGGCCATGACCCGCGACATCGACTGGGGCATCCCAGTGCCGCTGCCCGGGTGGGAGGAGAACCCGAATAAGCGGCTGTACGTGTGGTTCGACGCCGTCATCGGGTACTTATCGGCGTCGATCGAGTGGGCGCGGCGCAGCGGTGACCCCGAGGCGTGGCGGCAATTCTGGACGGGTGACGCCCAGTCGGCCTACTTCATGGGCAAGGACAACATCACCTTCCACTCCCAGATCTGGCCGGCGGAGTTGCTGGGCTACGACGGACGCGGGAACAAAGGCGGTTCGCCGGGGCAGTACGGCAACCTGAACCTGCCCACCGAGGTGGTCTCCAGCGAGTTCCTCACCATGGAGGGCAAACAGTTCTCCTCCTCGCGCGGCGTGGTGATCTACGTCCGCGACATGCTGGCCCGCTACCAGCCCGACGCCCTGCGGTACTTCATCTCGGTGGCCGGGCCGGAGAACCAGGACTCGGACTTCACCTGGTCGGAGTTCAAGGCCCGCACCAACAATGAGTTGGTGGCCGGGTGGGGGAACCTGGTCAACCGGACGGCGAACCTGATCCACAAGAACTTCGGGGCCATTCCGACACCGGGGGACCTGACCGAAACCGATCGGGAGGTGCTGACCGCCACCCGAGCAGGCTTCGACACCGTCGGGGCGCTCATCGAAGGTCACCGGCAGCGGGCCGCGATCGCCGAGGCGATGCGGGTGGTCGGGGAGGTGAACGGGTACCTGTCCAAGACCGAACCCTGGAAACTCAAGACCGACCCGGAGCGGCAGGGCACCGTGCTACACACGGCGGCCCAGGCGGTGGCGGACTGCAACACATTGCTGGCCCCGTTCCTGCCGCATTCGGCCCAAGCCGTCGACGAGGCCTTCGGGCGGCAACGGGTCTTCGGCGACAAGCCGGAGATCCGTGAGGTCACCGACCTCGACGACCCCAGCAGGCAGTACCCGATCATCACGGGCGACTACGGTCAGGGGCCGTTGTGGGCATCGAGTCCGATCGACGCCGGGACGCCGCTGGCCAAGCCCGCGCCGGTATTCACCAAACTCGACGACTCGATCGTCGCCGAAGAGCTGGAGCGGCTGCGCGCCGAGGCATGAGCCCACGCAGCGAGGGGCGTGAGCCCACAAAGCAGAAGGGCAGCTGAGTGATGGCCCGTAAACGTCGACGCGGCTGGCCGGATGAGCCGGAGCCGCTACCGGTTCCGGTGGTGGACAACCACACCCATCTGGAGTCGATCGGTGATGTGCTGCCGCCGGAGCCGACCGTGCCCGCTGCGCATCAGGGGCGCCCGGGCGCCGATGACCGTTTCGGTGGTGACCGCGAGGTCTTCGCGGCCCTGGACCCGTGGGCCGGGGACCGGCACCCGACCGTCGCCGAACACCTCGACCGTGCCCGCCGCTCCGGGGTCGACCGTATCGTTCAGGTGGGGTGCGACCTGGGGTCCATTCGTTGGACGGATGAGGTACTGCGCCATGCCGAGGCGGTGGTCGGCCCCGAGTTCGCCCGCGCGCTGGTGGGGGCGGTCGCGATCCACCCGAATGAGGCCGTACTGCACGCCGGGGTGATCGACGCCGGCCCGGACGGGCTCACGCACGAGCCCGGGCCGGAACACCGGGCGGTCAGTCTCGATGACGCCATCGCCGTCGTCGCGGACACCGCGCGGGCCAATAAGCGCATCCGGGCGATCGGCGAGACCGGCATGGATCTGTTCCGCACCGGACCCCGGGGTGAGGAGGTTCAGCGGGAAGCGTTCCGTGCCCACATCGCGCTGGCCAAGGAGCTCGACCTGCCGCTGCAGATCCACGACCGGGATGCCCACACCCAGGTGTTGGAGATCCTCGCGCGTGACGGCGCACCGGAGCGGACGGTCTTTCATTGTTTCTCCGGAGACGCCGAGATGGCCGAGTTCTGCGTTTCCCAGGGGTGGTACCTCTCATTCGCCGGCCCGGTGAGTTTCAAGTCGAATGACGGTTTGCGGGCGGCTTTGCGATGTGCGCCCGGCAGCCTTCTCGTGGTAGAAACCGATGCCCCCTACCTGACGCCTGACCCATTTCGCGGCGCTCCGAACGCTCCCTACGTTTTGCCGTGGACTCTCCAGGCCGTGGCCAACATCACAGGGCGGCCGTTGGTTGAGGTATGTGCACAGGTCAGCGCCGTTTCTGAGTCGCTTTACGGACCTTGGTAGCGGGCAGAGCAAGGAAATCACCCACCTTCGCATCTTCCTGCACTGCGGCGCGCGCTCTAACGTCGTGGACAAGCGTCCGGGTCGCGGCAACTGGACTCTTGTTCTCGGAGCCTTCGGGCTGACCGGAACGCTGGTGATCGGCCGCTTTTGCTCACGAATGGACGGAAGACTCCTCGTGTTGGGATCGAATCGATCGCGCGGCAGCCACGCGACGGTCTTGGCCGATGACTCCGACCCTCTTTCCACCGGCGTCTGCGCGCCCAACGACACGACGCCCGGCCGGCATCGGAGCAAGCGTTCGCACAGCCGGGCCACCCGCGTCGTCGCGCAGGCGGCTGTCGTCTTGGCAATCGTCGGCACCACGAGTGCCTTCGCGACCTTGCACAAGGACGTGATCCTCGACTTCGACGGCAGCACCCAGCCGGTCTCGGCCTACGGACGAACGGTCTCCGACGTCCTGGCCTCTCAACACATCGAGACCCGGCCCGATGACGTGGTGATGCCCGCGCTGACGGCGAATGTCCACGACGGGCAGACGATCGTGGTGCGCACCAGCCATGAGGTCACCGTTGAGATCGACGGGAAACGTGAGACCTTCACGACGACGGCTCGGACCGTGGGGGAGTTGCTGACGGCTCTGGGCCCGCGGGCTGAGGGCGCGGTGACGTCGGCCTCCCGGTCCGCGGCCCTCGGTCGCGAGCCCGTGCGGGTGTCGACGCTGAAGACGGTGCGGGTCTCGGTGGACGGTGCCGTTATGCCGATCACCACGCCCGAGGCGACGGTCCGGGGCGTGCTCCTCCAAACGGGGATCGTGTTGGGGGACCGCGACGACACCTCGGTACCGTTGGATGCCGCCGCCGTGGACGGGATGTTGGTGCTGGTCAACCGGGCAGCGAGCACATCGGCGACGGTCACCGAGGCGTTGCCCTTCGAGACCGAAGAGATCAAGGACGCGACCCTTCCGGAGGGTTTTCGAACCGTTGTCACCGCTGGACGGGCCGGGGAGGCCGTGACGACTTACGCGATCGAGATGCGTGGCGGTGCGGAGGTATCCCGGACGGCAGTGACCCGCAAGGTGCTGCGTGAGCCTCGAGGCGAAGTCATCAAAGTGGGAACCATGAAGATCTCCGCAGTCTCGGTGGACCCCGGTTCCGCACGGGCCATCGCCAAGTCGATGGCGGCGGCACGGGGGTGGGGCGACGACCAGTTCGTCTGCCTGGACAAGCTCTGGCAGAAGGAAAGCGGCTGGCGGGTCAACGCCGAGAATCGATCGAGTGGCGCCTACGGCATTCCGCAGTCGCTGCCGGGGTCGAAGATGTCGAGCGCGGGTGCCGACTGGCGCACGAATGCGAGTACCCAGATCACCTGGGGGCTCGGGTACATCGAGGGCCGGTACGGCACCCCGTGTGGCGCGTGGGCGCATTCGGGCGCGCGCGGCTGGTACTGAGTCCGGCGGCGGAGGCCGGGCGGCTGGCGGGCACTCCCGTGCGCCGTCAGCCCGCGAGTCGGGCGAGCATGAGTGTGAACTGCGCCGCGAGGTGACCGACCCGCACGTTCTCCCGGAGGAACTCCTGCGCGCCGGTACCGGCCGCGTTGTCCGAGATACCGCGCACGCTAAGAAACCGCGTCCCGAATTTGTGACACACCTGGGCCACGGCACTGGACTCCATGTCGCACGAAATCGCATCCGGGAACGCCCGCCGGATGCCCTCGATATATTCGGCGTCGATGAACACGTCGCTGGACAGCATCGTTCCGACGGTGGCCTTCGCGGCGCGGGCATGCTCGACCAGTGAGGGGTCGCCCGGATACCTCAAAGGCTCGCCGGGTAGCCCGCCGCGTTCAGAACCGAGCGGGCGCGCGTCAGCACCGCCGTTCACATACTCCGACCCGACTATGACGCCCCCGACCCCCGGGCCTGGAATGAGCGCACCGGCAACACCGCAGGAGAAGACCGTCGACGGTTCCAGCGTGAGGATAGCGGCGGTGGTCGCAAGTGCGGCGTTGACGTGACCCATGCCCACTCGGGCGACGGCGATCTTTAAGCCGCCGGTTTCGAGAACTCGGAAGTGCAATGGGCCGAGGCGCTTCTCGTTCTGCGCACTGTCAGCGACGGCAAGGACGGCGTCGTATTCCGATTGCATGGCCGTGAGAATGATGGGTTGACCGGGCTCGTGCGTGGGTGTCGGCATCGGGGCTCCAGGGTCGGGGCATTGGGTGGAGACTGCTTGCGAGAGCCTACCTTTTTTGAGCGAGAGTTGACTCCTGCCCAGTTCGTCAGTATCGTCACGGACGTCAGAGTTGACCAGAGCAGAGAGGCTAAGAATATGAGAACCAACGGGTGACAGGTGCCATCGGTGCGACGCTGGCCCTGTCCTAATCAGTGGCGTAGGTGTCGCCAATGCGTGGACTTTCGGAACGAGAACGCACCCGGAACGTCTTGTGGTGAGCGGTACTGTTCGCGGCGATGGGGCGGGTTCAGTCAACTATGTTATGTGGGGTCGCTCAAAGGCCAACGTTGAGCTGCGCGACCTTCGGGTGAACGGATCTCCTGTCTATCAGTCGACGACGATCGTTAAAGGAACGTGGCAGGCTGGTGGTCGAACAGGGGGTCGTTCACTATCAGGTTGGGCCACAATGAAGCAGGTCGACATCTACCACCATAATCAGTCTTCCACCGGTGGATTTGTGATGTCTAAGGTGTGCGAAAATATCGCCTTGGCGCCCGACAAGTGTGTTACGAAGAGTGGGTGGCTGTAGAGAAAATACGGTAATGTGATGGACCATCTTATCTTGGACCGCGTCGAACACAGATACCACGAGCGAGTTGCGCTCAAGGGAATCGACTGCGCAGTCAGCGCCGGTGTGACGGCCCTACTCGGGGTCAACGGAGCGGGCAAGACGACGCTGCTATCCATAGCGGCGGGTGCTCTACGCCCCTCAGCTGGTCGGGTCGTTGTCGAAGGCAACAATCCCTACGGTCTTAGTGGGCGGAGCCGCGCGCTCAGATGCGTCGCATTAATGCCGCAGGCCACACAGTTTCCAGGGTCGATGACGGTCCTTGAGGTCGTGCAGTACCTTACCTGGATGCGTGGGAAGCGGAGTCGGGAAGCTCGGCTTGCTGCGATGGACGCGCTTAACCGTGTTCGCTTGGCCGATCGCGCTCACTGCAAGATCAGAGCGCTCTCAGGAGGAATGCTGCGGCGGCTTAGCCTTGCACAGGCCGTCGCCTCGGGTGCTCGGACGCTTCTCCTTGATGAGCCGAGCACAGGACTTGACCCTGAACCGCCCCGGGTTTGATGCCGTTCCTTTCTGAGTCGCCGACCAGGAAGGATGGGCTCATGCCCAAGAAGATCGATCCGGGGATCAAGGCGCGTGCTGTGCGTCTGGTGTCCGACCACCTCGGGGAGTACTCGTCGTTGACCGCGGCGTC
>JAVBNE010000097.1:0-4161 GCA_031551755.1 Cellulomonadaceae bacterium | reverse complement strand
TAATAGGCATTCTCCTGCACTACTTGCTTTCCAAATCCTATAGGCGTAAACGCCACCCGGACACTACCTAAATGGTCTTTCAAATGATACTCGTAATCAAAATTGTTACCGTTGGGTAACAGGCGTCCTTCAGGGAAAATGATATAATCCAAATCACCGTTTATGCCAAAGACCAAATTGCCGTTGCCCGTTTTATTTCAATGAACAAAATTTATTCGCCTACAAAAATAGCTTTTATTTTTGAAAATTCCGTAGGTAAAACCTACGGGGATAGACCGGACGAGGCGTTAGCCTCTGTCCGAACTACTCAATTTTAATTTTATTCCATTTTTTACTTAGCCTCCGGCGAACAAGGGTACACAACAGAGAATACTTTCTTTATTTTACGCCCTTTTTCGACTGCCAACATACAAAAAAGAATGAAATACTCCACCCTTTCCCATATAAAGAACATTGGTAAAAGACTATAAATAAAATGCGTTCTTCTCGATTCGTCGGAAAAGCACCATGTGGTACATTACCTTTGGTTTCAAATCGTTTTTATTTTTACGCTTACAGGTGTGCCTTCAAAACTAATGCAAATGTAACTATCGTGATTATCACATAAAGTACAACCGCTGCATTGCCTATCATACGTGACTTCTCCGATTCCTTGTTATATTTTGCGAGTATCCTTGTTCCTCTTTTGGGCATATAAAATATAAAAAAAAGAATAGTCTCCACACCAATGCATACTATGGCAAATGGCAAAGAAAACGTCCCTGCTATTAATATATAAATGGTCGTAATATTAAGGAGCAAAAGAGCTCCCATTACAGAATGGTGATTGGCAGAATAACCTCCACCACTAATATACGATATGGCGGTGTATATTTTGTAGTATAAATAATCAAACGGATTTACCATATTTTCGATGTTTTATGTTCATTGAATTACTTCCAATACCAAAAGTGACGAGATAGCTCTCGGTCAACCTGATTTCGCAAGTCTCTTTCTATCCGCTGGATGCCTTTAGCTCCAGCCTTAGCTGCTGTGTAGCCCAGCGAAATAGCAGCACCTGGAACTCCTACCATAGAAACAAGATTTATTATTGCATCAGTCATTGCTATACCTTGTAATTCTCCTTTTGCAAACGAATTTATATCCATCGCAAAATTTACACCTGATATAACGTTTCCTAAAATACCTATGGTTCCTTTAAGCCCATTGGATGCACTCATAAATTCACTTAATACTTTTGCAGCACTGCTTCCTGTTCCAATAAGCGAATTATAATTATTCCAAAAATCACCTGCCGCATTTACTGAATTTATGGTAGCAATTACAGTGGCATCGGCACTCATTACTTTTTGAACCCCCGCCAAACTCATAAAATTATCTTTGTCGTATTTTATTTCGGCTCCGCCAAGGCTATAATAAGTGTTATCTGCTGTATAGGTCTTACCTAAGTGTGTATAACCGCCCTTCTGTATGTCTTCATCCGACATCGTACCCTTTACATACTTGTATTGTGTCCGGGTTTGAAGGTCTCCATTGTCATCTTTATATTCTTCTTGGTAAGAGTACCAATCCATTCCATTCGGGTCTATAAATCTCACGGGATTATTATTGCAGTAAACGTATGGAGAGATATGAGGATTCTTTTCCGCCAGCGGGTCTATAGACATAAAACCCGGCCCGGCAAAAGGATTTGGCCGCCAGCGTGCGCCGTTATCCACATATCCCAAACCGAATGCAGGGATTGCTTCCATACCGGTATGTTTATACCTGTTTGTATTTAACGGGGCATTGTAATTCAAATCGGCAATGGGTGCTCCAAATGGGTAGTATGCATTTTCTTGAACGACGGTCTTTCCGCTGCCTGTAGGCGCAAAGGCCACTCTAACGCCTCCTAAGTGGTCTTTCAAATGGTACTCAAAAGTAAACGAGCCGTTGTTAGTGGTGATGCGTCCTTCAGGCATTAGAATATATGCTAACCCGCCATGCTGGTCAAATACCAAGTTCCCATTGTAATATTTTGTTTCGTCGTTCACGAGTGCATTTCCTTCATAAGCGGCTGCTGACAGTTTGCGTCCATCGGCAGCATAGGTATTTAATAAGCGCCGGTTACCGGAGAGGGTTATTTGCTGTGGCAAATTTAGTAAATTATATGTAATCATCGCCTGCATGAGCGAAAAAGCCTTGGCCACGCTCAATGACAACGAGCTGCTGCAGCAATTCAAAGAGGTGGATAAAATGTCCTCCGACGACAAGCTGATTATCAAAAAGCTGATTGATGCGTTTATTACCAAAAATAAACTTAAAGTACTCGCGCTTTAAAACAATAACAGCCCGCAAAAGCGGGCTGTTTGTTGTCATCAAATATAAAATTTAAGTGCTAAATGGTGCATTATCAAACACTCCTATTCATACCACGGAACAGCCCCTTGGCACTCTGATTGATTGAATGGGATTCTTTTTTTAAGTTTTCTTGCTTTTTTATATAATTTATTGATGTTTTGCTCTCTTCCTTTTTCTACAAAGAAGATTATCCTTGTCAAAAAAGGGATATTGTTAGTAGGGTTTTTAAAGCTTTTATTGTAAAAAAACACATCATTATGATAATATAGCGTGTCGGTTTGAACAATATTGATAAACCCATATAGTTCAGCTAAACTTATAGACGGAGGAGCATCTATTGATGCAGGACGGGATAAAATGTTTGATAAGTCTTCTCGCATATATTTGCATTGTTGAATAATGGAGTATGGCAAAGAAATGCATTTCATAGAGTTGCTATCAGAACAATTACGCTTTGTTAAATTACTAAGTACTACATAATTATTTTTTACACTATAAAAGCATTTTATTTGAGTTGTCTTATAGGCGCTATCAATATCGCAAAGAAATTCTTGAGTATAAATGCAAATACTGTCATTAATAAAATTCAGTTTTTCCATTTTATATGAATCATTATTTGTAAACTCCTTGTTACTTAAATTTACAAATACAGCTTTTGAGCAAGATGCGCTCATTGCAGAAATCAGTGATATGAATAAAATTTTTCTCATACTTATTCTATTGCCCGCCATCCCACCTTGACTTAGTCATGCCATTTGGAGGGTATAGTGGCTTAATAAGGTTAGTTCCACCACGCTGATATGGCACTCCAATATTAATAACCATTTTAGCATCAATTAGGGATATATTATTTATTATGATAGGTGGTATTGCATTAGCGCCCAATAATTGATATGCTTGAGCTACTGCAGTATTTGCTTGAGCTTCTTTGTGAATATATCTATATTCGCCACTATAGGAATACTGTGATCGATATGCGTCCACTTCACATTCTGCGTGGTAGCCAAGTGTCGGGTTACCTTTGCTATCAAAGAAGTAATCTCCTCGTGCAACTTGTCCTCCATGTGATGATTCGTGTAATTGTATTCCAAAATCTCCATTCACGTGCATCGTTACTACATTGCTATTGCTATTACCGGTTGTTTCAGGATCTCCTGAAGTTTTCGCATATCGAAATTCAAGATCTTGATTTCCTCTCATATCTGCAATATCATTTTTAGACTGTCTCATTTGACCTACCCTATCTTTTTTATCGCCAATATCTCCTCCTTTTTTCTCAATTCTTGCAATGTCTTTCTCTAATTTAGTAATCTGTTTATCAAGTTTCCTTTCTAACCTCTGCGCCATCTTTTCATTGGCTTCGTCAAAATACATTCCTGTAGGATCTATGTACCGTACTGGATTGTTATTACAATACGCATACGGACTAATGTGTGGGTATTTCTCCGCCAGTGGGTCGATAGTCATAAAGCCGGGAGGATTGAAAGGATTAGGTCTCCAGCGTGCACCATTATCTACATAAGCTAATCCGAAATCGGAAACAGTTTCCATGCCGGTATGTTTGTAACGGTTATCACTGGCTCCCCAGCATTCTTCCTTTATCGGCGCACCAAAGGGGTAATAGGCATTCTCCTGCACTACTTGCTTTCCAAATCCTATAGGCGTAAACGCCACCCGTATGCTTCCCAAATGGTCGCGCAAATGGTATTCGTACACAAAGTTAGTATTATTTTTTATTATCCGGCCTTCAGGGAAAATGATATACTCCAACTCTTTATTCTTGTCTAAGACTAAATTGCCGTTGTAATATTTCGTACCTTC
>JAVBNE010000059.1:0-3307 GCA_031551755.1 Cellulomonadaceae bacterium | reverse complement strand
AACTTAATTAAGTGAATAACTGATGAATTAGAATTTATAAGCAGTTAGAAGTATGTAAAATGATTAGAAAAAAAAATATATTTAATGTGATACTAGACACTTAGATTTATTACATAATACACCTGTAACAACTTAATTAAGTGCATAGCTGCTTAGAAATACTTTATATTCAGTTAGACATATGGTAAATGATCAGGCATAGGGATGTATGCAACTATGTGTTTTGTACTTGCCAACTGGCGAATTTTACATATGTCAGTATCATACTCTAGCAAGAACTTAATTTAGATTATAGCTGCTGAGAAAGACTTTTTATGTGTATAAAATTATGAAACTTAATAGAAACTGTGACATTAGCAACTGTGAAATAATTTTCTCAGAAAAAGGAATAGAAAATTCTGTAACAACTTATTCAAGTGAATAAGAGCTATGAAAGAATTTTTATGCTGTCAAACGTATGTGATATGATGAGTAAGCAAAATAGAAGACATTGTGGTATAAGCAACTCTGAGATATCAATAGAATTCACAGTTAACACGTATGTATGTGAATTACACGTAGGAAAGACTTTATATGCAGTAAGAAGTATTTGAAATGAATAGAAGTCAAGATAGAAGAAACTGTGAAATAATCAACTAGGATATATCAGTTTAATACACCGAAAACAACTTAATTAAGTGAATAACTTGAGAGAAAATCTTATTATGCCATGAGAAACATTCAAAATGCTGAGAAATGGAGATATATACAACTATGTGTGTTGCAAGTGCCAAACTGCATCTCTAAGATGTATGACAACAATACCTCAGATGGAACTAAATTTTGTGAATAACAGCTAAGAAAGCTTGTTATGCAAGTACAAGTATAGTATGTTCTCAGAAACCATAAAATATGCTACTGTGATACAAGCCAAAAGATACATCACTTGCATACGAAAATAACAACTTATTTAAGTGAATAAAATCCAAAAAGGCTTTCAATGCAGGTACAACAATGGGAAATAATCAGAAATTCTGCCATAGCCAACTCTGATAAAAGCAATTTAGAAATATCACCAGAATACACCTTTAACAACAAATTTAGGTAAATAAAGCTGAGAAAGCTTTTTTATGCAGGTAGAATTTTGAAAAATAATTAAGAACGGAAGGTAAGCAACAGTGATATATGACACTCAGAAATATAACTAGAAATCATCACGAACAAGTATTTAAGACAACAAGTGCTAATTAAGAATTTCTGTGCAGTAAGGTGTATGTCAGTTGACTAGAAACAAAAATATAAGCAATGGTGGTATAAACTACTTAGATATATTAGTATAATTAACCAATAACAACTTATTTTAGTAAATAGCTGCTAAAAATACATTGGTGCTGTTAGTCATAATAGAAGTGATTAGTAACAAGGACAAACTGTTACTAGGACAAACTGCAATTTTCTTGTATAAGACAAGCATACACTACTAACAACTTTATTAAGACAATAACTGCTGAACAAGATTTTTATGCAGTTAGAAGTATTAAAAATAATAAGAAACACTGATATAAGCAACTGTGATAAGCACAACACAAAAATATCATTAGAATCAACCAGAAAAATCTTATTTAATTTAATAACAGATGAGAAAGGCTTTTCATGCAGTTAGAAGTACTTCGAATGATTAAAAACAAAAGCAGAAAACACTGTGATATTTGCGACAAAGAAGTTTCACTTGCAAATGTAAGTAACCACTTATTTAAGGTAATAAAAGCGAAGAAAGGCTTTTGTTGGAGGTACATGTACAAAGAATAAAAAGAAAATTTGATTTTACCAAATGTGATACTTGTAATTCCGAAATATCAATGGGATACACGTTTAGCAACATATTTAAGTGAATAACAATTGAGGAAGAATTTTTGCTGATACTGTTTTGTCAAATAGTTAGAACTGGACGTCTAAGCAACAGTGATGTATGCAACACAAATATGTCCCAACAAGTCAACTCTAATAAACTTAATTAAATAAATAATTTATGAATTAATCTTTATGTGAAGTTAGAAGTATGTGAAATAATAAGAAACAAAATGTAAGCAAATGTGTTATAAGCAACCTCAATATATTAATATAATACACCAGTGATAAATTATTTAAGTGAATAGTTGCTGAGAAACGCTTTTTATGCAGTTGGACATATGGAATATGACTAGACTAAATATATAAGCACATATCTGTTTGGATCTTGCCAAATGCAATTTTGAGATATATGACTAGCATACACTAGATACAACTTAATTAAGTTCATATTGGCTGAGATAGACTTTTTAAGCAGCTTGAAGTTTTGGATGAAGTATTGGAAACTGTTATATAAGCAACTCTGAAATATCATTAGAATACACAGTAAAACCTTATTTATGCGAATACAAGCTACGAAAGATTGTTTATGCAGTTCGAAGTATGTGAAATTATAAAAAATTTAAGATAGAAGCAACTGTGATAAAAGCAACTAAGATACATAAATATAATACGCCAGTAACAACTCAGTGAAGTGACTAAGTTTTGATAAAGTTTCTTCATGCCATTAGAAATATTCAAAATGTTTAGAAATGGAGATATATACAACTATGTGTGTTGCAAGGGCAAAACTGCATTTATGAAATAAGTGGCTAGAATATATCAAAAAGAACTTCATTCAGTGATTTCCAACTAAGATAGACTGGTTATGCAAGCACAAGTATAGGATAATCTAAGAAAGTGTGAAATTTGCTACTGTGATACAAACAACACAGAAATACCACTTGCATACAAAAGTAACAACTTATTTAAGTGTATAACAGATATGATAAGCTTTCACTGCAGGTACAACTTTGGAATAGAATCAGAAACTCTCATATAAGCAACTGTGGTATTAGCATTTTGTAAATTTCACTTGAATACACCCTTATCATCAAATTTAAAAAACAGCTGAGAAAGACTTTTTATGCAGGTACATTTATGAAAAATGATTAGTTACGGACATGGAAGCAACAGTTATATATGAAACTCAGAAATGTCACTAGTATTTATAAGTAAAAACTTTATTAAGTGAATGACTGCTTAATTAGAATTTTGTGCAGTTAGATGTATTTTACATTACTAGTAACAGAACTGTAAGTAACTGTGGGATAACATACTCAGATATATTACTATAATTTACCAATAACAAGTTATTTTGGTGAATAGCTGCTGAGAAAAACTTTTTGTGCCATTAGTCATATGGGAATTGAGTATTTTCAAGGATATTAGCAAATATGTATTGTGAAGGTGCCAAACTACAATTTTTCATGCATCAGAC
>JAVBNE010000047.1:0-2500 GCA_031551755.1 Cellulomonadaceae bacterium | reverse complement strand
TACTTTCGTTTTAATTTCTGGAAACTTCTGGAAAGATTTGCATAGACTTCAGGCTAGAATCTAAGGATAGAAATTCTGTGAACGAACATTTCGAGTTGATATCGTCTGCAGTCTACCGACAAGTGCGAGCCCCTGTTCGGCATCGCCAGGCCTGTTGTGTTGACAGTGTTGGAAGGGCGAGGTCGCTGAAGTTCTCTTCACGCGACCCTCTTTTGTCAGTGTATTAATAACGATATCAATGTTTACGTTACAATTTCTATGCGCAGGAGTCGCGTCTTTTTTCTTTTTCTTTTTTTGTACGCGTACCTAGCATTCATCTGTTGTCTATTCTCCCGAATTGACGATGACAACACTCTCGCGTAATGCTTTCTGCAGAGACGCCTCAATCAAGATCTGGAAAATCATTGTAAACAATAGTTATACGTTTTTATTATTAGTATTATTATTATTATTATTATTATGATTATGACGGTTCATAATACATTTTTAGTGTTGCCGACGTCATAACGCCCCTAAGATATTAATATGCGGTGATGTGAGGTTACAGTCGAGTCGCCGCCGCTGCTGTCTTTCTTTAGATACAGTATGGAATGTAGCATACTTTCGTCGTGAATGAATGGTTATAGGTTCGCGTTCTGACTGCGGTTGGTGTTTTTTTTACCCCTCCCCCCCCCCGGACGTTCAGCGCAACATCAAGTGCACTCTCTATTCGGACAGGAAAGAAAAATCGCCTTGGCCTCTGACACTCAAAAATCCCAGATTGGCAAAATTTCCAGATGGAAAACAGACCCCTCGCCTTCCTTACTTCTGCGCTCTGAATGAGGAGGAGAAGGAGGAGGTTCGAATGAGTTGTCGTGGGACGGCGGGCGGTTTCTCACTTTGGACGACGACGACGACGTCCTCCTCTCGGTTCTGCCCTGCGACTTTTTATTATTCCACGTAGGCGACAATTAAGAGGTGTCCCATACAAATGATCCAATAAAATGAGGTTTTTACAGCTAATTAGACCTATTTTACGATTTTTAGTCGTGGGACGGTGTGTGTGTGTTTGGGAGGAGTGTGTGGTGGGGCGGGAGGGGTGGAGTGATGTGGGTGGAAGGGTGTCCGAGATGGTGTGGGAATTGAGGTAGGACGAGCTTGCCGCTGTAGGGGTGAGCGAACAAGGAAGGAACCGGGTGTTAATTGGAGAGATGGCAATAAAAATAAACGGACAGAAATTAATTAGGATGTAGACGGGGCTTTGGTAGGCTACACATTGACGAAAAATGAGGGAAGGGACGCACCACGGACACGCCGAGGGCCCCCCCCTCTCTACGTTCTCATCCCACACCAGCCTTATCACGAAGGGTGTCTGCCTGTCTACCTTCTTCCTCGAGACTTTATAATTCCGCCATCTCAAATGACATTTACATTTTATTACAGGGGATGTTGACAATCGAAGTTTAGGAGGGGGGTCAGCAGGATCTCTCCTTTTTCTCACCCTCATCACAGCTCCTCTGCCTCACCTCCCCCCCTTCCGCACTTCAGGACACACACTCCCAACCCGGACGATTCTCATTGAAATTCTAATCAGCCTGGTCTTCTGCTTCTTGTTATTGCCCAGGGCTTCCCTTCACTTCTTACCGTCCGGTGTCAACGCCATCTTCTGTATCACCGCTAGGAAATTCGGATGGGTGAGGGTGAGAGGTGAGGGTGATGAGGGGAAGGTGTAAGGGTGTCTCGTCTGGCGTTCATTGTCCCGAGTTGCATCGGACGACGGAACGCATGCCTCGAAATTGGACGCCCCCCCCCGGACCCCCTCCGCCCAATTACGGGTTGAGGAAATATGTCAGTTGTTGTTCTCAGGGAAGGCGAATTTTGAACGCGTGGGCCAATTTCGTGACGCTGGGAACTGAGGCGTGTAACTTGTTTGGGGCCAAGCCTGGCCCCTTCCGGAAAGCAATCGTTCTTAGGTTGTTAACCTGACGATAGCGCGGAAGTGGCGAAGACCTTCAACATGGACAAACCGCAGCTGTTTACTGTATTGAAGGAGTCAAGTGCCCTTAGGTCCCACGTGACCTATTGAAATAGTCCTTTGCAGTAGAGCAGTGACGTTATTTTGACCTTTCAACCCATTCAGTCTCAGGATTTCGAGGAAAGACGCGTGAAAGTGAAAGAATCCACGTGTTGGATGCAGAGTGAAGAACGCCAAGTACACACTGACTCGTTTTCCGTCCTTGGGCTGGTCAATGATGATGACCTTTTCAGCGTGTATTTGGTTGATTGCTGGAGAAAGGGAGATGCGAGAAAGAGGTCCAAATAACGACCTCTCCTTTCGGGCGCCCCCGAGGCGGGGGGGGGGGGGGGGGTGGTTGGGGGGGGGGGGGGGGGGGGCGGGGCGGGGGGGGCAGGGGGGGGGGGGGGGGCGTCGGGGCGGGGGGGGGGGGGGGGCGTGGGGCGGGGGGGGGCGGGGGTGCGGGGGACGGGGCGGGGGGGCGGGGGGGCGGGGCGGGGCGGGGGG
>JAVBNE010000014.1:0-65409 GCA_031551755.1 Cellulomonadaceae bacterium | reverse complement strand
GCCGCCCCGCCCCGGCGCCGCGTTCGCCGCGCGCGCCCGCGCGCCGCCGCCTCCGGCCCAGCCCTGGGCGTGCCCGGGGTGCGCGCCGCCCTGGGCACAACAAAAGCCCCAGGACGGTTCCGGGGGGTGGCCGCTCGTCATCCGGGCGGCCACCCCCCGGGTCCTGGGGCTGGTGGTTCAGCGTGACTTACTGGGCCAGACGCTCCCGCAGCGCTTCGAGCTGCGTGCGCAGCGCTGCAGGTACCCGGTCACCGAAGTCAGCGAAGTACTCCTCGGTGAGCGTGCACTCGGCCAGCCACGGCTCGGCCGGAACATCCAGCAGCGCCGCGAAGGCCTCGTCGGACATGTCGAGCCCGTTGAGGTCGAATGCTTCCTTGGTCGGCAGCAGACCCACGGGGCTCTTCACGGCACCGGAGTCCGTGCGCAGCGACTGCGAGCGGTCGATCTGCTGGGCGATCCACTCGATGACGCGTGAGTTGTCGCCGAAGCCCGGCCACAGGAACTTGCCGTCCGAGTCCTTGCGGAACCAGTTGACCTGGAAGATCTTCGGCCGCTTCTCCGGGTCCATGCCCTCGCCGACGGCGAGCCAGTGGCCCCAGTAGTCCGCCATGTTGTAGCCGCAGAACGGCAGCATCGCGAAGGGGTCGCGACGCAGTGCGCCAACCGTGCCCTCGGCCGCGGCGGTCTGCTCGGAGGACACCGTGGCGCCCATGAACACACCGTGCTCCCAGCCGAAGGACTGTGCCACGAGTGGCACGTTGCTGGCGCGACGGCCACCGAAGATGATCGCGTCGATCGGCACACCGGCCGGGTCTTCCCAGGTGTCCGCGATCGACGGGCACTGGGCGGCGGCAACCGTGAACCGGGAGTTCGGGTGGGCCGCCTTGCGACCGGCTTCACCGTCCGCCGGGGTCCAGTCGTTGCCAAGCCAGTCGATGAGGTGCGCGGGGGGCTCGCTGAGGCCCTCCCACCACACGTCGCCGTCGTCGGTCAGGGCGACGTTCGTGAAGATGGTGTCGCGGGCGATGGTCTCGATGGCAGTCGGGTTGGTGTCCGCAGCGGTCCCGGGGGCAACGCCGAAGAAGCCTGCCTCCGGGTTGATCGCGCGCAGGCGTCCGTCGGGGCCGGGACGCAGCCAGGCGATGTCGTCGCCGACCGTTTCGACCTTCCAACCGGGGATGGTCGGGCGCAGCATGGCGAAGTTCGTCTTGCCACAGGCCGACGGGAATGCGGCCGCGAGGTGGTACTGGCGACCCTCGGGGGAGGTGGCGCGCACGAGCAGCATGTGCTCGGCCAGCCAGCCCTCGTCGCGGGCCATCACCGAGGCGATGCGCAGGGCGAAGCACTTCTTGCCCAGCAGGGCGTTGCCGCCGTAGCCGGAACCGTAGGACCAGATCTCCCGGGTCTCGGGGAAGTGCACGATGTACTTGGTGTCGCTGCAGGGCCAGGGGACGTCCGCCTCACCGTCGGCGAGCGGGGCGCCCACCGAGTGCACGGCCGGGACCCACTGCTGGCCCGCGTTGATGAGGTCCATGACGGCCGTGCCGACGCGGGTCATGATGCCCATGGAGACGACGACGTAGGGGGAGTCGGTGATCTCGATGCCGACTTGGGAGATCGGGCCGCCGACGGGTCCCATGGAGAAGGGGACGACGTACATGGTGCGCCCACGCATCGACCCGGCGAAGACGTCGCGCAGTTCGGCGCGCATGCCCTCCGGCTCGGACCAGTTGTTGGTGGGGCCGGCGTCCGCCTCTTCCTTCGAACAGATGAAGGTGCGCGACTCCACCCGTGCGACGTCTTCCGGGTTGGAGCGGGCCAGGTAGCTGCCGGGGCGCAGCTTCTCGTTGAGCTTGAACAGCGTTCCGCCTGCGATCAGCTGGTCGATGAGCCGCTGGCGCTCCTCGGCAGAACCGTCACACCACACGACCTCGTTGGGCTGCGTGAGCTCGGCGATTTCCTTGACCCAGGCCTGAACGTCTCGCGGTTGACCGGTGGACGTCGCGCTGGCAGAGCTGGTGGTGGCAGTCATTGCAGGAGCACTCCGGGATGTGTTCGGCCGTCAAGAAGACGGGAATTGAGTTCCGACACCCCAGCTTGCACCGTCCTTCGACCGTCTTTCTAGGCCGTTGGTCCCGAAGATCTTGCGATTTTGACATACTGTCAAGCGATGGCTGATCGCACCGCGCCCCCGGAGACGGTGGCCGACCTCATCACCCTCGGGCGACGGATCCGGCACTACCGGACCGCCCGTGGGCTGACTCTTGATGCCCTGGGGACGGCGGTCGGTGCCACTCCCAGTCTGCTGTCCATGATCGAGAACGGGCGCCGGGAACCACGGCTGTCCCTGCTGCGGCAGATCGCCGATGCACTCGGCGTCTCGGTCACCGATCTGCTGTCGCAGGAACCGCCATCGCGCCGTGCCGCGTTGGAGATCGCGTTGGACCGCGCTCAGCGCAGCCCGTTGTTCGCTGCCCTCGGGTTGCCGGCCATCCGGCCCGGTCAACGACTGCCGACGCCGATCCTGGAGAACCTCGTAGGGCTGCATACGGAGCTTGCCCGGAGGGAGTCGGCCACCATTGCCACTCCGGCGGAGGCGCGCCGGGCGAACACCGAGTTGCGGCTCGAGCGGCAGGCGCGCAACAACTACCTGCCGGAGATTGAGGAGTTGGCCGAGAACCTGGCCCGCAAGGCCGGGTATACCAGCGGTCCGCTCACGCACCGCTCAGTGACCCTGCTGGCCGAACAACTCGGGTTCGCTTTACTGCATGTGGACGACCTGCCGCATTCGACACGCACCGTCACGGATCTGCGTAACGGCCGGATCTACCTGCCGCCCGCCTCGATCCCGGGGGGCCATGGTCTGCGCTCCCTGGCGCTTCAGGCCCTTGGTCATCGAGTCCTGGGGCATCACCGCCCGCGTTCGTATTCGGAGTTCCTACGTCAGCGTGTCGAGATCAACTACTTCGCAGCCTGCTGCCTCATTCCGCAGACGGCGGCGGTGGAGTTCCTGGAGTCCCGCAAGCGGACCCGCGACCTGGCCGTGGAAGATTTCCGGGATGCCTTTGGGGTCACTCACGAGGCTGCCGCCCAGAGGTTCACCAACCTGGCCACCTCGCGCCTGGGTATTCCGGTGCACTTCCTACGCGTGGGCGACGACGGCGCGCTGTTTCGCGGATACGAGAACGACGGGTTGCCGTTGCCCACGGACTTCTCCGGAGCGATCGAAGGCCAACTGGTCTGTCGCAACTGGGCGGTGCGCGAGGCGTTCACGCACCGCGACCGTGCCACGGAGTCGTACCAGTACACCGACACGCCGACCGGCACATTCTGGTGTTCCACGCAGACGGGGATGACCACCTCGGGTGACTTCGCGATCGCGGTCGGGGTGCCGTTTTCCTCCGCCAAGTGGTTCCGTGGGCGTGACACTGCGGTGCGCCGGGAGTCGCGCTGCCCCGATCCCAGTTGCTGCCGACGGCCCGAATCCTCCAGTGCAGGGCGTTGGCAGGACGAGTCGTGGCCGAGTGCCCGGATGCATCAGCATGTGCTGTCGGCGTTGCCTGCAGGTGCCTTCCCGGGTGTCGACGAGGCCGAGGTCTACTCGTTCCTGGAGAAGCACTCGTCGGCCTAGACCGGTATCCCGTAGCCGAGCTGCCGCGCAGGCCGGTAGCCTTGACCTACGCATTTTCCATCGAGCACCGACGAGGTTTCACGTGCCCACCGGCAAGGTCAAGTGGTTTGACACCGAACGAGGGTTCGGCTTTATCGCAGGCGATGACGGCAGCGAGGTCTTCCTGCATGCCTCCGCGCTGCCCACGGGTGCTGCGGCGCCGAAGCCCGGCGCGCGCGTCGACTACGGGGTGGCCGACGGCCGACGCGGCCCGCAGGCACTGGCGGTCACGCTGCTGGAGCCCGCCCCGTCGGTCGTGAAGGCAAAGCGGCGCTCGGCGGATGAGATGGCCGTGATCGTGGAGGACCTGATCAAGGAGCTCGACCGGGTGGGCAACGGCCTGCGCCGTGGTCGCTACCCGGATAAGGACAAATCAGGCAAGATCAGCGCGGTGCTCCGCGCTGTGGCGGATGAGATCGAGGGCTGACATGGCCGTCGTGGCAGCGCAGGAGCGCCGTCGCCCGGTCTCGGCCCGGGCGTCGCGGGACGCGGTGCTGACCGCCGCCGTGGAAATCGCGCGGGCAGCTGCGGAGGCGGTAGCTGACCGTCCCCAGGATGTCGGTGAACACCTGACGGCAGCCGCCGAGGACGACCGCGTGATGTCCCACCGCTTCGCCTGCAACCTCCGGGGCTATATCGGTTGGCACTGGACGGTCACGCTGGCGCGGGTTCCACGTGGCCGGACCGCCACTGTCAGTGAGGTCGAGCTGTTGCCGGGCGACGGCGCGCTGCTCGCCCCGGACTGGCTGCCCTGGGCTGATCGGCTGCGTCCGGGCGACATCGGGCCCGGTGACGTGCTGCCGTTCCGTGCGGACGATCCGCGCTTGGAGCCCGGCTATGTCGCGACTGGTGACCCAGAGATGGATGCCGTCGCGATCGATGAACTGGCGCTGGCTCGTGCCCGTGTGCTGTCGCGCGACGGCCGCGAGGATGCAGCGGATCGTTGGTACCGAGGCCCGGGCGGACCGGCGACATCCGGCTCGGTAGCTTCGACCGCCGAATGCCGCACCTGTGGGTTCATCGTGCCGCTGCAAGGATCGCTGGGGCAGGTCTTCGGGGTATGCGCCAACGAGTGGTCGCCGGATGACGGCAGGGTCGTCAGCGCCGACCATGGGTGTGGTGCCCATTCCGAGACCGAAGTGGACTCGCCGCCGAGCGAGTGGCCCGCGCCGCCGTCCATGGTCGATCACGTCGAGGTGGTCCGGCTGCGCGAAACTGAGTCGACCGCGTCGGCCGAGCCGACTGCGGTGCCGGAGCCTGATGGCGCGGACGCCGTGCCCGAACCGCCTGCCGCGGACACCGCACCCGCACCTGAGCCGACCGAGGCCGCATCGCTCGTCTCCGACATGGATTCGCCGGCTCCGTGACCACGGACGCCTTCGGGACCGAGGCCCTGCGCCGTGCGGTCACGGAGGCGTGGGCGGCGTCACCCACCCGCTTCCGGGAGGATGCAAACACCGAGGACGATTTCGCCCGTGGCCACTACCGGGGTCGGGTGGTCGTCGAACTTGCCCAGAACGCCGCAGATGCCGCCGCCCGTGCACGGATTCCGGGTCGACTGCTCCTTCGTGTCGAACCTCCGGCCGCCGATGGTGACTCCTGGCATTTGGTCGCCCTCAATACCGGGGCTCCCCTCGATCGCGAGGGGGTCGAATCCTTGGCCTCCATGAGGGCTTCCGCGAAACAGGCCGCTGAGAATCCGACGGTCGGGCGCTTTGGGGTGGGGTTTGCCGCTCTGCGCGCAGTGGCGGACGACATCCGGATCGGCAGTGGTGACCGGTCCGTGGAGTTCTCCCTGGCCAGGACCCGGACCGTGCTCCAGTCGCTCGCGGCCGGCCACGCCGGAATCGCCCAGGAACTCAACCGTCGCGGTGTCGAACTGCCCGCGTTGCGGCTACCTTTCTCGGCGGTGGTCGAGGTGCCGGAGGGCTGGACGACAGCTGTGCGCCTTCAGTTGCGCGACGACGCGGCGCTGGTGGAGGTCCGCGCACAACTGGCCGCCGTCGACGATGCCCTGCTGCTCGCCATGCCGGCTTTGGCCGAGGTGGTCATCGAGGATCCTGCGGGACCAACGCGCCGATGGGCCGATGTTGCGAGGAGGTGGACGGTTGCGCGCCGCAGCGGCCGGTTCCCCACGGAACTGTTGGACGACCTGCCGGTGGAGAACCGCCGCCAGGAATGGTCGGTCATGTGGGCCGTACCCGCCGACGCTGTCGCCGGTGGTCCCCGGCCCTCGGCCCAGCCACCGGCAGTGCACGCACCGACACCGACCGATGAGCCCACCTCTTTCCCTGCACTGTTGATCGCTTCCTTCCCGCTCAGCCCCTCCCGCCGCCACATCGTTGCCGGACGGTTGGCGGATGCGGTGGCCGCTGAGGCGGGTCGGGCCTATGCGGACCTGCTGGTCGAGGTGGTCGCGGTCGGGGGCAGCCCACTGGACTGGGTACCCGCCGGGATGCCGGCCGGGGCGATCGATGCTGTTTGCCGCGTGGCCGCCGTCGAGGCGATCGCGACCACCCCCCTGCTCGCAGAGTCGGTGCCGGTAGAGGTCTCCGGACGTCTGATCCGGCCCGATGAGGCTGTGGCGATCGCCGGTGGAGTCGGTGCGGACCCGGCGATGGTGGACGCATTGGCTCCGCTGGTGGGCAACCTCGTCGTCCTTCGCTCCGGCCAAGGCGCCGCCGCCCGGGCCTTGGGGATGGCGGTGGTCACCCTGGCCGATTTGGTCGAGGAACTGCCGATGGGTGCCTCGGCTGCGGAGTACCGCGCGGTCTACGCCGCGGCAGCCGCGCATCTGACGGAGCCGGGGGTGCTGGATGCGCTCGCGGGGATACCGGTGCCCTTGCTGGATGGGCGGACTGTTCGCGGGGCGCGGGGACTGCTGCTCGGCGAGAGCGGGACGGGGGACGGAACGGCCGAGGCTGCGAAAGAGTGGCCGACCGTTGCGGTGGCCGGCGCCCTCGACCTGCGGATCGTTGACCCCGCCGCCGCGCATCCCTTGTTGGAGCGACTGGGTGCGCGCCCCGGCGACCCAGGAGTGATCGTGGGAGAACCAGGGGTCCGCGAGCAGCTTCTGGAGTTGGCGAACGAGTGGTCTGTGGAGATCGAGCACGCGTTGCGGATCGTCGCCTCCGCAGCGGTGGCCGCCGGGCACGGCCTGCCGTTCTGGTGGGGGGAGCTTCCGGTCGCGACGGCCGACGGGCCGCCCCGGGCCGCACGCGAATGCGCACTACCTGGGAGCTGGGCTGCGCGGGTTCTCGACCTTCCGTTGGTCGACTCACAGGTGATCGCCGACTGGGGGTCGGACACCCTGCGCGCGGTTGGGGTCCGCGAGGAGCCGTCGGTCTACCGCGTGGCCGATGTTCTCACCCCGCTACCGGGGGAGGATCCGGCCGATACCGGCACCGATCCCCAGGCATGGCTGTCCGATTGGTCGGGCTACCTCGACTATCTGGCCGACGAACTCGGCCCTGGGGTCTTCATCGATGAGATCGAGGCGGTCGCGGACCTGGACACCATCGCGGACGATCAGTGGCAGTCGGCCTTGGCGGCCATCTCCGCAGATCCGGTCACCAGGCAGGCGGTGCTCAGCCCGGTACGCTCCGCGGCCGGAACCGCATGGTCCTACGCTGGTTGGTGGTTGCGGACCGAGGTCGGTGCGCCGTTCGCCCTCGACCGTGTGACTGCCCGGTTCCTCCCCGGACCGTCCGCCTACCTCCGCGAACTTGACGAAGAGTTCCTCGTCGCGATCGGCGGAGTCAACGGTCTCGATGAACTTGCGCCGGCCGACTGGACTCGACTCTGGGAAATCCTGCCCGCCGTGGGGGAATCGATGGCGGCAGCTGATGCACTCGTCATCTGGCGTGCCGTGGAGTTCGCGGCGGCCGACGGCGGTGAGCCGGACCAGCTACCGGATCGGCTGCCCGCGCTGGGACCCGACGGGGTGGTGATGGTCGCTGCTCGGGAGGTCGTCGTCGCTCGTGATCCCATGTGGGCCCAGTGCCACCCGGTGTTTCCTGCCCGCCGGCCCGAGAGGGTTGCGGCCTACCTCGACCTGGGCGTTGCCCCACCTGCCGGCCAGGAGCCGGACGATGTGGGGGAACCGCGCGCCCTGGCGCTGGCCATCGATGATGCACCCAGCCAGTGGTGGGAGCACACCGACCTCCGGGTGGCGGGCCGATCAGTCAGCTGGTGGCTGGTGCAGACCCCGGACGGGCCGCAGGCGCATGCGGTAGGCCTGGGTGCGGCGGCCCGGGCGATCGCGGCCGCGACCGGTCGGTACGAGCGATGGTCGTTGGTGGCAGAGCTGTTGCGTGACCCGTGGAATGCGGAGAGGGCTATCGCGGAGACGGCCTGGGCGCCGGAAGGGTTTCTCGTGGAGCCGGACGGCGACTTGCGCAGGTCGGACGCCGATGAGGTCGTCGGCCTGGACTGAGACTTTGGTACCTAATCGCCGCGATAAGAGCGACGGTGGCTGCGTTCCCAGATCAGTCCGGCAACTCCGAGAATGAGTCCGGTACCGCACATGGCGACCTCGCGGTCGGCAACGACGTCGGCAACGGCGAGAATGGCGCAGATGGCCAATGCGATCGCCCAAGCCACCATCCCCGCGACGATCACGACTCGCAGATCGACCCGAAGCGGCTCGGGCGACGGCTTGCGCCGGTCGGGGTGGAGGAGCACGTCGAGTATCGGGGACACGCTCGCATGGTAGCCGGGACGGGTGCGCCGCACCGCACGAAAAATTCGCCCGATATTCGCGTCATGTTTTCGCTCCCCACACGTCTCTATTCGTAGTGGGGCCTACCGGGGCAGCAGGGCTCATGCATTTTGACCCGTGGCAGACCGTACTAACCGTTCGAATTCAGACAGATGGCAGCCGTGCCACTGACTCTTATCGGCGGCGTGAAGGAGGATTCGTGGCTGAAGATCTCTCGCAGGATGCCCGGCGTGGGTTGCGGCAGATCATCGCTCAATCGCGGTCTGCGCGGTTCCGTGCCGTGCGGGCTTCTTTCGCGGAGCAGGGGTGGGAGGTCGGCTACCGGCGGCGCCTGCTGATCACCGACGTCATCGCCATCGCCATCGCAGTGACGGTGACCTATTTTCTGCGTTGGGAAGTCTTCCTGGAGCACCCCGTGCGCAAGGGTGTCTGGGACGGGACCTACGTCACGCTCTCCGCGCTGATCGGTAGTGCGTGGTGTCTGTCACTCGTGCTCGTCAAGTCGCGTGACGGACGGGTCATGGGTACCGGGCCGATCGAGTACCACCGGGTCTACAGCGCCTCGTGGCGCCTCTTCGCAGGCCTCGCCGTGCTCGCCTATATGTCGCGATTCCCGGAGGCCCGCGGGTACTTCGCTTTCGCGTTGCCCATCGGGCTCTTCCTGCTCCTGCTCGGCCGCTACGGCTGGCGGCGTTGGCTGCGCCGGTTGCGGGCCCACGGAGCGGGGAAATCGGCCGTGCTGGCAATCGGACACCGGGACCAGGCCGAACGGCTGATCGAGAATCTGAACGGCACCGTCGGGTCGGCCTACCGAGTGGTGGGTGTCTGCATCCCCACCGGCCAGGTGGCCGAGGGGGAGACGATCCTGGGCGTTCCCGTGCTGGGCGATCTTCGCCAGGCCGGTGCGATCACGGCCCAGGTGGGTGCCGACACCGTCGCGGTCACCGGCTCCGACCAGATCACCGCCGACGTCGTGCGCCGTCTCGGTTGGGAACTCGAGCCCCGTGGTGTGGACCTCATGCTGACGGCCGAGCTGGCCGACGTCGCCGGCCCGCGGATCACCGTCACCCCGGCTGAGAGCGTGTCCTTGCTGCATGTCGATGCTCCTCGGTTCACCGGCCCCCGGTTCGCGATCAAGACCGCAACCGACTGGATCGGTGCCCTCCTGTTCATCGTCGTGCTCGCTCCGGTGTTGATCGGGGTGGCACTTGCCGTGCGGTTCTCCAGCAACGGCGGCGTCTTCTACCGCCAGACCCGCGTGGGCCGCAACGGCGAGACCTTCCGGCTCTACAAGTTCCGCACCATGTATGTCGGTGCGGACAAGGATGTCGCCCAGCTCGCCGCGCTGAACGAGGGCTCCGGCCCGCTGTTCAAGATGCGCGACGACCCTCGCGTCACCCGAGTGGGGAAGTTCCTGCGCCGGTACTCACTGGATGAGTTGCCCCAGTTGTTCAACGTGCTGCGCGGTGACATGAGCCTGGTCGGTCCGCGGCCCCCGTTGCCTTCCGAGGTCAGCGAGTACGAGCAGAAAGTGCGGCGTCGCCTGCTGGTCAAACCCGGGTTGACCGGGTTGTGGCAGGTCGAAGGCCGGTCGGACCTGTCCTGGGAAGAGAGTGTTCGGCTGGATGTCTACTACGTGGAGAACTGGACCGTCTTCGGCGATTTCATCATCTTGGCCAAGACGGCGCGAGCCGTGCTGTCGGGTCAAGGCGCCTACTGAACATCTGGCACCATTCTCCCCATGACCTCCACGAAATCCTCTGTCGCGCCCGCGCGCCTCGGGGCGCTCGACCGGTTCTTCAAGATCACCGAGCGCGGCTCCACTCTGGGCACCGAGGTGCGCGGCGGCCTGGTGACCTTCTTCGCGATGGCCTACATCATCGTGCTCAACCCATTGATCATCGGCACGGTCAAGGACGGCACCGGTCAGTTCCTCGGCGGTGGCGACGGTCCGGATCTGGCCATGGTCGCGGCGGCTACGGCCCTGATCGCCGGTGTGATGACCATCCTCATGGGGGTGGTCGCCAACTTCCCGCTGGCGCTCGCCACCGGGTTGGGGCTGAACGCCGTCGTCGCCTTCTCGATCGCATCCCTCGAAAACGTCACCTGGGCGGACGCGATGGGCCTGGTGGTCCTGGAGGGACTCATCATCTTGTTGCTGGTCTTCACCGGGTTCCGGGAGGCGGTCTTCAAGGCCGTGCCCGTGGAGCTCAAGGTCGCGATCAGTGTTGGCATCGGGCTGTTCATCTCCCTGATCGGCTTCGTCGGCGGTGGCTTCGTCCGCAGCGGCGAGGGCACGCCGTTGCAGCTTGGTGTCAACAGCTCCCTGCAGGGGTGGCCGGTCCTGGTCTTCGTGATCGGGTTGGCGCTCGTCATCGTGCTTTCGATCCGCAGGGTGAAGGGTGCGCTACTCATCGGGATCTTCGTGGCGACCGTTCTGGCCGTCGTGATCGAGCAGATCGCGCACATCGGCCCGAAGGTCGGTGCCGACGGCACGACCAACCCCGTCGGCTGGAATCTCACCGTGCCGGAGTTCCCGGACAGCTGGACCACGATGCCGGACTTCGGGCTGCTCGGTCACTTCTCGTTGCTCGGTTCCTTCGAGAGTGTCGGCCTCGTCACTGCCTTGCTGTTCATCTTCTCGCTGTTGCTCGCTGACTTCTTCGACACCATGGGCACCATGGTGGCTGTCGGTGGTGAGGCGAAGCTGCTGGACGAAGAGGGCAACCCGCCGAACGTCCGGCGGATCCTCGCAGTGGACTCGGTGGCGGCCGCGGCCGGTGGTATCGGCGGCGTCTCCTCAAACACCAGCTACATCGAGTCGGCCTCCGGCGTCGGTGAGGGGGCACGAACCGGTTTCGCCTCGGTTGTCACCGGCATCTGCTTCCTGCTCGCGACCTTCCTGTCACCGGTCGTCGACATGGTTCCGCAGGAGGCCGCCACGCCGGCACTGGTCTTCGTGGGCTTCCTCATGATGACCCAGGTGACCGGTATCAAGTGGACGGACTGGGAGATCGCCATCCCCGCCTTCCTGACGATCGTGCTGATGCCGTTCACGTACTCGATCTCCGCGGGCCTCGGCGCGGGGTTCATCGCCTTTGTGATCATCAAGATCGCCGTGGGCAAGGCCCGCCAGGTTCACCCCCTCATGTGGGGTTCTGCCGTTGCCTTCATGATCTACTACGCATTCGAACCCATCAAGAGCCTGTTCTAGCCGTAGGAGGCGCATGGCCGTGGCCAGCGGCCCGTCGTTCTACCCGCTCGACAATACGGTTCAGCCGTACGACTGGGGGTCGACGACAGCCATCCAGGAGTTGCTCGGTCGGCCCGTCGACGGTCGGCCGGCGGCGGAGCTGTGGCTTGGTGCGCATCCGTCGGCGCCGTCCCATGTGGACGTCGCCGACGGGACGGCGACGTTGATCGACCTCATCCGGGTGGATCCGGTCGCCATGCTGGGCCAACGGGTGCTGGACGATTATGGACCACGGCTGCCCTACCTGTTCAAGGTTCTCGCTGCCCGGCGTGCGCTCTCCCTCCAAGTGCACCCCATGCCGCACCTGGCGCGCGCGGGGTTCAACCGGGAGAACCGGGCCGGGGTCCCCATCGGCGCTCCGCACCGGTCCTTTCACGATTCCCAGCACAAGCCCGAACTGGTCGTGGCGCTTACCCCCTTCGAAGCCCTCTCGGGGTTCCGGCTCCCGGTGCGTGCCATCGACATCCTGGACGGCGTGGCGGGTGAGCTGGCGAGCCAGATGAGGGCACTGCTGGCGGCATGGCCGGACGCCAAGGGGGTGCGTGCGGCGTTCGCATTGGCGGTCCGGGCCCGCAGCGAGGCCGGCGTGGCGGCGGATCTCGCGGTGACGATCGCCGACCTGCGGCAGCGGCTGGCGAACGACCCACGGTGTCCGCGGGCCTACTCCACGGCGGTCGCGCTCGCGGAACAGCACCCGGGAGACCCGGGCGCCCTCGTCTCCCTCTTGCTCAACCGGGTCAGCTTGGCGCCGGGGGAGTCGATGTACCTGCCGGCAGGGCACGTTCACGCCTATCTGTCGGGCTGCGCGCTGGAGGTCATGTCCAGCTCGGACAATGTGTTGCGGGCGGGTCTGACGACCAAGCATGTGGATGTCGACGCCCTTGTTGAATGCGCGGTCTTCGAGCCCGGTCCGCCCGTCCATCCGAAGGTGATCGACTCGGCGGTGGGTCCCGCGCTCTACCTCCCGCCGATCGCCGAGTACGCGCTGCTGACCGGCGGTATCTCGACGGGGGTGCCGGTGTCGTTGCACCCCCACGGACCCCGGATCGTCTTGGGGTTGGAGGGCCGACTCGAGCTGCGTTCAGGCGATGAGCGGCACATGCTGGGTAGCGGGGAGTCCGTCTTCGTGCCGGACAGCGCCGGGCCTGTGACCGCAGTCGGTGAGGGGCGCTTGGCGGCGGTGTTCGTACCCTGATCCATATCCTGACGGTCCTGGCCAAACACGGCCCGCTGAGCCCGGGTGAGTTGGCCGATCACGAGCGGGTGCGCCCGCCCTCGATGACTCGGGCGGTGAACACCCTGGTGGCCTTGGGGTTGGTGCGCAAGGAAGCTCATGCGACGGACGGTCGTCAGGTCGTCGTCGTGCTGACCGAGGCGGGGGAACGCGAAGTGGCCGAAACCGAACGACGTCGGGATACGTGGCTGACCCGGCGGCTCAGTGCGCTCCATCCCGCCGAGCGCCAGACATTGGCCAGCGCGGGAGAGCTGCTCACCCGAATCGCGGCTCAATGAACAAGACCTTCTCCTCGCTGCAGTATCACAACTACCGCATCTGGTTCAGCGCCGCCCTGGTGGCGAATATCGGCACCTGGATGCAGCGCGTGGCCCAGGACTGGCTGGTGCTGACGGACCTCACTCACGACTCAGGATTCGCCGTCGGCATCGTGACCGCGCTCCAATTCGCGCCCGTCCTGGCTCTGTCAGCCTGGGCCGGCGTTCTGGCGGACCGGCTGCCCCGTCGGCAGCTCCTCATGGTGACGCAGGGCGCGCTGGGAGTCTTGGCGCTCGGCTTGGGAGCCCTTGTCGTCTCCGGCGCGGTCGAGTTGTGGCACGTCTATGCCTTTGCGACCGCCTTGGGCGTCGTGACGGCCTTCGACAATCCGGTGCGCCAGACCTTCGTCGCCGAGTTGGTTCCGCCGGACAAGCTCTCCAATGCGGTGGGGCTCAACAGCGCCTCCTTCAACGCGGCCCGGCTGGTCGGTCCTGGAGTCGCCGGTCTGCTTATCGCCGCCATCGGTACGGGCTGGCTGTTCATCATCAACGGAGTCACGTTCGGGGCCACGATCCTTGCGTTGGTCTGGATGCGGCCTCAGGACCTGCGGTCCACCCCGAGCGCGGGCCGCGGCAAGGGGCAGATCCGCGAGGGTGTGCGGTATGTGCGGGGCCGCACCGACATCCTGGTGATCATGGCGGTGGTCGGGGTCGTCTCCGCCTTCGGCCTGAACTTCCAGGTGACCTCCGCGGTGATGGCCCGGGTCGAGTTCGACAAGGGGCCGGGCGAGTTCGGTCTGCTCGGTTCGGTGCTGGCGATCGGGTCCTTGACGGGGGCGCTGTTGGCGGCCCGCCGAAAACGCCCACGCGTGCGACTGGTGGTCGGCTCGGCGTTCGGGTTCGCCCTCGCCTCCGGCGCCATGGCCCTCGCGCCGACGTATCCCCTCTATGTCCTGACCTGCATACCCGTGGGGCTGGCTTCATTGACGATGATCACGGCCGCCAACTCGACGATTCAACTGTCGGTGGACCCGGTGATGCGTGGGCGGGTGATGTCGCTGTACATGATGGTCTTCCTCGGCGCGACGCCGGTCGGTTCGCCCGTGGTCGGCTGGATCGCGGAGGCATGGGGTGCACGGTGGGCGATCGGCATCGGCGCGATCACCGCGGCGCTGATCTCCGTGGGGGCGGCCGTGTGGGCGATGCGGAACTGGAACCTTCAGGTGCGCTACCGGGTGATCCAGCGCCCTCACCTGCTGATCCGGTATCTCGACGCCGACAGGGCGCAGGCGGTGCCGGATGTGCCGACCCCGTAGCCGGCCCTACCCGAGCCGTTCCACGACATGGTCCACACAGGCGGTCAGGGCGCGGACGTCGTCGGGGTCGATGGCGGGGAACATCGCTATCCGTAGCTGGTTGCGGCCGAGCTTGCGGTAGGGGAACACATCCAGCACCCCGTGTGCCCGCAGGATCGAGGTAACGGTCCCCGCGTCGATCGCCGCGTCGAGGTCGATGGTGCCGACCACCGTGGAGCGGTTCGCCGGTTCAAGGACGAAGGGCGTCGCCCAGGGCCGGGACTCGGCCCACCCGTACAGGTGGGCGGCGGACTCGGCCGATCGCGCGTGCGCCCACGGCAGGCCGCCCTGCGTCAGCAGCCAGTCGACCTGCTCCGCAAGCATGATAAGCGTGGCGATGGCAGGGGTGTTCAGGGTTTGGTCGAGCCGGGAGTTGGCCACGGCCGTCGTCAACGACAGCGACTCCGGCACCCAGCGCCCACCGGCCGGGGCAGAGGACTCGAGCGTGGCCGCCCGCTCGATGGCAGCCGGGGAGCACACCGCGAGCCAGAGTCCGCCGTCGGCGCCGAAGACCTTCTGGGGGGCGAAGTAGTAGACATCGGTCTGTGCGATCTCGACCGGGACGGCTCCGGCCGCGGAGGTGGCATCCACGACCATCAACGCCTCGCCGCTGCCTGGCACCCGCTCGACGGGCACCATGGCACCGGTGGACGTCTCGTTCTGCGGCCAGGCGTAGACATCGACGCCCACTTGGTACTCGGGAAGCACGACCTGCCCGGCGGGGGCGGTGCGGATCTGCGAGGAACACAGGAAAGGGGCCGCATCGGTGGCAGCGGCAAACTTGGCGCCGAACTCCCCGAAGGCGGCGTGTTGGGCGGTCTCGCGAACCAGGCAAGTGGTGGCGATGTCCCAGAACGCCGTCGAACCACCGTTCCCGAGGACGACCTCATACCCGTCCGGGACGGTCAACAGGGCACGGAGCCCCGCACGGACCCGGCCGACGAGTTCCCGGACGGGGGCTTGGCGATGGGAGGTCCCGAGCAGGGCCGGCCCGGCGGTTTGCAGGGCCTCGACCTGTTCGCGGCGCACCTTGGACGGACCCGAACCGAAGCGCCCGTCGCCAGGCAGCATGGCCGCGGGAATGGTGATGGGCGGGAGGTCGGCAGCGTTCGCAAGGGGCACAGCGTCAGCCTAGTGGCCGGGTGCATTCCGTTCCGAAGTGTCCGTACCTCGCACCTCCCGAGCGCGATCCGGCTCCAGACATAAGCTATCCCCAGAAGTTCGCCGGGCGGCCGACTGCTCGCCCGGGCGGGCACCCGGCGGGCAAGCGCCGGAGCAACCATCGACAGGAGCGGGCAGTGACCGATCTGATCGACACCACCGAGATGTACCTCAAGACGATCTATGAGCTGGACGAGGAAGGCATCGTGCCTCTGCGTGCCCGGATCGCGGAGCGCCTGGGGCATTCGGGGCCGACGGTCTCGCAGACGGTGGCGCGGATGGAGCGGGACGGTCTTGTCGTGGTCTCGGGGGACCGGCATCTGGAGTTCACCCGGCTCGGTCACGACAAGGCCATGCGCGTGATGCGCAAACACAGGCTGGCGGAGCGGCTGCTCACCGACGTCATCAGGCTTGACTGGGAGCAGGTGCACAACGAGGCATGTCGTTGGGAACACGTGATGAGCGAGGCGGTCGAGAAGCGCCTGCTCAGTCTGCTGAGCCACCATGAGACCGACCCTTACGGCAACCCGATTCCGGGTTTGGGCGAGTTCGGCGACGAGTACTCGGGCCGGCCGGCGGGGGGAGGGGCGCCGTTGGCCGAAGTCGCCGACGAACTGGCCACCGGTGCCGAACTGCACGTCGTGGTGTGCCGGATCGCGGAGTTCCTTCAGGTCGACGAGGACTTGCTGGCGTGTTTCTCGGAAGCGCAAGTGCTGCCCGGGCGTGAGATCCAGGTGTGGGTCGAGGCTGACGGGCTGGTCGTGTCGGGCGCGGGCCGTGCTGCCGCGGTCGCGCTGTCCGAAGAGGTGGCCCGGCATGTATTCGTGGTGGTGGCGTGAGGTTTCCTTTGCCCTCATCACAGGGGCGAACGTCGGGGTTCCACACCCTGATCACCGGCCTTCCACGGGAGATTGCGGGTGACTTTGGTCCCAGTAGAACTATGACGTTCGACAAAAGTCCGTGAAGTGTCGTAATCCGAACGTGACAAACGCTCTGGAGTTCAGTACGGTCGACGTGCTCGACCAGAAGACCCATCTGGGGGAGCCCTCAAGCGGAGCGCCAAGCCCTGTCACCGCGAGAGGCCACACAACCCGATGACAGGGGCGGGGGACCCACATTCGGGCACTGGGAACAGTGTCCTTGGGGTGAAGCTCGGTGGATCTCGGTCCACCAAGCCGGGTGTTTCTCCCACCCGAACCCGACAGCTCACCTCGTAGGCGTACACATGGAGAGGCAACCTAAGTGACAGTGAGTCAAACTCGCGCTCGCCACCGCTCCGCGCGGCGGCCCGTGACGCCGATCAGCTCGATCGGCAAGGCCGCATCCGGTCCGATGTCTTCTGTTGGTCGTCGTACCGCAGTGGTAGCGGCCTCATCAGGGCTTCTCGTCTCGATGATCGGCACCGCAGGCCCGGCCTCGGCCGCGCCGGTGGACTCCGAGGCGAAGCTCAATGCCATCGACCTCAGCGCTCTGACCACTCAAGCCCGTGCCGCCCTCGAGGCAGCGCCTGCGGTGACGGTCGCCGACGACGCGCAGTTCACCGTCGAGAGTGCCGCAGTCAAGGTCACCCCGGCGCCCGAGGTCAAGGCTGCACCCAAGGCCGAGAAGCAGGAGCGCCGTCAGGCCACCAGCCGGACTCAGACCCGCACTGCGACTGCCGCGGCAAGTACGGCCAGCATCCCTGCCTCCGCAGTCGGCAGCTCGGTCATCTCGATCGCAGCTCGCTACCAGGGTGTCCCCTACGTCTACGGCGGCAGCACTCCGGATGGTTTCGACTGTTCCGGCTTCGTCTCCTACGTCTACGCCCAGCTCGGTATCTCGTTGCCGCACAGCTCCAGCGCCATCGGCGGGATGGGTACCCGCGTGCCGCGGTCCCAGGCCCAGGCGGGTGACATCATCTGGACTCCGGGTCACGTCTCGATCTACGCAGGCAACAACATGCAGATCGACGCTTCCCGGCCAGGCACCACGATCCAGTTCCGGCCGATGTGGCAGTCGAACGCCACGTTCATTCGGTTGGGCTGAGCATCACCCAGACATTCCACGAACCCCGTATCGCGGCCCAGTCGCCGGTACGGGGTTCGTGGCGTTCCACGGTGTTTTCCGTCACCATTGGATAGATTGCTCACATGACGGCGGGGTGCTGTCCGAAGGGGAGCTGGCGATGACGCGCACACAGACGGTCCTTGTGGGAGTCGACGGGTCGGCATCGGCGCTGCACGCCCTCGACTGGGCGACCGCGTACGCGGTACGGACCGGCGTGCCTTTGCACATCGTGTGCTCCTACGCGCTGCCCTCCTTCACGGCGGCTTCGCTCGACGGTGGCTATGCCGCCTTGGATGACGCAGCTATCCAGGAGGGCGCCCGGGCGGTCCTGGAAGAGGCGCGAGAGCGTGCCGAGGCCGCAGGGGTCCAGGTGACCGCCACGATTGCCACAGGGGACGCCGCAGGCGTGCTGGTGGACATGTCGAAGGACCATGGGATGGTCGTCGTCGGCACCAGAGGGCGGGGCGGGTTCACCGAGCGGTTGCTCGGCACGGTGTCGTCGGCGTTGCCGGCTCACGCCCATTGCCCGACCGTGGTGGTGCCTTATCGCGGCATCGGCGACGACCCTGCCGCGAAGATGCCGGCGATCGAGCCGTTGCATCGGATCGTGGTCGGAGTCGATGGGTCGGCGTCCGCGGAGGTGGCCCTGCGGCATGCGGTGCGCCAGGCGATGATCTGGGACGCGGAGCTGGTGGCGGTGGCGGGTGCTCCGATCCGGGCGGGCATGGGCCTGTTCGCGGGCTCGCCCGTGCCGATCGACCAGGAGCAGGTGCTCGCCGATGTCGGTGCCGGACTCAATGTGATCGTCAGTCGCCACGAGGCCGAGAACCCCGGTGTGTCGATTCGCCGGATCGTGCTCGACGGCACTGGTGCGGAACTCTTGACCGAGTTTTCGCAGGCCAGCGACCTGATCGTGGTGGGTTCTCGTGGCCGTGGGGGGTTCCGCGGACTCCTGCTCGGCTCGACGAGCCAGGCGGTCCTCCATCATGCGGACTGCCCGGTGATGGTGATCACCAAACGCGGCGACGACGAAGGAATCGCGACAGGTGGCTGAGCCTGCGTGGAGTGTCCGGGAAGGCGGCAGCGGGCGAGACAGCTACCGGGTCATGGGCTTGGGCGACCGCGCTGAGTGAGCATGGCCTCCTCGGAGCGTCCCCGGCCCACGAAGCTGATGATCCACCGCATCAGCGTGGACAGGCGGTTCTTGAAGCCCACCATGTAGAGCAGGTGGATGCCGAGCCACAGCAGCCAGGCGAAGAAGCCCGCGCTTTCGAATCGGCCGATCTTCGCCACGGCGTGGAACCGCGCCACCGTGGCCATCGACCCCTTGTCCTGGTAGGTGAACGGGCCTTGGGGTGGTTGACCGCTCATTCTCCGGCTGATGGCGCGAGCCGCATAGGTGCCGCTCTGCATCGCGAGCTGCGCGACCCCCGGGAAGCCGCCGAGCGACATGAGGTCGCCCACCACGAAGACGTCCGGATAGCCGGGCACAGTGCAGTCCTCCTGGACCAGGATGCGGCCCGAGCGATCAGTCGGGGCACCCGTTCGCTCGGCGATCCGATGGGCCAACGGTGCGGCGCTGACTCCCGCGGCCCAGATCTTGCAGTACGCCTCGAGCCGTGTGCGCTTGCCGGCCTTGTCCTCCACATCCACCCCGCGTTCGTCGACGCCGACGACCTTTTGCCCGAGCCAGAGCTCCACACCGTTCCTGGTCAGTCGCGCGGCGGCTGCCCGCGACAGGAGCTCGCTGTACCCGGGCAACACTTGTGACACCGGGTCGATGACGACGATGCGCGCGTGCGCCGGATCGATGTGCCGGAACTCGCCCGGCAGGGAGCGATGCGCCAGCTCGGCGATCTGCCCCGCGAGTTCCACCCCGGTGGCACCCGCACCCACGACGACGAATGTCAGCAGGCCGCTTTCCAGGGCTTGTGATCCTGCGGCCTCAGCCAGCTCGAAGGCGCCGAAGACTCGCGTGCGGATCCCGAGGGCGTCGTCGAGGCTCTTCATCCCGGGGGCGTGTTCGGCGAACTCGTCGTGGCCGAAGTAGGACGGACCGGAGCCGGCGGCGACGATCAGGCTGTCGTACGACGTTTGCCGCTCGCCCACCGCCGTGCGCGAGGTCACGACCCTGTGCACGGGGTCGATGTCGGTCACCGAGCCGAGGAGTACCCGTGCGTTGCGCTGGTGTTTCAGGATCTCCCGAGTGGCGGGGGAGACGTCACCCGTGGAGAGGACCCCGGTAGCGACCTGGTACAGCAGCGGTTGAAACAGGTGGTGGTTCGTCGCGCTGATCAGGGTGACCCGCACGGGCTGGTCCGCGAGTTCCTTCGCCGCGAAAAGCCCACCGAACCCGGAGCCGATGATGACGACACGAGGTAATCCCATCAACCGAAGCTACGCTCCGGTCAGAGGCCCGCCAAGCGTTCCGTGGTCAGCTCCGGTTGCGGTAGAGCCGCATGGTGATGGGGGCGAAGACTGCGGTGAGCAGCACGGAGGCCAGCAGCACCCAGCCGATCTGACTCACCTCGACATCACCGGCCATCAGTCCCCGTACCGAAGTTGTCAGGTGTGTCACCGGGTTCACGTCCACGAACCTTTGCAGGACGACCGGCATCGTGTCCGGTTCGACGAAGATGTTCGACGCGAAAGTCAGCGGCATCAGCACCATCATGGCCGTGCCCATCACCGCGTTGGGTGACCGGAGAACCAGCCCGAGGATCGTGAAGATCCAGCTCAGCGAGAAGGCGAAGATCAACAGCAGCAGCACCCCGAGCAGCACGCCGACGGCACCGCCCGGTGGCCGGAATCCCAATGCGAGGCCCAGCCCCAGGGTGACGATCGACGCCACCGTGTACCGGACGGTGTCGCCGAGGAGCGCCCCGACGATCGGTGCGGGTCGCCAGATCGGCAGGGAACGGAACCGGTCGAAGACACCCTTGGTGATGTCGGTGTTCATCGTGTAGCCGGTGTAAACGGTGGTGAACAGAACGGTCTGCACGAGGATGCCGGGTAGCAGGTACTGCAGATAGGTCTTGACGTCCCCGGCAAGCGCGCCACCGAAGAGGTAGGTGAACATCAGGGTGAAGATGACCGGTGTCAGGGTGACATCGAAGAGCTGCTCTGGCACATGTTTGATCTTGAGCAGTGCCCGCCACGTGAACGTCAGCGTGGTCGCCACGATGGACGGTCGCGCGGGGCGCTCATCGAGGGAGATCGCAGCGCGCAACGCCGCGGCCTCCGGGGTGGTCTGAACGTCGATCGCGCTTTCCGTGGCCATCACGCCACCTCCTCGTCGGTCAGCTCACTACTGTCGGCGGATTCGCCGGTGAGGGCGAGGAAGACCTCGTCGAGGCTCGGCTGCCCGAGCGCGAACTCGGGGACGGCGATGCCGGCATCGGTCAGTGCGGGCAGCAGACGTGCGACGTCGGTGGCGCCGTCGTCGGGTACTCGGGCGGAGAGTGCGGAGGGATCGGCTTCGAGAGCCACCGTGGTGCGCAGAATGTCCTCGATGATCCGCGCGGCGGCGGCCCGCTGGCCGGGGTCGGCCAGCCGGATCGAGACCGCCCCTTCGCCGATGGACCGTTTGAGGTCCGTGGCCGTCCCCTCGGCGATCACCTTGCCGTGGTCGATCACCGCGATCCGGTCCGCGAGCTGATCGGCCTCCTCCAGGTACTGGGTGGTCAGCAGCACGGTGGCGCCGTCGGCGACGAGTACCCGGACGATGTCCCACACCTGGTTGCGGCTGCGGGGGTCGAGGCCGGTGGTGGGTTCGTCGAGGAAGAGCACGCGTGGGCTCATCACCAGGCTGGCGGCGAGGTCGATGCGCCGCCGCATGCCGCCGGAGTACGTCTTGACCTGGCGGCCGCCCGCGTCTCCTAGGCCGAAGGCCTCCAGCAGGCCGGAGACCCGGCGCCTGGCCCCGACGCCGCTGAAGCCGAAGAGCCTGGCCAGCATCAGCAGGTTCTCCGTGCCGGTCAGGTCCTCGTCGACCGAGGCGTACTGGCCCGTGAGTCCCACCGCCGCCCGCACCTTGTCGGCATCGCGTACGACATCGTGGCCGAGGACCCGGGCCGTCCCGGCATCGGGACGCAACAGGGTCGCGAGCATCCGCACGGCAGTGGTCTTACCCGCACCGTTGGGTCCCAGTACGCCGTAGACCGTCCCTTCGGTGACCGCGAGGTCGATGCCATCGACAGCCTTCGTGACGGATTTGCGGGTGGCGAAGTGTTTGACGAGTCCGGTGGCCTCTATGGCGATCTGGGAGGGCATGACGATGGCTTCCGATCGTGGATTGCGCTAGGTCGTGGCCGGCGCCGACCGGTGATCCGAGTGGCGACCGTATGAGTCTTCCATCCTGCGCCGGGTGTGCAACAGCCACCACTCAGCTTTGGGTGCCGAGGAGGTCGAGTGGCGGCTGGGCTGCGGGCCTGGGTCGATGTGCCCAGTGGTCGGTTGTGCCCCTGGGGCTGTTGGGTCAGCTCGTAGCGGCTGCCTCCGCGGCGGCCAGGAGCACGCAGGTGGCGACACCGTCCATCGCGACCACCACGTCGGCCAGTGGCGGCAGTGTCGGCGCTAACCGGATGTTGGTGTTCTGCGGGTCCTTGCCGTACGGGAAAGAGGCCCCCGCCGGGGTCAGCGCGATGCCCGCCTCCTTGGCGAGTTCGACGACCCGAGAGGCTGTGCCCGGGATGACGTCGAGGCTGATGAAGTAACCGCCCAGAGGCTCGGTCCAGGTGGCCACCCCCAATCCGCCGAGTCGGGCGCTGAGTACCTCGATCACGGCGTCGAATTTCGGCGCGATGATGTCGCGGTGCCGCCGCATCAACGCCCGCACGCCGTCGGCATCGCCGAAGAACTGCACGTGCCGCAGGTGGTTGATCTTGTCCGGGCCGATGGACTGGGTGAACAGCCCTTTCTTGTACCACTCGACGTTCGCCGGTGAACTGCCGAAGAAGGACACCCCGGCGCCGGCGAAGGTGATCTTGGACGTGGAGGCGAAGGTGATCACCCGGTCGGCGTTGCCTGCCGCGGCGGCCAGACCCAGGACGTCGATCGGCTCGGTCTCGTGGTCGGTCAGGTGGTGCAGGGCATAGGCGTTGTCCCACATGATCCGAAAGTCAGGTGCGGCGGTTGGCATCGACACCAGTCGCTCGGTGTCCGGGACGCCGATCGTGGCGCCGGTCGGGTTGGAGTAGGTGGGGACGAGCCACATTCCCTTGATCGTCGGGTCGTCCGCGACCAGCCGCGCGATGGCGTGCACATCCGGCCCGGCCGGCGTCATGGGCACGTTGATCATCTCGATCCCCAGCGCCTCGCAGATGCTGAAATGCCGGTCGTAACCCGGCACCGGGCAGATGAACCGGATTCGGTCCTCCTTGCCCCACGGTCGAGGTGACCCGGGAAATCCGAAGAGCAGGGCGTAGGTGAGGGTGTCGTGCATCAGCGTGAGACTGGCGTTGCCAGCCGCCAAGAGCTGGTCGACGGGGATGCCCAGGAGGTCGGAGAAGATCCGCCGCAGCGCTGGCAGGCCGTCGAGGCCGCCGTAGTTACGGGTATCCGTGCCGGTGTCGTCGGTGAAGTTCGCGCCGGGCAAGGACAGCAGGTCGTTCGACAGATCCAACTGTTCCGCCGAGGGTTTGCCGCGGGTGAGGTCGAGCTTTAGTCCGAGGGACTTCAAGCTGGCGTAGGCCTCACGGCACTGGGCGAGATCGAGCTGTTGGTCGGCGCCGTCGGCGCTTGCGGCGAGAGTCACCTTCGGACTCTACCGACCAGCGGGCGGTGCGGGGAGGATTAACCAGAATTTTACCGAGGTCGAGGGTGCAGCATTTGGCGCCGCCGCCGCCTCGGAGTAGTTCGGAGGTGTCCACCGGGACCGGCTCGTAGCCCCGTTCGCGGAGGGCGTCGGCCAACCGGGTGGCCTGGGGCGACAGGACTACGTGGCGGCCGTCACTGACCGCATTGAGCCCGAGCACTCCGGCGTCGGCGGGAGTCGCCCGGATCGCGTCCGGGAAGGCGTGGGCCAGCAGGCGCTGGGCGACATCGGAGAACGCGGCAGGGTAGTAGGCCAGGTCGGCGTTGCGGCCGTTGGCGGGGTCGGCGGGCGCCAGCACTGTCAGCGCGGTGTCCAGGTGGTAGAAGCGGGGGTCGACGAGTTCGAGACTCAGTACGGGTCGCCCCCAGAGGGCACCGGCCTCGGTATGGGCGGCATGCTCGGTCCGGAAGCCGTACCCGGCGACGATCGTGCTCCCTGTATCGAGGAAATCCCCCTGACCTTCGTTGATGTGGGTCGCGGGCGCCGTGCGGTAGCCGTGAGCCGCGAGCCAGCGGAGATAGGCGGGGGCCTCACCGGCGCGCTCAGGATGGCGGAACCGGGCCGCGTAGACCAGGCCGTCGATCACCGCGGCCCCGTTGGCGGCGAAGACCATGTCCGGTAGGTCCGGGAGCGCGTCGATGACGTCGGCGGTGTGGCCGAGGTCGCGAAAGGTGTCGCGTAGGTGTTCCCACTGGTTGATCGCGCGGCGGGTGTCGACTGGTTGGGAGCGGTCCATCCACGGATTGATCTCGTAGTCGACCGTGAAGTAGGTCGGGCGGCACATGAGGTAGTGCCGTGGTTCACCTGCGGTCATCTGCGACCTCCCTGGGTTGCCGGTCAGCCTACGTCGCTCGCCCACGCTGGCACGTGAGGCAGCTCACAGCAACACTTGGATTGACAGCGATACGTCAACGATCTATCGTTAACGTATCGCCGACGACGGAGACGCATCCCGCGCCCGGCCGGCGACCCACCTACCTCAGGAGATACCTCATGACTCACCCCTATGCAGATGAGACACGATTCGATCGACGTCCGCGCGGCCGTGGCCGTGGTGGTCACCGCTTCGGCCCGGACGGTGCCGCTTTCAGCCCGGGCGCGACCGGCCGTCGGCGGGACGAGTTCCCGTCGGTTCCGGCCGACGAGAACTGGATGCGCGGCGACGGTCCCGCACGACGGGGTCGCGGTGGAGGCCGTGGTGCCGGCCGCGGCGGTTCTGGTTTCGACCGTGGTCCCGGTTTCGACCGTGGCGGTCCCGGTGGTCCGGGTTTCGGCCCGGGCGGACACCGCGGCCGTGGACGCCGCGGTGGCCGGGCGGGACGCGGCGATGTCCGCGCCGCCATCCTGCTCCTGCTGGTCGACCAGCCGATGCACGGCTACCAGCTCATCCAGCAGATCGCCGAACGCAGCGGTGGCATCTGGCAGCCCAGCCCAGGTGCGGTCTACCCTGCGCTCAACCTCCTCGCCGACGAAGGTCTCGTCGAGATCGAGGAATCGGGGGGCCGCCGAATGGCGAGCCTGACCGAGGCGGGACGCACTTACCTCACGGAGCACGCCGACGAGATCGGTAACCCGTGGCAGGACGCCGCAGGTCGCGGACATGGCCGGCACCGGGAGCTGCGCAGCTCGCTGGAGTCGGTGGGCAGCGCCCTTCGCGAGGTCGTCCGGACCGGTTCGGATGCCCAGATCGACCAGGCAGCGGCGATCTTGACCCGTGCCCGGCGGGACCTGTACTTGGTTCTCGCCGGAACGGACGATGCCGAGGCGAACGTTGCGGTCCCGTCAGCGGTCCGGGATTACGCCGCTGATGCGCCCGGCGCAAACCCGGCCGAGTAGGCCACCGCTGTCGAGTGCTGCACTTTCAGTCGAGTGCTGCGGTTAGAACCGCAGCACTCGGCACGAACCGCAGCACTCGGCACGAACCGGGATGTGCTGTGCGTGCCCGTGACCTAGTCGGTGGCTCCCCGGCGACGGATCAACCGTCGCTTGGCGGGTACGGGAGCGGGGAGCAAGGTGGGCTCGGCGGTCGGTGACGCCGACTCCACGACCTCGATGATCCGGCGGAACACTTGCGGCGGCGGGCCGAAGGCGTTGCGCGACTGGGCGACGACGCCGTGCCCCAGTGCCCGGGCCCCGGCAACCCCCACCACGGCTCCGACGCCGAACGGCACGAGCCTGCCGATCGCGAGTCCCCCTTGCTTCGCGAGCTGGGTGCGCAGGAACCGATTGGCCAGCGTCTTGTTCACCTTGGACAAGGTGCCCGAGGGCATGTGGGTCAACATCACTTTGCCCCACGCTGTGGTCGAGCCGCCGACGGCCCGCTCCACGTCGCGTGCACCCTTCTCGCCGAGCACGGTCGCGAGGAGCAGGGCGCGGCGTCGGGCGGCGTCGTGCACCTCGATTCCGTGAACGTCAGCGACGGCGAGGGCGAAGGCTGCAGATGAGGCGAAGAAGGTGGCGATATCCCCCGAGGTCAGCGCGATACCGACTCCGGTGCCGACTGCCGGGAACGCGGCCGCGGCGCCCACCGCACCGCCGGCGGTCTGGACGACCAGCAGGTACTCCTTCTCGAGCAACCGGATCAGCTGCTCCGGCGACGCCCCGGGATTGCGACGGCGCAAGCCGTCGACATGGGCACGGATCGCCGCGGAAGGGATTGTGACTGCTTTGTCGAGGGCGGCGTCGAGCAGGGGCGTGGGCCGATAGGACGCCCATTCGGCGGTCGGGTCCCCGGCGGATAGCGGGGCAGGGTCCCGCCGCTCGGCGAGTGGACCGGAGTCCAGAGGGGATTGCTGGGGTTCGTGCACGTCAGGCCTCCTGCGCAGTTGGGGAGAACTGGGTCCGGACGACCGCTCCGTGGGTCAGGGTGCGGCCCACCGTGCAGCTTGCCCCGATCGCACGCAGGGCGACGGCGAGGAGGCGGTCGCGGTCGGTGTCGCTGAGCTCGGAGAGGTCGATCTCGATCTGTTCGGTGAGCACCGGGTAGCGGTCCTGGGCGGGGTCGGAGACGTCCTCCACCCGGATCCGCACGTCGTAGTCGTCACCGAGGCGCTTGGAGAAGGTGTGGTCGCTGCTCATTCCGGCACATGCCGCCAGAGCGACCTTGAGCAACTCACCCGGGGTGAAGACCTCCCCGGCCGCGACGGGTCCGAGGGCGACGGTGGCGCCGCGATCGTTGAAGCCTTGGTAGGTACGGGTTCCGGTGCGCTCGACCCAGGTGATGGGCGCGGATCGGGGAGTGGTCATCACTGTCCTCGCTAGACGGCTCGGCTCTGGGACTCAGCCTAGACTTCCCCCATGCCTGCTGCCGCACCCGTCCCCACGCCGTATGAGGACCTGCTGCGCGAGGTGCTTGCCGTCGGTGCGCATAAGGATGATCGGACTGGCACGGGCACCCGGAGTGTCTTTGCGCGGCAGTTGCGGTACGACCTGGCGGAGGGATTCCCGTTGGTGACCACCAAGCGGGTACATCTCAAATCGGTGGTCTACGAGCTGTTGTGGTTTCTGCGTGGCGACTCCAATGCGCGTTGGCTCCAGGAGCGGGGTGTGCGGATCTGGGATGAGTGGGCAGCCCCTGACGGCGACCTCGGACCGGTGTACGGCGTCCAGTGGCGGTCGTGGCCGACGCCGGACGGCCGGCATGTGGACCAGATTACCGAGGTGATCGAGCAGATCCGCGCCAACCCCGACTCGCGGCGGTTGATCGTCTCGGCATGGAACGTCGGGGAGTTGTCGAGAATGGCGCTGCCCCCGTGCCACCTGCTGTTCCAGTTCTATGTGGCCGACGGGCGACTGTCCTGTCAGCTGTATCAGCGGTCGGCGGATCTGTTCCTCGGGGTGCCGTTCAACATCGCGTCCTATGCACTGTTGACCCACATGGTGGCGGCTCAGACCGGGCTGAAGGTGGGGGAGTTCATCTGGACCGGCGGGGACTGCCATATCTACGACAACCACACCGAGCAGGTCGAGTTGCAGCTGTCCCGGGACCCGTACCCGTACCCTGCCCTGCGGCTGGCTTCGCGGGAGTCGATCTTTGATTACGACTACGCGGATATCGAGGTCCTCGGCTACCAGCACCACCCGGCCATTCGCGCACAGGTTGCGGTCTGAGTGAGTGAATTGGCAGCGGAGACGGCTACGGGTGCGGGGGCAGATCGGGCGGCTTCCGGTGCGGTGATCGAGGGTGATGTGACGATCGGGTTGATTTGGGCGCAGGCCCGTGACTCGGCCGGCCGGCCCGTCATCGGGGTCGGCGGTGGCCTCCCGTGGCACCTGCCCGAGGATCTGGCTCATTTCAAGGCGATCACCGCTGGTCATCCGGTGGTCATGGGCCGGCGCACTTGGGATTCGCTGCCGGCCAGGTTCCGGCCGTTGCCGGGCCGGGTCAATATCGTCGTGACGCGCCAGCCCGGGTGGCGGCCCGATGGTGGCGTTGGGGAGCCTGGCGCACGGCCGCAGGCCAGGGGGGCCGCTGAGGAGCCTGGCGCACGGCCATGGCTCGGCGGCGCCGCTGAGGGCGACTCGCCTGATGGCGTGCTGGTGGCCGATTCGGTGCCGGCGGCCCTCACGCGGGCGATGGCGGTCGCGTCGGCCGGTCAAGTGTGGGTGATCGGCGGGGCGCAGATCTACGCCGCGGCGCTGGCCGACGCCCGGCGGTGCGAGGTGACGGATGTCGACGTCGTGGTGGACGGTGATGCTTATGCGCCGGAGTTGGGGCCACAGTGGCGCGTGTGCGCGGTCGGAGACTGGCTCACGGCCGCCTCTGGGACGAAGTACCGTTTCCGTGGCTTGGAGAGGGTCGATGGTTAGCCGGGCGTCCCCATCGGCAGGTAGGCTCGCGCGTCGGAGCGGGCTGTGCGCCACGCGTGTCGAAGACGACCGCTTCGCCTTTGGGCGGGGCAGCGGACTAGGCTGTCGCCGATGTCCTCGCGCCTGTAGCTCAGGGGATAGAGCACCGCTCTCCTAAAGCGGGTGTCGGCAGTTCGAATCTGCCCAGGCGCACTCTTCGTCCTCATGCGGCGTCTGCCCGTTGTCGTGCCCCGGATCTGTTCGTATGCGCCACCAGATGGGCGGCCAATGGTGGCTAGCCGCTTCCGGGGCACCCGCCCGGATTGCGTCGTCCCCGGTGGGTCACTTCAAGTGCCGGGCCAGGAACCGGCCCGCGTCCTCAACCTCGAACCAGGGTGTCCCGGTGTGGCCACCCAGGTTGGCGTGGAGCGTCTTCTCCTCGGTACCGAAGATGTCGAAGAGGCCGAGCGCTTCTTGCCGGCCGTTGCCCTTGTCGTCCCACTGCATGAGGAACTGCAGAGGAATGTCGATCTGCGCAGCCTGGGCACGCAGGGTCGCCGGGACGAAACCCATCCCGAAGAAGACCGCCGCCGAGATGCGCGGCTCGATGGCGGCGAGCCGGATCCCGAGCGCGATCATCCCTTCGTACCCGATGCGGCCGCTGACCTCCGGAAGTGCGGTCAGGGCGTCGAGGGTGGCCTGCCATTCCGGTGCGCCCTGCTCGACGAGAGGGGTGATGAAGGCGTCGGCGAACTCGTCGATGGGTTCACGGGCCAGGATCGCTTGCTTGAAGCGGGCGCGAGCCTCATCGATCTCGGCCGATGGTGGCCGGTCACCGGCCCCAGGGGCATCGATGGCGGCGACCGCGAAGCCGTGTTCCGCGGCGTAGTAGCGGGCGCGGGCCACCAGCCGCGGGAGTCGCTTGTGGAAGCCGCCGGGGTGGCCGAGCAGGATCAGCGGCGCCGGTTCAGAGCCCGATGTCCACAACACGCCAGGAACCTCCCCGAGGGTGAAGTCGCGTTCGAGAACGCCGTCGTCGAGGAGCTGTTCGGAGGTGAATCGCAGTGAGGCCACGTTGCCATTCTCCCGCACGGGCGTAGGCAGGCCGGCCACGTCGCGAACCGCCGCGCGCAGTGAGGTGATTCAGAGCGCGAGGTGGAGCCGCAGCGCATCGTCCACCGCCGTCATCAGCCGTTCGGGCACCCGCCCGATTGGCTCCTTGAAGCGCAAGACCGAAATGGAGCGCACCTGTTCGCACTGGGCCTTGGAATCGACCGCCAGTCCGCATTCTTCGGCGGGCAGTCGCGCCTGGAAGTCGTAGATCCGCTCGGTGTTCGAGGTGAGCGGGACCACGGTGACCACACCCGAACGAGTACCGAACGCGAACTCCACGGCTGCGGCATTGCCGACGATCAATGCGGGGCGAATCTTGTTGGCTTCGGACCCAATGACCGGGTTGAGGTCGACGAGCCATACCTCGCCCCTCACGGTGCGCCGTCTGTATCGGTGGTGGTCCAAAGTTCAGCATCATCGCCGGCTTCCCATTCGGCGAAGGCGCCTGCGTACTGATCAGCCAGCTCACGCTCGCGCAGGAGGCCGATCGCGACCCGTACCGCGCCGGATCGGGTAGCTCCCGGGTGGGTTGCGACGAACGCCGTGAGCGTCGCGGCATCCCGTTCGTCGACGCTGATGCTGAGCTTGGTCATGCTGCTCATCCTACAGTGGGTAGTACATTCGATACTACCCATGTGCCTACCGTGGCAGGGCAGGATGGTAACGGCGCCGCTCGGGTGCGCGATAATAAACACGATCGAGAGCCAGGTGAGCAGCCTGGCTCAACGGCTACATGCTTGTGTTTAATCACCGCTCGACGAGTACAGTGGCGCAGTGTCGCCGGAGGGATAACCATCGTGTCCAAAGAACGCCCCAGCCTCTGGGAACAGCGGGTTGAAGCCAACCCGGACCACTCGCGTTGGTACACCGACCGTTTCCGCCAGATGGCGGCCCAGGGGGACGACTTGGAGGGTGAGGCCCGGCTGATCGACGCCATGGTCCCGCGGGGCGCGCGGATCCTGGACGCCGGTTGCGGCCCGGGTCGGGTCGGGTCACAGCTGCACGCACGAGGCCATGTCGTGGTGGGTGTCGATGTCGACCCCTACCTCATCAATGCTGCCGAGACCGATCATCCGGGTCCGACCTGGCTCGTCGACGACATCTGCGAGATGGACCTGCCCTCACGTGGCGTCACGGAGCCGTTCGATGTGGTGGTGTGCGCGGGCAACGTCGTGACGTTCCTGGCTCCCGGGTCTCTGCCGGACGCACTTGCCCGGATGCGCGATCACACCGCAGCGGGCGGGCGGGTGGTCGTCGGCTTCGGACTGGGACGTGGTCTGGAAGTCGGTGACTTCCTGGATCATGCCAAGGAGGTGGGTCTGAGTGTCGATCTCCTGCTCGGCACCTGGGATGTGCAGCCGTTCACGGAGCGCTCGGACTTCCTGGTCGCGGTCCTCAAGCGTTGAGGCGATCAGGCTGTTGAGACGATCAGTCGGCGGCCGAACGACGTCGCCCTTGCTCTCTGGGTGGGGGGCGGTTCAACGCCCGTCGTGTGGCTGGGCGACGGCCAACACGAAACCTCCCGGGGCGAGTGCATAGCCGACGTCGTCGCCCCAGGGTTTCGCGGTGACCTCAGAGAGGCGGGTGGCCCCCAAGCCGATCGCGCGTTCGAGGACGGCCCAGGCGTCGTCGACCTGCACGTAGAGCTCAGTCCGTTGGAGGACGGCGGGCACAAGTTCGGGCAGCATGGGGCCGAGGTTGTTCACATAGTGTTCGACCGCGTAGAGACCGAACCGTTGACCGGCGGGTGTCCGCAGCTCCGCGTAGACCCCTGGCACATCCTCGACGGCCGACCACCCGGTGAGTGCCCGCCAAAAGCCGACGGCCGGGGCAAGCTCGTCGACGGCGATGATGATCAAACCGAGTTCCATCGGGCCAGCCTAGGCTCGTGCTGTCGGGGCTTCGGCGTCCTCGTCACGCCTCAACGTTTCGATGTGCGCCGCCCGGGGATCAGCCGTGCGGAGTTGAGGATGAAGGCGGTCTCGGAGCCCACGTGGATCAGCGCGGCGATCACCGGGCCGAGCAGGCCGAAGGCGGCCAGTGCCATGCCGATCAGGTCGATGCCGATGGTGCCGGCGAAGTTGAACATCACCACCCGGCGAGCCCGGCGTGCGGTCACGATCGTGCGGGTGAGGTCGCCGGGGTCGGAGCTGATGAGCACGATGTCGGCGCTCTCACGGGCCACATCCGTGCCGCTGCCCATCGCGATTCCGACGTCGGCGTGGGCCAACGCCGGGGCATCGTTCACCCCGTCGCCGACCATGGCGACCCGGTGCCCGGCGGCCCGTTCGGCGTCGATGACGGCGAACTTGTCCTGGGGCAGGAGTTCCGCTCGGTACTCGTCGATGCCGAGTTGCGCGGCGATCGCCTGTGCCGTGGCGGTGGTGTCGCCGGTCAGCATGACCACGCGCAGGCCCATCGCGCGCAGGTCCGCGACGGTTCGGCGGGCGGTGGCACGGACGGTGTCGGCCAGGAGGACGCTTCCGATCAGCGCGCCGTCGACGGCAACGTGGACTGCGGTGGCATGGCCGGCGTCCTCGGACGTGGCCTCCGGGACCAGGGCCGTGTTGCCTGCCCGGACGGTCCGACCTCCGATTTTCGCGCGCACTCCGAGTCCTGGTTCATAGGTGAAGTCCCGCGGTTGCTCGAGGGTGAGTCCGAGCTCCCGGGTGTGCGTGGCGATGGCTTGGCCGAGGGGGTGCTCGGAGTACAGCTCTGCGGACGCGGCCGTGGCGAGCACCTGCTGGGGGTCGATGCTGGGCGCTGGGCGGACCTCGATGACGGTCGGGGCACCCTCAGTGAGGGTGCCGGTCTTGTCGAACATGATCGTGTCGACGACGGACAGCTCCTCCAGGTGTGCACCGCCTTTGATAAATGCACCCGTGCGGGCGGCCCGGCCGATCGACGCCAGCACGGCCAGTGGTGTACCCGCCGCGATGCCACACGCCCCGGCTACCACGACCACGGAGATCGTCGAGGTCCAGTCCCGGGTGACGGCATAGGTCACCACAGCGGCCGCGAGGGCGAAGGACACGAGATAGGCCGCCAGTCGATCGGCCAGCCGCTGGGCCGGGGCCGGGGAGGTCTGCGCCTGCCGGACGGCTGCCACGATCTGCCCGAAGGACGACGCTGCCCCCACCCGCTCAGCCCGGATCTCCAGGGCACCGAGCTGGTTGATCGACCCGGCGTACGCCGTGCTGCCCGGGGACAGCTCCACCGGCAACGACTCACCGGTGATTCGCGACTGGTCCACGCTGGACCGGCCGTTGATCACCGTGCCGTCCACCGGCACCCGATCGCCGGGGAGCACCACGACCGTCTGTCCCGCTGCGACATCGTCGAGTGGGACCGAGCGCAGCGCATCGCCCTGGCGTACCTGGACCGTGGCAGGCAGGAAGGACATCAGGTCGGTGAGCGCGTCCCGGCCGCGGTTCATCGACAGGTCTTCGAGGATTTCGGCCGCGAGCACGAAGACCGCGATCACGAGCGACGTCAACCATTCGCCGATGGCGGCGGCGGCCGCGATCGCGATGAGCATGGACAGCTCCATGCTCATGCGCAGGTGGCGCAGGTCCTCCCACGCCTCGACGACGATCGGCCAGCATGCGACCACCAGCCCGATCACGGCGACGACCGGCACCGCGGGCCACGGTCCCGTCAGCCCGAGCCCGACGGCGAGCGCGCACGATGCCACGAACACCGTCCGGACCAGGTCACCGCGATCGACCCGCTGCCAGAGGCCGGGACCGGAGAACTCGGCTGCTGCGGCGGTGGGTTCTGCGGCCACATGAGTGGTGCTCATGACGACACCCCCGTGGCCTGGTTGCGCGGCCGCACATCGACTGGTGCGGCTTCGGCGAGCGAGGAACGTTCCAGGTGGTGCGGCGGGATGTCTTCCACGACATGCTCGGCCTGGAACACGGCCTGTAGGACCAGCTCACGGGCATGCTCGTCGATCAGGCTGTAGAAGACGCGGGTGCCCTCGTGGCGTGCCTGCACAACCTTGCCCCACCGCAGTTTGGCGAGGTGCTGGGAGACGGCCGTCGGGGTTTTGCCCACCAGTTCGGCCAGCTCTCCTACGGACAGTTCGCCGTCCCGTAAAGCCAAGATGATCCGGATCCGGGTGGCATCGGAGAGTAGCGAGAACACCTCCGCCGCGAGGTCGATGTACTGACCCGTCATCTCACGCCTTCGTTTCTGCGTATCTTCGTGCATACGCAGATACTGTCATAGCGGCCGACTTCAGGTCGGACAGATGCGGTTTGTCGCGATGAGTTCTCGGCTTGGCAGACTCGCTTCAGTCGGTGCTGTCGAGGCCCTGGCCCGGCTGTTGCCGTGGCGATGATTAGAACACATGTTCGAACGATGGGTTAGACTCCGGTAGTGAGTCGTGACCGGGTAGCGAGTGGCAGGGGGTTGATGGCGCATAGTCGCGACGTGCCACGCCGCTCGGCGGACCGAGTGCCCCGCCATGATCAGCCGCACGATGTGCCGGCCGGGGCTCGCCCTGAAAGCCCCGTTCGTCCGGATCTGCCCCTGCCGGTGAGGGTCTGGATCTCCGATGGTCAAGGGCGGGACTACGAGGCCTCCGGCCAAGCGATTGCCTGGACCTCCCGAGCTGTTTACGTGCGTTTCCTCGATCAGCTCGGGAGGGAGGGTTTCTGCTGGGTGTGGGCCAGCGCGGTTCAGCGGCAAAAGTCATGATTTAGCCAAGATGTCTCCATGAATTCCCGCGAGGTATTCCAGCTGCGCAACTGAACGATCGTCCAGGCTCCATCCAGGGTGGAATCCGCGACTTCACCCGGGTATCCGATCCGCGAAGTTGACGAACGTCCGCAGGGTGTGCAGAATAGTCAACGACAGCGCACATCGCCTGCCCCCTGCGCGATGTGCGCTGTCTTCATGTCCGGACCAGGTCCGGGTCGGATCAAATAGGCCCTGCGGCGGTAGAACGCTCCGGGGCCATTTCTATTCGGCATAGGTCATCTCGGGCGCCCCGGCGTGCCCTCGCCGCTTGCCTACGAGGTGCCGGTTAGCGTCGGGCTGTGAGTGCCCCCGAACCCGAATTGCCCGCCCCTTCAGCGGGTGAACTCGTCGCTGAGGCCGCCGCCCGATGGCGCGCGGCCCTCGCCGACCTGGCGGGGGCGTCCGCTCTCGACGATATCGGCGCCCTGGGCGACGCCGTCGTCGACTTGACCGCGGCGCATCCTTCCGGGATCGCGCAGCTTTTCGCAGGTCGCACAACGCGGCTGTCGAACCTGTTCCGCGAGGGTGCTTCGCTCCCAATCGCCCGGCGGCATGCACGGGCAGTCGCGCTGCACGCACTCGACCACGAGCAGCAATACGGTGTGCCGTCGACTTACCTGGCGATCGGGGTCGCCACCTGGTTCGGTGGCGCTAAGACGGCTCACCCCGGCGACGTGGGCGCACTCGCGCGGGCGACCAACCCGGAGCGCCCACACCACGTCGTTTTCGGATCGGCGGAGGACACCGTTCGCTACCGAGCCCCCGTTCTGTTGCGGCCCATCACGATTACCGCGCGAGGCAGCGGCGGAAACGACTACGACTTGACGCTGGAACCCTCCGTAGAAGTGAATCCGGTGCTGGCCCGGACTTTGCGTGATCATGGAGCGTTGATTGATCCTCTCGCATTGGCTCGGGCGACATTCAACGGTTCCGGATTCGACCCCGGAGATGTCCTCGCGACGATTGCCTCCTTCGGACGTGCCGTCCTCACGGACTTCGAGCTGACCCAAGAGGTGCTCGCGGGCACCTTTGTGCACCCGGGTCACGTCCTGGCCGACGACCTGCGCGACTGGGGTACCGAGCTCGCGGAACACGATGTCGTGGCGGCGCTCGCGGGCGCACCCGATGCATTGCTGGCGGCGACACCGACGTTGCCGATCCCGCGAGCCGACGACGCCGAACCAGCCCGGGAGCGGGGAGTCGGTGACCTGGAACCCTCCCAGCGCCATGTCGTCGACGTGCTGGCGACCGGTACGCACCTATTCGTGGACAGCCCGACCGGCGCGGATATCTCCGGCACTGTCGCGGCCGTGGTGGCCGAGGCCGCCGCGAGCGGCCGCACGGTGCTGTACGTACCGGGGCACCGGCGCACGGCCGAGGCATTGATGGAACGGCTGGCGGCGCTGGGCTTGGGCGGACTGGTCCTGGACATCGAGGTTGGGCCGGACTGGCGACACAGGGTCTCTCACCGATTGTTGTCGGCGATGGCGGTGGAATCAGAGCTACTCGACACCGATGCCGTCGCGCGCAATCGTGATGCGTTGCTGGGGGCGCGTGCCCAGCTCTCCGGGTACATCACGTCGCTGCACCTCATCCGCGATACCTGGGGAGTGTCCGCCTACGACGCGCTTCAAGCGCTGGCGCGCCTGACCGCACACCGCCCGGGTCCTGCCACCACGGTTCGTCTTGACCCCGAGGTCGCATTGGCCGCCGATGCGGGGCGTCGTCAGATGCTGGCAGCTGACCTGACTCGGGCGGCCGAACTCGGTGCCTTCACCGAACAGGCGAACTCCACCTCCTGGTACGGTGCGGCACTGCACTCTGATGCGGAAGCCCGGGAGGCGCTCGCCCGCGTCGAGCGCCTGCACACCCACACGCTTCCCCAACTGCGCGAACAGGTCGCCGATGTCGCGAAGACCACCGGCTTGGTCGCGGCCACCACGTTGCGTCAGTGGGGCGACCAGTTACGGATGCTGGGCGGGATGCGGGAGACACTGGACGTCTTCCAGCCGATGATCTTCGAGCGGACCGCTCAGGACATGGTCGAGGCAACCGCCAGCAAGCAGTGGCGAGCCGATCACGGCGTCGACATGGGCTGGTTCGCCCGCCGCCGGTTGCGTCGACGGGCGAAGGACATGTTGCGCCCCGGAAGCCGGGTCGACGACATGCATGCCTACCTCATCAAGGTGCAGGCCCAGCGAGCCGTTTGGCAGGAGCAATGCCCGCGGGGGGGCTGGCCCGTGTTGCCGGAGGGATTGGCGAGCATCGAAGACACCTTCGAGGCCGTGCGCATCGATCTCGACGAGATCGCCCCGGTGCTCGCGGACACCCCGATGGGCAGTGACTTCATCGACCGGCCGTTGGCCCAGCTCGCCGAGCAGTTGGCCACGTTGCGCGCGGACCAGGAGGACCTCACCGATCTGCCTGCGCGGAATGTGCTGCTGCGACGGCTCATCGCGGCCGGGCTGGGTGGGCTGCTGTCCGATCTGATCGCCCGTCGGGTCCCGGCGGATCTGGTGGCCGCCGAACTCGACCTGGCGTGGTGGAGTTCGGTCTTCGAAGCCATCCGCTCTGAGGACCCGGCACTGGCCGATCAGGACGGCGCCGTGCTGGAGGCGCTTGCGGGCCGATTCCGCGAACTTGACCGGGCGCACATCGACTCGCTCTCGGGGCCGGTGCGGGTCGCCACTCATGGGCACCTGGGCGCTGTCTTGCGTGACCATCCGGAGCAAGCGGGGGAGCTGTTCCAGGAACTGCTCGAGGGTCGGCTGACAAGTGTGCGGGACACCGCCGTGCGATTCCCGGATGTCTTCCCTCGATTGCGTCCGGTCGCGGTCGTCACGCCGGCTCAGGTGCCCCATGTGCTACCACCGAGCCGGCTGGTCGACCTCGTGGTCCTCGACGCCGTGGAGCACACGCCCCTCGAAAGCACGATCTCTGCCATTGCCCGTGGCCGTCAGGTGGTGGCATTCGGTGACTTGCGGGCGGCTTCCACACCCACGTTGCGCGACCTTGCCCAGTCCTTGCCGCGGGTCTCGTTGGCGACTCCAGCTTCTCGCCGCGACCCCTATCTCACGGCGTATCTGGCTGACCACGGCTATGCGGGGGTGCTGCGACCGGCGCCATTCCCGAAGGCCGAGGCGCTCATCCATTTCGATGTCGTGGACGGCACCGGCATGCCCGACCCAGCCACGGGGGCGGTGGAGACCACGCAGGTCGAGGTCGACCGAGTCGTCGAGATCGCCATTGAGCACGCGATCTCGCGGCCGGAGGAGTCTTTTGCGATTGTTGCGGTGACCCCGGCACACGCTGATCGGGTCGAGGAGGCACTGCAGGTGGAGGTGCGGCGGAATCCGGCGCTGTCCGCCTTCTTCGCGGCTTCACGTGTGGAGCCGGCGGTTGTGACCGACCTGCAAGGCGCCGCCGGGTTGATGCGCGACGCCATCTGCCTGTCGATCGGTTTCGGGCGTACCCCGCACGGTCGCGTGCTGCATCGTTTCGGGGTGCTCAACGCGCCTGGCGGAGATGCGCTGCTCCTTGACGCCCTTGGCGCCGCACGGCGCAGGCTGCGGGTCGTCTCTACTTTTGCCAGCGCGGACTTGGACCCGCAGCGCCTGCGTGGGCGCGGGGCCCGGATGCTGGCTGAGGTGCTGGAACTCGCGCAGGAGCGTGCCGAAGCCGCCGACCAGGTAGTGCTCGGTAACGGCGTCGACTTGGGTGGCTACTCAGACCGGTTGGTTCTCGATCTTGCGGAACGGCTGTGGCGGGCTGGCCTGATCGTGGAGACTGATTACGGGGTTGGTGAGGGCGACCGGTTGCCGTTGGTGCTGGGTCACCCTGATCTGCCAGGGGAGTTGCTGGTTGCTGTTCTCACCGACGATGACGCCTACGTATCGGAGCGTTCCATCCGAGTGCGCGACCGACAACTCGCTGAACGGCTGGAACGGTTGGGCTGGGTGGTTGCTCAGGTGTGGTCGGCAGCAGTGTTCCTCGATCCGGTCAAGGAAGCTGACCGGCTGCGGGCGGTCGTACAGGCGGTTCGCGATGAGCGGTTGCCCGAGGTGGGCGGCATCGTGACGGCTGGTTCCGACGGGACCGTGGTGGTGCCGGTGATCGTCGAAGTGGATGACGATGCAGGCGGTCCGCGGGACCCCGACGTGGACGTGCGGCCCACCAGTGGCTGATCGGGTGGGCGTCGCCGGCGGTGCGTCGGGCGGACGAGGCGACGGTGCAGGTGAGCAGGACGATCTGGGTGACCGCGATTCCCGCAGCGATCGCAAGGATCCGGGCGATCGTGGTCTGCGACGGCATCGGCGGGCGGTGCGTCTGGGCGCCGAACGTGAGGTGGTCGAGGGGCCGAGCGCCGATGAGCACCAGGCAGCCTGGGGTGAGGATCAGTCGAGCGGGTCGAATGATGATCGGCTTCGGCGGGACGTCCCCCCGCACTGGGGGAACTGAGCCGAGCGACGTCAGCTCCTGGCGTGAGCGTCACCATCGGTGGCGGCACAGTTGGTGGCGGCCCGACGGGCGCATCCTTCGGACGATGTCCTGCCCGCGCAGCCTTGCGCAGGCAGGACGTGGCCGACTCAGGACGACGGGTAGCTGTGCGCGCCGGGCTGTCCGGGGGGCCCGACCGGGCGGGACTGTGCTGCGAGCAGGTCCCGGATCTCCTGAAGTACGGCGACGTCCGCAGCGACCTCGGGTGCTTCTTCCTTGGGTTTGCGCAATGCGGCCAGCTTGTTCATCGGCAGGATCAGGCAGAAGTACACGGCCGCCGCGATGCACAGGAAGTTGAAGGCAGCGTCAAGGATCACGCCCAGGCTGAACTCGCCGCCGTGGATCGTGAAGGTCAGTACCTTGCTGAGATCGGGCTTGCCGAAGATGGCTGCGATCAGTGGGTTGATCAGGCCCTTGACAATTCCGTCGACGATTTTTCCGAACGCGCTGCCGATGACGACGCCTACCGCGAGATCCATGACGTTTCCGCGGAGTATGAACTCTTTGAATCCGGCGAACACTGACTTCATGACTGTCTTTCCTTCGGTCGAGTAGCACCAGGGACATATCGGGTGCGGCATCGATCCTTCCATCTTGACCGGCCGGTTCGGTTGAGGGCCTGCGCGAGGTGGCCGATCTCACCCGCGCACGATGACGGCCGTGACCGTGCCCCCGTTCGTTCGCGCAGCTATTTGCTCCGCCTCCGCCGGCTGCACGGCGATCAACACGATGGCCTGCTCGCTCATCGTGGCGCTGTCCACGGTGGGCTTGGGGCGGGGGAGGACGACAGCCGATTCGGCGAGCAGAACCGATCGGGACTCGTCTGCGCCGGCCTTCGCATCAGTGCCACCGCCAGACCTTCCCGCATCTGATCCGGTGTCTGCACCCCCTGCGTCAGCCGCTGGTGTCCATGGTGGCTCGTCGACCGCCAGCCGCAGATCCACTCGCACCCCCGGTGACAAGAGCGATGCGACCTCGGGATCGAGCCGAACGGGAGCCACGACCGTCCCGGCGGGTGCGTCGGCGGTGAGCTCGCCGGCAGCGACCAAGGAGTTCAGAACCGGCAGGCCCGCAGGAAGCGCGACGGATGCAGTCCGGTCTAGCAGAGGGGTTGTCGACCGTGCCGCACCCTCTAAGACCAGGGACACGGGCCACTGCGCCACCGTGAGGTCCTCTTCGGTGAGAGCCGCTCCGGCTGCCACTGGCCGAGCGGTGACCACGACCGGTGTGGTCGCCGGATCGGACGGTCGCAGAGTGTGGGCGAGCTGGGCGGCTGCCAGCCCGCAGCACACCGCCACTGCCAGGTACCGCCAGCGCCAGTACAGGGCACGGGCGTGCCGACGAGTGGTCGGAGAAAGGTGGTCGAGGACTCGCATACTGCACCGTAGGCATCACGAGATGGGAGGAAGCAGAACCCGCGCAAGGAGCTGGAGACAACTCTCGCGCACAACCGTCAGTGGACAACTGTGGGAGGCGGAATCAACCCGCCCAGGCCACCGCGATAGCCCTGACTTCAGAGGCAAGTTGGCGGGTCAGGAGGTGGCGGACCCGCTGGTGGCCTTGGTCGTTGTCTTTGCGCCGCCGGAGGTCGAGCCGCTCGAATCGCCGGCGCTGGCACCGCCGCTGCCCGAGCTATCGGCGGTGCTTGTCGAGCTGGATGCCTTCTCACCGGCCGGTTTGGGGGCAGAACTGCCAGTTCGGCTGGACCCGGACCGCGAGTCGGTGCGGTAGAAGCCGGAGCCTTTGAAGGTGACACCGACCGGCGAGAACACCTTGCGCAGCTTCCCACTACATTCCGGGCATACGGTCAGGGCGTCGTCCGTGAACGACTGACGGATGTCGAATGTGTGGCTGCATGCGGTGCAGGCATAGGCATAGGTCGGCACGAGACCTCCTTGGTGGGCGTAGGTGTTCATCGGAGTGGAACCACAACTGGCACTCACTTCTTCCGAGTGCTCATGATACGGAGCCGAGGCCGGGGTAGTGTCGCATCCGTGTCCGAGCAAGAAACTGAAGCGTCCGCGACGCCCGAAGCGCCCAAGCCGTCCACGACGCCGGTAGCGCCGAAGCCGTCCCCTGGCCGCCGTCCGGTGTGGCGGATCGTTGTCGTGTCGATCGTGGGCGTGCTCGCGCTGGTCCTCGCCGGCGGTGCGGGTTGGACGGCCTGGATCGTGCGGCGGCCCTTGCCGCAGGTCAGTGGCGAGATCAGCGTTCCTGGCCTCGATGGCGATGTGCGGGTGGTGCGCGATGCGCGTGGCATCCCTCAGATCTACGCCGACAGTCCTGAGGACCTCTTCCGTGCCCAGGGATACGTGCAGGCACAGGATCGCTTCTTCGAGATGGACTACCGCCGCCATGTGACCTCCGGCCGGATGGCGGAGCTGGTCGGCAACGTCGAAGACGCGATCGAGGCCGATAAAGTCACCCGGACCTTCGGGTGGCGCAAGGTGGCGGAGAAGGAGTGGGAGACCACCATCTCGCCCGAGACCAAGAAGTACCTCCAGGCCTATGCCGACGGGGTGAATGCCTACCTCAAGGGCCGCAGCCCGGCCGAAACTGCCCTGGAGTACGCGGTGCTTGGGCTCTCGGTAAAGGTCCAGTCCCCGGAGCCATGGGACCCCATCGACTCGCTCGCCTGGCTCAAAGCCATGGCGTGGGATCTGCGCGGAAACTACGACGACGAACTGGACCGCGCGCGGGCCTACTCCACCGTGAAGGACGTCGCGCGGGTCAACGAGCTGTTCCCGGCCTACCCGTCCGACCTGAACCTGCCCATCCTGCAACCGGAGGACCTGGAGAACCCCGTCTCCACCGAGGATGCCGCTGCCGAGACCCAGGGTGTCGACGCGCTCAGTTCCGCCGAACTCCAGAGCGCTCTGGCGGCCACCGACCGGGCGCTCGCGGCGGTTCCCGTTCAGGTCGGGCGGGGCGATGGCACGGGGTCGAACTCCTGGGTCGTCTCGGGGAAGTACACGGCCAGCGGCAAGCCGCTGTTGGCGAATGACCCGCACCTGGCACTCAGCGCCCCGGGCATCTGGGCGCAGATCGGCCTGCACTGCAACAACGTGGAGCGGTCATGTCCCTTCGACGTCGCGGGTTTCTCCTTCGCGGGGTTCCCGGGCGTGATCGTCGGCCACAACGCGAAGCTGGCCTGGGGTATCACCAACATGGGTGCGGATGTCACCGACTTCTTCGTCGAACGGGTGCGCGGTGAAACCTACTTGCGCGACGACGAGTGGAAAGACCTCGACGTCCACACCGAGACCATCCGCGTCAACGGCGGTAACGACATTCCGTTGGAGGTCCGCCGGACGGTCCATGGGCCGATCGTCTCCGACGTGCTGGACGACATGGACGCGGTTCAGGCGACGCCGACGAATGCCACGAAACTGGGCCAGTACGCCGTCTCCCTGGGGTGGACCGCGCTCTCACCAGGACACTCTGCCGATGCGGTCTTCGCGCTCAACACCGCCGCGGATGCCGAGGACATGCAGGCGGCGGCGGCGCTGTTCGAGGCGCCGGCGCAGAACATCGTTTTCGCGACCACGGACGGCCACATCGGCTACCAGGCACCCGGCAAGATCCCGGTTCGCCGCCAGGTGCTCGGACCGGTGCCCTCCGACGGCACCTGGCCGCGGCCGGGATTCGATTCCCGGTACGACTGGACGGGCTACGTCGACCCGGCCGATATGCCGCGTTCCCTCGACCCCGAGGAGGGGTTCATCGTGGCGGCCAATCAGGAAGTGCTCCCGGCCGGCACCCCGCCATTCCTCACCAAGGACTGGGATTACGGTTTCCGGTCGCAAAGAATCCGGACCCTGCTGACTGACGAGATCAAGGCCGGCCACAAGATCAAGGTCGAGACGATGAACTCGATCCAGTCGGACGACTGGAGTCCGTTCGCCGCCGTGTTGGTGCCGATGCTGTTGGATCAGGAGGTGAAGGACTCGTTCGAGGCGGCAGGGCAGGAGTTGCTGGCCGACTGGGACTACCAGATGGACACCGACTCCGCGGCGGCCGCCTATTTCGCGGCTGTGTGGAAGAACCTGCTGCGGATCACCTTCTGGGACGACGTGCCGGAGAATATGCGGCCCAACGGCAACAGCCAGTGGCTCGCCATCGTCCAGGGACTGCTGGCGAAGCCGAACGACCCGTATTGGGATGACCGCCAGACGATCAGCGTCGTCGAGTCCCGCGACGAGGTGCTCACGCGAGCATTGGAGTCGGCGCGGCTCGATCTAACCGTCGAGATGAGCAAGAACCCGTCCGACTGGCGTTGGGGGACCCTGCACAAGCTCAAGCTCGAACACCCGGTGCTCGGCGGCGAGTCGATTCCTGGGATCGTCCGGGGGTACTTCAACCCGGATCCGATTGAGATGCCTGGTGGTTCCTCGATCGTGAACGCGACCTCGTGGAATGCGGCCAGCGGCTCCTTCGAGGTGACTGCTGGTCCCTCCCTGCGCATGGTTGTGGACCTCGACGACTTGGACGGTTCGACGTGGGTGACGGTGACCGGTTCTTCCGGGCATCCTGCCTCGACCCACTATGCGGATCAGCTGAAGGCGTGGTCGACCGGTACTACCTACGCTTGGCCGTTCAGCGCCAGCGCGGTGACGGCGGCGAAGGAGGATGAACTCACGTTGACGCCGTGAGCCAGTGTTCGGGGGCAGGTGCGCCTAGGTTGTCAAGAGCCGCCAACCGCCGGGTGTGACCACGATGTTCACTCGCCGGTCGTGGTGTTCGAAGGGGAGCGGCCGTTCGGCCGCATCGTAGACCTCGTCGTCGAACACCACGGCCACGACGGGTGTGCCCGGGCGCATGTGATCCAGCGCGCGGTCATACCACCCGCCTCCCTGGCCGAGGCGGGCACCTGCGGTATCGACCGCGAGAGCGGGCACGATCACCAGATCCGCGTCCGCGAGGGCCTCCTCGCCAAGATCGGGCGTTCCTGGTTCCGGTGGGCGGCCGGGTGCGCGCACCTGAAGGTCTTCCGCGCCCGCGTAGACAGCCCACGCGCGGCGTAATCCGGAGCCCAGGACGGGCAACAGGACTCGGCTCCCACGAGCGTCCAGCCGGTCGAGGAGTGAGCGGGTGTCGGGTTCACCGGGGCGGGCGGCATAGGCTGCCACACAGGAGGCGTGGTCCAGATGCGGCATGGTCTCGACAACGTCGGCGATGGCGTTGGCGGCCTCCGTGCGTCGTCGCTCGGAACGTTCGCCACGCTTGGTGCGGATGGCTTTGCGGAGTAGTTCTTTGGCGTCCTCTGCTTCCATGCTTGGACGTACGGGATAGGGCTGGGTGCTGCTCATGGCGCCATTGTCTCCTGTCAGACGTATTGTCAAGCCAAACCTTCGGTGCATGATCGGGCGGAAAACGTGACAACAAGAGCCTCGGGTACGGCCATGGTGGGTGGCCGGAGCGCCTCCGGCGGTGGGTGGCCGGTGGTTCTGCGTGAAGATGGACCGGTCGGCACGGTCGTCCTACGCCCTTTGCATCGTCGCGATTCCGATGTGTGGACGCGGTTGCGGACCACGAATGCCGCCTGGCTGGAGCGTTGGGAAGCGAGTTCGCCATATCCGCTGTCGGGGCCGCCCCCGACGTTCACGCAGTATGTGCGCGGGCTCAATGCGCTGGCCCGCTCGGGGACGGCACTGCCGTTCGGGATCGACCTCGACGGCGAGTTGGTGGGCCAGTTGTCGGTCTCCGGCATCACTTACGGTTCGTTGTGTTCGGCGAGCATCGGCTACTGGGTGTCGGAGCATGTCGCGGGCCGTGGGGTGGTGCCAACGGCGGTCGCGCTCGCCACCGACCACTGTTTCGGGCCTTTGGAGCTACATCGCGTGGAGATCAACATCCGGCCCGAGAACCAGGCCAGCTTGCGCGTGGTGGCCAAACTCGGCTTTCGGGACGAGGGGATCCGAGAGCGTTTCCTTCATATTCAAGGCATGTGGTGCGACCACCGGACATTCGCACTGACCACAGAGGACGTACCGGACGGACTCCTCGCACGGTGGCAGGCGACGATGTCCGGACGCACCGGATGACCGTCGGAATCTCGCCGACACGCCGCACCGCGTGCGGTCTGGTGTACTTGGGCTCGCCTAACGTCGTCATGTGGAGTCAGTCGCAGGATTGGCAGCGTTTGCGTTGTTCGTCTTGTGGCTGGGATACGACCTTCCGCAACGGCTGCGTCGTCGGCGTTCGCTAGCGCAGTCGCGCACGGAGGATCGGTTCTCCAGATCGTTGCGTGTGTTGGCGGTCGCCAGTTCGGACGGCGGCTCACCCGCACACGCGAACCACGTCTCGCGAAGGCTGACGGCAGCACCACAAGGGGAGGGAGTGGCGATGGTCGCTAAACCCATTGGTGTGGATGCCCCCGGCGGAACCGCACGGCCGGGTCCGCCCGCACGATCGGCAGAGGCCCAGACCCCAGCTGTGCGCCGCGCCGCTGCCGCCCGGCGACGGTTGGTGCTCACGATCCTTCTGCTGATGGCTTCAGCGGGAGCCTGGGTAGCGGTCTCTTTGGGGTCGGCCCGGTGGCTCTTTGCTGCGATCCCGACGGTGCTGCTAGTTCTCGTGCTTGTGTTGGGCCGTCGTGCCGTCATACTCGGCAATCGGGCCGATGCGCGACGGGCAGCCGCCCGTGGTTCCGATGATGCGGAGCGGGGCACGGCATCGACCCGTCGGAAGGCCGCTGACGGAGGACGGCCTTCGGACTCAACCGCGCGGACGCAGTCCGCCGTCCGGCCCGGGCCGGTGCCTCGCGTTCCGGCCGCCCCACAGCATGCGGTCACGGAGATCATTCCGCGGCTGGTGCCGGTCAAGTCGACAGGCGCCGCCGAGACGAGTGAGCCGACCGCTGCGGAGTCGCCGACCGCGAACGCGAAGCAGGACGCGGGGGAGGAGGACTCGGACGCGCAAGGCGCGTCCGACGTCCGCGAGCGCTCCGAAGAGCAGCTCGTGATCCAGGCATCGGACACCCCTGAACCTGAGACTGATCCGGTGCACATCCCGTCCGGTCGTGCGTGGGACCCGATTCCCGTGCCGCCCCCCACCTACACGCTCAAGGCCGCCGCGCCCCGCCGCGAACCGACCCCACTGTCGGCGACGGACGTCGTGACCGGGAAATCCGCTCAGGCGGAGGCGGCCCTTGCTGCCGGAACAGCCGAGTCGAAGCCGGCTGGGACGGTCACTGCGGTGACGGTGCTGGCGAAGCCGGACGCTTCCGAACTCGCCGAGGCACACTCGGACGTCGGGGGGAGCGCGGGGGGTGAAGTGGATGACGACGCCGGAACCCCGGCCGTCGCACCCGTGACGCTGGGGCTGGATCTGAACGAGATCCTGGCCCGCCGCCGCGCCGCAGGTCAGTGAGCGCGGTCCGCTTGCCGAGGTCGGCAGCCGGGGTGTTAGGCTGTACCCCGCTTGAGGGGCTATGGCGCAGTTGGTAGCGCGTCTCGTTCGCAATGAGAAGGTCGGGGGTTCGAATCCCCCTAGCTCCACCCAGAGCGAAACCCCCTCCCACCAGGCACGACACCTGGAATGGGAGGGGGTTTCACATTTCTTCACTCCGCTTCAGACCCACACTGCGCCCCCCGGTGCCCCCCAGGGACGCATTGAGCTTCGCAAGCCCCGCAAGATCGGCTCCTGTGCCCAGGTGGTGCAGGTACAGATTCGTAGTCGCGACGGACTCATGACCCAGCCAAGCCTGCACGGTCCCGACATCCACCCCGCGAGCCAGCCACAGGCATGCAGCCGTGTGCCGCAGGTCGTGCAGACGGCGCCCGTGGCCGGTCTTTCCCCAGTCGAGGGCGCGCAGGACGGCGGACCAGCGAGCAAAGGCAGCCATGGCCAGGACCGCAAGTCCCGGATGGGCACGGCGGATGGCGTTTCCTGTGGCTGCGCGCCGTCGCCGCCTAGCACCCATCCGGCTTGAACCTCTGGTCCGGCATGCGCGTCCGAACCGGACGGCGAACTAGTCTTGCTGCATGCCACCGTGGGTATCTGTCCTTATTCCGCTCTTGTCCGCCGTCCTCGGCGCGGGGTTTGGAGGCCTCATCGTTCACCGTGCGACGGCCGCACGCGACGAGCGGAACGAACAGCGGGGCCGTCGCGTCGAACACCTCATCTCCGCATATAGGCGGCTGATCACAGCCTCGAGCCGTGGCCCCGAGACCACTTCACAAACACTGGGCGGACATCGAGACAGCCATAAGTGACATCATCCTTCTGGGGCAGCGCGCCGAAGTGGAAGCCGCGGAGCAGTTCGCAGTTCGGATCAGTGCTGATCCGGAAGGCGCAGAACTTGGCCCCCTACTTCGCGAGCTTCGGGCGAGCCTACGGCGTGAACTAGCGTTGGACCCGACGCCCATGCCACGCCACTACAACCTCCGCTTCCATGTTGGACCCGGGCCGCGGCCCAACGCGCGCAACCGAAAGAACACCCGGTGACGTGCCCCCCCGGTGCCCCCCGACGCTGAACACGGGTAGTCGTGCGTGCAACCGGATCAATGAGAACCCGAGCACGCAACCCCCGTTCCCGTGCGGCAGAACACCTTCGCAATGAGAAGGCCGGGGGTTCGAATCCCCCTAGCTCCACAATTGAAGACGTACTAGAACACCTGACATCGGTAGAAGCGGGTGCGGGTGCGAGGGCGGCGAAGGGCTCGGCGAGTCGAATCGTCGCCTGCTCGTCCTCGCTGATCTCGATGCCGTCAGTGAAGGCTTGGTTCGCCAGCCGCTTGCCGTGCTCGTCGGTCCGTGCGTAGAGGGTGGCGCAGTCGACCACCAGGCTCAGCGCGGTGCTCAGTTGCTTGCGTGAGCCCTTGTGGTGATCGTGCTCGCTGGCAAGCCGGCGGTCGATGTCGGCCAGTCCGGCGCGGATGCGATCTTGGTGACGCTTGACGGGTCTCCAGGTCGATCGCCTCGGCGAAGTGCGCGGCGAGCAGCTTGTCGCTCTCGTTCTGGAGCCGCTTGCGGTTCACGGTCAGCTCGGCCCGTTCCTGGGAGCGGGCCGCGAGGCGTTCGTCGAACGCGGCCTCGACCTGCGCCGCGAGCGCCGCGTACTGCTCCTCGGTGATGGTGATGTCTCGGTAGCAGTCGGCGACGAGTTGCTCGGCGATCCCGACGGGCACAGCGCGGCGGGTGCACTTCTTCCGCTTGGAGGCGCGGCCGGAGCAGATGTAGTAGGCGTAGCGGACGCCCTGTTTGTTGGCGGGGTAGTCCAGCTGCATCCGTGACCCGCACGCCCCGCAGAACAGTGAGCCTTTCAGGTAGTGGTCGTGGCTGCGTCGCCGTTCGGCGGCGATCTTGCGCGCGTCCAGGAGCGTCTGGACCTGCTGCCAGGTCTCGATGTCGATCAGCGGCTCGTGGGTGCCGACTTGTTCCGCGCCTTTGTAGCGGACGATGCCAGCATGTGCTGAGCATCGACGCTCATGCGCTGGTGGCGCGTCGGTCGCGCAACGGGGTCCACTTGACTGTTACTCCAATTCGCTGAGGGCGTGCCGCAGAAGCGTGTTCAGGACGTCCGCGTCATCAAGGCCCTCGTCGACCGCAAGTACATCTGCTGCCAGCGTCCTGATGACCTTGACGGGTAGCCAGGGAGGCAGGTCTCGGTAGTTGCGATCGAATCCGATGAGGTTCCACGTCTGAGAGTCGAGCTGCTCCGCCCAGCCGGCGCAGGAGACGACAAGAGACGTCAGCAACTGAGGAGCAGTCTCTAGAGCATGTGCCAAGCGATCACGCACTTCCGCTTCTGAAGTCGCGCGAGCGAAAGCCCACATCATCGACTGACCGTTCACATCGTTGCCTACCCACGAGGCCGCGCTCGCCCAGTCCGTTTCCGACCACAAGCGGCGCAGGTTCTCATCCGCGGCAGGAGCATCCTGCTCCTCTCTAAGGCGACTGGCCTCTTGCAGTAGTGCGACCGCAGCACAGATTGGAAGCCGCTGTCGATCCCGTTCCGCAAGGTCGAGTCGTTCATCCTCGTTGGCGTTGCCTGCCACCGCAATCGCGAGAGCGGCAGTGGTGTCAAGACCGATCCCGAGGAAGTGCGGGGTCGGTGGGATCGCTGCGGCTCTGCCAGTTGCCTCTGCAACACGCTCGCGGAGTTCGGGGTCGTACAGACGGTGACGGACTCGATGGAACGGCCGGGCTTCATCGAGGAGCTTTCGGTGCTCCGCAAGAGGGTCCACCGCCTCGACCTCGCTGGCGACCGGTGGAGTCTCCGGCACTTCGACATCTTCGCCACGCGATGCGCGCACAAGATCGGTAACCGATCGCTGGAGTCTCTCCAGTGCGTTATCGAACGCGGTGTCCGATGCCGCGTCGGAGCGTCCTGTCCAGGTCGAGGCCGTGTCAATCAGCTCTGTGATCGCCCGTTCCAGGGCGTCGCACCAGGGAGCAACCTGTCTACCTGTCACTCGAACCGCAGCGAGTTCGATTCGTGCCGTCTCTGCCGCAGGACCCACTTCATCGAGTGCTGCCGTCAGAGCGGACTGGATGCCCTCTCGCATCGGACGAACTTCCATCTCCGACGGCTCCACGTACACCGGATTGCCGTCGTCATCCCATGCGTTGAAGGATCTTCGGATCTGCTCTCGCAGTTGCTGCCAACGCCGAGCCCACGACCGTACGACGGCGCGAGTCCGCTCAGCCGCGAGTCGAAGCGCCTCCACCCGTCGCACCAGCTCGACCGTTGACGGTGCATGCAGGGCATCAAACGACTCTGACGCGACGAGCACCTCGGTTGCCTCATCGTCGTTGATCGGCCAGCTGCGTTGGAGGCGGTCGTACTCTGCGATCTGCGCTGCCTTCCACTCGCGAAGCATGTCGGCCGGGAACAGGTCCGGCGTCTCGTCGATCTCGTAGGAGTGCTCGATGCACAGCAGAACGAGGTTGTCGAAGGCCCGGTTCTCCTCGGCAGGCATCTCGAGCCACCGTGGTCCGCCCTTGCGCCGGGCGTGGATGTGGGCGACTCGGCTGTTCAGCAGCCGCTCACCCGCGTCGTCCGAGAGCTTGTACAACGGTCGGCTGCACTCCGGATGCGCACACCGGAATGCAGACCCGTATAGCTGACGCACCGTGGACGGAGTCGGGAGCGGGTACGCGGCCGCTGTCATTCCTGCGAACCCGCGTCATAAGGCGCTGCGAAGTGCGTGTGAAGGTCGGCGAGTGCTCCATTCGCCTTCGTCAGGATCTCGGATGCACAGACGGCGCAGTAGGTGGTCTGGTTCTGCGGTCCGTCTCGGACGACGAGGCACGGGTCGCCCTTGAGGATGACGTGGATCTTTTTCCGATAGCACTTGCGTCGCCGCCCCGCTACCTCTGCGCTGACGTGCCTCAGGATGTTCTTCACTGCGGCCATCGGTTCAGTCCTCGATCGCTGTCTTGATCGTGTCGGCCACCTGGTCTCCGATCTCGTCGAGCGAGTCGTAGGCGGCTTGCAGCTGGTCGAGTGTCCACATTTCTCGACTCTTCTTGCCCTGCCCGGCGAAGGTGTTGATCTCCCGGTTCAACAGGGCGTAGAGCGCGTCGGCGTTGTTGCCGCGGGCTCCCTTGATCGCTCGGCTGACGTCGAAGCCGGCACGGGGCAGGCCGAGGTCGGCGAGGATGCGCTGATGGATCGACTTCGAGCGGCTGTCGAGTCGGCTGCGTAGCGTCTGGCGCCTGACCTGCGGCTGGACAGGTATCGAGTCGGCAGGTACTTCCTCGTGCTCCTTGCGGTGAGCCAACTGTGCCCGGAGCACGTCCGCGCTGATGCCGAGGTCGCGGAAGGAGAAGCCGCCCGGTCCCTTGGCGTCCAGCATCTCTTCGATGACCCGGTTGTCGTTGGGGTCCAGGAACGAGCGGTTGAGGAAGTGGCTGAGGCGCTCGTCCTGTGCCACAGGCTCGTCGAAGCGTTGCGCGACCTGCTCGGGATCGCCGTTGCCGTTTCGTCCGGTCGAGTCGGCTCCCTCTCCGCGAGCCCATCCTCTGACAATCTGCTGGTCTTGGGCGTCGAGGCCGCGGAACTCGTCCCATTGCTCTTCGTTGTTGAGGCCGACGTGGGAGACGACGTAGCCCTGGTTGTTGGGGCTGTTCGGGTCGTTCAGGTCGACGGTGCGCATCACGCGGCCGACGAACTGGATGTAGGGCGACAGCGAGCGGTAGGGGCGGAAGATGGCTGCCACGCTCAGGGGAGGGTGGTCGAATCCCTCGCCGAGCATGGCCACCTGGACGATGACGTCGATCTGGTTGTTGCGGAGCTTGGCCAGTACCGCGGCCTTACGGTCGTCAGGAAGGTTGCTGTGGATGGTCTCGGCTTGCAGCCCCATCTCTTGGAAGATCGCGCGCACTTGATCGGCGTGGTCGATCGACATTGCTGACGCTGCGATCTGGTGAGGGAAGCCGGTCGCCGCCCGCAGGGACTGGAGCTTCTCGACCGCCTTCTCCGCGATGTGGCGGTTGCACTCGTCCGAGAGCGCGACCCCGCGACGGAACCAGGCCTCCTCCTTCAGTTCGAGGATCTGGTCCAGCGTGTAGGTGTCGCTGTCCCCGCGTGCCGTGAACGTGATCTCGGCCGGATGCGCTGAGGCCGAGACGATGTGCTTGATGTAGCCGTTGAGCATCGCGCGGGCGAAGGGGTAGCGATAGATCAGGTCGCCGAGCAGTTCCTTGTTGTCGGCGCGGAAGGGTGTGGCCGTCAGACTGACGAAGCGCGCCTGGGGGAAAGCCCGCACCACCTTCTGCCAGCTCTCCGCAGCGACGTGGTGGCCCTCGTCGATGATGACGAGGTCGAAGAAGTCGCTGGGGAACTGTGACAGCCAGCGGTCGGCGCTGCTGGCGAGTTGCTGGATGTTGGCGACGACGATGTGGCTGTTCACACAGTCGTCCATGTTGGCCTTGGGGCCGTCGACCAGTGCTGTGAATGGTCCGGACGTGAAGGAGTCGAGCACGCCGGCCTTCTTCCAGAAGCAGGACGCGTTCGAGATGTTCAGGTCGGCGTAGAGGCCCTGCCGGATGGTCGTATTCGGTGCGATGATCAGCGTCCGCTTGTGAGACAGGTTGAAGGGGAGGATCGCCGCGACGCCCGTCTTGCCGCAGCCCACCGGCAACTGGACGATCGCCGGCGTCGTCTTCTGGGCGAAGTGCTCCACAGCAGCCTCGTAAGCCTCCTTCTGAGGTTCGCGCAGCTGCGGGTTGCCGTCGATCGCGGCGTCGGCGGCGTCGAAGAAGCCAGCCACCACGTCCTTGGCCTTCTCGGCGGTGTTGTACTCGAGGCGGAACGGTTCCAGGTCGGCGATGCGGTAGAAGCGGTACTGGCTGCCCGGGCGCCGAACAGCGGTGAGGGTTCCTGCAGCGTCCCATCGCCGCAACGTGGCGGCGGAGACCCCTACGTAAGCAGCGGCCTGGGCGATGGTGAGGTAGTCGTCATACGAGTCGCTCATGATTGACCAGCCTATCACAGGCATTTACAACCTTACACAAGTCAGTCATTGCGTAGCCATGCCGTCGCCCGAACGGCGGGCGCACCGCCTTGCGTGCCTCCTCCGCGCTTGTGGTCGGCACGACGAGCATGCGCCTGCTTCCTGCCTCACATGCGCTTCGTGTGCGTCCACACCGTCATCCGATGGACGCCGAACCGCCGGGAGATCGACACCACGCTCTCACCGTTCGCTCGGGCGGTTCTAAGCGCGTCCACTTGGGTGTCCGTCAGGGGTGTTCTAGTCCGTCTCCTTGGGGTCGTGACGATCCCCGGCTCGGCCTCGACGAGGCCTTGCGGATCGTCACCAACATCGAGTTTCGCCTGCTCCCACGCGGAACCGAGCCTCTCGAACCTCTGCCAGGTGTTCGGTTTGAGTCCACCCGCGTCCACCATCAGGTCGATCGGCAAGACCCCGGCAGCTTTGTGCTTGTCGGGGTCTTGCCGTTCCCAGTTCTCGCGACCTGATCGGGCGCGGGCCGACAACCAGCCGAACGCATGGAGGGTTGCGGGTTACGTGTAGGCGAACCGTCAACGAACCTCTGGCCGATGCTTAGGCGTCGCCGACATGCTGCCGCCGAACACTCTTCTCACGAGGCCCAGGAGAGGCAGCGGCGAGGCGCGGAAGAAGTTGCCTCTGCTGTCATGCGGGTACTTGGCCTCACCGTCCCGCAATCGGCTTGGTCGAGTGGTGACGGAGCCAGGCTTGGGCCGACGTCAACCGAAGCGGCTCGCACAAGCGATCGAGTGATCTGCGCCGGATGATCTGGCAGGGCATCTCCTGGATAGGTGTCCCGCTGTCGGGGCGAACGACCGAGGCCACACTTCGCCGTGGTGCGTGTCCCGCAGTCAGCGAAGCGGCACGACGGTGGCCAGCGTACCGACGAGTGTGCGGATGTCGCCAGGGTCCGAGGTGTAGATCGTCGGATGCCCCGGCCGGGCAAACGCCGTGGCGCAGACCAGCGCATCCAAAGCGCTCTTGTGGCCGTACCGACCGGCTTTCGCGAGCAGGCCGGATGCGACGGTGGCGACTTCCTGAGAGACCGGCACGACGGCGAGGCGAGACACGGTCCACCGCAAGGCCACCTGGTCGATCTTGGGATGAACCGCCTCGACGAGTGTCACGGCACTGATGACTACCGGAGTCCGCGCTGCCCGAGCTTCTTCGACTAGGGCGCGCATGTATGCGTCGCGGCGAACTGTTCGAGCTAGCCCTTCGCAGTCGAGCACCACCGGACCCGCTGCAAACCCGCGGTTCACCGATTGAAGCCGATCTCCGCATCCGCGGCGGCAAGATCCGCGTGCACCTGTGCTCGCACCTCGTCGGGCACAGGACCCAGCTCGGCCTCGGCGGCCTCGGCGTAGTCCGCAAGGCGGTCCAGCTCGAGTTGGGCGGCCAACGCTCGTGCGACGTAAGCCGAAAGCCCTCGGGGTCCTGAACGCGCTTCGGCTTCGTCGACGAGATCCCGTGGAATCGTCAACGACTTCTTCGCAGTGAGCGTGTGTGCCGGCATAGCGGCTATCCTACTCCTTAGGCGATAGTGCGGTGAGTGCTGCGCGAGCTTGGCGGGTGGTGTGACCCTATTCGAACGTTGCGAAACGGCGTACGCTATGTTCACTCCGGGAAGGGGAGATCATGGGCGTCGGACTGGCTGCACATACGTACGAACCTGTCGCATCACCCGAGCAAGTTGCCGAGGTGCGCAGTTTCCTCGCTGCCCACGCTGTGCGTCACGGTGCAGCGCCAGCGCCCCGCTACCTGCTCGCTGGCGGGGCTGAAGGCGAGCAGATCGAGTTGCCTGAGACCGTCTACCGTGTGCTCGTACAGGTCGTCGACGCCCTCGCCGCTGGGAAGGCCGTCACGGTCACGCCAACGGAACCGCAGCTGACCACCCAACAGGCGGCCGACCTCCTTGGAGTTTCCCGGCCGACGGTCGTGCGTCTCATCGACTCGGGTGAACTGAGCGCTGAACGCAACGGGAATCGTCGTCGACTCCTGCTAGGTGACGTGCTGACATACCGCGAGCTTCGCCGCCAGCGACAGTACGCGGCGTTGGCGGCCACCGCCGTCGACATTGATGACGAGGACGACCCAGCCGAAGTCATCAGGCGGCTTCGCGATGCTCGTGCGACCGTCGCCGCTGAGCGGCGTCGCTGAGCGGCGCGAGCATGTTCACCGCTCTTCTCGACACATCAGTTCTGTGGCCCAGCCTTCAGCGGGACTTCCTGCTGAGCTTGGCTGTGGAGGGACTGTATCGGCCAATCTGGTCGCGGGCGATTCTAGGAGAACTGACGGGCGTCGAGGCGGCAAAGCGCGTAGGGCGCGGCGCGGAGCCTGAGCAGGCTCATCGTGCGGTCGAACACCTAGTTCGACAGATGGAATGGGCTTTCGACGATGCCTGCGTTGTGGGATGGGAGCCATTGGATGGCGCCTACGGTCTGCCCGATCCGAACGATGAGCACCTTGTTGCGGCAGCGGTTGTTGGCGGAGCGGGTGTCATCGTGTCCGACAATGTCAAGGATCTCCCGTCAAAGCTGCTTCCTGACGGACTCGAAGTCAAGACCGCGGCAGAGTTCGCCGCTGATGCCGTTTCCGTAGAGCCGGCCGTGGCACGACGTGCTCTGGAGACCATCAGCATGAGGTACATGAACCCTCGCCGCACGGTCGATGACCTATTGGAACTACTGCGCGACCGCTATGGAATGGAGCAGGCGGTTGAGTTGATACGCGCTGCCTCCAGCTAGTGCCAGCGGAGCGCTCGGAGGATTCCAACCGAGACCCACTTCTTCGTGAACTCCGCGCCAGTCTGCGTGATGAGCTTGCGGTCAAGTCGCGGTCCTGGTTCCCTACACGCCGCTCGACCCGGCTGATCCGCCGGCCGGCTTCGAGCTCACCTTGGTCTCCGACGACGTCGACGCCGCCTACGCCCGCGCGTTGACCGAGGGAGCTGTGGGTCTGCACGAGCCGCACGACGAGCCGTGGGGGCAACGAGCCTCCTATGTGCGGGACCCCTTCGGTGTGCTGGTGGGCATCGCCTCTCCGATGGTGCCGTCGGCGAGCTGAGCGCGTCGGCTAAGTTGTGACTCCCTGCCCACGAGCCGGACTGTCAGCCCGGCGACCTGTTGTCGTTCACCGCGGAGGAGGGCTGAGGTCGCGAGACTTCCCGGTTGACGCGTCAGCACCGGGCTGGCGATAGGGTCCAGGGGTGGCGTTGGGTGTGAAGCTCATGAACGACTACGGCTGCGACTTTCCGCTCTGGCAGTCGCCCGCAGGTGCTGTCTCCCTGGGTTCTGCCGAGTCGTTCGCCATCGGCCCGGTGCAGCCCGATGAATTGCCGCTGACCGCCGAGCTGGTTGACGACCTGACGGCTTGGGCCAAGGAGTTCAGCGACAACTTCCGCCAAGAGTCCGGCTGGCCCTGGTCCGAGAAGCAGGTGGCCGCCTACCGTCGGCGGGGAGAACGCCTCGCTGGCCGTCTCCGTGCGGAACTCGGTGACGGCTACGTCGTCGCGACCGACTTCTGGGAATGCTGACCGTACTCGAAGCGCCGGACGATTCACGGGTGGGGACGATGGCGGAGCCGTGCGGCGAGTGCCTGGGCCTGGTGTCGGATGGTCTCTTCGATGGCGGCGCGCCGCCCGCTGCGCGGGTTCGGCTGGGGGTCGATCGTGGCGGCCACGTGCAGCACCGGCCAGGAGCAGGCCAGCGTCACGATGGTGAGCAGCAGCTCACCGAGTTCTTGCCTGCTGGCCTGGGGAAGTGCTCGGGCCAGATGATCGGTCTTGGCGACCATGTGGTCATGGCGCCGCGCGAGGTCGACGGGCTCAGCGAGCTCCAAGCCCTCCCAGGTCAGGAGCCGGGCGAGCGTGGGATCGTCGGCGTGGAAGTCGAACATGTCACCGGCATAGCGTGCGATCTCCTCGGGTGTGTCGCCGTCGAAGGGCACAGCATCGGCTGCCTGGACGAGCCGACGGGCGAGGACCGAGTCGAAGAGACCGCGTTTATTGCCGAAGTACTGGTAGATCCGCTCCTTGTTGACGCCGGCCGCCTCGGCTATCCGGTCGATTCGCCCGCCCGCCAGGCCGTGTCGGGCGAACTCTGCCGTTCCCGCATCGAGGAGCTTGGTGCGTGTGCCCTCGGTGTCCCATGCCATGAGGGCAGCGTACCGTGTGGCCAACCAGCCGGTTGGAAAATCTCCCAGAAGGCTCTAGGCTCATCTCCAACCAATTGTTTGGAGATGAGATGTCGACAGCGTCGCCCCCCACCTGGCTCCGTGCCTTGGCCACCTGGCTCGTGATCTTCCCGAGCGTGGCCCTCGGCCAAGTCGTCCTCAACGCCGTCGCGCCTTCGATGCAGCCGGTGCTCCGGGTAGCTGTGCTGACCGGCATCGTGGTGCCGTTCGCCGTCTACATCGGGGTGCCGAACATCCTGCGGGTCATGAGTTTGCGCAGCAGGCGCGCGCCCGCCGAGGAGAGTTCATGATGGCCGATGAGGTGAGGTACCTGCCCAGCGCCGACATACCCGGGATCTCCGACACGGTCCGGGCCGCTGGGTTCATCTTTGTCTCCGGCCAAACCCCAGGGGCAGCCCGCGGGGCAAGCTTTGCAGACCAGGTCGATGCCGCCTTCGCCGCGCTCGATGCCGCGCTCCAGCGGGCCGGTACCGACCTGACCCGCCTCGTGCGCATCACGATCTATGTCACGGACCTGCCGGGCAGGGACCTCAGCCTCATCCGGGAGATCCGTGACCGCTGGGTCGACGTGGCCAAGCCTCCGGCCAGCAGTCTGGTGGGGATTGCCGCGCTGGCTTTCCCGGACATTGCCGTGGAGGTCGAGGCGATCGCGCTCGCCTGAGTCAAGGCGATACTTCGCCCCTCCTCGACGACTCCTGGCTGTCGCCTCCCGCCGCTGGTCTGAGATGATTCGTCTCGACTGAACCCGACATCGAAGGAGATTCACGGATGACCCCCGCCAAGACCCCCGAACCCACTGCAGCGACAATGACCGACGTGGCCGACCTCGGCTCGTTGGTGGAGGTTCAGACCGACTCCACGGTATCGCGCACCGTGTTGCGCGCAGAGGGTGCTCGGGTCGTGCTCTTCGCCTTTGATGCCGGGCAGGTGCTGACCGAGCACACGGCGGCGATGCCGGTGCTCCTCCAGGTGATCGACGGGCATCTGCGGATCACCGCTGACGGCCGGACGGTTGACTTGCGCCCCGGTGGTGTCATCCATCTGGGCACCCGCTTGCCACATTCGGTCGAGGCCGTCACTGCCGCCAAGCTCAACCTGATCATGCTCGACCAGCGGTGACCAGGGGGGGCGGTCGTTGAGCGTGGCCGCGATCCACGCGCCGCTGCCCTTGTGACGGCACGCGCTGTCCGGTGCCCCTGCGGTCCGTAAGCCGCGTTGCAGGGCTGGTGAGCCGGGTCGGAGATTACGCGCTTGGTGTTGCGGTCTTCTCTGGTGGCCCTGGCGCTCGGTCTGCTGCACGGGTGGGCGTCGTGGCTGTTTCTGTACTGTCGTCCGGTTCCCAGCGCAGCAGATCGCCTGGTTGGCAGTCGAGGACCTCACACAGGGCGGCCAGTGTCGTAAACCGAACAGCCTTGGCTCGGCCGTTCTTGAGCACCGCGACATTGGCCGGGGTGATTCCGACCCGTTCTGCGAGGGTGCCCACTGCGATCTTCCGGCGCGCCATCATGACGTCGAGGTCAACGACGATGGGCATCAGATCACCTCGTTCAGCTCGGCCCGCAGGTCTTTCGCCTCGGTGTCCCGGGCGACCGCTTGGGCCAGCAACATCCTCAGCACCAGGACTATCAGGGCAATGCCTACGATCAGCACGCCAGCACCGCCGATGAGCAGGACGACGCCTGGGGCCACGGCCTCGCCGGGGGCGAGGAAGACCCCCAATCCGAAGGTGAGCGCGGCGGCGGTGGCGGCGGCCCCGATGATGACGTCGACATAGCGGAACGCCCGGCTGGAAAACACTGTGCCGCGGCGAGCCATGGTGACCAAGTGCCACACGCAGACGAAGGCCACCTGGACGGTCACAATGCCCAGAATCACGAAGAGGACGAGCGGGATCTGTAGGTAGCGGTACGCGGGCTCCAGGTCCTTGAGGTCGATGGCCAGCAGCGGGACCATTACGACCTGGACGAAGAGTGAGCCGAGGAGGATCGCCGCCAGGACAGTGCGCACCACGATGAAGACAGTTCTGCTCATAGGTTGCTCTCCCGATCGAAGAACGAGTCGAATCTATCGAATATCAATATAGTAACGCAGGGCGGCAGGGGATGGCGGTGTGTATGCGAGTGGCCCCGGACGAGGTCCGGGGCCACTCGCGCACGTAGCGGTGTACTTGTCGCGGCTGCTCTGCGATCGAGCGCCGAGTCAGGGGCAGTTGTACTCGACGCCGTTCTCATAGTGGACGCCCGGGCCGAGGTCTTCACACTTCTCGGCAAACTTCATGCCTGCCAGGCCGACGACAACCGCCCCGATGATGGAGATCACCAGCACGATCGACCCGACGATGATGCCGGCGAGAGCGAGGCCGTTGTTGTAGCCGGCCTTCTTCGACTTATTGCGGGCGATGATCGACAGGATGAGCCCGACGATCGACAGACATCCGAGGAAGGACAGCACGAGCCCGACGATTCCCATCGTCTTGCCCGGGTCGGTGGCCCCGCCGTAGGTGGCGGCTCCACCGGCCGGCGCGGTGTATGCGGGTGGCTGGGAGCCGTAAGCTGGTGGCTGGGAGCCGTAAGCAGGCGGCTGGGGCGCGCCAGGCGCCGGCGACGGGGCTCCCGGCTGTTGCGGCGGGGTCCCGAACGGCTGTTGCGGGTCCGTGGGGCCGGTGGGGGACTGTCCGGGCGTCGTCATAACGGGGCTCATCTCGGCGTGGTTACAGGGTCGGGATCAGTATGCCGCCCGAACGGTCGCATGCCCAGAAAGGCGTACGGCCAGTTTCGCAGAAAGTCATGTCCGTGCGTGATGATGGAGGCGTGACCTTGCCCAAGGTGCGATCTTTCGCACTCACCGTCCCTGCAGTGGCAGCGGTCTGTGCTGTGCTCGTGTTGTCTGGTTGCTCCCCGGAAACCGCCAAGGCGGAGACCTCCACGCCGAGCACCACGAAGGCAGCCGAAGCGCAGGCCCCTAAGGAGCCGGTGGTGGTTCTCGCGGCCACAGATCCGGCGGAGTTGGCCCTGGCAGCGAGCCGGACCTTCTTCACCTCCGCGCCTGTCGTGGTGTTGGCCAGGGCAGATGATGCCTCCGTCCAGGGCACGGCTGCGGCGGTCGCGACCACCTTCACCGCTCCGGTCCTCCTGGTGGGCGGCGGTGTCCCGGACAGTACGGTCAGTGCCGAGATCACCCGGCTCGGAGCGAAGGCCGTGGTCGAGGTCACCGACGATGCCGCCATGGCCGCAGCCTCGCCTTCTGCCGACCCCACCACCGATGTGAACAGCTATCCGGAGCTGGAAGCGGTCACGGTGGTTGACATCGATACCGATGCCTTGTTGCCCTCGGGAGAGCTCGACCCCCGGGACGTCGACGACCTCCGTGAGTCCTTGCCCCAGATGGCCAGCCCGGAGACCCTCACCGAGGTGCTGGCCCTGACTGAGGGGACCCCTGGCCAGGTGGCGGCCGTCGCGACGGCCAAGGCGGCGGGTGCGGTGCCGCTCGTGGTGCCTGGGGGAGACCCGCGGGCCAAGGCCGAGATCGTCGAGGCGGTGTCCAGCGCGAAGGCGTTGTCCGTCGTGGCGATCGGTGCCAGTTTCGGATCGGTCGAAGACCTGACCTGGAAGGTCCGGACGGCGGAGTCCGGAAAGGAATTGCCGGGCGGTGGCCAGCTCGTCTTCGGTGGGCACCGGTATGCGGTGGTCCCTGGCAGTGTCACGACCGGGAGCCTGGGGCCGGTCAGCCAAGAGGACATCTCGCGGTTGTTGGTCCGGGCCGAGGGCGCGGCGGAGGAGCTGTCGGGGAAGCTCCCCGGCACTGTTCTGCCCGCCGTTGAGGTCCCGGTGACGCTGGCCTCCAGATCCGCCGGTGCGGACGGCAACTACTCGATCGAGGTCCCGGCGGAACAGGTACGCCCACTCCTTGACGCTGCCGCCATCGCCGGAGTCTATGTAGTGCTGCGGTTCGAATCCGGCCGCACCCCGTTCCCGGAACAGATCGCGCAGTACGCGGAGCTGCTGAAACTGCCTGGGGTCGGTGTCGCCCTCGAAGTTGACGCGCGCCGGGCAGACGGGATGCGGTACGCGACCGTCAGCGGCACCGAGGTGAATGGGGCGATCACTCACCTGGCCGCATTGACCAGGGCGGGCGCGTTGCCGCAGAAGATGGTGGTGGTTCGTCAGACGAGCCCCACCGCCGTGGTCGACTGGAGCGAGGTGCGCCCGGGCGCCGGGGAGGTCGCGGTGGTGACCGAGCCGACCCAGCGGACCTCGGTGGCTGCGCGGGCGAGTGCCTACGGTGATTTCGCCGACCGCCTGCCTGCCGGGATTCACCGGGGGTGGACGGTGGTGGGCACCGACCCTGTGACTGACCTCGACGCGCTCAAGGCGCTCACCCCGGTACCTGAGTACATCGTCGCGGACCACTGACGGTGCACCTCATTCCGCGGCCATGCGAGTCGGCCTGGGGTGCCGGACGTGTCGCCGTCGCTGAGCCGGTCGTGCGGATCGATCCCACAGCCGGCCCGGCCGGATCGACCCATCCCGAGCGGTACACCCTGCTGGTCGAGGACTCGGGTGTGACGATCCTGGCGGCCTCTGGGGTGGGGGTGTCCCATGCGCGTCGCACCCTCGACCAGCTCCGCGACGCGGACGGCACGGCGCCATGTGGAGTCGTGCGGGACGAACCGCGTTACGACTGGCGTGGGCTGTCGCTGGATATCGCGCGGCACTTCTTCGGTGTCGAGGTGCTGCGGGCTGTGATCGACCTGCTGGCCCGCTACAAGTTCAATGTGCTGCACCTGCACCTCACCGATGACCAGGGCTGGCGTATCGAGACGCCGACACGACCCGAGTTCGCCCAGGTCTCCGGGCCGACGGCCAGTGGTGGTGACGTGGGTGGTTACCTGACGGTCGCCGACTTCGAGGGAATCGTGGCGTACGCGGCCGAGCGGTTCATCGAGGTGATTCCCGAGATCGACGTGCCGGGCCATGTGAACGCAGCCACCCACGCCTGCGGCGACCTGATGCCGGACGGCCGACCGACACCGGCCTACGGCGGTCTTGAGGTGGGGTTCTCGCGACTGACCTATGACCTGCCCGCCACGCGGCCGTTCCTGCGCGACGTCTTCGGCGATCTCGCGGGGGTCACGCCCGGGCAGTTCCTGCACATCGGTGGGGATGAGGCCCATCAGCTCGGCACCGATGAGTACGTGCGGCTTGTGGAGGCCGCCTGTGCGGAGGTCACCGAGGCCGGGAAACGTGTGGTCTGTTGGCAGGAGGGTGCCCAAGCCCCGTTGCCGGCGGGGTCGGTCGTGCAGTGGTGGGACCCGCGCATCGACCCTGCGCCAGTGCTCCGCGCGGCCGCGGACGGCGCTCGGGTGGTGATCTCCCCGAGTGACCGGATCTACCTGGATATGAAGTACACCACTGACTATCCCGACGGGCAGGACTGGGCCGCGCTGATCGAGGTCCGCGACTCCTACGAATGGGAACCGCTGGAAGTTCTCGAAGGGCTTTCGCCGGAGTCGATCGTGGGCGTGGAGGCAGCGATCTGGACGGAGAACATCGCCACCGCCGACGCGCTGTTCGCGATGCTGCTGCCGCGACTGACCGCGGTCGCGGAGGTCGCGTGGACGGCGCCGGCCGGCCGGGACTGGGTGGACTTCCGACGTCGGGTGGCCGCTGAGGCAGGCCATTGGCGGGCAGCCGGGTTGGCCTTCCACCCCTCGCCACAGATCGATTGGGTCGGTTGAGTCGGGGCCGCTAGATCCAGCTCGGTAGCCACATGTGGATGTGCCAGAAGTCGTAGGGGACCCGCATGGCGGTCCAGATCGGGTACCAGAAGATGCTCAGGACGCCGATGACGGTCAGTAGCGCGATGATCACGAGCCGGACGCGGTTGCGTGCCGCCAGATGTCGTTCGGTTCGTTCGAGCGCATAGGTCATCACATAGACGAGTGTCAGGATCACCCAGGGCAGGAATGCGATCGAGTAGAACGTGAAGATGGTGCGGTGGGCGTAGAAGAACCACGGCACCCAGCCCGCGAGCAGGCCGCTGAGCACCGCGAGCGCTCGCCAGTCGCGCTTGGTGAACAACAGCCACAGGGTCACGAGGATGGCCAGCGCCCCGCACCACCAGATGGCCGGGTTGCCGATCGATGTGATGGCCCGGACGCAGTTATTGATCTCGCAGCCGCCCTGGCCGCGGCTGGTGGAGTCCCAGTAGAACGACGTCGGCCGCCACCGGACGATCCACCCAAGCGGGTGGGCCTGATAGTCGTGTTTGGCGTCCAGGCCGTTGTGGAACTCCCACATGTTGAGGTGGTATTGCACGAACGACCGCCAGGCGGGTGGCAGAATAGTCCATCCCTCGCCCGGGTTCTCCTGTGCCCAGTGCCGCATGTAGGAGTGTTTGGAAGTGAACCAGCCGGTCCAGGTCGCAAGGTAGGTCAGTGCCACGGTCGGCAGCACGACCAGCGCGGCGATCAGCCCGTCGGCGACGAAGGCGTCCTCGAACCACCGCCGGATGCCCACCGCCCGTCGCGCCGAGAAGTCCCAGAGCACCGACAGCAGCGCGAAGACCGCCACGAAGTACAGTCCCGACCATTTGATGCCGCAGGCCAGGCCAAGGCTGATCGCGCCCGCGAACCGCCACCATCGCCACCCCAGGCTCGGCCCGAAGTTGCCGAGCGGCAGCCCCGAATCGAGTCGGGCCGCGCAGCGGGTGGCCAGTCGCATGCGGGCCTGGTCCCGGTCGAGCACGAAGCAGCCGAAGGCGACCAACACCCAGAACATCAGGAACCCGTCCAGCAGGCCGGTGCGCGAATGCACGATCGCCTCGCCGTCGACGGCGAGCAGGGCGCCGGCGATGACCCCCATAGCTGTGGAGGCGAAGAGCCGCCGGGCGATCCGGGCGATGAGGAACACCGCGATCGTCCCGAACACCGCCGAGGAGATCCGCCACGACCACGGGTTCTCAGCCCCACCGAAGGCGTCCATCCCGAGGGAGATCATCCACTTGCCGAGCGGCGGGTGGACGACGTAGTCGGCGGTCCGCAGGTAGGTATCGGGGTTGCCGTGGGCGAACGGCCCGTTCGCATCGGTGGGCCAGCTCGCCTCGTAGCCGCCGCGCATCAGGGAGTAGGCGTATTTGACGTAGTAGGTCTCGTCGAAGACGAGCGTCGTCGGACGGCCCAGGTTCCACAGCCGCAGAAATGCCGCCACTGCAGTCACGATCAGCGGTCCGAGCCAGCCCCACATCTTGTCCCGGGCGCTGGTTCCAAGAGCCAGCCTGCGTGGGCTGAAGAGGGCGACGAGCATCCGGTCCCGGTGGCTCAAGGGCGCGGCAACGGGCAGCACCGGCAAGGGGGAAGCGGCAGCGTCCACGAGTGGCAGGTGCGGTTGGGACACAGCGCCATCGTAGGACGTGAAACCCTGGGGACCATGACTCAAGGCCCAGCCGAGACCGGCACCCTGGTGCTGGCCGGCACTCCGATCGGCAACACCGAAGATGCCTCGCCCCGGTTGCGGCGGCTGTTGGCCGAGGCCGAGGTCGTGGCCGCCGAGGACACCCGCCGGCTGGCCGGGCTTGCGCGGCGCCTCGATGTGCGGGTCTCGGGACGGGTGGTCAGCTTCCACGAGCACAACGAAGCTGAGCGGGCCGACGACCTCCTCGATGTGGTCGCTGGTGGGGGAACCGTCGTCGTGGTCTCGGATGCAGGGATGCCGTCCATCTCCGACCCGGGTTTCCGCGTGGTCGGGCGGGCTGTGGAGCGGGGGTTGCCCGTCACCGTCGCCCCTGGGCCGAGTGCGGTGCTGGCGGCGCTCGCGCTGTCCGGGTTGCCGACGGACCGGTTCTGCTTCGAGGGCTTCCTTCCGCGCAAGGCAGGTGACCGGGAGCGTGCCCTGGCGGCGCTGGCCACCGAGCCTCGGACGATGGCGTTCTTCGAGGCCCCGCACCGGATCGCCGACACGCTTGCCGCGATGGCAGTGGCCTTCGGGGTGAGTCGCCCGGCGGCGGTCGCGCGGGAACTCACCAAGACCTTCGAGGAAGTGTTGCGTGGGCCGTTGGGTGAGCTGGCCGCCCAGGCGCAGGAGCGGGAACTGCGCGGGGAGATCTGCCTCGTCGTCGGTGGGGCGCCGCCGAAGGGTCCGGTTCCGCTGGAGGAGTTGGTGCCGGCGGTCTTGGCGCGGGTCGACGACGGAGAGCGACTCAAGGACGTGGTGGGCGACGTTGCCGGGGAGCATGGGGTGCCGAAACGGGAGCTGTACGCGGCGGCGCTCGCGGCCCGTGGCCAGTAGGGGAGGGGGCGCTGTCTCGCTGGGTGGGATATGGTTTGGGCGGTTTGTGTTTGGCTGTTAGGTTCGGTCTGGCGTGTTGTTTCTTGTCAGTGTTGATGAGTGGGAAGGGGTTGCATGGTGGCGGATTTGGTTGTTGATGGTGAGGTGTTGGTGTCTGCTGCTGCGGTTTTGTCTGCTGCTGCGGGTGAGCTTGCTGGGCTGGTTGCTGGTACGGATGTTTGTGTTGGTGGGGTGGGGGGTGGTGTGTTGGGTCAAACGCTTGCTGAGCTTGGTGAGTTGGGGCGGGCTGAGGAGGGTCGCCTGGGTGGGGAGATGTTGCGGGTGGGTGCTGGTTTTTCGGATGCAGTGGCTGCTTTTGAGGATGCCGATTCGCGGTTGGCGGCGGTTTCGGAGCGGGTGTTGGTTGGTAGTCCGGCTTTTGAGTGGGGTATGTGATGGGTGGGTTTTGGACTGATTTTCGGGTGGGGCATCCGCCTTTGGAGCCGATTGCGGGTGATCCGGGGGTGGTGCGTTTGGGGGCTGAGCAGTTGTTGCGGGCGGCTGATGTGGTGGCTGAGGCGGTGCGGCAGGTGCAGGTGGTGATGGGGTTGCTGAGTGTGCAGGAGGGGCGGTTCAATGATGCGGCTGTTGAGCGGTTGGGGGTGATGGTTGCTCGGGGGACGCGTCAGGTGGGGGTTTGAAGCGCCCCAGGTTTTCGGCCGCTCCTATGCGGGTTGCGGTTCTCGGTTGAGGGTCGTGTAGTGGGCTTGCTCGAACTCGGCGGGTGGGATGTAGCCGATGCTCGAGTGAAGCCTACGAGTGTTGTACCAGTCGACCCA
>JAVBNE010000021.1:0-43953 GCA_031551755.1 Cellulomonadaceae bacterium | reverse complement strand
GCACGATAGGTGATCACGTGGGGCCTTTGGGACGAACGGATCTGAACAACCCATTCCTACCAGGGGCTCCACGCCCATCCCCGCAGGTCACACCCAGTGTCGGACGCCCGACCATCCACAAATCACTGAGAAAACCTCAGTAAGAGTGTCGGAAGCGGTAGTAAAGGACTCGGCCTCCACGGTCGTCAGATAGGATCTTTGCAGGAGCGCGATACGAACACTCTTCTGTTGATTTGTTCCGAAGTTGTTGAATGAAACTCGAACCCAAATTTTCGCGTCAGGCTCGATAGTAAGCTCTTTCTGCCACGAGTCAGCACCGCCGCCCGGAGATAGGAACGAGATCGCGGACGTATACTCGTCAGTTCGGGGAAGTTCAGGCTCAACCTCAATGAACGCGTTGAATTCCACATATCCGCTACAAGTTGCAGATGCAGGCAACTCGCCGTTGTTGCTTGCGCAGCCTATGTCGGCTCCATGCGCGCTAAACAGTGAAGCGCCTAGGGCCAATCCGGCCTCGGACAGTTTGTCGTTCTTGAATCGGACGGAGTTAAAGTTGGGCACCAATTTGACATCCGCACCATCACTTTTTACTTTGGTAGTTGCTCCAATGACGGCTGCTCCTTGATCACTATTCTCCCAGAATACGTAAGAATTTATGGTAGACTCGGAGGCGTAGTAATTGCCGAGCGCGATCCGTGCGCGAACATTTTCTGCGACCGCACCGCTACTCTCTTCTGCGGCGTTTCGTACATATAGGCGGACGGTAATGGTGTCGCCGCTTTTCATTTTTAGACTAGTTGAGAATTTTTCGTGGTCATCAGTTTTCCCCTTAGCCATTCTTACAAAGTTTCTCTCGTCTCCAATTTCGGAGTTGATGATGGAGTTAAGCTCGGCAGTAGCGGGTCTGCTGGTTACTGTGAATGGTTCTCTTTCTGACTCGACTGCTTCCGTAGTAATCGTAACCGGCACCGTGGCTACCGAGCCTTCTTTTTGAATTACCAGTGAACTCGTTAGGGACCCGACGGAGATGAGCGCCACGCAGGTGAGTATCGCCATCCAGACGAACCTCTTACCGCCTTTAGTTTCGGTCGTCCATCTTGGCGGCACCACCCACGCGGTCAAGATGGCAAGGCCGGATGCGGCCAGGGTGGCAAGGCTAACAAGTATCACGTTGTGAACGACCGACACCGCTCCTCCTGGCTCTCCGTTGCGCCACGATCCTTATACCGTGGTCAGTCAACTTGACCCGCATCATAGCCTCCTGCGCAGATTCGGTATTCAGCTCCACACCGACGTAGTCTCGCCCGAGTTCAGCAGCTGCCACCGCCGTCGTCCCGCTCCCAATAAACGGATCCAGCACCACGCCCGGCGTCGCATCCGCCCGTAGCTTCGGGCAGGCCGCCGTGATGGCCCGGCGCGCCAGCTCCACCGGCATCGTCGCCCGGTGCGCACCCCGGTAGTTGGAGCTGGCGATCTGCCAGACGTCGCCCGGGTTCTTGCCCAGCGGATGGCCAACGCGCCCGCTCGCGTTCATTGCCTTCAGTCCGTTGGAGCCCAGCAGCCGGGTTCGCGGGTCACCCGGACGGCGAATGTCCAGCCGTCCGCGCGGGTGGGTGCCAGCACCAACCGTCCGGCGGGATGGTTTGGATGTATGCGGCACCCGGATGGCGTCCAGGTCGAAGTGGTAGCGGGGCTGCTTGGCGAACAGGAACAGGTGCTCCCACGCCGGTGTCAGCCGGTCCCGGACAGGGTGCGGCAGGTGGTTGCGTTTGTGCCAGACGATGTCGTTTCGCAGCAGCAGGCCTTCGTCCACCAACCGCAGCGCCAACCGAGACGGCCCCAACAGCAGTGATTTGCGCGGCGCACCGTGTCGCAGACTGGGCGAGTACGTATCGCCGACATTGATCCACATCGTGCCGGTAGGCGCCAGGACACGCGCTGCCTCCATGAACACGGCAACCAGGTTCTCGACCCAACTATCCACGTGCGGTTCACGGCCGATTTCGCGCTGTCCGGCGTCGTAGTCCCGCAGCCCGAAATACGGTGGCGAGGTAAAGACCATGTCCACCGACGCGGACGGCAGCTTGCGCAGTTCGGTGAGGGCATCGCCGATGAGGATCTCGTTGCGCGGCAATGGGTCAACTGGTTGGGGCGCGGGACTTGAGGTGTGGGTCATGGGTGTTCTCCTTCCGCTACCAACGGAAGGTGCACGGGGCTATCCGGCTGTGACAGGTCACCTGTTGCCACGAAGCCCGCGAACTCCGTCAGTTGCATCGCCACATGCGACGCGTGCTGTCCGCCGTTGACCCCTGCCAGCGCCGCCGTGATCTGTTCGGCGCGGGTGCTGTCTGGTGTCAGCCAGACGACCTTCGGGAAGACGCCCTGCGACGCTTGCTCCTTGCCGGTGACGCGGTAGCGGTCGTACTGCGCGGCCTTGCGGCGAATGGTCGGCAGCGACTCGGTAGCGCGGTCGACTTCGATGAACCAGACGTCCTCGAACTCCGCGCCTTTCGCAGCCGTGACCGCGAACAGATCCGGCTTCAAGGTCACAAGCCCGCCGCCCGCGTTCAGGTATGTCCGCCAGCTCGCCGGTTCTGGCGTGCACTCGATGACATCGACGGTTCCGGCGCGTTCGGCTTCGCGGAGCTGAACGGCGACTTCGGCGATGGCCAGGGTGTGGTCGACGGTGCGCAGGCTCGGTTCAGCGCGGTCGATCCGGCCGGGCAGGGGATTGCTGTCGATGGTGGCTAGCAGCCGGTAGCCAGCGCGGCTGAGGTGCCAGACGAACGACGCTGATCCAGCTCGCACCCCTCCGACACGTCGCTCAAGATGTGCCAGTAGCCCCGTGTCGGCCAAGCGGCGTAGCCCGTGTCGTGCCGCCCGGGCATCGGTTTCGGGCGTGGAGCGGCCGGTGTAATGCCAGCGTCGCAGCTGCGAACCAGAAGCCAGCTGGTACGCCCGCAAGGTTCGCAGTACCGCGATGTCCCGGGGCGACAACCCGAGCGCGATTTCGTCCAGCCGCGCGGCGGTCAGGTAGCAGCGCGTCATCGTGCCCCCTCGCCCGGGTCAGGGGATACATCGCTGCCGTCAGACGGCGATGATTCGTGTAGGAAGTCGGCCTTTTCGCGGCCGCTGACAGGTGCCGACGGCGAACCGGACTCCACGCGACCGGTGGGTCGACCGGCGCGCCGTGGTCGGCGTCCTGAGCCCTGGTCAAGCAGCTCCGATGGTGCAGTTTTCGCTGTGTCGTGTGAGGCGGCGGCACTGTAGGAGACTTCGATGTCGGCGATTGGGCGCCCGAAACGTAGCGCCGACGATCGGCGCAGTTCGGCCGGATCGACGGTCGCTGGGCGCGATGGGAAAGTCTTGCCCGAGGCGTACGGCTGGACTTGGCCGCTTTCCATCAGCGAGGCATAGACGTGAAAGGCCGGCAGAGCCGTGAAGTCCTCCGCCTCTGGACGTTGCGTCACGGTCCCGACTGCACCGGCAGCGAACGATGCGGCATCGTCACGGGCCAGCTGGAACACGACTCGCGAACGGACATTGGCGCGCACGGCGGCCTGCACGGACGCCGGGAGCTGCTTTTCGTATTGATGCGCCAGCACCCACCCGACGCCATACCCGCGGCTGGTGGCCAGGGCGTCCTCGATGTCTGGCAGACGGCAGTAGTTTTGAAACTCGTCCAGACAGATCATCACTGGTCGCCGCATGCGCTCGGGAATCTGGGTGCCTTGGCGAGCGGCCGTCCACACCGCCGCCACGATCAGGCTGCCGAGCAGCGACGCGCCTTCTTGCCCGAGCGCCGCCACCGGTAGCGGCACCAGCAGGATCTTGTTGTCGCGGAAGACTTGCCGGACGTCAAACCTAGGCTCGGCCTGGCCGAGGACGGTGCGGATCGACTGCTTGAGCAGTACGGTGCGGAGCTTGTTGCCGAGCGGCGCGGTCACGGTAGCCCTGTTGGTGTCGGACAACGCTTCGTACCAGGCCCAGAACGGCCCGAGCGCCACGTCGCCAGCTACCGGTGTCACCATGCGGCTGCGAAAACCCGGATCGCTCAGCAATCGGGGGATCTGCACCAACGACGTGCACTCATGATGAGCCAGCGTCAACAGGCAGGCGTGCAGGATGTCGGCGCTTCGCACCCCGAGGTTTTCGCCGAACATATCGACGAACACGCTCAGCACTGCGTCGGCGCGCAGTTCTGGGGAAGCATCGCCAGCCAGCGGGTTCATGCCCACGACACCGTGCGGATTGGTCGTGTCGAGCACCACCACGTCGCCACGACGGTGTTCGGGGATCCGAGCCAAGACGTCGTTGACCAACGAACCTTTCGGTTCGATGACGACTGCGCCATGCCCGCGTTCGATGTGTTGCAGGACGAGGTTTTCCAGCAGCACGGATTTGCCGACGCCGGTCGGGCCAGTCACCAACAGGTGCCGTAGCAGGGCGTTTTCGGTGATCGTCAAGACTGGAGTTGTTGCGTTTCCGTCGGAGTCGGGCAGCCCGACGACGCCGGGTGCGGTGGCTTCACCGACCACCAACCGATTGTCCGAAGCCAGGAACGGCCCGGTCATCGGTGTCAGCGGTTTTGGGTGCCGGGACGCCAGCCCGGGCAAGTCATCATCGCCGACCGGCAAGCCCGTGATCGCCGCGACCTCGGCGACGTTGAGCCGCAGCGGCCAGCGCCGTGGCCTTGCCGCGTCATCGAGGTGCTGCGGTTTGACGCGCGCCAAGTAGATCGAGACTCCGGGTGCCTCCAGTCGCCGCAGCGCGCCCAGCAGTCCGAGCAGCAGGTCACGCCGCCGCGTGGCCGTTTTCGCGGTCACACCGACGCGGACGGTGGCCGCGAAACCCGGTTCACAGACCTTTTTCGCCAAAGCTGTACGCGATTCGTTGTTCATCCGGCCGTCGCTGCCTGTCAACAGGTAACGGGCTGGCACCGGTTGGCGGGCTTCACTGGGTACAACCAGCCCCGACAGCCGCGACCCCAAGACGACCTGCAGAACCAGCTCTTCGCCGTCGCTGGCCCGTGACAGCGCAGCCAAAATCGCCGGTGCCGAAGCGTCGAGCGCGTCAGTGATCAGCGCCCGCCGACGGTTGGTGATAGCGATCTTGCGGGCGGTCGTGACCGGGCGGCGGGTTGCGGTCAACTCGATGGCCGCAGCGCCTAGCGCAGTCGTTACCCGATCGATCGCCGCCGGGTGCGTCCCGACCAAGAACCGCACTGTTTTCGCAGAACCGCGCGCCTCAAACGTGACGGTGGGCGCATGCGGATCGGTGGCCAACGCTCGTACCCGCTCGATCGCCGACGAGGCATCCAGCGGGCGGGGGAGCGTCAGCTCGCGCCAAGCCTGCGTCGTCGGTGTGCTATTCATCGCCGACCTCCCGTGACTCTTGCGCGGCGGCCTCGCGTTGAGCGTCCAACAGCACTCTTCGTAGCGCCGTGCGACCGAGCTGCGCCAAATCCGGGTCGGCACGACGCATGCCAAGCGCAGCTAGTGTGCGACTCCTCGTTCGCGAACCCGGCCGGTAGCGTGGCGTCACATGGCGCCCACCGTCGGTGACCAGCTCCCCGTCCTTAGTCTGCCTATACGTTTTTCCCATAAGGGTCTCCTTTCCGCCCGGGTTATTGCCGCCGCATTTGGGCGCACGAAACCAGCCCTGGTCGCCGAGGGGCTGACAGGGAAGAGCATTTGCTCGTTTTGTTGCGCAGATGCAACGCCGGGAACGAGATCGAGTATGAATTGCATCGACGCAATGGTCAATGCTTCGCGTGTGGAAAAGTAGATTTTCACAACATGCGAGCGGAACTGGTGCTCCGCAAGGAATTTCGCAACGATTTTCCGCCGGGTAGTTTTGACAACGCTCGCGCTACCAGCTGTCACGCCGTCGCCCGGCAACGCGCCAAACGACGTACACCGCACCAACGACCAGAGCGCTGGTGACCAGCCACGGCAGGATTACGCGCAACAGTTCGACGGCGATGGTCAGAACGATCACCGCGCCCAGCATCAGCAGACAGGTGTGAAAGAAGCGGTTCACGAGCGGCGGCGGCTTGTCGCTATTCATGCGCGCCGACGATGAGGCGCCTGCCACTTCGACCGGATGTCAGGTCGGCGAACAACGCGCGCGCCAGGCTACCGGGTTCGCTTTCTGTAGTGAGCCGAACGGTTTTGAAACGAACGTCTGAAAGGCGCGGGTCGGGTTCGGTGCCGAGTACGACTGCGGTCACGCGACCGGGAAAGGTGCTCAGCTTTGCGAAAACGGTGTCAGGCCGTTTGTCCAGCAGAACGAAGTCGGACAGCACGAAGAGCTTGGTTTCGACTTCGCGGTACAAGCTGGTCGACGTGTTGGCGAAGCGCGCCCGGCGCAGTGCCGGTAGCAGCTCGCTGGAACCGCCCGCGTGCGGTTGTTGCAGGCCGGCGAGGACTCGCTTCGTGCGATGCAGCGGCGTCGGCTCAACATCGAGTGTCGAGGCATCGAAGTGCCAGACGCTGGCAAGTTCGCGTCGACAGGTGCACGACCTGGCCAGTGTGCGGACAGCGTGTCGAGCCTCGGCGTAGCGCCGCGACAACGGGTCGTTGCCTCCCGGGCCACTAACCGAGGGGGAGTCGTCAAGCACGAAAATGAAGTGCCGCCACGATCCGGTGCACAGGCCCGGCAGTCCGAGCGCGTAGTTCACCTCCCCTTGCGTGCTGGGCACGGTGCTCGGAGCTCGGCCAGATCCCGGATGCAGCAGACTTGCTGGCAACAGTTGGCTGGTCAGCATCAGGCATCACCCCCGCGACGCGAGCGGACGGGCGGAGGGCTGTTGACGGCCGGTCCATGGCCAGCCACCGCTGGGTTGTTGGTTAGTGCGACGCATTTCGCAGCCTCCAGATGGCGACCAGCCGCCTGGCCGCGAGCCGTGTACTCGGCCTGGATCGAAGTGGCGTCGGCTACGGCTGCTTCGCGGCGCCGCACTACCCGGGAAGTGGCGAGCCTGCGCACCTGCCGGTTCAGTTTCTTGGCGGCATGTTCGGCCGAGTCGATCGCTGCCGCGCACGGATCGGTGTGTTCGTAGGTGTTCCACCATGAGGCCAGCGCGATGGCGGCCGCGAACAGGCCGTAGGCCAGCGCCGTGACCGGTTCCTCGATGTCCAGTCGCAACGACACGACGCCGACAACAAGCAAGGCCGCGATCAGACCGGCCAGCTGAGCCATCAGACGGTGGTGCGTGGCTCCAGCGCTCGAACTGCTGAACAAGTGACGCCATGGCAACTGGTGCTCGGGAATCTGGTCAGGGTCGAGTGCACGTTCTTTGGCGAGCTTGGCCCGCTTGACGTCGCCACCGGCCAGGCCACCGATGACGGCCGCTGCCCCGACACTGGCCGCCAACACCGCACCCAGAATCGGCAGCTCCCCGGTCAGAATGCAGACCGACGTCATAGCCGTGATGTCGCCGACGTAAAGCAACAGCATCCGGATTAGATACCAACTCCGATCGCCCGGCTCGCGCACCACGAACGGCGCGAGAGCCTGGCGAACCGCCGTGGCGTACTGTCCGGCTGCGTCGGCTTGGGTCTGGAGTCCGGCCACCTGATGACGCACCATGTCGGCGGGAAACTCCAGTGCCCTCGCTGTTCGCTCTACCGGTCGCGAGGAGTTCAGACTCTCGGCGGTGTAGAGCAGACACTGTTCGTCGGCCAGCGCCTCGGTCTGATCCCAGATCCACAGACGATCGATCGTGCTGGGTGCCGTGACGGCTTCCGCTCGCTCCACCGATGGAATGGTTGTCGCCGCCAACTCTGCGGTCACCAGCGCAGCGTGATCGTGGTCGTTGTTACGCATCGGCGTCACCAACCGTCACGTAGTCGGTTACTACCACGATGTCCTCAGCGTTGGTCCTGCCGAGTACCGATACGTACAGAGCCTTGAGCGCGTCGATCGTCTCGGTGGCCATCTGACCGCCCGATGTCCGACCGACTCCGGCGACCGTAATGGAAGCCTCGCTTAGGTCAGGTGGCACGATGTTCGCTGCGATTTCCTCGGCCTGTTCGACGGTTAGTCCCGGGTCCGACAGGTCGGGTACCGTCGCCACACCGTCTGTCACGACCACGCCGTTGAGGCGGTGCTTCACACCGGTGCGGGCGTCGACCTGCGCAACGTATTCGGACATCAATCCGAACTGCGACATGATGTCCGACCCGTCGCGGGGCAGCGCGGCCAGCGCTTGGGGAAAGGCCGCTTCGACCTGATCGGCAACCTCGCCCGTGGCGGCTGCGACACGTCGCAGCCGGGCGATCTCGGTTGCGCCCGACATCCGGAGCGTCGTGTCCGCCAGAATCGTGGTTTCGCTGGCGTTGGTGGCGAACAGCACCACGCGAAAAGTCCCGCCGCAAACGGCCGTGTACTGTGCCTGATCGCGCACGACGCGCAGATCCTCGGCTGTCATGGTTTCGCCATCGCGGCTACCAGAGCCATCCAAGTGCACTGTGGTAGCCAAAGGTTCTGCCGGGCAGGTCTTCGCCAGATCCTGCAACTGGCCGATCGTGCCGCCAGCTCGTGCGTCGCATCCGGACGACAACGCCGCAGCCAGTGCGGCGGCCGTGAACATGCCCATCAGACGAACGGGCGTGCGAAAATTGGTCTTTGTCATGGGGGGTACCTCGACTCTCTCCAAACAGGTGGGGATTGGGGAAGCCGCCGTGACGGCTCCGCCTGGAGTTGCCGCTCCAGGCGGAGCACCGACGTCACGACTTCGTACGCTACTTCTGGGTCTTCTTTGCGGTGGTACGAATCTGACGGGTCAGCTTCGCCAACCGTTCAGTGAGCCGTTCCAGTCGGTCGAACAGCTCGTTCAGGACCGCGACGTCAACGGCCGGTGGGATCTGACCCGACCGTGCCGTCAGCCGATTCACGGTGTAGAGGGAAACGATCAGCCCGCAGATCGCGAAGCCGACCAGTCCTGTGGAAAGTGCGCTACTCATTTCTGCCTCCGAGGTTTCGCACCCCTTCGGGTGCACTTCACTCATCGGATTGATGAGCGGTTGTTTCACTGTGGAGTTGACAATCTGCGAACTCGTCGAAAGAGCCGTTGGTAAGTATCTACAGGTTCACACAAGGTGTGTCTACACCGGTCAGCAAAGTGGGAAGCGATGGAAGCTGGAAATGAGTTCTCGGTATCTGCGGAAGGCATTTTCGGAACCATCGGAAGTTGGAAGTGGAAGTGGTGGAAGCTGGTACCGCCGACACATAGAAGCCCAAGTTTAACCACAAGAACGAGAAGAAGCCCCTCTCGAACTGTGTTCGAGAGGGGCGGGTGGGATTGGCAGAGCGGATTCGTGCGTGTTTGCTGGTCGTTCAGTGATAGAACCGAGAAGGGCCCACTCAACTCGGCGATCGTTGCGAACTGATGACTGCCTGGTTGCGAGCAGCCCACACCACTGGAAAGGCTTCTTGCCGCGCCTCCGCTGAGAGGCACGCCAGGTAGTCGAACCACTCCTTGCAGAAGAAGGGGTGGATCAATCCATGGAGATCCTCGATCAGGCGGTACTCCCCGTCTGGATACTCCTGCCCGTAAACGCCGGGCTCGATATGGCCGAGGGCGCTGATAGGGTGCGCGAACTGGCGCACGCCGGGTTTCGGATCCGGCAGCGTGGTTACCTCGCCGGAGTCCTCGATGACCTCGATGTACTCGTTGAGCAGGGTCTCGGAGTTCATCAAGTCGATGAGCCAGGCCGAGGTGTCTGCATGGCAACGGCAAAGTCACGCCCGCAGCCGCGATGCCCTCTCCGAAAATGAGCCAGCACAGGCCGTAGTCGTCGAGAAAAACGAGTTTGTTGCGGCGTTCGCATGGTTGCTGTGATCGCCAGAAGACGTAGAAGTCTTCGTAGGCAGCTTGAAACAGGTACATGTTGGCCTCCTGTGACGGATGCCAATCCCGGAGTCATTATAACACAATTTGTCCTATTTTGCAACATGCTACAGCAGATACACTCCATACATGAGCGGTGGGGCGGCGGTGGGACCTGAGCCTGGGATCGTTGCTGATTACGCTCTCGCTGATGGTGCGTCAGCACTAGGGAAGAAGACCGTCAAGGACCTCGTAAGCCTCGCCACCTCCGATGATCGAGCCCGATCATTCGCGGCGGAACACGAAAGTGTGGGCGTGGCCAAAGCCCTGTTGTGGGCAGCGACCGATCCCGACTGGATCCGTTCAGGAACGTTCCGGGCGGACGAGCACCGCCTTGCAGGGCTCAGGGCATGCCTTGGGTTGACCATCCCATCCCACGAAGAGCTTGACGAGGCCCGCGATCGTGCTCGAAACGGCAAGAACGGGCGACTACCCAGAGTGCAGTCACGCTCCGTACGGGATGTCCTCGGATTGTCTGCATACCAGCTGAATGGGGGAAACGTCGCAGGAATCAGCGCGAGGACCGGGAGAGAGCCCAAACATCGCGACGGATTCCGAGACGTCCTGGCTGCGTCGCTCGCTGGTCTGGTCGAACAGCCGGATCTGGCTCGGCGTCTACGGATGGCACTTGAGCAGATACGAGCGTTCGAGCAGGAGCGCGACGCCGCGCTGGCTTTGTACGAACGGCTCGATGGTGAGGACGCTGAGCGGGCTGGCATGGAACTCGTTCAGGAGCCGACAGAGGTAGATACCGGTGCGCGTGCCGGTAAAGACGCATCTGAGAAAGTTGCTCCTCCGGAGATGGAGGATAGAGACTCGATCGATCAGGATGGCGTCGGCGTCCTGCCTCAGCCACCACTGGAAGTGTCACCTTTACCACCCCTGGAACGGGCACGTATTGGGCGTCAGGTTGTCGCGCATGCTCCTGGCCTCTGGCGCCGATTGCCGTCTCACGCACGCTCACGCCTCAACCGCATTGTGATCGTGCTCGTTACCTTTCTCGTAGCTGCCGTCCTGGTCACTGATGGCACCGCTGATCTACGCAAGCCAAACTTTGGTGGGCCAATTATTGCCGCGCCAGGCGACCCGAGAGAATGGCCGGTGGCTGCCGCCTACTGGATCCCGATCGACACGATACCCACGGAGAAGAACGGCCCCGACGACCCTCGTCGTCTTTGCGAGACCGGCGACCATTCAGAGTGGCTCCGAGCGCATGGCGCAATACAGATTGCTGCCCCGATTGCCTACCATGTCGAGGCGTCAAAAAGGAATCCGATTACATTTGGCGATTTTGAGGCGCGCGGAACAATCGCGGAATTTTCACAGCCAGGGTACATGTTCCACTGTGGTTTTTCGGATGATCGGCCATTTAGCGGTGGGAAAGTAGCTCGACAGCGGGTCGAGCTCATGGTGAATAGCCCCGAAGAACTTGGGATTCTTGACAAGGAGAACAGTACGCCGCCTAGCGCAAATGCCGATTCACAAGTACGAAATATGGAAAAGGCGAGCAATCCGGCGTACTGGAATTATGGCTACGGATTTGACGAACGCGAAGAGGGCAAGATGGTCTATCGATCCGCGTATACTTCCGTAGCGAGAGAGTTGATTATCCTGAGCATCGGGATGTCGAGTAGCGGAAGTCGGTTCGATGGGACGATCCGATATTCCATCTGGCACGAGTCAGGAGTCTCGAAGTACTATTTTCCATACAATTACGACGGAAAAGTTACGCTAATTACTTTCCCGCCCAATAAGTGGTTCTCAATTGGGTTTTATCAAACGCACAGCAAGAGTTCTGAGGCCGAGCAGAGTTCGATCAGCTGCGCCTTCCCTTCCACCTCTGCGCCCGATCCGCCATGTAACGAATATGCCGCGCGTGGCAACTTGTCTCGCATGTGGGGCGAGCCGACGCTCGATTCTCTGCTCCACGAGGTTGTGGTGCAGAGCGATTGCTCTCCCGCTGCCGATTGGGAGAAGCTCTCATCGACATGGGAGGGCTACGGGGCTGTCAGAACTTTTTCAGCAGACCAAGACGAAGCTAGGAAATCGGCGTACCTGGGAGCCTACGTAGACCTGGAGAAAATCTGCGGTTCGACATATCGGAAGAAGCTTGTTCCGCAGACTATTGCGTTCGGCACACCAGTCGATCTCGTGGTGTTGACGTACAACGGTGCTGACGATCATGAAGCGTTGTTGCGTGCGGAACAAGCGAGTGCCGCCGCCGCTCTTCAAGTACCGTGCGCAAGCTTTGGCGAGGGCGCCTCTGATTTGTATTCGGTCTGGGAAAAAAATCAGGTATTCGGACCGCTATGGTCCATGCATCCGAAATTTGACGCGATCGTTCTGGAGCCACTCCGTTCAATACGGGCGCGGTGTGGAGAAGGCTATGCAAACGACCTCCGATCGCGGCTGAATGAGCTGAAAATTCCGTGGGATCAAGATGCTGAGATCGCGGTAAATAGGGTGCTAAGTGGTCGCTCTTAGAGATTTGTTTTGGGCGCATCCAATATGCGACCTAGCGCCTGGAAGGCGGTGAATGGTATCGCACAGGAGGGCTTGATAGTGCAGGAAGCTCACGAGGAAGTCAGCAGGTCAACTTGCTTGCCCAATAGCCACCGCCAAAAAGATAAACCAAGCGACAATCAGGCCGATCTCGATGTAGCCCAGGATCACGCCGGTGATGGCCATGCCGCGTCCGCCCTGGCCGCTGCGCTTGATCTGGTGGAGGGCGATGTGCCCGAAGATGACAGCCAGTACCGAGGTGCCGACGATGCCGAGGATCATGGCTGCGATGGCCAGCGGGTTGGTGGTGGGTGCGGCCGCTACCGGTGCGTACCTGGTGCCATCGGCTCCGACCACCGGCGCGGCAGGCAATGTCGCCATCTGCTGCGCCCGCAGTACCTTTCGCTCGGCGGCTGCAACGACACGTCGGTCATCGGCCTTCTGGAGCCCGGCCGCAACCCAAGCACCGAGAACAACGAAAGCCATACAGAAGACCGCGAGTGTCAGGTAGGAGTATTCGTTTCGATACTCCGGTGCTGCCAGCCGCGAGATCCATCCCGCCCCGCCGAACGGTAGGCCGTTCAGCCAGATCCAGAAGCTGTTCGCGTTGATGGTTACACCGAAGATGAACGGCACGATCAGCGCGAGATAGGTCAACCCGGCCCGCCCGCGTAGCGCCAACCATCCTCCCAGGGCTGCCGTCATGGCAAGTGCGCTCAAGAGCGTCGAGACGACCTCTGGTAGACGGATATGACCGAAGTTCGCTAAGCCGGAGACGATCAAGCACTCGGCAACCACGGCTCCGAACCACCACAGTGCCCGCACGCGACTCGCGCGCGTACTGGGCGCCAGCACGAGCACGACGCAGATCGCTGCTGCGCGGATCAGGGGCCACTCCAGCGTCGCGACAATCGGCGGCAGCGGCTTCCACCAGAGAGTCTGGTACCAGATCGCGGCCAACAGCAGGTACAGGCCGATACCGGCGCTGGCGGCCAGCAACCACCGACTCCTGGTGTTCTGGCTCAGGTTCGGTGGCGTCTCTGTGCGCGAGTCCTGTGCTGTCGGGGCTGCGGTGTTCGGTTCCATGAGGCTCCTTTGCGAAGAGTCCGCCGCCAGTTGCGTCGACGCGGCACCACCAGAGAATGGCACGTATACATGCGCATGTGCAACCAAGGTCAGCCTGACGCTTGAAGGGTGCCTGCCACGCCAACCCCCTCGCCCTGGGATCAGTACGCCTGCGAGGTCGGCCTGGCGCTACAGCGGGCTCGCCAACGATCCGGCCTGTCCCAGGAGAAAGTGGCCAATGCCGCCGGTATCTCCGCCTACACGTACCGCAAGCTCGAACATGGCGAGTCCAACCCCGGAACGCCTGCCAACCCGCGCCTGCGAACGCTGGCGGCGCTAGCCGAAATCCTCGGCGTCTCCGTGCACGACCTCGTGCCCGCCCAGATGACCGGCGTGGCAGACGGGCGGACGACGGCGGAGTAGCGCAGGCGCCGACGTAGTGGGCGTGGCGTTCGCGATAAGACCCTGACGACTTCGGTTGCGACGCAAACATCCAAGTGCGTGACAACCAATGTCCGAGGCCGCCGGTACGGTCGCGCCTGTCAGTGCACCCAACGCAGGAGTAGAACGTGAGCCAGGCGACGATGCCAACAACAGCAGCACCCCCGCAGAGACCATCGGGTAATCAGCTGGGGGCAACGTCGTGAGCAGGCGAACGCGTCGCCGAAGCATGCGCGTGAACAAGTACTTGACCGGTCTTGGATTCAGGCGCAAGCAGCTGAAGAGGCTCTGCGCCGACGATCTGGTGCAGCTGCGAACGTGGATGCGCGGATCGGCTACCCCAGTGGCGGCCGCTATGGGTGTTCTCTACGGTCTTGCGCTGACAATGGTGCCGATGGCGCTCGTGATTCGCCTCGCGCCTGAAGCGGCGAGCAGCTTTCTGGCGTTTTGGATCCTCATCCTTCTGGTGATCGCCGCCATCTGCGTGGAGCTCTGCCTGTTCGCAGCGTGGGCTATCAACGAGCGCATCCTGCGTGGTGCCGACTCCTTCTACCGCTACGGACGTGCCTGTCGAGTCCTCATCGGCGCAGCCACGTGTAAGCCCGGAAGAGTCAACTCCAGAAAGCACCTCGCCGAAACTGTCGGCAGATGGGCTAAGGAAGCGAAGGCAAAACACGTCGACATCGTTGGTTTCCAGGCAGAGTTGGACGCCATCGTCGACAGGCCGGTGCCCACGAGATCCGACCTTGAGCGGGTCGCTCAGATCGGCCGGCTGGCCGCCCTAGCACTGCTCCGCGGCGAGATCGACATGCGAGCCCTGACACCAGACCTCGTGGCAGGCAGGAGTAGGACACGCGCTGCGGAACGGTTGCAGGCGTTGCTGACGACCGTTGGCCCCATCGCAGCGCTCGTTGCCGCCGTGGGTACGCTGATCGGTGCTATTCGATGATCACGAGACGCTCGCGTCGCCCGGTGCTCCTGAGTGACACCCGATGGCTGCGCCCGCCACATGACGACGAGCGCAGCCACACGCGGGATCAGCCCTTGCCGAGCGTTGACCCGGCCTTGGACTTCGCACCCTTGGACGAGCTGTCGCTCGCCAGGGTCTTCCCAGCCTTGGACAGCGCGGATTTGGATGGCTTGGCCATACTGATCACCTCCTCTCGTGGCCAGCCAACCACGAGGCACCGACAGATCAGCCAGAACGCGCCATGCGGCTAGCGTTGCGAACGGTTCAATCGCGACACACCGGGTAAAGAAACTTGCCTGAACGAGCAACAACCTCTACGGTCAGTGGATTGGGAGTCGGCGAAGCCCCCAGCGGGTACACCGCTCCCGAGGACCTGTTCCCGGCGAAAGAGCGACCGATGCGCAACCAGCGCCGCGTTCTAGTGACACCACCACACCGCTTCGTGTCCCACGCCGGTTGGCACCATCTGCTTCCATGTCGCCGACTGTGAGCTGATGCTCCAGGTCAGCACCCGTTCCCACTGGTGAGCAACCCGGCCACAAGTAGCGTTGTAGCTGGTTCGACCGCGCCACCGCGCAAGTGTGGGAACTAGATCAAATCGGACAAACCTGCTATTCTATCCCCCACGGACACCCGCCGCCGCGAAACAGACGCGAATGGGTAGGAAGAGGGGAGGTGGAACTCGGAAAACAATCCCTGTCGGATGGCGCGATAGATCGCCAGCACGAAGATCTCACACAGGTCGAGTCCGACAAAGTGGGAAAACGACGCCAGATAATTGGCAGACAAGGGCTAGGCCTTCTTATGGCACTCACAAGCGCAATTCAGCATACCTTCATGAACGCTGATGAACGGAAGCGCTTCAGGGAAGTCAGAGTTGCACTCAGAGAGAAACCTAAACCGGACGTGTCCGTTGTCGACCTTGATCCGACGTTTACGAAGGAAGTCAAGGTAAACGTACTGCCATTATCGCCCGAGGACGATCCTAGAAAGAAGTAGGGGTCTGGGCGTGGTGCTCGAACAACACCTCACATCGCCGCAACGCGAAGCGTGGGGAAAATACTTCCTGTCGTTGCTAACTGACTGGTCCTGGATCCGGCGGCGTGTCACATCGGTCAGGATTGTCGACAACAATCGAGTCGAGAGTCGAGTTTCTGTCGACGTTGACGTCAAAGAAATAAAGACCCGCGCGAGCGCTGCTGGAATCGCACTTGATTCGACTCGAAAGGAGCTTCCCGTTCCTTTGGACATATTGGAAAAGGGACTCGTTCCAGATTTCGATATCAATGGTACAGATGGTTGTTCGACGTCCTTGGCAACGAGTGACGAAAATGCGCTCGTGTGGCAGGAGGTGATAATAGCAGCCATCAACTCTCGGGTCCCACCCAACCCTCCCCATTTCGATGACCAATTTCGCACGGAACTTCGGGCGATTGTAAGACCTATGATTACCATGCGATCCCTACAGCGGACCGTTCGTGATGGAACGAAGGGGTTCAACCGGCGGGTGCTTGAAATTCAAAGTCATCAGAGTTCGAAACTCGACGCGTGGCTAGCGCTTCTTTGCGACCCTTTGGCCTCCGATCTCTTGGCGCTCGCGGTGGTCAACTACATTCCGATCATTTACGTGTCGATTGATCAGAACTGTGCGACAATCAAGTATCGGACTATGAACACGTCAAGAAGGCCTAGGCTGTTGCAGGCCTACGGGCTCTTTCGCGATCATCGTGCTGATGTCAGAGCAATATTGGCCCCGCTCCTCGAAATTAATGGCTCTGTATCCTTCAGGCTCGCAAGAACATGGTTACGGATCCGGAACTTCTTGTGGGTGCCCGGGTGGTTCCTATTTTTATTGGCTCGAGTGCTCGGAAGGTATCTGACGAGCCGTATGGGAATCCGCGCGCTTCGGCAGACGTTCGAGCTGCAGTCCATTGGCCGCGCCCAGCGAGAGCACTCCAGATATATAGCCCCTGCAGGCGTAGAGATCTGCACCGAGCCGAGAATTGATCTAGACGCGTTGAGCCGCGAGGATCAAGAGTCACTCGTCGTGTCCGTCGGGAAAGAGGATGTTGGGCTTGCCGTCAGAACCACACCGGAGCGTGCATCGATCTATACGAGGGGCTGGATCGAACTGCAGAGCCGCTTGGGTAGCGGGATTTCGGGCGTACCGGTTCAGATTAATATGCGAGCTTGCGGTTCCGGGTTCATTCATTCCTTCTTCGCGGTTTGTGTTGTCAACCTGGCAATCAATCTTGCGGTCAGCCATGCAACGTGGGATGATCTGTCGAAATACACCACGCCTCAGGATGCGATTGTGACTGTTCTTTTGTTTGGATCCTCGCTGTTCTCTGCTTTCGCGGTTCGCAGTGATGAGCATGCGCTCAAGTCTTCGATTCTCAACCCGCTGAGGACGATTATTGCACTCGCCGGAGGTTTAACAGGTCTATCAGGATTCGGGATAGCGTTGGATTGGGAAGGCCTATACGTATACAGCCATATTGCAGCAATCTGGCTCTCATGTATATCAATCGTGGTCACTTCGGTGTTTCTGGCGATGCGGGCTTACGATATGGTTCGCGTACGAGCACGTATGCGAGATACGCGCAATTACTTTGTGTCGCGCCACGGGATGAAGGTGCTGCGCAGCGCAAGGGCACGGTTGATATGGCGCGAGATCTGGGCCAACGGTTCGCTACGCGAACACCGCATCAATTAGCTCCATTGTCGCCGACACCACCCGCCGCGCCGACTCCACCGTCACATCCAACCGGCTCCCACCATCCCGCCCATCACCGATACACACCCACGTCTCGGACTCGCCTGCGTACCGGCGCATCGCCACGATGTACTCCACCGCCTCTGCTGTCTGGCGTCCGCCGAAGCGCCTACCCTTAGCGATCACCGGCACATCAACCACCGCGCTAACATGCGCTCGGTCTTCGGGATGTTCATCCGCCGGATGGTCCCCCACGCACCACGACGGGCACGGATCGTCCGCCAGCCATGCGGGGGTCACGGCATCCGCCACCGCTCGGCTCTCGAGTTCGGCAGGCTGTATTTCAGGTCGGTTCTGCATGGTGTCCTCCTCAGTTCGGCGAGCGCGAGGAGGGGACGGTAGCGGTGATGGTGGTAGGGATCCAGGGAGGTGCCACGCGCTGTCTCCCGAGTCGCGCCCAGCCATGAACCGCCACACTTGTCGGAGCCATGCTCTAGCGTCTGAGTGTGACTACAAAACCAGACACCGGCGGTGCCTCCGGGAAGCCTCGACGCGAGCCGGTTTTGGTATACTTGAAACGTATGTTGCATTTCGACAAGTCGACACAATCTCCCGATGGGTTGAACAAGCACAAGCTTGCTTCACTTCGGGCCGAGTTCGATGAGAAAGAGCACGGCGAGTACGTCAAGCGTCTCGCAATGTCGCTTCGCAATCACCAAGACTGGAACATTGCAGTCACCGGCAGCTACGGTGCTGGCAAGAGTAGTGTCCTCGCGGGGCTTGAGAAGATCCCGGACTACAAGAGGATTGCACGCAGTCCCATCACCCTGTCCCTGTCCACGCTCTCCGGGGACGCTGCGAGGCACCACGTCTTGGACGAGGATGGCAAGCCCGTCGCCCCTGGCCGCGCGGATGCGGTTTTGGACACGACGAACCTGATCCAGAAGGAGATCGTCAAGCAACTCATCTACCGACAGCGTCCGGCAGCGATGCGCAACTCACGCTATCGGCGCATCAGCCGGTTCCAGGGGTGGAAGACTCTCGGCTTATGCTCGCTCGGTGTCGCACTCGCACTTGGTGTGGCCTACCTGTTCGGCCTATCGCCCCAACTCGACGGCTGGCCCCTGGGTACATTGCTCTGGTACATCGCTATCCTCGTGCCTGTCAGTCTCCTCACGACAGGCGGGGCGTACCTTCTGCACGACAGGGCAGATGTCGGTGAAGTCTCGGCCGCGGGTGCGTCCTTGACGCTCTCACCACGAGCCGAGAGCTACTTCGACGAATACCTAGACGAGATTGTCTACTTCTTCGAGAAGACCCGATGCGACCTCGTCATCGTTGAGGACCTCGATCGTTTCGAAGACCCGTATATATTCGAAACGCTTCGCGAGCTCAACACGATCCTCAACAACTCAAGGCAGATCCGCCAGAAGCCAGTGAGATTCGTTTATGCAATCAGGGACAGCATCTTTGAGTCAATCGGCGACGCCGAATCGAAGGGCGACATGTCTCGCGTGCTCCGCCCCGACGAATTAGCCCGAACCAACCGCACGAAGTTCTTCGATTTGGTAATACCAATCGTTCCGTTCGTGACGCACGAGAATGCTCGCGATCTGCTCCATGCCGAGCTTGCGTCACGCAAGAGTCTGACGAAACGTGAGATAGAGATCGATCCTGACCTGGTCGAGCTTGTCGCCCGACACGTACCAGACATGCGGCTCATGCGGAACATCGTGAACGAGTTCGAAGTGTTTCTTCCAGTCGTCATTCCACCACAACCGACCGATGGCGCAAGCGCCAAGACTCCCCGGCTTGATCCGAACAAACTCTTCGCGATGGTCACGTTCAAGAACTTCCATCTCGCCGACTATGAGAAGGTGATCGTTGGGCGTTCAAAGCTAGATTCTATCTATGACGACTACCGCCAGCTAGTAAATACCTGTCTAGTGGTTCGAGATCGGATCATTAGCGCACCTGAGCGTGAGAAGGAGAGGCAAAAACGTCGGGCACACCAAGCCACTGCTCTGGGCGAGAGGCTTCAAGCAATCTCTCGCGTTACTCACTTCCGATACGCGAACGAATATGTTGCTGCGATAGTCATCGAGAACAGCTCATACGACATAGCGAAAGTCACGGAACCGCGCTTTTGGGATACATTGCTCTCTACGGAAGAGAAAAGCCTTGAAGTTAGCACTACCGCGAACGCAAGGTACCCCTGCGATCGCCATGCTCTTGCATCCGCGGTTGGCCTAGATCTCGCTGACGACCTTTGGACGGCGTCAGATAGATCTGCCCAACAGGCTGCCGTCGACAGAGCCCACATAGATCGCGAGTTTCTACGAAATCCGACAATGAAAGCGATCTATCAACGACCAGAGTTTACCGCGAACAGCGGGATGAACTTTGCACAGCTCGTCGCGGCGCATGGCGCGTCCGACCTCGTCACAGAACTGATCCGCGAAGGATGGATCGACGAGTACTACACGCTTTACGTCTCACGTTTCCACGGAGCCTACATGAGCGCCGAGGCAAAGAACTATGAGATGCAGACCGTTCGCGAGAAGGGCTACGATCCGTCGTACCCGTTCGCCGAAGCGTCGGACATTGAGGCGCTGCTCTCTGCGACCAAGCGCTTCATCTTCGAGGAACGTGCAATCTTCAACGTCGACATCTTCGACTACCTGCTCCAACGAAACGATGAGCGTATCAGCGTCAGTTTTGTGGGTCTCGTTCAGCAAGCTCAGGGGCCGGACGAATTTCTAAAGGTATACATCGCGCGCGGTACGCAGACCCGTGAACTGTTTCGGCGTCTCGCACAGAAATGGCCTGGCGTATTTCGGTATATCTCGATAAACCAGGAGCTGTCCGTCGAACAGAGCCGATCATTTATGGACGGTGCACTGGTAGGTGCTTCCACGCACATCGACTATGCGACCGACAGCCTAATTCGCGAGTACATCGAAGCAAACGCTCTCGCGCTTCCAGTGCTTACGTCGGATGCAGATCCCGAGGTGGCTTCCCGCGCAGCAAATGTGATGATCGATCTTGGAGTCAAACTGCCAGTGCTGCGGGGACTCAACGAGCGCGTTACGAAAGTCCTCGTGGCTTCAAACGGTTACAGGATCACAGAGGACAATTTGCGGATTGCGACCGGGACTGAAGGGTCCTTGACGCTTGATGCGATTCGCAACAGTCAGCCAGCGTCTTATGACTACGTCCGCGAACACGCCGATCTATACATGGACGTTATCGAACCACTGGATTCGACCAAATTCTCCATTGAGTCTGCCGAAGAGTTCGAGAAGATCGTTTCTGACCTGGAGTCTCTGGATCTACCGACTGCAATCCGGATATTCGATGCCGCTTCGCCTGATTGCGTAGTCGGCAGCGTCTCACGGGTTCCGTCAGCAACGTGGCCGGCCTTGGCGGCTACATCGCGCATCCTCCCGACGATGGAGAATATGCGTCTTTACATTGATGAGCTAGGTTTTGATGACCACTTGTCAGCCATGCTCGAACAGCGTCCGACATTTGTCGTCCCCGATGACGAAGCGCCGGAGGTGCGAGATGCGTTGGCGGTGGAGCTGCTAAACGCGAGCAGCATCTCAGTCGCTTCCCGTGTGGAGTTAGTGGGTTCACTCGGCATACGTACGTATATCGATGTCGATAGAATCGCCGATAAGACTGAGCTGCTCATAGGCTCGCTCCGCGTCGCCGACGTGATTGATGATTCTACGGAGTCGTTCGCACGCATCATCAATGCGGATCGCACCGAGCAGGAGCTATACATGTCCGCCGCGGAGGAGTTCGCCGGCTACGTAGATGAGGTGCAGCTGACAGGGCAGTTGCTCAGCGTAATTGCCGGGTCACCGCGCGTATCCGACGATATTCGCTGCGCGGTAGTAGAGCGGCTCGAATCCTACGCTGACAAGGCCTCACAAAAGACTCTGGATGAACTCGCCAGGTTCGCAGTCAAGCGCGGAACTACGGTCTCTCTTTCGATTCTTCATGTTCTAGCGCGAGGGCACGTTAATTCGGAGGTATTGCTGGAACTCTTGAGCCGAGTCCAAGGTGCCGCATTTGAGGACGAACTACTCGGGTTCTTGGTCCTGATGGCGGCGCCGTACTCTGAACTGTCTACGCGAGGCACGAGGCCTCTCGTGCCAAAGAACCCTCGCGTCGAGGCGTTACTGATGCGACTTCAAGTACTCGGTGTGGTTAGCTCCTGGTCGGTAGAGAAGAAACATCCCGGAAAGTGGCGGGTCTTCAGACCTAGTGGCTTCTCTCGATAGATCCGGTTTGATGCTCAGTCTCCAGCGAGCGTCCGCTGCGCCGAGCTGCCATCCACATGGTGCTGTACGCGACGCCGAATCGTCGGGCTAGCTCGGCTACGGACTGCCCCGAATCCATCAGATTCTGTACCTGAATCAGATCCTGTTCGCTCAGCTTCGCCCGGCTCGTGTCCACACCGGAGACCTGCAACGCCCGCGAGATCGTCGTCTTGTGTAGTCCGAACTCGGCAGCGAGCTGTATCACGGTGAGCCCGTCACTGCGCCGTGCCGCGATCCGCTCTCGTAGCTCAGCCGTAATCTTGCGAGATCCGCCTGCCCGGCGATTTGGCGGGGGAGGCGAAGAGGCGCATGGCATGTGCACGCCGTGCGCCGCACCATTGCTCTCTGGCCGACGCGGCCCACCAACCGCCTCACTCGGCGCCAACGCCAGGATCTTCGGGCTCAACCTCGAACAACCTGAGGCTGCGCGAGCCAGAGTGGAAACATTCGAACCGACGAGGTTCCGATCAACGCCCCGACGCAAGTCGGGGCGTTTGTCGTTTTGGAGGGCCTCCGGGGTCTGTGTACGGCCCTGGCAGCCCTGCTGGCATCCCTACGTGGTGGCCAGGCAGGCGAAGGTCCGGTCACCCTGATCAGCGAGGTACTGCCGCGGACCAAGAACAGCGATTTCGACATCCTCCGGCGGTTCCTTGCCGAGATGGCGGGCGAGAGCGTTCAGGTTGCAGGTGGTCTCGGCGACAGGATCGGCATTCAGGGTTTCTTCCATCGTGTAGTCGGTGTCAGGATCAAGGGTCCCGACGGCGAATGCATACCAGTAGTGGTCCTCGTCGCAGGACACCTCTTTGGCGGTGGGTGCCTGCCCGCTTATGGTGACCAGACCACCCCAGCAGGACCCGACTTGCGGCAAGTCGGCTGCCTCGACGGTGGATGTCGGCTCGTCAGCGCCCTGCACCGGGAGTGCGTTGTCGTCAGCAATGTCGTCGCCCTCGGCGCCGTCTCCTGTCGCGTTCGTGCCCTTGTCTGCCGCGCTGTCGCCAGCCAGGTTGTTCTCGGCGGGGTCCTTTCCGCGATCGAGCAACACCCCCGCCCCCCAGGCGCCGCCTCCGAGCAGGACGACAGCGGCCGCCGCGATCAACGCGATCATCCGCTTGCTCGCCCGTTTGGGTGCCGGCCCCGACGTCGGCGGCATGGGCGGGCCATAGGACGTTCCGTCGTCACCGGTGGGGCCAGGTGCCGAGGTGCTCACCTGACCGGGCATCGCCTGTGTCGGCATGGCGTTCGATGACGGACCCGGTGTCATGCCGAATTCGACGGCGGGGGCGTGCTGGCGCAGGTCACTTTCGGGGAGCGTCTTCGCCGCGACGGACAGAAGCTCATCGCGAAGGGCCGCCGCGGTCGGGGTGCGATGTGCGGGGTTCGGCGCGGTCGCGTGCGTGATGGCGTCCATCAGCCCGGGGAAACCGGGGATGTGGAGAGGGGGAAGTGGTTCCTGGGAGAGTTTGACCATCTCGACGAGTGACGGTGGACCTGAGTCGGTCCAGCGTGGGGGCCGGCCGGCGAGCAACGTGTACAGGGTTGCGCCCGCCGAGTACACGTCCGCCTGCGGGGTTTCGGCGTTGCGCTCGAAGGACTCCGGGGCAGCGAAGGACGGCGTCAACACGATCTGGCTCATTGTCGCCATATCCCAGTGGGCGGGCAGCGACGCCAAACCGAAGTCGGCCAGGGCGGGAGCGCCGTAGGCGGTGATCAGGATGTTGGCGGGTTTGACGTCGCGGTGCAAGATGCCGACCGCATGGGCGGCTGCGAGCGCGTCAGCGATGGCGATGCCGACCCGGAGGGCTTCCGCAGGGGGGAGCGGACCGGATTCGCGGAGCTTGGTGTCAAGCGAACCGCCTGGGCAGAGCTCCATCACGAGGTACGGGCGGCCCGTGCGGGTGACGCCGCCGGAGAGCAACGTGACGATGTTCGGGTGTGCGGAGACCTGTCCGGCGGCAGTGACCTCACGAGTGAACCGTCGTTGGTCCGACTCGGTCGAGAGCGTCCGCTGGTCGATCTTGACCGCGACATCTCGCCCGACGACGGTGTCCCGGGCCAGGTACACGGTGCCGAAGCCGCCGTGACCGATTTCGCTGGTCAAGGTGATGCCGGGAACCTCGTCCATGGTCATCGGCTCTGATCGCCCGAATTCGGTAGGTGTTGATTCAGTGGGCACCGACTCGGCAGCGGGACCGCTGGGGGTAGACATAGCGTCACCCTAGAGGACGGTCACCGACCGTGAAAACGTAGGATACTGGACAGTTGCTGTGCGATATCGCGGTGTCCCCGAGCGGGTGACCGGCTAGGGTGAAGTTCGCCGGTTGGGGGCGTGCCGGAGTGGCCCAACGGGATGCGCTCTTGGGCGTCGAGCTGACTTAGAGTCACCGCGAGTTCGAATCTCGCCGCCCCCAACTCGGTTGACCGGCAACAGCGCATCATGGAACACACCCGGCCGCACCCGCACCGAAGATCCGGACCTCGAGCGGCCAGAAGGTCTCCACCAGCACCTGAGGTGATCATCTGACGCAAGACGCGAAGCTGTCGTGGGCACGGCAGGTGCGGTGCCATGAGCGGTGGAGAGAGGTGGTGCCCCGTGCAGGACTTGAACCCGCGACCGAGAGATTATGAGTCTCCTGCTCTAACCAGCTGAGCTAACGGGGCGCCCCGCGAGCATACCGGCCGGTCACATGCGACACGCCGTGAGGGCGATTGGTCGTGACCACGCGACGGTGCTTCGTGACGTCCTTCGAGGTGTCGACGCGCGGAGTCCGTGATCCGCCCTCGCGCCTCGGTGGACCTCGCACCCATGGAAGAATGCGGGCATGGCGATGAGAGAGATCCGCACGATCCCAGACCCTGTCTTGCGGACCCCTTGCGATGAGATCACCACGATCGATGACAGGGTGCGTTCCCTGGTCGCGGACCTGATCGAGACGGTCGATGCCGAGGGGCGGGCCGGGCTGGCGGCGAATCAGATCGGTGTGAGCCTGCGGGCATTCTCCTGGAACATTGATGACGAGATCGGCTACGTCCTCAATCCGCGCATCGTCGAACTGTCGGAGGAGGACTACCAGGATGGTGACGAGGGCTGTCTCTCCGTGCCCGGGCTCTGGTACCCGACCCGCCGGGCGTGGTACGCCCGAGTGATCGGCACCGATCTGGACGGTAACGAGGTAGTGGTCGAGGGGACGGAACTGATGGCCCGCTGCCTGCAGCATGAGGTCGACCACCTTGACGGGATGCTGTACCTCGACCGTCTGGACAAGGCCGTCCGTCGGAAGGCGATGCGCGAACTGCGCGAACAACTCTGACCTCCTGAAGCTCCCGCACCGCTCGAACGACTCTCATCGCTCGAAAGGTTCTCCACGATGGAAGGGTTCCCACCGCCCAGCAGAACCCAGGCGGGTGAAACCCGGGCAGGTGAGTGGAGCCGGACGATTTCGGCTCGCGTCGGGCACTTTCCTGAGGCAAGATACTCACACGCACGCCGTGACGTGCCGTGGACACCACCTGGTGAGGGCGTTGGGGAAGACGCAACCTCGACCAAGGGAGGCAGACATGGCCGGTGCATACACCCGCGGTGTTCTTTTCGTGCACTCTGCGCCCCGCGCATTGTGTCCGCATATCGAGTGGGCCGCTGGGAACGTCCTCGGCGTGCAGGTAACCGTTGACTGGATCCCGCAACCGGCTGCGCGTGGCCTCTACCGTGGCGAGTATTCGTGGCAGGGAACTCAGGGGACCGGTGCCCAACTTGCCTCGGGCCTGCGCGGTTGGTCCCATTTGCGATATGAGGTGACGGAAGAGGCGAGCCCGGGGGTCGACGGCTCACGTTGGTCCCATACGCCGGACCTGGGCATCTTCCACTCGGCGACGGATGCGCACGGCAACGCCGTCATCCCCGAAGACCAGGTACGGGCCGCGCTCGACTTGGCGCACGACCCACGCGCCATGCGCGAGGCGCTCAACCTAGCACTGGGCCAGGCGTGGGACGACGAGCTGGAGCCGTTCCGCTATGCCGGCGCCGGCGCCCCCGTGCGTTGGCTCCACCGCGTCGGCTGACCTGCACGGTCGAGGTGCGGCCACCGACTCGACCGAAGTGCCGAAGGACGCCCGGCCGGGGAAGCCGGGCGTCCTTCGTGTTGCTGTCATGTGCGAGCAGCTACGCGCTGGTGACGACCAGGGCCACGTTGTGCCCGCCGAAGCCGAATGAGTTGTTGAGCGCGGCGATGTCGCCCGACGGTAGGTCGCGGGGGGTGTCGCGCACGAGTGGCAGGGTCAGCTCCGGGTCGGGAGTCGCCACGTTGATGGTCGGCGGCGCCTTGGCCTCGTGGACCGCCTTGACGGCGAAGACCGTCTCGAGGGCGCCCGCACCACCGAGGAGGTGGCCGGTCATCGACTTGGTGGCCGACAGTGCGACATGGTCCGCTTCGCCACCGAACAACGTGCGCACGGCCCGGGCCTCGACCAGGTCGCCGACCTTCGTGGAGGTCGCGTGGGCGTTGAGGTGCACGACGTCGGCGAAGGTGATGCCCGCGTCCTCGACGGCCCGGCGCATCGCCGCGATCTGACCACGACCGTCGGGGTCGGGGGAGGTCAGATGGTAGGCATCGGAGCTGAGTCCGACGCCGGCAAGCCGTGCATAGACCCGCGCTCCGCGGGCGGCGGCGTGCTCCGCGCTTTCCAGTACCACGGTCGCGGCGCCCTCGCCCAGGACGAAGCCGTCGCGGTCGATGTCGTACGGTCGGGAGGCGCCCGCCGGGTCGTCGTTACGCAAGGAAACCGTGCGCGAGGCGGCGAATGCGGCGATCGGCATCGGGTGGATCGTCGCCTCTGAGCCCCCGGCGATCACGATGTCGGCCCGGCCCGAACGGATCATCTCCAGCCCGTAGCCGATGGCTTCCGCACCGGAGGCACAGGCTGAGACGAGCGCGTGGGCGCCTGCGCGGGCACCGAATTCCAGCTCTACATAGGCGGCGGGGGAGTTCGGCATGAGCATCGGGACGGTCATCGGCAACACGCGCCGCGAACCGCGTTCCCGCAGCGTGTCCCACGCGTCGAGTGTCGTCCAGATGCCGCCGATCCCGGAGGAGACGACTACCCCGAGCCGGTCGCCGTCCACCTCAGGGGTGCCGGCATCGGCCCAAGCTTCCCGCGCCGCGATGATCGCGTATTGCGCGGAGGGGTCCATCCGCTTGATCTCGGGCCGGGTCAGGACCTCCTCCGGGGCGACCTTGATGGTCGCCGCGAAGTGCACGGGCAGCTCGTGTTCGGTCACCCATTCGGGGTTGAAAAGACGCGCGCCGGACTCACCCGCCAGCGCAGCGGCCCAGGTCGTCGTGGCGTCGCCACCGAGCGGTGTGGTGGCTCCGAGGCCGGTGACGACGACTTCGCGGGTGGCGGTCATGACAGCTCCTGGGTTGCGGAAAAGGACCCAGCGGCGGTGTCGGGGTGCGCGGATCGCTCCTGCGAACCCCGACACAACCGGGGTCAGGTCATTACGGGCTGGTCAGGCCTGGGCGCCCGTGATGTACGAGACGGCGTCACCGACGGTCGTGAGGTTCTTGACGTCCTCATCGGGGATCCGGACGTCGAACTTGTCCTCGGCGTGGGTGACGATCGTCATCATCGAGAGCGAGTCGATGTCGAGGTCGTCCGTAAAGGACTTCTCCGACACGACCGCGTCGGTCGGCAGGCCGGTCTCCTCGGCGACGATCTCCGCCAGTCCCGCGAGAACTTCCTCTTCGGTGTAAGCCATCTGTCTGTCTCCTTGTTGTGCGGGTCGGCGTACCGAACCCTGCTGGCATCTCCCGGGCGTGGCCCGAGTCGAACTCTATGGAACGTCTTGATTCTTCCCTAGGGAAGGACGACGACCTGCGCGGCGTAGACCAGGCCCGCCCCGAAGCCGATCTGCAAGGCGATATCGCCGCTGGCGGCTTGGCCTTCGTCAAGCAGGCGTTTGGTGGCCAACGGGATCGAGGCTGCCGACGTGTTGCCGGTATCAGCGATGTCACGCGCGACGACCACGGAGGACGGCAACTTGAGCTGTTTGATGAGCTGGTCGATGATCCGCATGTTTGCCTGGTGGGGGATGAAGACCTGAACGTCGTCCGGGGTCACCCCCGCGGCTTCCATCGCCCGCGCGGCCACGGGAGCCATCTCGAAGCTCGCCCACTTGAATACGGTCTGACCGTCCTGGCGAATCGTGGGCACGCCCAGTTCCGGCTGGTCGCGGAGTTCGCCCAGCCCGTGGGTTTGCCGGATGGCCTGGGCTTTGGAGCCGTCCGATCCCCAGATGGTCGGTCCGATGCCGGGGGTGTCGGAGGGGCCGATGATGGCGGCGCCGGCACCGTCACCGAGCAGGAAGGAAATGGTTCGGTCGGTCGGGTCGACGAAGTCGCTCATCTTCTCTGCGCCGATGACCATGACGTGACGGGCGGCACCGGCCCGGACCATTGCGTCGGCCTGGGCGATGCCGTAGGTGTACCCGGCGCAGGCCGCGGAGATGTCGAAGGCAGCGGCCGGGGTCGCGCCGATCCGGTCGGTCAAGATGGCGGCGGCGGACGGCGTCTGGTGCAGGTGGGTGACCGTGGACATCACGACGGCGTCGATGTCGCAGCCACTCATGCCGGCGGCGTCGAGAGCGTCAAGGGCCGCGATCTCTGCCAGGTCGAGGACGTTCTGATCCTGCCGGGCGCGACGCCTGGTGATGATTCCCGTGCGTTGGCGGATCCACTCGTCCGAGGAGTCGATCGGTCCGGCGATGTCGTCGTTGGTGACGACGTTCTCACCCCGGAAACCGCCGAACGCAAGGATACGGGCGTGCTCGGCGCCAGCGGACTGGCGGAGAGTGTTGCGGCTCATGCAGCGGCTCCCTTGAGAGTGGAGTGGCGGTCGATCAAGTCACGGGCGGCGTCAATATCGGCCGGCGTCTTCACAGCCAGCGTCTCGACTCCGGTCAAGGTGCGCCGGGCGAGTCCGGTGAGCACTCCACCGGGGGCGAGTTCGAGAATGGCCGTGACGCCGAGATCGGCCAGCTTCTCTTGGCACAGATCCCAGCGGACCGGGGCGGTGATCTGGGCAGCCAGCCGCGCGGACACCTTGGCAGCGGTACCGAAACCGCAGGCCCCGGCCGGTTGGCCCGCGTCGGTCAGGTCGGCGTAGCTCGCGCCGTCGGCATTGGACAGCAGTAAACACTGCGGGTCGGCTGCAGGCCACGTCGCCGCCACCGAAGTGAAGGACTCCAACGCCGGCTGCATCAAGGGGGTGTGGAAGGCTCCTGCGACCTTGAGCGGGATCACGCGGGCCTTCTCCGGCGGGTTCTCAGCGAGCGTCGCGAGCCCGTCCACGGCACCGGCGGCTACTACCTGGCCGGCACTGTTCACATTGGCCGGCCACAGTCCGGCGGCTTCGATCGCGGCCAACACCTGGGCGGGGTCGCCCCCGACGACGGCACTCATGCCGGCTGGAGTCGCGGCGGCCGCCTCTGCCATGAACCGGGCGCGCTCGGTGACGAGGCCGACGGCAGCGGCGTCCTCGAAGACACCAGCGACTGCTGCGGCTGCGAACTCACCGACCGAATGCCCCGCCGTCACGTCGGCAGCCGGCGAATCATCGCCGAGGATCGCGCGCCAGGACAGCAGGGCGGCCGCCACTAACAGCGGCTGGGTGATTGCGGTGTCCGCGATGGTGGCGGCGTCGGAGACGGTGCCATGGGTCCGCAGGTCCAGCCCGGATGCCTCGGTGAACGAGGCCAGGCGGTCTGCTGTCCCGGGCAACTCAAGCCAGGATGTGAGTATTCCAGGGGATTGGGCGCCCTGTCCTGGGCACACGACGGCTAGCACCCGTCAACTGTGCCAATGAAACCCGGATTTGGCGCGTCACGACGTGCACCAACCTTTAGACGGTCGATTGTGGTGACCCTACAAAAGCGCCCGTTGCCCGGCAACGGCCTCCGCGGGTTCCGACGAGGCGAGTTGTCCGAGTGCGAGGGCCACCTGCAACACGAATGACTCGCGGGCGTCGAGTGGATCCCAGCCGGTGATCTCCGCGACCTTGCGCAATCGGTACCGGACCGTATTGGGGTGAACGTACAAAGACCGGGCGGCGGCCTCCAGAGAACGACCGGTGCCCAGGTACGCCGACAAGGTCTCCAGCGCCGATCCTGAGGACTGGGCCAATGGACGATAGGCCTGTGAGACCAGTGTGTGCCGTGCCCTGATGTCGCCGATCAGGACACGTTCGGGCAGGAGCTCATCAGCGAGTACTGGCCGGGGCGCTTGGGGCCAGGCGGCCGCTGCCGCGAGACCCGCGAGCGCCGCGCCGGCGGAGGTCGCGGCATCGGCCAGTCCCGCGACGGTCGGGCCGATGACCACGGGGCCGGCGTCGAACCGGGGGAGCAGCGACTTCGCCGCCGCCAGCAGGTCGCCTTCGCCGCCGAGGACCAGGACCAGGCGGTCGTCGTGAATTCCGACGAGGCCGTCTCCGGCGGCCCGTTGGGTGGCTCGGCGGATCTCGGCCACCTTGACCTCGTCGAGGGTGCTCGTGGTGGTCCCCACCATCACCAGCGCCGAGCCGCGCCCACTCCAACCCAGCGCGGCAACCCGTGAGCGCAGCGAGTCGTCCGCCTCTCCCCGGATCAGGGCGTCGACCACCAGGGCCTCCAGCCGAGCGTCCCAGGCGCCGCGGACCTCGGCCGCGCGGGCATAGACCTCGGCGGCGGAGAACGCCACCTCGCGGGAGTATCGCAGCACCGCTTCGCGTAGGTCGTGTTCTCCCCCAGGTGCGGCCAGGTGATCGGAGTAGGCCTCGACCACTTCCACGATGATCCGTACGAGCTGCAGGGTGTGCTGCAACGAGATCGAGCGGGTCAACTCCGGTGGTGCGGCCGAGAAGATCTCACTGACGCCGTGCGGTGGGGCGGACCGATCCGCGTACCAGGCCACGAATGCGGAGATGCCGTTCTGCGCCACCATCGCGACATGCAGGCGATCATCGGCCGGAAGGCTTCGGTACCATCCGAGTTCCTGATCGAGTCGCCGGGAAGCCGCGGCGATCAACAGTCCGCTGCCGTCGCGCAGACGTTGAAGATTGTCGGGGTTCCCCGTGGTTCGGGTGGCGGTCACGCCAGGAGCATACGGCGCCTTTTGTGGAGAGTCCACAAACACCCCGTTCGTCTGATGTTGAGGTGCGCAAGACCGGGTGACTTGTTAACCCCGGTCGGGTTGATCCGCCGCTGCCGAGGCTTGCGTCAGCGGCGTTGCCCTGCTGGAACGCAGCGGCCCGGTCACCGCTCGGTGACCGGGCCACTGCGTCGTTCCGCGCCACTGGGTTCTCCCATGGCGGGGCGGGAACTAGGAGTCGCCGCCGGTGTTCCCGGAGGTGCCGGCGGTGACATCCAACAGCCGGTACTTCTCGATGGCCTTCGCGGGTGCGTCGGGCGAGACCTCGCCACGGCGGGCCAGCAGCTGAAGCGTCTTGACCACCATGGACGGTCCGTCGATCTTGAAGTGCCGACGGGCCGCCGCCCTGGTGTCGGAGAAGCCGAAGCCGTCCGCGCCGAGCACAGCGTAGTCGCCCGGGACCCACTGGCGGATCTGGTCGGGTACCAAGTGGTCGAAGTCGCTGGACGCGATGACCGGGCCACGGGTGTCGACCAACCGGGACGTCACATACGGCGTCCGGCGGTGCGCGTCCGGGTTCAAGAACGCCTCCTCGTCGGCCGCGAGGCCGTCGCGACGCAACTCGTTCCAGCTCGTCACGCTCCAGACGTCGGCCGCCACGCCCCAGTCCTCGCGCAGCAGTGCCTGGGCTTCCAAGGCCCACGGCACACCGACACCGGAGGCGAGCAGTTGCGCGCCGGGTCCGTCGCCGTCGGCGGCTGACACCCGGTGCATGCCGCGCAGGATGCCGTCCACGTCCACGTCGTCGGGCTCGACGGGTTGGATCATCGGCTCGTTGTACACCGTGAGGTAGTACATGACGTTCTGGTCCCGGCCGTCTGAGCCGTCACCGAACATCCGGTGGATACCGTCGCGGACGATGTGCCGGATCTCGTAACCGTAGGCCGGGTCGTACTGGACCATCGCCAGGTTCGTGCCGGCCAGGAGCGGGGAGTGACCGTCCGCGTGCTGCAGGCCCTCGCCGGTCAGCGTGGTGCGGCCGGCGGTGGCACCGATGATGAACCCTCGGGCCATCTGGTCGCCCGCCGCCCAGAACTGGTCACCGGTGCGCTGGAAGCCGAACATCGAGTAGAAGATGTAGACCGGCACCATGATCTCGCCCTGGGTGGCGTAGGAGGTGCCCACTGCCTGGAAGGCCGACGCGGAGCCGGCCTCGTTGATACCGGTATGCATGATCTGTCCGGCCTCGGACTCCTTGTAGCTCAGCATGAGCTCACGGTCGACAGCGAGGTAGTGCTGGCCCAGGGTGTTGAAGATCTTGGCGGACGGGAAGATCGAGTCCAGGCCGAAGGTGCGCGCCTCGTCCGGGATGATCGGCACGATCCGCTTACCGAACTCCTTGTCCTTGATGAGGTCCTTGAGCAACCGGACGAACGCCATGGTGGAGGCGACTTCCTGGTGGCCCGAACCCTTCTTGAGGATGTCGAATGCCGAGTCCGGGGGCAGGGTGATCGGCTTGGGGGACGAGCGCCGTTCGGGGATGAACCCGCCGAGGCGCTGACGCCGGTCGAGCATGTACTCGATCTCAGGGGAGTCAGCCCCGGGGTGGTAGTACGGCGGCTCGTAGGGGTTGGCCTCAAGCTCGGCATCCGTGATCGGGATGTGCAGCAGGTCGCGCAGCCCCTTCAGGTCAGCCAGGCCGACCTTCTTCATCTGGTGGGTGGAGTTACGCCCCGCGAACGTCGAACCCAGCGCATAGCCCTTGATGGTGTGCGCCAGGATGACGGTCGGCTGACCGGTGTGAGCGCGGGCAGCGGCGTAGGCCGCGTACATCTTGCGGTAGTCGTGGCCGCCGCGCTTGAGGTTCCAGATGTCGTCGTCGGTCATGTTCTCGACGAGAGCCTTGGTGCGCGGGTCGCGGCCAAAGAAGTGTTCCCGGATGAACGCCCCGGATTCCGCCCGGAACGTCTGGTAGTCGCCGTCGAGCGTGGTGTTCATCAGGTTGACCAGCGCGCGGTCCTTATCGGCGTTGAGCAGGGCGTCCCACTCCCGGCCCCAGATGACCTTGATGACGTTCCAGCCGGCGCCGCGGAACTGGGCCTCCAGCTCCTGGATGATCTTTCCGTTGCCGCGCACTGGGCCGTCGAGTCGCTGCAGGTTGCAGTTGATGACGAACGTCAGGTTGTCGAGCTGCTGTTGGGCGGCGAGCTGCAACATGCCACGGCTCTCGGGCTCGTCCATCTCGCCGTCGCCGAGGAAGGCCCACACGTCCTGCTGGCTGGTGTCCCGGATCCCGCGGTTGTGCAGGTATCGGTTGGTCCACGCCTGGTAGATGGCGCTGGACGGACCCAGGCCCATGGAGACCGTCGGGTACTCCCAGAAGTCCGGCATCAACCGGGGGTGGGGGTAGGAGGGGAGCCCGCCGCCCGGATGCGACATCTCTTGGCGGAAACCGTCGAGCTGATGCGCCGACAGTCGCCCTTCGAGGAAGGCCCGGGCGTAGACGCCGGGGGAGGCATGACCCTGGAAGTAGACCTGGTCGCCGCCGCCCGGGTGGTCCTTGCCGCGGAAGAAGTGGTTGAGCCCCACCTCGTACAGCGTCGCGACTGAGGCATAGGAGGAGATGTGCCCGCCGACGCCGATGCCGGGCCGCTGTGCCCGAGTGACCATGACGGCCGCGTTCCAGCGGATGGCCCGGCGGAAGCGCCGCTCCATTGTCTCGTCACCGGGGAAGTACGGCTCCTCGTGGACGCTGATCGTGTTCACGTAGGGGGTGCTCAGTGCCACCGGCACTGACACATTCCGTTCGCGGGCGCGCTTAAGCAGGCTGAGCAGCACGTAGCGGGCGCGCGGACCCCCACGTTCGTCGATCAGCCCGTCCAGGGCCTCCACCCATTCGCCAGTCTCACCGGGATCGAAGTCCGGCACCTGGCTCAGCAGACCGTTGATGAGCGGTCCTGTCTCGTCGTACGAAGCCACCTGGCAACCTCTCGTTCGGAGCGCGGGAAGGGGTACCCGGGCGCTCGACTCGGTCCACGCCATGACACCGGGCCGCCTGTGGGGCCTCGATGCCGTCTGGACCTGTGTGGTCCGACCATTCTGTTCTCATCCGGGTCCGAAGTCACACCCGTGGAGGGCGCTTGCCCCGTGATCTATGTGACACCCGCTCTTCGCGGCTCGCCGCCGAGTGCGGCACACGGGTGTGGGGTGAGCTACCTTTGCTTACACCAACGAGAAGGGAATGACGCACAAGTGGCAGACACGACGGCACCCCAGGGCGTGGACCGCCTGGGATTCGACTCCGGCCAAGTGGTCCAGGAGTACGGCTGGGCCGACGACGTTGATGACGACCTGAGAGCCGACATCGAAGATCTCATCGGCACCGAACTCGTGGACGAGGACTACGGCGATGTGACCGATGCCGTGATCGTGTGGTGGCGCTCCGACGACGGAGACCTCACCGACACGTTGGTGGATGTGCAGACGATCCTGGACGACGGCGGGCTGATTTGGGTATTCACCCCGAAGCCGGGCCGCGACGGACAGGTGGAGCACAACGACATCCAGGAGGCCGCGACCACGGCCGGACTGCATGTGACCAGCACGTTCTCGATCGCACCGGACTGGTCGGCGACAAAGCTCGGCACCCGGGGCCGCGGTCGATGACGCAGGTCGGCGGGATGGGCCGCTCGGCGGACCGGGCCGCGCGTTCGGCGGCTGGGGCCGCGCTTGAGGTCGGGGAGCCGGCGCCCGACTTCACGCTCACCGACACCCACGGCACCCCGGTGCACCTCGCGGACCTGCGTGGACAAGCGGTGCTGCTCGTTTTCTTCCCGTTCGCGTTCTCCGGCATCTGCACCTCCGAGCTGTGCGAGCTGCGGGACAACATCGAAGACTTCGAAACGACCGGCGTCACCGTCCTCGGTATCTCCTGCGACTCGGTATTCGCCCTCAAAGCATGGACGGCGCAGGAAGGTTTCGGCTTCGACCTGCTGTCCGACTTCTGGCCGCACGGCCACGTCGCCCGGGCCTACGGGGTGTTCGACGACGAGAACGGTCTCGCGTTGCGAGGGTCGTTCCTCATCGACCCCGACGGCATCCTGAGATGGGCCGTCATCAACGATCGAGGGCAGCGCCGCGACTTCGACGGCTACCGGGCGGCGCTCGCGGGACTGTAGATCGCCACGGTGCGGGTATGCTTGCCCCCGCTGTTCAGGGCCTGTAGCTCAGTTGGTTAGAGCGCCACGTTTACACCGTGGATGTCGGGGGTTCGAGTCCCTCCGGGCCCACCATTGTGATGACGCGGGACATCGTTCATAGGTGTCTCACGTCATTGTTCATAGTGACAGCTAGGCCAGCGGCGGCTCTGCTGCATGGATAGGTGTCAGCGTGACCTTCGGCGATGGCACGGACAGCAGTCCGCGTGCGGTGAGGTCGCGCAGGAGCGCGGTCACGGAGGTCTCGCCGGTGGCGTAACGCTCGAACGCCCACGCGATCAGAGTTGCGCGTTCGGGATGCGAGTCCAGCCTGCAGACTCGCACTCTAGCTCGCTAGATCCGCACTCTAGAGTGTGAAATTCGCACTCTGGCGGTAGGCTGATGGCCATGATCTGGGATGCACCTGCTGTGCTCGCCCTCGTCGAGAAGATGCGGGCGCACCGGGGCGACTTCACCGGCGTGGAGGTCAAGCGCGGTGCCGGTGGGGTGCCTGATCTCGCCGCAACGCTGTGTGCGTTCGGGAACATGCCCGACGGTGGGGTCGTGATCGTCGGACTCGATGAGCGCGCCGACTTCGCCATAACCGGAGTGAAGGACCCGGCCACAGCGGAGCAGGCGATCGCTTCTCAAGCAAGGCAGGCGGTGACGCCGCCGGTTACGGTTACCTTCGAGACCCTGGCGATTGCAGGCAAGCAGATTGTGATCGCCGAGGTACAGGGGCTCAGCGCCCACCAGCGCCCATGCAAGACCGGAGGCCGCGCGTATCTGCGACAGGCCGATGGCGACTACGCGATGAGTGCGGCCGAGGAGCAGCAACTCCTCGCAGTGCGTGACCGACCGCGTTACGACGTGGGGACGGTTGAGCGCGCGACGATCGCGGACCTCGACCCACACCTGGTCAATGGGTTCGTCTCAGCAGTCCGGGTGAGTTCACGTCGACTTCGAGACGTAGACGAAGAGACGCTGCTCCGGCGTCGTGGAGTGCTGGGCGCCGACAGCAACCGAGTGACGCTTGCGGGCCTCTATGCACTTGGTGAGTATCCGCAGCAGTTCGCACCGAGCCTTTCGGTGACAGCCGCCGTCGTTACCGAACCGGGGTCAGCCAACCGTCTTGTTGATCTCGTGCATCTTGATGGACCGGTACCCGACCTCCTAGACGCGAGCATGGATTGGGCGCGTCGAAACCTCCGTACAGGCGTTCGCGTTGGTGCCGATGGCCACAACTACGACCACCCCGAGCTACCGCTCAGTGCCGTGCGGGAGCTCATCGCAAATGCCCTCGTGCATCGCGATCTCGGACCACATACGCAAACCAAGCGCATCGAGATTCGACTCCTGCCCGATCGGTTGGTCATCACCAGCCCGGGCGGACTCTGGGGCGTGAGCCGCGAGCAACTCGGGACCGCTGCGGGAAAGTCCGCTGTCAACGAGCACCTCTACGGCATCTGCGCGTACCTCAGCACCTCCCAAGGCGCGCGAGTAATCGAAGGAGAAGGCGGCGGTATCGGCGAGGTGCAGCGAGCGCTCAATGAATGGCCCGCCGATCCACCGATCTTCATCGACCAAGCTGTGACCTTCACTGCGGTGCTGATGAGGCCGCGCGTGGAACAGAGCACGCTGGTGTCGGCACCTCACGCCCAGTCGGGCGATCCTCAGACTCGGATTCTGACTGTTCTCGCGGCGGGGTCGCTGGATCGTAATTCGATCATCGACCGCACCGGTTTGACTCGCTCACAGACGCGCTACGCGCTCGAAAAGCTCATCGCCACGAATCGTGTCGTGATGCGTGGTGGGCTTGGAGCCCGCAACACCGTGTACTTGCTCGCGGAGGAAGACTGACCATGGAGCGACTCAACGAAGTGAGCCTTGAAGCACTTATCGTCGACCAGATGGCCGATGGTAATTGGGTCGAGGGGAAGATGGCATGAAGGCGGCGGCTCATTGAGCATGCTGATCAAGCGCGCGCAGCGCGCCTGAGCGTGGGCCTCCGGCCCCTACCGGAGGGCTGGAACTTGGGTGAACCGCTGCGTGTCGGGGCCAAGGTGGTGTTCACTGGCGGTGACGAGGCGCAGCGGAGAAAGCTTGAGGAGCGTGCGGAGAAGCTCGGTGTTCGTGTAATGGGAGGGGTTTCCCGGCAAACCGCGATTCTGGTGAGCGACGGTCAGTTCTTCGGCCGCAAAGCGGCCAAAGCCGAAGAGCTGGGTACGCGGGTTGTTCATCCGGACGAGTTCGAGGTGTTGCTGGCGCATCTGCAACCCCCTGTACCAGAGTCGCGAAAGAGCGCATTTGCAGCTGACGTGAAGCGTGAGACCGGTGCACGCAGTGGCGCTGATGGTGCCGCAGCCCCCAACAGCGGTGACCGCGGCACCGACGCGCCGGGGTCGGCCACAGGTCCCGACACGCCGAAACCAGCAGCGGTCCGGGCCTGGGCGGCGGAGTACGGGTTGGATGTCGGTGCCCGAGGGAGATTGCCGCAAGCGGTGATTGAGGCCTACGAGGCAGCGCAGAGGGACCAGTCGTGATCTCACCCGTCCTTTGAGTGCCCAGCCACTAGGGTGTGGTCTCGAGGCTCTCGCAGACGAAAACCTCGTCGCCGCCGACCCTCTTCGGCCGCCTCCGCCTGTGCCTCCGCTCGCGTCTTCGCGGCTCGCGCTCGGCGTTCCGCCCTGCGGTCCGCCCACGCGGTCACCGTCTCTTCGACGTCGCGCGGCATCGTGACCAGGGGCGGCCCGGCCGGTGGGTGGTAGCGGGCGCGCAGTACGCGGCGGTTGAACTCCTCGACCTCCTGGCGTACGTCTTCCTCGCTCCACATCTCGTCAAGATGCTCGTCGAGCGCGGCGTCGTCTTTGCGGAGCTGGATGGAGGGCGGCAGCAGCACGACCCGCTCGCGGATCAGGAGGTTCTTCAGCCACCAGTCGGGGTCGTGTCGTGCGGGTAGGTCGAGCGGCTTGCCGGCGCCGGGCAAGTCGTCGAACTCACCGCGTGCGATCGCCTCCCTGATGTGCCGGTCGGCAAGTAGAGCGAACGCAACCTCGTCGTCGATGGCGACTGCGTACGGGTTGAAGAACGCAGTGGGTGGGTGGTGGCCGGTCATCGTCCCTCCCGTCCAAGCCGGTTACAAGTCAAGTGTATTGTAAAACCGCACGGCAACTCAGAACGGGGTCAGGATGCCGAAGCTGGTGGACCACCAGGAACGTCGCGAGGCGATCGCGCACGCACTGTGGCGGGTCGTCGACCAGCAGGGGTGGCCCGGGGCGACACTGCGTGAGGTTGCCCGCGAGGCCGGGGTCTCGTTGGGGCAGCTGCAGCACTACTTCGCGTCCCGCGCCGCGATGTTGACCTTCGCGATGGAGTACGCCGCCGAGCGCACCGCAGACCGGGTCGCCCGCGGGCTTGCCGGGCTCGACCAGCCCCCGCACCCCCTGGAGGTGCTGCGCATCGTGCTCGCCGAGATGCTGCCCCTGCACCCAGACGCCCGTGCTTCGAGCCGCATGAACGCCGCCTATGTCCTTGAGGCGTTGCACGACCCAGAGTTGCGCAAACGGGCAGGTCTGGGACTCCGGGATGGTCGGGCCACGGTTGAACGCCTCATCCGCCAGGCGATCGCGCAGGGACTGATCGCGCCAGAGCGCGACCCGGACATCGAGACGGACCTCATCCTTGCGTTGACCGGCTTCACCCCGCTGCTCGAACTCGAGGTGATCGAGCCGGAGGCCGCCCTGGCCGCCATCGACCAGTACCTTGACCGTCTCTTCGCCGAAGGGCCCTAACCTTGCCGTGATCAAGACGGATGGGCGTGGAAAGTCATCCTCTAGCGGTTAGGGCGCACTCGCGCGGCAGGTCCGGTGCTATCGCTTGAGGATCGCCCGCGTGGCGGACTCCGGGCGAAGGTCGAGCCGGCGCAGCAGTTGGGCGTTGAGGGCCACGACGATGGTCGAGAGCGACATGAGGATCGCGCCGATCGACATCGGGAGCACGAACCCGATGGGTGCGAGGACACCAGCCGCGAGCGGCACCGAGATCAGGTTGTAGCCCGCCGCCCACCACAAGTTCTGCTTCATCTTCCGGTAGGCGGCGCGCGAGAGCTCGATGACCGAGAGCACCGAGCGTGGGTCGTCGCTGGCGAGGATCACCCCGGCCGAGGCGATCGCCACATCGGTACCGGCTCCGATCGCGAGCCCGACATCAGCCTGCGCGAGCGCCGGTGCGTCGTTCACCCCGTCACCGACCATTGCGACCTTTCGGCCTTCCGCCTGGAGCTCTTGTACCTTCGCGGCCTTGTCCCCGGGGCGGACTCCGGCGAAAACCCGGTCGATCCCGAGTTCCCGTGCGACCGACTGCGCGACGGCCTCGGCGTCTCCGGTGATCATCACGACCTGCACGCCCAGCGCATGCAACGCATCGACGGCGTCGCGCGACTCGGCCCGGATCTCGTCCGCGAGCTTGAGCGCACCGATCACCTGCCCGTCTCGAACGACATGCAGGATGATCGCCCCGTCGTCACGCCACCGGTCCGAGACCGGCAGTTCTGTCGCGTGTTCCTCGGTGAGCAGATGCGGGCCGCCGACGCGGATCGTGGTGCCGGCGATTGTCGCCGTGACACCGACGGCCGGGGATGAGGTGAAGTCGCGGGCCTGCGGCACCTCGATGCCCTTGCGCTCGGCGGCCCGTACGATCGCCCTCGCGAGTGGATGCTCGCTGTCGGACTCGGCGGCAGCGGCCAACGCGAGCAGCCGCTCGGGATCGACGCCGTCGACGGCGAAGACCTCGGCGACGGTGGGCTCTCCCCTGGTGAGAGTGCCGGTCTTGTCGAAGAGCACGGTGTCGACGGTGCGCATGTTCTCCAGCGCAAGACGGTCCTTCACGAGCACTCCGCCACGGGCCGCGCGTTCGGTGGCGATCGACACGACAAGGGGAATCGCGAGTCCGAGCGCATGGGGGCAGGCGATCACGAGCACGGTGATCGTGCGGATGACGGCGTCGTCGGGGAGCCCGACCAGCGTCCAGACGATCGCGGTGATCGCGGCGGCGCCGAGCGCGAACCAGAACAGCCACCCCGCGGCGATGTCGGCGAGCCGCTGGGCACGGGACGAGGAGTTCTGGGCCTCGGTGACGAGGCGCTGGATGCCCGCGAGCGTCGTGTCTTCTCCCGTAGCGGTGATCTGGACGCGCAGGCCGGAGTCGGTGGCGACCGTGCCCGCGATGACCAGGTCGCCAGTTCCGCGTGAGACGGTCCGCGATTCGCCGGTCACCATCGACTCGTCCATGGATGCGCGGCCGTCGATGATGCGCCCGTCGGCGGGGACGGCGCCACCGGGGCGGACGACGACCACGTCACCGACCGCGAGTTCCGAGGGGGAGACCGTGACGATCTGCCCGTCCTCGACGCGTTCGGCCTCGTCGGGCAGCAGCGCTGCCAGGGAGTCGAGTGCGGAGGTGGTCTGCGCGAGGGAGCGCATCTCGATCCAGTGCCCGAGCAGCATGATCACGATCAGCAGTGCGAGTTCCCACCAGAAATCGAGTTCGTGATGGAGTAACCCGAGGCTCGCGCCCCAGGAGGCGCCGAACGCGACGGTGATCGCGAGGCCGATCAGCAGCATCATGCCGGGTTTGCGGGACCGGATCTCCGAGACGGCGCCGACGAGGAACGGTCTGCCGCCCCACAGATACATGACGGTGCCGAGGACGGGGGATACCCAGGTGAGGCCGGGGATGGCCGGGAGGGTGTAGCCGACGATCATCGCGAACATGCCCGACAGGGCGACCGTCGGAATCGCCATGACCAGCATGGCCCAGAACAGGCGACGGAATTGGCCGACGTGATCCCCGTGCCCGGCGTGTTCATTATGTGTGGTTTGCTCGTGGTGAACGGGGTGATGGACGTGACCGTCGTGGCCCGTCCGGGGAACCAGGTGCTCAGTTGTCTTGCTCATCCCACTCTCCTCACCTCGAGCCAGATACCCCCAGGGGGTACATGCCTCGACAACGGTATACCCACCCGGGGTATTCCCGCATTGGGAGGAGACGGTTCGGGGGATCATGCTGAGACCGGCCACGACGCCGGTCGTGTAGGCCGTCGAGGCCCTTGGCGGTGTCTCGTCGCCGAGGGGTGGTCTATCGCGGACGACCGTCGGCGATAGACCCGGCGACCCTGGAGATCTTCAGGTACAGCCGCCGTGAGTCTCCGATGCGGACGAAGCCGAAGTGTTCGTAGAACTGGAGGGCCTTCTGGTGGAGTGCGTCGACGACGACGAGTCGCCCCCGACGGACCGCGAGGCGGAGACGATCGTCTCAAGGGCGTCAAGCAGCAACTCCGCACCCACGCGCTGTACCTGCGCCGTCCGGTCGACGGCGAGCTGTCCGATCAGATAACGGAGCGCTCACCGGCGCGTGATCCTGGGCGTTCGCGATGCCAACGCGGCGATCTCAGGGATAGGAGTCGGGTCGTCGAGTGCCATGATCATCTCGTCGAACTCCGCCGCGGGCATGATCGTGCGATCGGCTCTTGCGGCGACATTTTCCGCCTTTTCAACGGCTGCAGTAACGACGAATCCAGACACCGACTCGTTGAGGAGTCGCGCCGCACGGGCGATTGCCTGCGCGTCGTCTTCGGTCACCCGTGCCCCAATCCGGTGAGTCTTGGTCCGCGCGCGCGTGCGATCGGTCATCGACATCGCCAGCCCTAAACACCGAGTGCACGACAGATGTACGGCACAGCTACTGGCTTCGATTCAGATCTAGGGCCGTCAGGTCGCGGGTCCGGTGCTTTTGACACGCCGACACGCCCTGCGAGCGCCGCCCTCGTCATACCCGAAAGACAGCGGGGCCTCCGAGATCAACAAGGGGATCGAAGCCGCTGTCCTGCGTGACGATGGGGAGTCCGTGGGCGAGCGCGATGGCTGCTATCCACAGGTCGTTGACGTTGACCTTCCGGCCGACTGCCGCCAGCTCCGCTCGTAGGGCCGCCCAATGAGTGGCTGCGTGCGCGTCGACCGGAAGGAGCGTGAGCCCCGCAACCAGGTCGAGGGCCGACAGTCGCCGGGCACGCGTCGGGGCGTCGCGGGCAGCAAGGACTCCAGCCTGCAGCTCAGCGCGGGTGATGACGCTGACATAGGACTCTTCTGGTAGGCCCGACACGTCAAGCGGTCCGCCCGACTCGCGCGCGATGAAGACGCTGGTGTCGAGAAGCCCTTTCGTTGCGGACTCATTGTGCTCTTTGGTCGTCACTCGATCGGGCCGAGGTCATCGGTCGTACCGCCCAGCTCATCCAGCTCCTTGCCGAGGGCCGGATCGGCCTGTGCGGATGGCAGGAGGCGTCCCAACTCCACCCGTGTAAGGAAGGCCCGTTTCCCGGGAGTTGCGGGGACGATCTCGGCGACAGGTGCGCCATGCGATGTCACCGTCACTCGCTCTCCCGCGGACACGCGACGGAGCGCCTCAGCGGTGTGATTCCTCAGATCTCGGGCGGTTACCATCGTCATGTGCGCTGATGTAGCACCTTGCGCACAGTCGCGAATGTCCTACTTGCCGTTGGCCACCAAACTGGCTAGACCGCGCTAGTAAGAGACCCAACATGAGTCAAATGCGGCGTCGGGTCGCTCGACGAGCTGGTCAGTCGAGTGGTTCGCCGTCGGCGGTGTCGAAGACGTCGGTCGGCCGGTCGCCGGTGAATGTCACGACGGCGCCGTCGGCGTAGGGCGCGGCGGGTGCCCCTTGGCTGAAGTGCACGCCCCAGGTGATCGCGGCTGTCGCGGTGGGCCAGAAGAGGAAGCCGGGGGAGTCCAGACCCAGGGTCGCGGCAGCCATGGACGTCTTGGCGGCCGCGAATGCTTCGGCTGCGGCGAGGTGTTCGTCATAGCGTTCGAGGACGGCGGCGATGGTGGTGATGTCCTGGTCACTCGGCCATTCGACGTCTTCGCCGATGATGCTGACCGACACCGGATCGTGGTCCCACGGGCTCGGCGCGTCGAACGACCCGGTCAGGTAGAGCTTCAGTCCGCTCGGTAATGGTCCGGCGATGGGGTTGAGCTGGAGGTCGCCGATCTGGAGTCCGTCCACCCCGCGATTCTAGGGTCAGGGCCCACGGCTGACGTCGTCAGGGACAGGCTTTCCGGCCCGATGTCGCCGTCGTCGCCCGTGTCATCGTGATGTGTGGGCCAGCCCCGCGAAGGCCGTCCTCATCGGGTTCGCCTCATCCCGGTCGAGTATCGCGAAGACGATGTGCTCGAACCAACCGGTCCGTCCCAGCAGGGCGGTGCCGAAAGCTGCGGCCACCTCGGTCGGTCCGTTGCCGCCTGCGCGCCGTTCAGGAAACCCCACCCGGGTTCCGGGCGGAGGCGAAGACGAGGCAGCCGGCCCCGAAGACAGGCGATAGGCTCACCCTCGATTGGGAACGCGGGCCGTCAACGCTTATTGCTTGAACGACCCGCCTACCATGGGCCGATGACCCCCGTCGCCCAGCCGCCCAAGGCCCGTCCCGGCGATCGGGTGGCAGTGCTCTCGCCGTCGTTCGCTGCGCCGGGGGCTTTTCCCGCTGTGCACGAGCAGGCGATGCGGCGCCTGGCGGAGGTCACCGGGCTGGAGCCGGTGGAGTATCCGACCACGCGGCGGGTGGGTGCTAGCCCGGCTGACCGGGCAGCCGATATCAACGTCGCCTTCGCGGACCACTCCGTGCGGGCCGTCGTCGCCGCCATCGGCGGC
>JAVBNE010000027.1:0-17410 GCA_031551755.1 Cellulomonadaceae bacterium | reverse complement strand
CGGGCGCTGTTCAACGAGGCCCTGCCGGCGGACTACCCGTACGCCGACTACGAGGTGGGCAAGAAGCAGCTGGGTCAGATCGTCAACGACCTGGCCGAGCGCTACCCGAAGGTCGACGTGGCGCACACCCTGGACGCCCTGAAGGACCTGGGCTTCCACTGGGCCACCCGGTCCGGCGTCACCGTCTCCATCGGCGACGTCAGCACCCCGGCCGACAAGGCGCAGATCCTCAGCGTGTACGAGGACCGGGCCGCCAAGATCGACAAGCAGTACGAGCGTGGTCTGATCACCGAGGACGAGCGTCGCCAGGAGCTCATCGAGATCTGGACCGACGCGACCAGCCGGCTCGGGGCGGCCATGGAGGCCAACTTCTCCAAGAACAACCCGATCTACATGATGGTCCACTCCGGGGCTCGCGGGAACATGGTGCAGATGCGCCAGATCGCCGCCATGCGAGGCCTGGTGGTGAACCCGAAGGGCGAGATCATCGCGCGGCCGATCAAGTCGAACTTCCGCGAGGGTCTGTCCGTGCTGGAGTACTTCATCTCCACCCACGGTGGTCGAAAGGGCCAGGCCGACACCGCGCTGCGGACGGCCGACTCGGGCTACCTGACCCGTCGTCTGGTCGACGTGGCTCAGGACGTGATCATCCGCGAGGAGGACTGCGGCACCGAGCGTGGCCTGACCAAGATCATCGCCGAGGGCGAGGACGGCGCGCTGACGCTGCACGACTGGGTGGAGACCGCGGTCTACGCCCGCACCCTGGCCACCGACGTGGTCGGAGCCGACGGCGAGGTGCTGGCTGCCGCCGGAGTCGATCTCGGTGACATCAACATCGGTCTGCTGGTGGCAGCCGGCGTCCGCCAGGTCAAGGTGCGCAGCGTGCTCACCTGCGAGGCGGCCACGGGTACCTGCAGCATGTGCTACGGCCGTTCGCTGGCCACCGGCAAGCTCGTCGACGTCGGCGAGGCCGTCGGTATCGTCGCGGCCCAGTCGATCGGTGAGCCCGGCACCCAGCTGACGATGCGTACCTTCCACACCGGTGGTGTGGCCTCGGCGGACGACATCACACAGGGTCTGCCACGTGTCACCGAGCTCTTCGAGGCCCGCACCCCCAAGGGTGAGGCGCCCATCGCGGAGTACTCCGGCCGGGTCGTCATCGACGAGGCGGAGCGCACGCGCCGCATCGTGCTAACCCCGGACGACGGCTCCGAGGAGATCGCCTACCCGGTGACGAAGCGTTCGCGGTTGCTCATCAGCGACGGTGAACACGTCGAGGTCGGTACCCAGCTCGTGCAGGGTGCGGTGGACCCGAAGAAGGTCCTGCGCATCCTCGGCCCGCGCGCCACTCAGAAGCACCTGGTGGACGAGGTCCAGGAGGTCTACCGCTCGCAGGGCGTGGACATCCACGACAAGCACATCGAGGTCATCGTGCGGCAGATGCTGCGTCGCGTGACCGTGCTGGACTCCGGTGACGCCGCGCTGCTTCCGGGCGAGTTGGCCGAGCGTGGGCGCTTCGAGGACGCCAACCGGCAGGCCGTCGCGGAAGGTGGCACACCGGCCTCCGGCCGTCCGGAGCTGATGGGTATCACCAAGGCTTCGCTCGCGACCGACTCGTGGCTCTCGGCTGCCTCCTTCCAGGAGACGACCCGCGTGCTCACCGAGGCGTCAATGAGCGGCCGCCGTGACCCGCTGCTGGGCCTCAAGGAGAACGTCATCATCGGTAAGCTCATCCCGGCCGGTACGGGCCTGCCCCGCTACCGCAACGTCGAGGTGGAGCCGACCGAGCAGGCCAAGACGGAGCTCTACCCGTCCTTCGGCTATGACGAGATCGACTTCCCGGCGCTCGGCATGGGCTCCGGCGAGGCGATCCCGTTGGAGGACCTGGACTTCGGCGACTTCCGCTGAGTTCTTGCACGTGACTGCGGGGTGTCCACGATCGGTGGGTACCCCGCAGTCGTCTCGCCATGGCAACGATCCGTGCCGACTCGCCCGGCGGCAGAGCGGCACGAGCGATGAAGGGTGGACGATGCCCAAGCGGCCGACGCCGAGGCAGCGAGCCAGGCGTGAGCGCGACGCCAGGGCTAGGGCATCGGCCGCGCAGAACGACCGGCCGCAGCAGGACCGGGTTCGCGCCATTGAGCTAATGATCGTGTTCGTGATCGTGTTGGTTGCGATGTTGTTGCCATGTTTGGCGGTCTGCGGGCTCGTCCTGTGCGTCGGGCCGGGGCCGGGGAAGAGCACGCATGCCGGGGTGACGTTCTGGATGATCGCGTTCGCGCCGGTGGTTCTCGTTGCGCCCGGCCTCGTCGCTATCTGCGCCACCTGGTCCCATTCGGATGCTGATCTTCGGATGAAAGTCGGCGCGTGGGCGTACCTGTCATGGGTCGTTGCCCTGCTGAGCGGGGCGGCTATCGCCGGCAGCCGACCCGGGAGCCGTCCCTTCGGCGCCGTGGTGGGTGGATGGTTGGATCTCGCAGTTTCTCAAACCCGATACATCATCGTCGCGACCTCTGTCGGGTTGGTCGGCACCCTGGTGGTCGGGATCGGGCTCGCCGTGCAATTGGCATGGCGCCGGCGGTGGGCGCCGCAAGGGGCGTGGGCGTGGGCCTTGGCCGTCGCGACGCTGGCCGTGGTCATTGTCTTGGCGGTTGGGATGGGGTGGGGGGAACGAGCGCTTTCACAGGAGGCAGGGGGTGGCACCGCGGCGTGCGGGGGAGAGCCTGGCCGTTGCCCCTTTGGCGGTCGCCTGATCGCTGGCGGCTGGAGCGCTGCGCCTTTGTGCGCCCAGGTGGCGTCGAGCGATCGCGCGGCCGGCTGGAATCGAACGGGGCTGTGAACGGGGTCTGTGGTAACGTTGGGGATTGTGCCCGCGCCGTCGGGCCCTTTTGTGGATCTTGAGTGACCGCCCCGCTGTCGCGGAGCGCTGGTCTATGGACTCCCGGGGCCTGATGTGAGTGCCCGGGCATTCCCGATCCGGCCTTGGCCACGGCCACGCTGGAGGAGGACCATCGAGCCGGTGGTAAGTGGCGCGAGCGACGATCGTGAGTCGCTGGGCGCCGCCTGTGATCGGCGCGAAGCCCACGACCACCGCCGGGGTCACCCGGAAAGCTCGAGAAGACACGGAGACGTAGTGCCTACGATCCAACAGCTCGTCCGCAAGGGGCGGACCTCTAAGGCCGGGAAGTCCAAGACTCCCGCGCTGAAGGGTTCCCCGCAGCGGCGTGGCGTGTGCACCCGCGTGTACACCACCACTCCGAAAAAGCCGAACTCCGCCCTGCGCAAGGTCGCACGTGTGAAGCTCTCCACCCAGGTGGAGGTCACCGCGTACATCCCCGGTGTGGGCCACAATCTCCAGGAGCACTCGATCGTGCTCGTGCGCGGCGGCCGGGTGAAGGACCTCCCGGGTGTGCGCTACAAGATCGTGCGCGGTGCGCTCGACACGCAGGGTGTCAAGAACCGTAAGCAGGCTCGCAGCCGCTACGGCGCCAAGAAGGAGAAGAGCTGATATGCCGCGCAAGGGTCCGGCCCCATCGCGGCCGCTCATCGTCGACCCCGTCTACGGGTCGCCCGTCGTCACGCAGCTGATCAACAAGGTCCTGCTCGACGGAAAGAAGTCCACTGCCGAGGCCATCGTCTACGGCGCCCTGGAGGGTGTCCGCGCGAAAACCGACGGCGACCCGGTCGTCGTGCTCAAGCGGGCGCTGGACAACGTGCGCCCCGCCCTTGAGGTGCGTTCGCGCCGCGTCGGTGGTGCGACCTACCAGGTGCCGATCGAGGTGCGTCCCGTCCGGGCCACCACGCTCGCCCTGCGTTGGCTGACGGACTACTCGCGCGCCCGTCGCGAGAAGACCATGACCGAGCGCCTCATGAACGAGATCCTCGACGCGAGCAACGGCCTCGGTGCCGCTGTCAAGCGCCGGGAGGACATGCACAAGATGGCCGAGTCCAACAAGGCATTCGCCCACTACCGCTGGTAAGCCGCCTTCGGCGCGGTCGGGATTGCTCCAGGGGAACCCGACCTCGCCGGCCAGGCGCCCAGGGTTTCGAGTCTCAACCCACCGACCTGAGGGAACCACCGTCGCCCTCGACGGGCGGACCGACCTGACCCAGGTCCGCAACATTGGCCTCATGGCGCACATCGATGCCTTTAAGACGACGACCACCGAGCGCATCCTGTTCTACACGGGGGTCAACTACAAGATCGGTGAGACGCACGACGGCGCATCGACGACCGACTGGATGGAGCAGGAGAAGGAACGCGGTATCACCATCACGTCCGCCGCGGTCACCTGCTTCTGGAACAAGAACCAGATCAACATCATCGACACCCCCGGACACGTGGACTTCACCGTTGAGGTGGAGCGTTCGCTGCGCGTCCTCGACGGGGCGGTTGCCGTCTTCGACGGTAAGGAGGGCGTCGAGCCCCAGTCCGAGACCGTGTGGCGGCAGGCCGACAAGTACAACGTCCCGCGCATTTGCTTCGTCAACAAGATGGACAAGCTCGGTGCGGACTTCTACTTCACTGTCAAGACGATCATCGAGCGCCTGAAGGCGAAGCCGCTGGTCGTGCAGCTTCCTATCGGGTCGGAGAACGACTTCGAGGGTGTCGTCGACCTGCTGGAGATGCGTGCGCTGGTCTGGCGCGGCGAGACCAAGATGGGTGAGGAGTACACGGTCGAGGAGATCCCGGCCGACTTGGTCGAGCGTGCCGAGCAGTACCGCGCCGAACTGGTCGAGGCCGTCGCCGAGGCCGACGAGGAACTGCTGGAGAAGTACCTCGGCGGCGAGGAGATGACCATCGCCGAGATCAAGGCCGGCATCCGCAAGCTCGTCATCGCCGGTGAGGCATTCCCCGTCCTGTGTGGGTCGGCATTCAAGAACAAGGGCGTCCAGCCCATGCTCGACGCCGTGATCGACTACCTGCCCTCGCCGCTCGACGTCCCCGCGATCGCCGGACACGACGTCAAGGATGAGGAGATCACGGTCGAGCGTCGCCCGGACGCCAACGAGCCGTTCTCCGCGCTGGCCTTCAAGGTCGCCTCGCACCCCTTCTTCGGCAAGCTCACCTATGTCCGGGTCTACTCCGGCAAGGTCGCACCCGGTGCCCAGGTCTCGAACTCGACCAAGGGCAAGAAGGAGCGGCTGGGCAAGATCTTCCAGATGCACTCCAACAAGGAGAACCCGGTCGAGGAAGCAAGCGCCGGCCACATCTATGCGTTCATCGGTCTCAAGGACACCACCACCGGTGACACCCTGTGCGACCTTGCGAACCCGGTGATCCTGGAGTCGATGACCTTCCCGGAGCCCGTCATCGACGTGGCGATCGAGCCGAAGACGAAGGCCGACCAAGAGAAGCTGTCGACCGCGATCCAGAAGCTCGCCGAAGAAGACCCGACGTTCCGCGTGAAGTTGGACGATGAGACCGGCCAGACCGTCATCGGCGGTATGGGCGAGTTGCACCTCGACATCCTGGTGGACCGCATGCGCCGCGAGTTCAAGGTCGAGGCGAATGTCGGCAAGCCGCAGGTCGCTTACCGCGAGACGATTCGCCGGGTGGCGGACAAGGTCGAGTACACGCACAAGAAGCAGACCGGTGGTTCCGGGCAGTTCGCCAAGGTCCAGGTGAAGTTCGAGCCGTTGGACACCAGCGAAGGCGAGATGTACGAGTTCGTCAACGCGGTGACCGGTGGGCGAATCCCACGCGAGTACATCCCGAGCGTCGATGCCGGTATCCAGTCCGCGATGGAACTCGGTGTGCTCGCCGGCTTCCCGCTGGTCGGGGTCAAGGCGACGCTGCTCGATGGCGCCTACCATGACGTTGACTCATCGGAAATGGCGTTCAAGATTGCTGGCTCGATGGTCCTCAAGGAGGGCATCAAGCTCGCAAACCCGGTTCTGCTGGAGCCGGTGATGGCGGTCGAGGTGCGCACGCCCGAGGAGTACATGGGCGATGTGATCGGCGACCTGAACTCCCGACGTGGCATGATCCAGTCCATGGAGGACGCCACGGGTGTGAAGGTCGTCCGTGCCCAAGTACCGTTGTCAGAGATGTTCGGTTACATCGGCGATCTGCGGTCCAAGACCCAGGGTCGTGCGGTGTACTCGATGCAATTCGACAACTACGCCGAGGTACCGCGTGCGGTTGCCGAGGAGATCATCAAGAAGACCCGGGGCGAGTGAGTCCCCACAGGTCGAAGACCAACACCATCAACCTGTAGGAAACCGCAACGCCCCGCGGATGTAGGATCTTCGGGTCAACATTCGCCACGTTCGGCACATCTACCCAAGTCCCAGGAGGACCCCAGTGGCTAAGGCCAAGTTCGAGCGGACCAAGCCGCACGTCAACATCGGCACCATCGGTCACGTTGACCACGGTAAGACGACGCTGACGGCAGCGATCTCGAAGACCCTTGCGGACACGTACCCGGATCTGCCGGCGAACGTGCAGCGCAACTTCGACGAGATCGACGCGGCGCCGGAAGAGAAGCAGCGCGGCATCACGATCAACATCGCGCACATCGAGTACGAGACGCCCAAGCGTCACTACGCGCACGTCGATGCTCCCGGCCACGCCGACTACATCAAGAACATGATCACCGGTGCCGCCCAGATGGACGGCGCGATCCTGGTGGTCGCCGCTACCGATGGCCCGATGGCCCAGACGCGGGAGCACGTGCTGCTCGCACGCCAGGTCGGTGTGCCTTACCTGCTGGTGGCGCTGAACAAGTCCGACATGGTCGACGACGAGGAGATCCTCGAACTCGTCGAGATGGAGGTCCGTGAGCTGCTGTCCTCGCAGGGCTTCGATGGCGACAACGCGCCGGTGGTTCAGGTCTCCGGTCTCAAGGCGCTCGAGGGCGACCCGACCTGGGTTGCGAAGATCGTCGAGCTCATGGAGGCCGTGGACGAGAACGTCCCCGAGCCCGTGCGTGAGTTGGAGAAGCCGTTCTTGATGCCGATCGAGGACGTCTTCACGATCACCGGTCGTGGCACCGTTGTCACCGGGAAGGTGGAGCGTGGCACGCTCGACCTGAACTCCGAGGTGGAGATCGTCGGTATCCGTGAGCCGCAGAAGACGACGGTCACGGGTATTGAGACCTTCCACAAGCAGATGGACCAGGCGCAGGCGGGTGACAACACCGGTCTGTTGCTGCGTGGTATCAAGCGTGAGGACGTCGAGCGCGGCCAGGTTGTCGTCAAGCCGGGTTCGATCACTCCGCACACGCAGTTCGAGGCCCAGGTGTACATCTTGGGCAAGGACGAGGGCGGCCGTAAGAGCCCGTTCTACTCGAACTACCGTCCGCAGTTCTACTTCCGGACCACGGACGTCACGGGTGTCATCACGCTGCCTGAGGGCACCGACATGGTGATGCCCGGTGACAACACCGAGATGACCGTGGAGCTGATCCAGCCCATCGCGATGGAAGAGGGCCTCGGCTTCGCCATCCGTGAGGGTGGTCGCACCGTAGGCTCCGGCCGGGTCACCAAGATCGTCAAGTGATCTGACACCGAGGCGGGTGTGAGCCCGCCTCGGTGAGATCAACCGAAAGAGCCCGACCCCTCGGGGGCCGGGCTCTTTCGTATGCCGGGTCGGACTGCCTCGGTGGTACATGTGCGCTTCGTCAGCGATGCCGCGGGACCTGGTCGTCCCATCCTTGCCACGGGTTCGGTAACGTCTGGGAGGTCACGTGCAGGTATCTCACTCCCAGGTTCGCGGCTTTGTCCACCACCTCCGGTCGAAGGTGAGCGGGGCACGAGTGGATCAGATGCCACAGTTCACAGCCCTCCGACGGTGCTGTCGGCAACCACGTTCGCAGGTAGGTGTCTGCAGACATCTCTGCTGTGCAGGCGATATCGAAGCATTTCAAGATCGCGTGTGGGACCGTCGTGCCCGGATTGCCGATCACGGTCCGTGCTCCGGTACATCGGGCGAGCCCTGTCAGGACCCGGATGAGATCGCTCGATGCAGGATCGGACGGCACCTGGTCGTACATGATGGACCGCACTCCGTACCACTTTGACCAATGCAGTACGTCGTCGCGGACAGCGCTGGGTGAGCGGCGGCCGTAGTCGAGGTCGACGTATCCGACCACTCGCTGCGGGTCGAGTGCGGCGATCGCCGCCGGATAGTACGGGTCGGCACGATCGCCCGGCCCGTTGTGGGGATTGACGACGACGAAGTCGTCCCCGCCGAGAATGCGAGAGAGGCCGGCCCATTGCCTCGGTGCCACGGCCGGGTGTATGTACCAGGGCACGGCGTGGGCGATCGTCATAGACGGTTCATTCAAGGCCGATGCGACGCGCATGTCCGCATTATCCCATCATTCTGGTATTCTGAGTCCGAAGCCGTTTCGAGGGTAAATACAGGCGCCCCGCGGCCGCGGCCTGCATTTCGGGGTGGCGCTAATTGGAAGTGCAGGCCATATGTCCGGTTTCCTGGGATGTTGATAATGTCTTCGTTCTGGCCGATGTATCGCCTGTCTTTGTGCCTCGGTGGTCGGGGCTGTCCTGCTTCTACGGAGTCCCGCATGCTTTCCCTTGCCCGAGGTCACGTTCTCTTGCTCGTCCTCGCGGCCCTCGCCGGGGGTTGTGCTTCCCCGGAACCGACGACCGCTGTCACGTCCCAACGCGACTCCTTCGTCCTGGGGGACTGGGTGCCGTCACCCAAAGTGCGCTGGCAGTACAACATAGGCAGCCCGGGTCCGGATCTAAACGTGGACGCTGATGTCTACGTGGTCGACGGCGACGAGACGACGCCGGAGCAGGTCCGCCGGCTGCATGATGCGGGCAAATTCGCGGTCTGTTACGTCAACGCGGGTGCCTGGGAGGACTGGCGGGCGGACGCCAGAGCTTTCCCACGGTCGGTGCGCGGTGCGGATATGGACGGCTGGCGTGGCGAGCAATGGCTGGACGTGCGAGCCGTGTCCGTTCTGTCGCCGATCATGGCGGCCCGGACGGCGTCTTGCGCGCGGAAGGGTTTCGACGGGATCGACTTCGATAATGTCGATGGCTATGTGAACGAGACTGGTTTTCCACTCGCGAGTGACGACCAGCTCGCGTACAACAGGCACCTTGCGGAACTCGCCCATTCCTTCGGACTCGCCGTCGGCCTCAAAAATGACGTCGACCAGATCGTCGCCCTCGAACCGTATTTCGACTTCGCGGTCAATGAGAGCTGCGGGGAATACGATGAATGTGCGAAGTACGCGCCCTTTGTCGCTGCCGGAAAGTCCGTGCTGCGTATCGAATACGGCACGAGTCCCACAGACTGCGGGAAGCGCTACGACGGGGTCAGCACGATCGTCAAGAAGAAGGAGCTGGGCGGATGGCTCATCCGATGCCCGTGACCATTTCGAAGGCTCCGCAGGAGGCGGCGGTCCTGCGTGGCTGCGGTGGGAGGATGTTCGAATGATCTTTGGGCGAAAGCGACGCGAACGGCAGGCGGAGGGTGCTGGACCTGTCGTGGACCACTATGCCCCGGCCCCTTCGATGGTGACTGTGTCCCGGGTGCCTCCGTCGACCTCCACGAGCCCGCCGACGCCCGGCAGCGGTGCCGCCGGCGGACGGCTCGCGAATCCCGCCCGTGGATTCGCCATGCGGGTCGAGGACATCTTCTCAATCACGGGACGGGGCACGGTCGTCACCGGAACCGTCGAAAGCGGCGAGATCCGGGTGGGCGAGGCGGTGAAGGTGTCCGGCAACTCGGGGGTGATCGGCTCGACGGTACGGGCGATCGAGGCCTTCCGTCGTCACCAGGACGTCGCCACAGCTGGTCAGACGGTGGGGATTCTGCTGGCCGGTGTGGGCCGTGCCCAAGTCCAGCGGGGTGACCTGCTCATCGCCTGAGGTTCAACGCCGCTTCACCCTTGCGGTCTTCCGGAGTCTCGATTGGCGCATCCCAACCGGTTGTGGCACACTGCTCAGGTTGCCTGTCTCAGGTGCGCACTTTCATGTGTCGAACAGTGGTGAACTCCGATCCCGGGTTTTGCGGGGTCCGGCTCGATTCGATCGGGCCTGTGGTCTGCCGACTGTCGAGATGATCGGGCGGTCTGCGGAACGCTGTTCCGAACGGGCTCAACAAACGTTGTGAACTGAAGTCCCATGCCGTGCAGCAGCACGGTCGGCTGCGGTCCACATATCCAACGGTCCTCCATCGTGAGATGTCAGCGCACGACCGTGCCGCCACTGAGCGACACGCCCGAGCGCGGGGGCCGGACAGTTAGCGGTTCGAGAGAAAGAGATCAGACGACGCCATGGCGGGACAGAAGATCCGCATCCGGCTCAAGTCCTACGACCACGAGGTCATCGACAGCTCGGCGCGCAAGATCGTCGACACGGTGACACGCGCTGGTGCGACGGTCGTGGGTCCGGTGCCGCTGCCGACGGAGAAGAACGTCTTCTGCGTCATCCGGTCGCCTCACAAGTACAAGGACAGCCGCGAGCATTTTGAGATGCGCACACACAAGCGGTTGATCGACATCATCGATCCCACGCCGAAGGCCGTCGATTCGCTGATGCGGCTCGACCTGCCTGCGGACGTGAACATCGAGATCAAGCTCTGAGGCTGGAGGAGATATGAGCACCCCCCAGCGTTTCGCGCGCCCAGTCACCGCCGTGCTCGGCACCAAGCTCGGGATGACCCAGCTCTGGGACGAAGCCGGTCGGGTCGTGCCGGTGACGGTCGTCGCCGTCGGCACGAACGTCGTGACCCAGATCCGCACCGAGGAGACCGACGGCTACACCGCCGTCCAACTCGCCTACGGACAAATCGACCCCCGCAAGGTCACCAAGCCCCTCAAGGGCCACTTCGAAAAGGCGGGCGTGACTCCGCGCCGCCATGTGGCCGAGGTGCGGACCCCCAACGCCGGTGAGTACGAGCTCGGCCAGGAGATCACCGCGGAGGCCTTCGCGGCCGGCGCCGTGGTCGACGTGGTCGGCACCACCAAAGGCAAGGGCACTGCAGGTGTCATGAAGCGTCACGGTTTCGCCGGTGTGAGCGCCTCCCACGGTGCGCACCGCAACCACCGCAAGCCCGGTTCGATCGGTGGGGCCTCGACCCCGTCGCGAGTCTTCAAGGGCATGCGCATGGCGGGCCGGATGGGCCACGTGCGCCAGACCACCCAGAACCTGACCGTCCACGCGGTCGACGCCGAGAAGGGCCTGCTGCTCGTCAAGGGTGCCATTCCTGGCCCCAAGGGCGGCGTCGTGCTCGTGCGTAGCGCCGTGAAGGGAGCATGACACCCATGGCCTCCTCGACCGTCGACGTCCTTGACCCCAAGGGCAAGAAGGCCGGTACCGCCGACCTGCCTGCCGAGGTCTTCGATGTTCAGACCAACGTTCCGCTGATCCACCAGGTGGTCGTTGCTCAGCGCGCCGCGGCGCGTCAGGGCACACACGACACCAAGACCCGCGGCGAAGTCCGCGGTGGTGGCAAGAAGCCCTACAAGCAGAAGGGCACCGGCCGGGCCCGCCAGGGGTCCATCCGCGCCCCGCAGTTTGCGGGTGGTGGTACCGTGCACGGCCCGACGCCGCGCAGCTACGACCAGCGCACCCCCAAGAAGATGAAGGCTGCCGCCCTGCGCGGTGCCCTCTCCGACCGGGCGCGCAACGGCCGGGTGCACGTCGTGACCGGTTTCGGGGTAGACGGTGTGCCTTCTACCCGCACCGCGGTCGAGACGCTTGCCAAGCTGTCCTCGCGCCCGCACATCCTCGTGGTGACCGAGCGCACGGACGAGGTGACCATCAAGTCGCTGCGCAACGTGGCTGAGGTCCACCTGCTGGTCGCTGACCAGCTCAACACCTACGACGTGCTCATCAGCGACGACATCGTCTTCACCGAGGGTGCCCTCGCGGCATTCCTGGCCGGCCCGGCCAAGGGCCGTTCCGCGAAGGCCGTTGCCTCGTCCACTGAGGCCGACGCCGAGGAGGCCGCGAAGTGATGATTGCCAAGAACCCGCGCGACATCGTGCTTGCGCCGGTCGTCTCCGAGAAGAGCTACAGCCTGCTGGATGCGGGCAAGTACACCTTCCTCGTGGACCCGCGCTCGAACAAGACCGAGATCAAGATCGCGATCGAGCAGATCTTCTCGGTCAAGGTCGCCTCGGTGAACACGATCAACCGCAAGGGCAAGACCCGCCGGACCCGTTACGGCCTGGGCAAGCGCAAAGACACCAAGCGTGCGATCGTCACCCTCCGCGAGGGCACGATCGACATCTTCGGCTGAGCCGACGAGAGCAGATTGAGGACATACCCCCATGGGAATCCGTAAGTACAAGCCGACGACGCCCGGCCGACGTGGCTCCAGCGTCGCCGACTTCGTCGAGATCACGCGCTCGCAGCCCGAGAAGTCGCTGGTCCGCCCCCTGTCGAAGACGGGCGGTCGCAACAACACGGGCCGGATCACCACCCGGCACAAGGGTGGTGGCCACAAGCGCGCATACCGAGTGATCGACTTCCGTCGCCACGACAAGGACGGCGTGCCCGCCAAGGTCGCGCACATCGAGTACGACCCGAACCGCACGGCGCGCATCGCGCTCCTGCACTACGCGGACGGCGAGAAGCGCTACATCATCGCGCCGAACAAGCTGCGTCAGGGCGACACGATCGAGAACGGCCCCGGTGCCGACATCAAGCCCGGCAACAACCTGCCGTTGCGTAACATCCCGACCGGTACGGTCATCCACGCCATCGAGCTGCGGCCCGGCGGCGGCGCGAAGATCGCCCGTTCGGCCGGTGTTTCCGTGCAGCTCGTTGCCAAGGACGGCCCCTACGCCCAGCTGCGGATGCCCTCGGGCGAGATCCGCAACGTCGACTTGCGCTGCCGCGCCACGGTCGGCGAGGTCGGCAACGCCGAACAGTCGAACATCAACTGGGGCAAGGCCGGCCGGATGCGCTGGAAGGGCAAGCGCCCAACGGTCCGTGGTGTCGCGATGAACCCGATCGACCACCCGCACGGTGGTGGTGAGGGGAAGACCTCCGGTGGTCGTCACCCGGTCAGCCCGTGGGGCCAGGCCGAGGGTCGTACCCGGCACCCGAACAAGCCGAGCGACAAGCTCATCGTCCGTCGTCGCCGCACCGGCAAGAAGCGCTGATAGGAGCCTGACAGATGCCACGCAGCCTGAAAAAGGGCCCCTTCGTGGACGGCCACCTGCAAAAGAAGGTGGACGCCCAGAACGAGGCAGGGACCAAGAACGTCATCAAGACCTGGTCCCGACGGTCGGTCATCACGCCCGACTTCCTCGGCCACACCTTTGCCGTGCACGACGGCCGCAAGCACGCCCCGGTGTTCGTCACCGAGTCGATGGTCGGTCACAAGCTCGGCGAATTCGCTCCGACGCGGACTTTCCGCGGCCACGTGAAGGACGACAAGAAGGGCCGTCGCCGCTGATCGCTGGGCTCAGCCCACGCGAACAGTGCGACGAGACCCAGACGGTCATAAGACAGAAGGCAGGACAGCAATGGAAGCCAAGGCGCAGGCGCGGTACCTCCGCGTCACGCCCATGAAGGCCCGGCGCGTCGTGGACCTCATCCGTGGCAAGCAGGCCGTTGAGGCGGTCGCGGTCTTGAGGTTCGCTCCGCAGGCGGCGAGCGAGCCCGTCCGCAAGGTCGTGGAGAGCGCGATTGCCAACGCCCGGGTCAAGGCGGATCGCGACAGCGTCGCCTTTGACGAGTCGGAACTCGTCGTTCGGGAGGCGTTCGTCGACGAGGGTCCGACCCTCAAGCGGTTCCGCCCTCGCGCGCAAGGTCGCGCGAATCGGATCCTCAAGCGCACCAGCCACATCACGGTGGTCGTTGCCCCCCGTGAGAAGAAGGGAAGTGCCCGCTAGTGGGACAGAAGGTTCACCCGCACGGGTACCGCCTCGGCATCACCACCGACCACCGGTCGCGTTGGTTCGCCGACAGCACCAAGCCCGGTCAGCGGTACCGCGACTACGTCCGCGAGGACGTACAGATTCGTAAACTCATGAACACCGGCCTCGAGCGCGCCGGCATCTCGAAGGTGGAGATCGAGCGCACCCGGGACCGTGTCCGCGTGGACATCCACACGGCGCGTCCGGGCATCGTCATCGGCCGCCGGGGTGCCGAAGCCGACCGCATCCGCGGTGAGCTCGAGAAGCTCACCGGCAAGCAGGTGCAGCTCAACATCCTTGAGGTCAAGAACGCTGAGATCGACTCTCAGCTCGTTGCCCAGGGCATCGCCGAGCAGCTCGCCAGCCGGGTGTCGTTCCGTCGTGCCATGCGCAAGGGCATCCAGTCCGCGCAGCGCGCCGGCGCCAAGGGCATCCGGGTGCAGGTCTCGGGCCGTCTGGGCGGCGCCGAGATGAGCCGGTCGGAGTTCTACCGCGAGGGCCGGGTGCCGCTGCACACGCTGCGCGCGAACATCGACTACGGCTTCTTCGAGGCCCGCACGACCTTCGGCCGCATCGGCGTGAAGGTGTGGATCTACAAGGGCGACATGACGGAGAAGGAGTTCGCTGCGCAGCAGGCGACGGCCGCTCCGCGCCAGGGCCGTGGTGGCCCGCGCGGTGGCGAACGTGGCGAGCGGCGTGGTGGCGGCGCGGGTCGTCGTACCGAGCGCACTCCTACCGCGGCCACCGCGACCGAGGCGGCTCCGGCTGCCGCGGCGCCGGCCGCCGAAGCTGGAACGGAGGCCTGAGTCATGTTGATTCCCCGCAGGCTCAAGCACCGCAAGCAGCACCACCCCTCGCGCTCTGGCGCCGCCAAGGGTGGGACACAGATCGCGTTCGGCGACTTCGGTATCCAGGCTCTCGAGCCGGCCTACGTCACCAACCGTCAGATCGAAGCGGCACGTATTGCCATGACCCGGCACATCAAGCGTGGTGGAAAGGTCTGGATCAACATCTATCCGGACCGTCCGATCACCAAGAAGCCTGCCGAGACCCGCATGGGTTCGGGTAAGGGCTCGCCGGAATGGTGGGTCGCCAATGTCAAGCCGGGCCGAATCCTGTTCGAGCTCGCCGGAGTCCCGGAGCCGCTGGCCCGCGAGGCAATGCGCCGCGCGATCCACAAGCTCCCGATGAAGTGCCGTTTCGTGGTGCGCGAGGGTGGTGGCAACTGATGGCTATCGGGACCAAGGGTCTGGCTCCGAGCGACCTCGACGGATTCGACGACGAGAAGCTCGCCGCCGAGTTGAAGAAGGCCAAGGAGGAGCTGTTCAACCTCCGTTTCCAGTCGGCCACGGGCCAGCTGGAGAGCCATGGCCGGCTCAAGGCCGTTCGCCGTGACATCGCGCGGATCTACACGATCCTGCACGAGCGCGAGCTCGGTATCCGTACTGCACCGAGCGCGAAGTGAGTGAGGCTTCCATGAGCGAGAACGCAACGAGCACCCCCGAGCGCGCGTACCGCAAGACGCGGCGCGGCTACGTGGTGAGCGACAAGATGGACAAGACCGTGGTGGTCGAGGTCGAGGACCGGGTCAAGCACCCGCTCTACGGCAAGGTCATCCGGCGCACCAGCAAGGTCAAGGCACACGACGAGCAGAACACCGCAGGTGTGGGTGACCTCGTCATCATCATGGAAACTCGCCCGCTCTCCGCTACCAAGCGGTGGCGGCTGGTCGAGATCCTCGAGAAGGCCAAGTAGTTCGATGCCGGTGGCGGCCCTCGGGCCGTCACTGCCGGCGCCAGCACGCTGACAGCTATCCGTTCGGCAAGGCTCGCCCAGCGAGAACCAGCTCGACGACAGGAGTTAGGTAATGATCCAGCAGGAGTCGCGACTTCGAGTCGCCGACAACACGGGTGCCAAGGAGATCTTGTGCATTCGCGTTCTCGGCGGTTCGGGCCGTCGCTACGCCGGAATCGGCGACGTGATCGTCGCGAGCGTCAAGGACGCCATTCCCGGTGGAAACGTCAAGAAGGGCGACGTCGTCAAGGCGGTCATCGTCCGGACTGCCAAAGAGCGCCGTCGCCCGGACGGTTCCTACATCAAGTTCGACGAGAACGCCGCCGTGATCTTGAAGGACGACGGCGAGCCTCGTGGTACCCGTATCTTCGGGCCGGTCGGTCGCGAACTGCGCGACAAGCGGTTCATGAAGATCATCTCGTTGGCTCCGGAGGTGATCTGAGCATGGCGAAGATCAAGAAGGGCGACCTGGTGGTCGTCATCGCCGGGCGTGACCGCAAGAAGCAGGGCCGCGTCCTGGACGTGCTCGCGAACGACCGCCTGATCGTCGAAGGCATCAACCGCGTCACCAAGCACAGCAAGGTCGGTCAGTCGCAGCGCGGTACCCGCACGGGCGGCATCGAGGTCGTTGAGGCCACGATCCACGCGAGCAACGTGATGGTGGTGGACCCGGAGACCAAGAAGGGCACCCGGGTCGGTTATCGCACCGAAGAGGTCGACCGTGGGGACGGGCGTGGCAAGCGCACGGTCCGTGTCCGCATCGCCAAGCGCTCCGGTAAGGACATCTGATGAGCACTGAAGTCCAGGCACCCGAGATTCCGCGCCTCAAACAGCGCTACCGCGACGAGATCGTGGCCGGCCTGCGCGAGGAGTTCGGACACCAGAACGTGATGCAGGTCGCCCGTCTCGAGAAGATCGTGGTGAACATGGGCGTCGGCGACGCGGCCAAGGACGCCAAGGTCATCGAGGGCGCTATCCGCGACCTCGCCGCGATCACCGGTCAGAAGCCGCAGGTCACCAAGGCCCGCAAGTCCATCGCGCAGTTCAAGCTGCGTGAGGGCATGCCGATCGGTGCGCACGTCACCCTGCGCAACGCCCGCATGTGGGAGTTCCTGGATCGTCTGCTGTCGACCGCGCTGCCGCGCATCCGCGACTTCCGCGGCCTGTCGCCGAAGCACTTCGACGGCAACGGCAACTACACCTTCGGTCTCACGGAGCAGGTCATGTTCCACGAGATCGACCAGGACAAGATCGACCGTGTCCGCGGTATGGACATCACGATCGTGACCACGGCGACGACCGATGACGAGGGCCGCTCCCTGCTGCGCCGTCTCGGCTTCCCCTTCAAGGAGAACTGACATGGCGAAGAAGGCCCTGATCAACAAGGCCGCGGCCAAGCCGAAGTTCGCGGTCCGCGCCTACACCCGGTGCCAGCGCTGCGGACGGCCGCACTCCGTGTACCGCAAGTTCGGCCTGTGCCGTATTTGCGTGCGGGAGATGGCCCACCGTGGCGAGCTTCCCGGCGTCACCAAGAGCAGCTGGGAACAACTACGTCGCAGGTCCAGGTGCGCAGTGTCCCGGAAGGGGCCAGCACCCGGATACCCCGGCGAGGAAGGGCTAGAGCCCAATGACGATGACCGACCCGATCGCAGACATGCTGACCCGTCTGCGTAACGCGAACTCGGCTTACCACGAGACGGTTCAGATGCCGTTCTCGAAGCTGAAGTCGCACATTGCTGAAATCCTGCAGGCCGAGGGCTACA
>JAVBNE010000074.1:0-9887 GCA_031551755.1 Cellulomonadaceae bacterium | reverse complement strand
AACGCCCGGCCCCATACCGAACCCGGAAGCTAAGCCTGCCAGCGCCAATGGTACTGCCCCGGCCACGGGGTGGGAGAGTAGGACACCGCCGAACACCCCTTACCGAAGGCCCACCCACACCCGGGTGGGCCTTCAGCATTTAACCAGGCCAAGGTCCCCGAACGCTGGCGCCGCTCGCGAGCAGCGAGCAGTGCGGGCTTAAGCCCTGTTGACACTCCACCCGTAGCCCGCTATCCACCGACGGATCTCGGCATAGAAACGTGCTCGCGGCCCCGGTAACGACAACGTCAGATCGTGAATCCCTCCGGGGATACGGCCGATCGTCACGACCTCACCCAACTGCGGGGCGCGACGGATCAATGCCTCGACATCGAGGACGATATCCGCGTTCCGCATTTCTGACGACCAGCGGGGGCTGATATGCGAACGGGTCGCGGCGAGTACGAGCACGGGGCAATCGATGGTCAGCCCTGCGGCCACCGTCGCATGACCCTCGATGATCGCCCGCAACCAGCCGGCGCGAACCGGGAAGGACGGCACCGGGCGCAACGCGGGATCAATCGTCCACGTGGCATCGTCGCGATCGGAGAGTGTCCGCGCATAGAAGCCTGGGTCGACATTCGGCAGCGGTGCGCGCGGCTGGAAGCGTGCGATCTGGCGGATCGCCGGCGTCGACACCGTCCTGGCCACCGAGGAACCCTGAAGTTCGAGCCAAGGACTGTTGAGCACCAGTCCGCGGGCGGCCGTGGGATGGCGGTGCGCCCATAAGGTGGCGATCAGCCCACCCGTCGAATGGCCCATGAGCATCACTGCTGCGTTGGCACCCAGTTCTGTGTGGATCGCGGCGAGTGCCGCGGCGATGTCCTCGTCGTATTCGACCAGATGATCGATGTAGCCGGGGGTCTGGTGGGCGAGCAAGCTGCGCCCGTATTTGCGCAGGTCGAGCGCGTAGAAGGCGGCCCCCGTCGAATGCCAGAACTCGGCGAGTTCCGTCTGGAAGAAGTAGTCGCTCCAGCCGTGCAGATAGAGCACGGCTCGCACGGGCCGGGCCGTCGACTCGGGCTGCGGATCATAGCGGACGAGTGTGGCGACCACGGGGCCTTCGTCGTCGTCGGCGAGGGGAAGTCGATGTGCGCGATAGGCCGGACCGAGGACGTCGGGAACCCAGGGCGGCGCCACCATGGCCCCAATCTATGTCCTCGGCGTTGTCGAAGATCGGCGAACCACGGTGAAGACCGGTGAATCACGGTCGGACGGGCGTGCGTTCCCCGAGGAAGTCGGTGACGAGCGGGCCGAGCTGGTCGAACTCGATGAGGAATCCGTCGTGGCCAAAGTCGCTGTGCAGCACTCGCAGCGGCTCGGCCTTCGGGATGCCCGCAGCGATCCGGGCGCATTCGGCGGGGTGGAAGAGCCGGTCGGAGTCGACGGCGACCACCAGCGCGCGCGCCGTGATAGTGGCCAGTGCCGCCTCGACCCCGCCACGGTCCCGGCCGAGGTCGTGAGTCAGCATCGACTCCGTGAGAACCAGGTAGGAGTTCGCGTCGAAGCGTCGTGCGAGTTTGTCCCCGTGGTGGTCGAGGTAGGACTGCACGGCATAGCGGCCGTCGGTGAACGGGTCTTCGCCACCTTGGGGGAGCCGACCGAACCGGCGGTCTAGTTCCGTCGCCGACCGGTAAGTCGTATGGGCGATTTGCCGGGCAATCCCCAGGCCGACATGCGGGCCGACGGGGGCGTCGTAGTAGTCGCCGCCCGCGAACTGAGCGTCCGCGCGGATCACCCCGAGTTGCGGATGTGCCCACGCGATCTGGTCACCGGTGGTCTGGGCGCCTGTGGCGATCGGGGCGATGGCCTCCACCAAGATCCCTGCCTCCGGGCCGAGGATCGCCCACTCCAGGACACGCAGACCACCCATGGACGCGCCGGCGATCAGCGCCCACGACTGGATACCCAGCTGGCGGGTCAACTCGACCTCGACCGCGACTTGGTCGCGGGTGGTGACGCGCGGGAAGCGGCTGCCCCAGGGGCGGCCGTCCGGTCCGGGTGTGGCGGGGCCGGTCGTTCCCTGGCAACCGCCGAGGACATTCGGGGCCACCACGAAGTACGTGTCGGTGTCGATGGGCGCGCCGGGCCCGACGAGATCCTCCCACCAGCCGCCGCTCACATGGCCGGGGCCGGCCGGGCCGGTGACATGGGAGTCGCCGGTCAGCGCGTGCAGGATCAGGACGGCGTTCGAGCCGTCGGCGTTCAGGGTTCCCCAGGTTTCGTACGCCACCCGGACATCCGGTATCCGGCCGCCGGCCTCAAGGTCGAACGTGCCGACGTCGGCGAACTGCCGGTTGCCCACGGGGTGCTCGGGGAGCCACGCGCCGGTCGCCGGGACGGGCGGTTTGGTGCGGGCGCGCGAGGATGAGGTGGCGCCACGCGGTGTGGCAGGGGTTCTCGAGGTTGCGCCCGCGCTGGGCGCACCGGGAGATGCGGGCGTACCGTCTGCGGTCGTCACATCCAACTCCTCACGTAGGCCACTGTACGGCCGGGGCGCCGCCGACGCCCCGGCCGTCCACCGTGGACATCACTCAGTGGTTCAGCGCCGACTTGGCCGCGGTGAAGCCGACCTCGAGGTCGGCCAGGATGTCGTCGATGTGCTCGATGCCGACGGCCAACCGGACCAGGCCTGGCGTCACGCCGGACAGTTCCTGCTCCTCGGGGGTGAGCTGGCTGTGCGTCGTGGAGGCCGGGTGGATGACGAGCGACCGGACGTCGCCGATGTTCGCGACGTGCGAGTGCAGCGTCAGGGCCGAGACGAATGCCTGGCCGGCCTCGGAGCCGCCGTCCAACTCGAAGGCGAGGACGGCGCCCGCACCACGCGGCAGGTACTTCGCAGCATTGGCGCGCCAGGGGCTTGACGCCAACCCGGCGTAGTGCACCTTGGTGACGTCGGCGCGCGCCTCCAGCCATTCGGCGACCCGCTGCGCATTCGCCACATGGCGTTCGATCCGCAGCGACAACGTCTCGATCCCCTGGGAGATAAGGAAGGCGTTGAACGGCGAGATCGCGGTGCCGAGGTCGCGGAGCAACTGGACGCGGGCCTTGAGGATGAAGGCCAGGTTGGCGCCCAGGCGGCTGCCGACGCCGAGGTCGCGGGCGTAGACGATGCCGTGGTAGCTCGGGTCGGGGTTGTTGTAGTTCGGGAAGCGCTCGGGGTCGGCGGCGAAGTCGAAGGTGCCGCCGTCCACGATCACGCCGCCGATGGCGGTGCCGTGACCGCCGAGGTACTTGGTGGCCGAGTGGATGACGATGTCCGCGCCGAACTCCAGCGGCCGCACCAGGTACGGGGTCGCGATGGTGTTGTCGACGACCAGCGGGACGCCGGATTCGTGGGCGATCTGGGCGACGGTCTCGATGTCGAGGACGTCGGCCTTCGGGTTGGGGATGGTCTCCGCGAAGAACAGCTTGGTGTTCGGCCGCACGGCGTCGCGCCACGCTTGCGGGTTGTGCGGGTCGGTCACGAAGGTGGTCGAGACGCCCAGCTTCTCGAGCGTGTAGTGCAACAGGTTGTACGTGCCGCCGTAGAGGCTCGGGGAGGCGACCACATGATCGCCGGCCTCGGCGATGTTCAGGATGGCGAGGGTCTCGGCGGCTTGGCCGGAGGAGACCAGCAGGGCGCCGACACCACCTTCGAGGTTCGCGATCCGGTTCTCCACGACCTCCTGGGTCGGGTTCCCGAGCCGGGTGTAGATCGGGCCGAGATCCTTGAGGGCGAATCGATCGGCGGCGACACCGGCATCGGGGAAGACGAAGGAGGTCGTCTGGTAGATCGGCAAGGCGCGGGCCCCGGTGGTGGGGTCGGCCTCTTGGCCGGCGTGGATCTGGCGGGTCTCGAAGGACCAGGCGTGCTCTGCGGACATGGGAGTTCTCCTGAATTTCGGTGGGATGAGGGTCGCCACGGACGAATCAGGATGGACGCGTCCGCGGCACGGGGCCGGCGCACGCCGATGAGGAAAACCGTCTGAACAAGAAGCCGTCGATCTGGCCGACGGGGTTCAGAGGGCAGGGCGAACGTGCGCTGGAGTCAGCTGCACATTCGACGGGTCATGGAAGTGAGGCTAGGCAGTGCTGGCCGACATGGAAAGTGGTGTCTTGAATACTGAGATGGCATTCCGCCTGGCGGGGTTCCGATCGCGGGAATTCAGGCAGGCAGTCAGACTGCTAGGACGCCTAGAGGAAGGCGGACCACGACGACCCGCTCCCGGACCCTGATCGGCTGCGCCGCAACGGTCGCAGCCTGGATACTCCTGCTCGGAATTCTCCCGGCGTCGGCCACGGAGGACGACGTCGCGAAGCTCGAAGCGGAGCTGGCGAGTATCCGCACCCGAGCTGAAGCCGCGCAGGTCGCCGCGCAGGTCGCTGGCGAGGACGAGCTCAGAGCCCAGGAGGACTTGGCGGCGGCGGTCGCCCGCGAAGAGTCCGCCACCAAGGCCGCCAAGGCGGCGGCGGCCGACGTCGACGAGGCGCGATCCCAGATGGGTGCGGTCTACCGCGCGGAGAACAGGTCGTCCTCTCGGTACGACCTGGCTGAGACGATCGCGTCGGCCGACGGGCTCAGCGACCTGGTGGAACGCCAGGAGGCGAACCGGATCGCGGCCAGGCGGGCAACCCTCGTCGCCGACCGCTACGCGAATGTCGCGGCGGTGGCCCAGCAGGCCGATCGCCGGGCGGTCGCCGCCCGGGAGCAGCAGGAGAAGCAGGCGACCGAAGCGCGGAAGGCCGCCGCTCGCGCCGATGAGGCCGCCCGGGCGCTGGTGCGCTCTGAGCAGACGGTGACCGCGCGCAGGGATGCGCTGATCGCCGAACTCGCAGCCGCGCGGCGCACCGCCGTCGCCGCCGAACGCGCCCGCCAGGATGCGCTGGACGCGCAACGAGAACGCGAACGCGAGGCGCAGTCGCGCGCCGCCTTGGGAGTCGACCCGCCCAGTGGCACCGGGGCCCCGACGCCGACCCCTGGCCCGGTGCCGACGCCCACTCCCAGCCCGCCAGGCCCGACGCCGGACCCCACGCCGACGCCGACCCCCACGCCCAAGCCCCCGACCCCGACCCCGGTCAACCCGCCGCCGGCGGGCGCCACCGCGACCGCCGCGCAAGGGCGGACCGCGGCCAACTGGGCCCGGGGGAAAGTCGGCGCGCCGTATGTCTTCGGCGGCACCGGGCCTGGCTACGACTGTTCGGGGTTGACACTGAAGGCCTGGGCCGCGGCCGGTGTGCAGATCACCCGATCGTCGCGCTCCCAGTACCAGCGCGTCGCGAAGATCCCCTACTCCGCATTGCGCCCCGGCGACCTGATCTTCTACGCCACCAACCGGTCGAATCCGTCCACGATCTACCACGTCGCGATGGTCGTCGGCGGCGGGCAAATGATCGAAGCCCCATACCCCGGGGCGACCGTGCAAATCACGTCGATCCGGTACAACCAGGCCATGCCCTGGGCGGGGCGGCCGTAGGCCGTCAGGCTGGGCCGCTGCCGCGCTGAGGTGCCCGAGGCGGGGTGCCGCGCTGAGGCGGCATTGCCGCGTTCTGCGGCCATTGTGCGCCATTTTGGTTTCGGGGTGGACGCCTTGTCTTCGGGCCGCTACTGTGCGAGGACTAAGTCGTGGCTGTTTCTTGGCTGTGGCGTGGTGTCACCTCTGTTGGGTGTTACTGAGCTGGAAGGAGCGCGCGGTGCGGCGTGCATGGGTTGGTTTGTTCTGTGCTGCGGGTTTGGTGTTCGCGGGGGTTCCTGCGGTTGCGGCGGGGCCGGGGGTCACGGCGAATACGGGCATTTCGGTCGGGGGTGTTGTGGATGCTCGTGAATTAGTTGCGGCGGGCATCTTTTCTATGAGTTCTTTGCCGTGTTCGGCGGCTCCGGGTGGGGTGGAGGCGGCCGGGGTGGCGTATGAGTTGGCGGCTCGGTGTGGGGTCGAGGTTGAGTTGTTGGGTGAGCGGTCGGCGTGGGCGACGGTGTTTGCGACACCGTCGGGGGATGTGCGTCGGGAGACGTCGTTGCAGGCGGTGCGCACAGAGGTTGATGGGCGCTGGGTGGATATCGACACTGATGTGGTGGTGGGGGCGCAGGGGTTGGTGGTTAAGGCCCCGGTGAATGAGATGACTTTCGGTGCGGGGCCTGGGGATGTGTTGGCGAGGATCACTCGTGAGGGTAAGGAGTTGGTGGTGAGCGCGCCGGTCGAGTTGACCGAGCCGGTGGTGGATGGTTCGGTGATCACGTACCCGCAGGTGTTGCCGGATGTGGATTTGCTGGTGTCGGTCAATGATGATGGCACCGGGTTCAACCAGGTGTTGCGGGTGAATACCGAGGAGGCGGCGGCTAATCCGGTGTTGGCGTCGTTGGAGTTCGGGGTTGAGCCGGGGCCGGGGTTGGCGGTCAAGGCTGACGGTGGGGCGTTCGTGGTGGTTGATGGTGCTGGTGGGCAGGTGTTTGCTTCCCCGGAGCCGTTGATGTGGGATTCGACTGGTGCGCAGGCGGGGCCGTTCACGGTTCCGGATGTGGGTGGCGTTGAGGTTGCTGGTCCGGGTCGAGGTGATGAAATCGCGTCGGTGGACTCGCAGGTGAGCAGCGATTCGGTGGTGGTCAGCCCGGATGCGCACATGCTGGCGAGCGAGGAGACGGTGTTCCCGGTGTATATCGACCCGGGGGTCAGTGGTGGGTTGTATGAGTGGGCGGTGTTGCAGTCAGGGTGGGCGACGTCGGCGTCGGGGTACAAGTTCTCCGGGGCGCAGAGTGTGGGGTTGTGTTCGCCGGCTTCTTCGTCGCAGTGTTCGAGGTCGTCGGTGGAGCGGTTGGTGTATGAGTTCACCGGCATGGCCACAGTCGGCGGGTTGTCCGGGGCGCAGGTCAAGTCGGCGACGTTCAGTGTGTATGGGACGCATTCGTGGTCGTGTACGGCGACGGGCGTGCAGTTGTGGCGGGTGCCGGGGATCAACGCGGGCTCGACGTGGGCCAATCACGCCGGGACGTGGATGAATCACGTGGCGACGCAGAACCTGTCGCATAAGTCGGGGTGCGCCGCGGGGCCGCGGTGGATCGAGTGGAATGTGACGAGCCTGGGCAAGTTGATGGCCGATCAGAACCTGACGACGATGGGGATCGGCCTGAAGGCCGCCAATGAGTCGTCGATGTCGGCGGGGTGGAACTCCTACCGTAACGACGCGAAGTTCTCGGTGACCTACGACCGTCCGCCGTCAACGCCGACAGTGATGGCCACGGACCCGGCGACCCCGTGTGTGACGGGTGCGGGGCGCCCGTACATGCGGTCGGCGACACCGCAGCTGCGGGTCACGTTGGTGCACCCGGACGGGCAGAACGTGCAGGCGAATTTCGCGGTGTACCGCCTGTCGGATCTCAAGGTGTTGTACAACCCGGCGAAGACCGCGGCGCAGGCGTCGGGTCGCACGCACACGACCACCGTCCCGGCGGGGATCTTGGTGGACGGCCAGACGTACATGTGGGCGGCTCAGGGGTACAACGGGGCATTCGGTCCGGCGATCAAGTGTGAGTTCGTGGCCGACTTCAAGGCGCCGACGATGCCGACAGTTACGGCTGGGGGAGCGACGGTTTATACCGAGGACGCCGTCAGTGGGCGTGTGGGCGGGGCCGGGTCATTCACCTTCGGCAGTAACGGGGTGGCCGATGTGGTCTCGTATAGGTACTCCTTCGATACCGATGCGCTGGGTTCGACGGCCACGGGGGCCGCTCCCACGGTTGCCTACACCCCGGCGAGTCCTGGTTCGCACCGGTTGTATGTGCAGTCGGTGGACCGGGCCGGGTGGACCTCGCCGGTGAAGTTGTACCGGTTCAGTGTCGGGTTCCCGGGCAAGGCCGGGGGTTGGAAGCTCGATGAGGGCACCGGGGCCACGGCCGCCGATTCGACCGTGGGCGCCTCGACCTTGCAGGTCAGTGGGGCGACGTGGACGCAAGGCCTGCTGGCGATGCTGCGTCCGGATGACCACGCATTGCAGTTCGCGGGGTCCGGCAAGGCGGTCTCGACCGGTCCGGTGGTCGCCACGGATAAGGCGTTCACCGTGATGGCGCAGGTGCGCGCCGACCAGGTCAACGCCGGCGGTGCGGTCGCGATCTCCCAGGCCGGGCAGAAGACGGCTGCCTTCAGGCTGGGTTACCTGAGTTCCGCCGCGTGTGGTGGGGAGCCGTGTTGGGCCTTTGAGATGCCCGGTATGGACGACGCGGGGGCCAGTGCCGCGACGGCGTCCGACACCTGGGCGGTGACCAATGACTGGGTGCATTTGACCGGGGTTTTCGACCCGGGTGCGGGCACGATCTCGCTCACGGTCTGCGACCCGAACAGCCCGTTGGACCTGAGCACGACCACGGTCCCGGCGCAGGTCAACTGGTCCGGCGGTGGAGCCTTCCAACTCGGCGGCGGCCTGGGTTCCCCGGGTTGGGTGGGCGCGATCGACGATGTGCGGGTGCTGGACGGCCCGGCCGACAACGACATGATCAGCCGCGCCTGTGGTGGTGAGGATCTGTGATGAGTGACCGTGTCAGCGCCGAGCATCTGAATGGCGGGGAAGGAACCGTGATGAGGGGCGCGATGATGGGTTCTTTGGTCAGGTTGCGGCTGTTCGTGGCCGTGTTGGCGGCGTCGGCGTTGGTGGTCACGATGTTCGTGACTCCTGCCCAGGCTGAGGATGATTCCCCGAGTTTGGCGGAGCGGGCGTCGTGGTCGGCTGCCGAGCGGGCGGCGTATGGTCAGGAGCTCGCGACTAAGCGGGCGAAGGAGAAGCCGCTGGCGATCAAGGCTCGCCCGAAGGCCCCGAAGTTGTCGGCGAAGCCGGGTAAGTCTTCGCCGGTGGTCAAGCCGGTGGCGGTCAGTGCTGGTAGTGAGGTTGTGGATACCACCGACGGCGACGGCCAGGTGGTGGTGGGTGGTGTGCCGATCGAGATCGCGACTGACGGGTCCTTAGCACCCGTCGAGCCGCAGAAAACCGGCACAGGCAAGGCCAGTGCCGGGCCTGCTCAACCGCGAGCAGGACCAACCAGTACTGAGAAGGCCGGCACCAAGGAGAAGGCCGGCGTGGGGCCGGCTGAGCGGAAGAAGCCTGAGCTGACGAAGCCTGCGCCGAAGAAGCCTCAGGGTGGGCCGGCCGAGGTTGGTGTGCGGGTGTTGGCACCGAAGGCGGCTGCGGCGGTGGGTGTTGATGGGGTGTTGTTGAAGGTCGAGCCGCAGCCGGGGGATGCGAAGGCTAAGGCCGCGTTGGCGGGTCCGGATGCGACGGCTGTTGATGTGCAGGTTGAGTATGCGGGTGTGGCCGCCGACCGCGGTGGGGATTGGGGTTCACGGCTTCAGTTGGTGTCGTTGCCCGATTGTGCGTTGACGACGCCGGGTAAGCCGGCGTGCCGGGTGCAAACACCTTTGGAGTCGGTGAATGCGACCGGTGAGCAGACGGTGACGGCGGGTGGGTTGTCGTTGGGGACCTCGGGGATGGTGATGGCGTTGGCGGCCGCTCCTGCTGGGGCGAGTGGGGACTGGTCGGCGACGCCGTTGTCGGCTTCGGCGGCGTGGGGGGTCTCGGAGAAGACTGGTGATTTCACGTGGTCGTATCCGCTCCGTACTGCTCCGGTCCCTGGGGATCTGATACCCGAGTTCTCGTTTGGTTACTCCTCTGGTGGTGTGGACGGGCGGGTGTCGGGGGCTAATAACCAAACCTCGTGGGTCGGGGACGGGTGGGATCTGGGTACCGGGTTCGTGGAGCGTAAGTATGTGGCGTGTGCTGACGATATGACGGGTGGGTCGAATGCGACTCGTAAGACTGGTGACTTGTGCTGGAAGTCTGATAACGCAACGTTGGTGTTGGGTGGTCAGGCTTCGGAGTTGATCAAG
>JAVBNE010000004.1:0-81625 GCA_031551755.1 Cellulomonadaceae bacterium | reverse complement strand
GCTGTGGTTCTGGCCGAGCGCTGTGGTTCTGGCCGAGCGCTGTGGTTCTGGCCGAGCGCTGTGGTTCTGGCCGAGCGCTGTGGTTCTGGCCGAGCGCTGTGGTTCTGGCCGAGCGCTGTGGTTCTGGCCGAGCGCTGTGGTCGTGGCCGAGCGCTGTGGTTTAAACCGCAGCACTCGACTGAAAGTACAGCAATCGGCGAGCGATGGCCGAGGTGAGCAAGGCAGTCGGCGATGGCGCGCCCTGCACGCCGCGCGCCCTGCACGCCGCGCGCCCGCCCCGGGCAGCGCGGGTCCCCCGCGCTGCCCCGGCGAACCGAGCCGCGCTCAGCCCAAGATCGGGTTGAGGATCCAGTACATGACGGCGGCGACCAAAGCCGCAGCCGGAATGGTCAGCACCCAGGCGACGCCGATGTTCTTTGCGACCCCCCAGCGCACCGCGGACAGCCGCTTGGTCGCACCCACCCCCATGATCGCCGAGGTGATGGTGTGGGTGGTCGAAACCGGCGCATGGAAGATAAAGGCATTCGCGTAGAGCACCACCGCCGACACCGATTCGGCCACGAAGCCTCGCGCGGGGTCCAGCTCGATGATCTTGCGTCCCAGCGTGCGCATGATCCGCCAGCCACCCGCATAAGTTCCGAGAGAGATCGCCGTGGCGGCTGAGAGCTTGACCCACAGCGGGATATCGGTGCCCTCGTGGAAGCCACCAGCCACCAGGGCGAGCACGATCACACCCATCGTCTTCTGGGCGTCCTGAAGGCCGTGACCGAGTGCCATTGCCGCCGCAGAGGCGGTCTGGGCGATCCGGAACCGCCGGAAGGCCCGGGCCGGAGCCGCATTGCGGAAGATCCACAGGACACCGACCATCAGCAGGAATGCCAAGATGAAACCCAACAACGGCGAGATCACCATGGGCAAGACGACCTTGTCGACGATCGCGTCCCAATATACGGTGATGCCGGAGGCCAGGCCGACGCCGGTCAACCCGCCGATGATCGCGTGGGTCGATGACGACGGCAGGCCCAGCCACCAGGTGATCAGGTTCCAGGTGATCGCCCCGAGCAGCCCGCACAGCACGATGATGAGCCCCTCATGGGGACCCTTGTCCTCGACCGCGACGATATCCTCCGCGATCGTGTGCGCCACCGAGGTACCGAGGAGCGCACCGACCAGGTTGAACACGGCGGCCATCGTGAGCGCCGCCCGTGGCGTGAGGGCTCGCGTAGAGACCGATGTCGCGATGGCATTGGCCGCGTCGTGGAAGCCGTTGGTGTAGTCGAATGCCAACGCGAAGGCGACCACCAGGATGACGAGCGCGAGCTCCACGAGGTCAGGACTCCTTGAGCGCGATGGTCTCGACGGTGTTGGCGACCTTCTCAAAGGCGTCCGCGGCCTGCTCCAAGACCTCGACGATCTCCTTGAGCTTCATCAACAGGATGGGATCGCTCACCTTGTCGAAGAGTTCCGCGAGCAGCTTGCGGTGCAGTTTGTCGGCCTGGTTCTCCAGGCGGTTGACCTCGACCCAGAAGTCGGAGAGATCGCTCATCGAGCGTAACCGCGGCATTGCTTCGGCCGTGAGCTCAGAGGCCCGCTGCAACACCTGTACCTGCTCGGAGACCCGGGTGGGCAGTTCGTCGACCTTGTAGAGCACGATGAGGTCGGCGGCCTCCTCCATGAAGTCCATGCAGTCGTCCAGGGCCGATGCGAGCGAGTAGATGTCGTCGCGGTCGAAGGGAGTGACGAAGGTCTGGGTGAGCAGCAACATGATCGAATGCGTGGAATCGTCGGCGAGGTGCTCCACCTCCGACAGCTGCTTGGCCAGCGCCTTGCGTTCGGACCGATCCGCGCCGAGGAGTTCGGCGAGAAGATTGGAGCCCGTGACCAGGTGCTGCGCAGAGGCGGCGAATAGATCGAAGAATGTTGTTTCGCGCGGTTTGAGGCGCAGGCGCACGGGAAGCTCCGGTCGACGCGGGGGCGTTGTCATGAGTTCGACGACCGGTGGTACGGGGCCGGTCTCGGCTTCCGAATGGGCCACGAGTGACCGCGCGCCGAACTCGCGTCAAATGTAACCGACGGCGACCGGGATGGCTCAATCCGTCCCCACGACGCCGGACCGCAGAGCGCCTCTCGGCGCGTGGCCGCTCGTAGCGGCTGAAGGTGGAGCCCGGGGCTACCGCGGCCCGACGTCGCCGTCCATGGTAAGCAGCGACCCGCCCCCTTGGCACTGCCGTTCGCCCACGGCGTGACACGTTATGCGAGCAACCCCGCCCGCCAGAGGGCAGCCGCATGTTCCAGGTCCTCGGCCGTGCGCTGCAACGCGAGCGCGCCATGGGTCAGGTGCGTTGCCGAATCTGGATCGGCCAGGTCGCGGCTGTCCGCGTCGAGCGTCGCGCCGACCGCCAGGATGCGACAGAGGGCACCAGCCCGTTCGAGGGCGACATCGAGCTCCCCGGAAAAAACACCGCAGAGCACGGCGTCGACGACGTCGCGGACCTCCTGCGGGCCGGGTGGGCTGACGACGCCCGCGATCACTTCATGCACCGGGGTGGCGTCGACTCCCAGCCGGTACCGCAATGCGACGGTGCGCGGATCGCGCCGGACCCATTCGCGCAGGACGTACAGCCGCCACAACGCCCCGGGCAGGGTGTTGGGCGCCGCATCCGCCCATAGGGCGGCGACTTCGTCCAACCCTTCGCGCTCGACCAAGCTCACCAACCGGGCAACCACCGCCGGGTCCTCAGAGCTGCGCCCGCGATGGACCACCACATTGGCCGTGGTGTGGGCGATCTCGGTCCGTAGTGCCGGGTCGATCTCACCCGGTAGGGCATCCGCGGCCTGCGGGTCCAGCATTGCGGGACGTCGCGGCCGCACCGGACCGGCCGGTGACCGCGACGGATCAGCGGGTCCCGAGTTCATTGGGCCAGTGTCCCCCCATCGCAGCGGGTCCACCAAGGCCGCTCAACATCACGTGGTTACCGAACCTCGCCTACAGTGACCAATATCGAGCGGCTGGGGTATTAAGGGAGGGACTCTTATGTCGGATAATGAGGTCGCAAACCCCCAAGTAGCAGCCGCCCGTGCGGCTCACCGCAAAGCTGTCGGATTGGCATTATCGGCCGCTGTCGGTGGTTTCCTCTTCGGATTCGACAGTTCCGTCATCAATGGAGCCGTGGATGCCATCGAGGGTCAATTCGACCTGGATGAGGCGGTGACGGGATTCGTCGTCGCCATCGCGCTGTTGGGCTGTGCGCTCGGAGCGTGGGGCGGCGGCAAGATCGCCGACCGCCTTGGTCGTACCCGGGTCATGGTGATCGGCGGCGTGCTGTTCTTCATCTCTTCGGTCCTCGCTGCCTTCGCATTTAGCGCGTGGGACCTCGCCCTGTGGCGATTCCTGGCCGGGGTCGGTATCGGCATCGCCTCGGTGATCGCGCCCGCCTACATCGCGGAGATCGCACCCGCTGCGATGCGCGGCCGGCTCGGCTCGCTGCAACAGCTGGCCATCACTATCGGCATCTTCGCCGCCCTGCTCTCCGACCAAGTGCTCGCGCTGTCCGCCGGCAGCGCCTCCGACGACCTGTGGCTCGGCTGGGAGGCATGGCGCTGGATGTTCCTGATCTGCGTGGTCCCAGCCGCCGTCTACATCGGGATTGCACTGCGCATCCCGGAATCGCCGCGTTATCTCGTGGCCCAGCGACGCCACGACGAAGCGCTCACGGTACTGGAATCCGTCTTGGGAGCCAACGAGGATGCCAAGCTCCGAGTACGCCAGATCGAGGAATCGATCGCTAAGGATGCCGAGATCGCCCAGAATTCGAGCCTGCGCGGGTCGACCCTCGGCCTCAAACCCATCGTCTGGGTAGGCATTCTGCTTTCGGTCTTTCAGCAATTCGTCGGCATCAATGTGATCTTCTACTACTCCACGACCCTCTGGCAGGCAGTCGGTTTCGAGGAGGATCAGTCGTTCTTGGTGTCCACCATCACCTCGGTCACGAACGTCGTGGTGACCTTCATCGCGATCGCGCTGATCGACAAGATCGGACGACGACCGCTGCTGCTCATCGGTTCCGCGGGAATGGCGCTGTCGCTGGGCATCATGTCCGTTGCGTTCACCCAGTCCACCGGTACCGGCGACGACCTCACCCTGACCGGGTCTTGGGGAATGATCGCCTTGGTCGCCGCGAATGCCTTCGTCATCTTCTTCGGCGCCTCCTGGGGGCCGCTCGTCTGGGTGCTGCTCGGCGAGATGTTCCCAAACCGGATCCGCGCCGCCGCCCTGGGCGTGGCTGCCTCGGCACAGTGGATCGCGAACTTCCTCATCACGTTGTCCTTCCCCAAGATGCTCGATCAGTTCGGCGCCTCGATCCCCTATCTGATGTACGCGATCTTTGCGGCGTTGTCGTTCTTCTTCGTCTTCGTCCGGGTGCCCGAGACCAAGGGGGTGGAGCTGGAGGACATGGAAGACGCCGCGATATCGGTGCGCCGCCAGCCGCCATCCAGCGCGTCGCCCGCATAGCTGACGGGTGCCCTCATCGAGCCAGCAGACGCTCTGGCGGACGCGTTCAACGAGCAGCGACAAGCCGGCGGACCCACCGGAAAACTCACCCGGTCGTAGCCTCCGGCAACAGTTGCGCAAGGCAAGCGTCCGCTCATATAGTTGCCTGCAACAACCAAGGAGTGATCGTGACTCGTACCCCCTCGATCGGTGTGCTGATTCGTGCATTGGAGGAGCTCGCGCGGATACAACGCGAGAGCAGCAGCCGGCTGGCCCGGGAACTCGGTTGCGCCCGTGCATCACTGCCCCTACTCCGACTCCTGCACGATGGCGGCCCGCAACACCTCGGGGACGTCGCCGCCCAACTGCGCGTCGACCTCTCCGTGGCCAGTCGGCATGTCACCGCCCTGGTCGACACCGGCTACGTCCACCGGGCCGTCGACGACGGCGACCGGCGCGCCCGGCAGATCGCCCTCACTCCCACCGGGAAGGCGCTGCTCGACCGCTGCGACGAACGAATGAGCGAACTGACCGAACAGACCTTCGCCGACTGGTCAGATGAGGATCTGCACACCGTCGCGCACGCTATCGACCGGGTGACGACCGCCATCACAAAATCAGCGAGTCTGCTGGCCACCGCGCCCTGAGCCGCCCGGGACCCCCCAGATTTTCGAATAACGCGCTCAACTCGAAGGAACTGTTATGTCCAACGGCACCAAGCCGCCACACCACAAGGTCGACGGCACCCCCACCATGACCCACCGAGAGGTCCTGGAAGCGCTCTCCGGGATCCTGCTCGGCATGTTCGTCTCAATGCTCGCGACATCAGTGGTGTCCTCCTCTCTGCCGCGCATCGTGACCGACCTCAACGGTTCGCAGTCATCATTCACCTGGGTGGTCACCGCCACGCTGCTGACCACCACGATCACCACCCCGATCTGGGGGAAGCTCGCCGACCTGGTCAACCGCAAACACCTGATCCAAATCGCGTTGACCATCTCGGTGCTGTCCGCGGCAGCAGCCGGGTTCTCCCACGGCATCGGCGAGATGATCGCTTTTCGCGCCGTGCAAGGCATCGGTGCCGGGGGCCTCACCGCCCTCGCGACCGTCCTGATCGCCGACATCATTTCGCCCCGGGAACGGGGCAAGTACATGGGCCTGATGGGCGCCATCATGGCTGTGAGTATGGTCGGCGGACCGCTTCTCGGGGGGTGGCTGACCGACACCATCGGCTGGCGCTGGAACTTCTTCGTCGGCCTGCCGTTCGCCGTGGCCGCCATCCTCGTACTGCAAAAGACGCTGCACCTGCCCAAGATCCCCCGTAAAACCGTCTCCATCGACTACTGGGGTGCCCTGCTCATCTCGGGTGGTATCGCGGCACTGCTCCTGTGGGTGACCTTTGCCGGGCACAACTTCGACTGGGCCTCCTGGCAGACCGCAGCGATGATCGGCGCCGCGATCGTCATGCTGATCGCCGCCGTGATCGTCGAGCTGCACACACCCGAGCCGATCATCCCGATGCACCTCTTCCGCAACCGCACGCTGGTGCTCTCCGTGATCGCCAGTATCTCGGTCGGCGTGGCCATGTTCGGCACGTCGGTCTTTCTCGGCCAGTACATGCAGATTGCTCGCGGCAAGACGCCGACCGAATCCGGCCTCCTGACCATCCCCATGGTCTTCGGGGTCTTCGTCGCTTCGACCGCGATCGGACAGGTCATCAGCCGCACCGGCCGGTACAAGCGCTACATGGTGATCGGCGGCGCGCTGCTGACCATCGCACTCGTGCTCATGTCGACCATCACCTACCACACGAGCTTCACGGTGATCAGCCTCTACCTGGTGCTGCTCGGCGCCGGCACCGGCATGCTCATGCAGAATCTCGTTCTGGCCGTCCAGAACACCCTGGACATCACCGAGATCGGCGCAGGTTCCTCGGCGGTGGCGTTCTTCCGAACGATGGGTGGCGCGATCGGTGTCTCCGCCCTCGGCGCGGTACTCGCCGGCCGGGTGAAGTCGTCGATCAGCTCGGGGCTGACCGCCATCGGTGTCCCCGCTGACAAGCTCGGCGGCGGAAGCGGCACCCTGCCCGATGTCGCGACGCTGCCTGCGCCGATCCGGGATGTAGTGGAACGCGCTTACGGTCAGGGCATCGCGGAGATCTTCCTGGTGGCCGCACCCCTGGCCGCCATCGCAATGATCTGTGTGCTCTTCCTCAAGGAGGTTCCGCTCGGTACCCGCTCCGGCATCGAACAGCGGACTGCCTTGCGACCCGGGTCCTCCACGGACGAAGCAGAGCAGCCTGATGCCGAGACCACCGCCGTCGAGACCTTCGCCGACGCCGAGAGGGCAGCCTTGGCGGCCGTTTCGGCGGGCGCCAAGGAGACGACCGACCGAGCTGCCGACTGATCTCGGTCGGCCCGAGCGTCCCAGTGTCGTCGGGTGCCAGGTACGCCATGATGTGCCCATGGCACCCGACGACATCGCAGCGGCACACCGGGCACTCGAAGCCGAGGTGCGCCAGTTGTTCCGACGGGCGTGGTCGTCGGCCCAGGCGACCGCCCGCCGGGTCCACCCCGATCTCGACGCCTCCGCTTACCCCCTGCTCGCTCACATAGCGGCGAATCCAGGCGTGCGCGGATCTGAGATCGCCACCCATTTCGGCATCGGCCGGGCAACTGTCTCCAGGCAGCTCAGCCGTCTCTACAAGCTGGATCTGGTGACGCGCACCATCGACCCGGATGACTCCCGCGGGCAACTGCTGACTCTGACTGAAACCGGGCGCCGGCGGCTCGCCGCCGCCCGCGACGCCCGTATCGCGATGAGCGAACAAGCGCTGGCGGACTGGCGCAGGGAGGATGTCGTCACCCTCGCCACTTTGCTGGGGCGGTTCTCAGACGATCTGCAGCAGTGGAACGAACAGCACCGGAGCGTGTGACGGCCCGGCCGGTGGGTTCGGGCAGCGACCGGGACTACTGCTCGGTGCTCTCCTCGAAGACGAGGCTGACCGAGTTCATGCAGTAGCGGTCCCCGGTCGGCGTCCCAGGTGCGTCGTCGAAAACGTGGCCCAGATGCGAACCGCAACGGGCGCACCGCACCTCAGTACGACGCATCCCCAGGGTGTCGTCGCGCAACAATTCCACCCGGTCGCCGGCCAACGGCGTGTAGAAACTCGGCCACCCACAATGGGAGTCGAACTTGGCCTCCGACCGGAACAACTCATTCCCGCAGGCCCGGCACCGATAGACACCGACCCGATTCTCGTCGAGCAATACACCGGTCCAGGGACGTTCGGTAGCCGCCTGCCGCAGGACGAGGTACTCAGCGGGGTCGAGTTCCGCCTGCCATTCCTCATCGGACTTCGCTACCTCATAGGCCATCGGTCACACCTCCGTAGGCGTCAACGACGGCAACCACGGGGGTGTTCCGACCCAAGTCAGCGAGGCGCGGAAGACGTCGAATAGGCGACGGCGCCCGCGGGCCGCTGACTACGGCCTCGCCCGCGGCGGCGAGTCGAACCTCCCGTCGGGTCACCACCGTTCGCTGTCCGCTTCCGGTCACCCGTGGTCGCGCCTGCCCGGTCGGCCACACCAGAACGGCCGACCGACACGCCCCGCCCGGTCGAAGCCACCGCATTTCGTCCTCCACCCGAGCCACCGCGACCGCCCGCACCACCGCGACCTGCAGCGGTAGATCCGCCGCGTCGGCGCCCACGGCCAGCCGAACCTGCAGACCTCGCCCGGGCCGGAGTCTGCGCCGGGGTCACTGGTGCGGGCTGCACATAGGGCGCCACCTCACCCACCAACGCTGCCACCTCCGGGTCCCCCGGGTTGGTCGGAGTCGGACTCGCGGTGATCCGAGCCTTGCGCGCCAGGTCACGCATGTCACCGCGCTGCTCGGGCAACATGACGGTCACCACCACACCTTCCGACCCGGCCCGCGCCGTGCGGCCGGAGCGATGCAGGTAGGCCTTGTGCTCCGCGGGAGGGTCCACATGCACGACCAACTCGACGTCGTCGACGTGGATGCCACGGGCGGCGATATCTGTGGCAACGAGCACTTTGACCGCTCCCGAGGAGAAGGCCCCGAGGTTGCGCTCGCGCGCGTTCTGGCTGAGGTTGCCGTGCAGGTCGACTGCCGGAATACCTGCAGCGGTGAGCTGTTTCGCGAGCTTCTTGGCCTGGTGTTTGGTCCGCATGAACAGCACCCGGCGGCCGGTGCCGGAGGCGAGCTTCTCGACGATCTGGCGCTTCGCCTCAGTGTCGCGCACGGCCAGGATGTGATGCGTCATCTGGGGTGGCGGGGCGGCGGCCTCATCCACGGAGTGGTGCACCGGGTTCGACAGGTAGCGCTTGACCAATTGGTCGACGCCGTTGTCCAGGGTCGCGGAGAAGAGCATCCGCTGGCCGACCTTGGGCGTGGCGTCCATGATCCGCTTCACCCCGGGCAGGAACCCCAGATCGGCCATGTGGTCGGCCTCATCGAGCACGGTGATCTCGATGGCGTCCAGGGTGAGCACCCGCTGGCTGAGCAAGTCCTCAAGACGCCCGGGGCAGGCGATGATGATGTCCACCCCGGCCTCCAGCGCCGCCACCTGCGGCGCCTGCGAGACACCACCGAAAACGGTCTTCGTGGTGAGCCCCAGGGCTTGGGCGACCGGGGCCATGGTGGCGTCGATCTGGTTGGCCAGCTCCCGTGTCGGGCACAGCACGAGAGCGCGGGGCCGCTTGGGCCGTCGACGGGACCCGCTGGCGGCGAGCCGCGTCACGGTAGGCAGGGCGAAGGCAAGGGTCTTGCCGGAGCCGGTCCGGCCCCGGCCGAGGACATCCCGGCCGGTCAGGGAATCCGGCAAGGTGGCGGTCTGGATGGGGAACGGGTTCTCGATCCCTTGGTCTGCCAGCACCCGGACGAGGGCAGCGGGCAGGGCAAAGTCAGCGAAGGAAGTCATAGGTGTTGAGGGCCTCTCAGGGCAAGGTCAGGGTCCGCCGCCAGTAATCCGGGGGGATCTCCACGACGCGGGGCGCGCGGGATCGCGCAGCCCTTCGGATGCATCCTCTCACACCCGATCGCCGACGGCGGGGCATGGAGGTGGGCGAAACGGCCCACATCACGCCAACAGCTCACCATCTGCCCTTGCGGTGTAAAGGCCTGATCAACCTAAACGCTCCGAGAGCATTGATTCGCCGTTTCTCCGCACAGTAGAGAGCATCCACCGGGCCTTTTGGTTAACCATTTGAATTCACCTCTCCGCCGTTGGCCGATATCTGAACCGGGAGCTAGCGTGACGACGAGCCGACGCGGCCGACCACGCTCTTTGCTGGCACAGCGCCCCTGGCACGTTCTTCCACAAACGGGTGGCAATTCGCCCACTCATCGCTCGACGAAAGCAGAAGATCCATGCATAAACGGCGGACGGTCGTTCTTGTCGTCATGAGTGCACTCCTGACATTGGGCGCCGGATCCATGCCGGGCCGCGCAACACCAGCAATGCCACCCGCCGCTCCGGCTCCGGCTCCGGCTCCATCGGAGCGCGCTGCCGGTGTCGAAGGAACCACCGGCAAGCCTGTCTCCGTGGCGGATGTCGAGGCGCCGTCCGTGGTCCGCGACCGGGCCGCCGCAGCGCTCGCAGATCGCCTCGTCGATGTCTGGGTCACACCCGATCAGGCGAGCTATGTCGTCGGCGTCCACCATCTGACGGCCGCCGAAACACCCGCGCTGCTGCGCTCCCTGGTGCGGAGGGCGCCGGTGATCGTCGTCGATCGCCCAGTGAGCCGCATGGACCTCGACGTGGTGGCTGACCAAGTACGGCGTAGTGTCCGTCTTCGTGACCTGCCAGTTCAGGAGATCGCGACCGACTACGAGTCGGGTGTGGTCCTCGTCAGCGCGGGAACACATGTCAGCTCGGTCTCCACCGAGCTGGGACGGGCCACGGGCATCACCCCCCGCAGCGCCATCGATCCCGTGGTCATGCCGGCGGGTGTGCCCACGGCGGCGTTACCGACACCCCAGGTCGTCGTCACCTCGGCCATCGACGTGGAGCAGGAGAGCCCGTCAGCAAACCCGTATCGCGCCGGCAAGTATCTGGCGGTCGGCGGCGCCCGGTCGAACTGCACGGCAAGCTTCCTGGTACGCAAGAACGGGCGGCACTACGGGATGACTGCCGGACACTGCGGCCGTAATGGCGCGGTCGTCCGATTCGCCGGTCGAATCCGGGGCACAATTCAGCACAACACGCTCTGGGCGCGCAATCCGGCCCGCACGGATGCGGCACTGTTTCCCCTGTCGAGCGACGCCTCGCTATTCCTTTTCGAATCCACTAGCCGGATCCGACGGGTGACCGGTGCGTATAAGCGCCCCGACCTCGTGAAGAACATGTGGGTCTGTACCCGTGGAGCCTTCAGCGCCGCCCCGAGCTGCGGCCCGATCACTGCGGTGAATGTCACCACGTACTCGAACATCGCCAGGCGGAACGTACAGACAGGCTTTGCGTGGAAGAAGGTCACCGGACCCGGCACCCGGTCTGGAGACAGTGGGGCACCGGTCTACCGGGTGCTGGCGAACGGTAACGTCTGGGCGGTCGGCGTGCACCGCGCCGGCGACGGCCGGGGAACCTCGTACTTCACCCCGCTCCAAACCATCCTCCTGGAGACGGGCGCCGTCCTCGTCTATTGAGGGTGTCCGGCAGGCCCTCGGGAACCTGCCTCAGCGTGCCCCTTCTGACTGCCGCCGCGATTGCCGACGACAAGCGGAGTATCGGGCGCCGGGTGGCATCCGAGGTGATGGAATGGCCGTCGTGACGACAACCGCGACTGATGACGGCGGCTTTCCCGCCGTCATCAGGCAGATCTGGGAGCAAGCCACCACTGCAACCGCTCCCCCGACCACCCGGACCGTGATCTCAACCGCCGCCGTCGCGCTGATCGTGGTGAGCGTTCCGACGGTCTGGCGGGTCGCCCGGCACGCGATCACCATCGCCCATGAGGGCGGTCATGCCCTGACCGCGTTGATCACCGGCCGCCGACTCTCCGGCATTCGGCTGCATTCGGATACCTCCGGACTCACGGTTTCCCGCGGCAAACCCCGTGGGCTCGGGATGATCCTGACGGCGTTCATGGGGTACGTCGGCCCCGGACTGATCGGCCTGGGTGCCGCCGCCCTGCTCAGTCGCGGCTATGGCGTGGGGCTGCTGTGGCTGCTGATAGCCGCACTCGCCCTGATGCTCATCCAGATCCGCAACCTCTTCGGACTGTGGTCGATGCTGGTCTGCGGTGGGCTGCTCGTCGCCGCCACCTGGTGGTTGGACGCGGAAGCGTTGGGGGTGATCGCGGCGGTACTCACCTGGTTCCTGCTGTTCGGGGCGATTCGCCCCGTCGTCGAACTCCAGACCGAACGCCGCGCGGGCCGGGCCAGGTCGAGCGACGCCGACCTGCTCGCACGACTCACTCACCTGCCCGGACTGTTGTGGGTCGGGGTCTTCATGGCGATCACCATCGGGGCCGCTGTGATGGGCGGCATATGGATCTGGACCGCGCGAAGCTGAATCCAGGGGCGACCATGGCCTCGCGCCCCGTAGACTTCCGGCGTGCAGTCGTCCTGCGAAGGTCGACGACGCCGCCCCCATCGGGGTGATGTCGGTCTCCGCAGACCGGTCGACGGCACGGGCCTCTAGCTCAATTGGCAGAGCTGCGGACTTTTAATCCGTAGGTTCCGGGTTCGAGCCCCGGGGGGCCCACCAGCATCAGTGCAGGTCAGCAGACTGGCAGTACTGAGCAGAGGTGCGGCGGGTACGACCGATCTGGGTAGCAGCAGCTACCGACGGAAACGGGAAGGCTCACGTACCCGCTTCCCGATGGGCGTCAACAAACCGCCGTGCAGTCTGAGGAAGCGAAGACCACCTCCCGCCGCAATGGAGCGACTGTCGTTCAGCGAGGGCGAAAACCCGAATCATTGCTTTGGCGATCCCACGCTCGTCGGAGGTAGGGAACAACGCTGCACGCGCTCCTGCGCCATCGGAGACCGTCTCGAACTCTGGTTCATCGCAGATGCCGCGGGGTACGCCCCCCTCGTGCTGCCACTCGGCCTCCACGATGAGGCAGTACAGGATGTCGAATTGGCACAGCGAGTTGAACTAACTCGCACTTCAGTAAGAGTTGACAACTTCTGTTGCCAACTCTTACTGTTGGTTGTGCACGAAGAGCCGATTGTCCTCGAATCTGCCTACCGTCACGGTGTGAGCGAGGATGACATGCTCCACGCCTACGCCTTCGCTATCCGGCACATCCCTGGTAGTGATGGCGAGGTGATGTACATCGGCCCGGCCCGCCCTGGGCACCCCATGTTGGAGATCGGTGTGATCGTGTGGCACAGCATGACCGCCATCCATCACGCCATGATCGCCCGGCCCAAGTACCTGTGAGGTGATGAACATGAAGCCGACCCCCAGCCAGCTCGCTGAGCTCGAAGCCCTCGGCGCGGCAGCCGCCGACCGTTTCGAAGCTGACGGACCCGATCCCGCACGGGCTGTGTCCATTGACCACATGCCTCCTGAGGAGGCCCTGCGATACGCCGCGCACAAGCGTGCCATCGCGCTTCGGTTCGCCGATCAGGAGCTTCAGCAGGCGGTCGACAGGGCCCGTGCTGAGGGGTTGTCCTGGCACAAGATCAGCACCCCGCTTCAGATGACGCCGGAGGGGGCGCGCAAGAGGTTCTCACACGCGTGAGCTTGCTCGGCTCACCCTCCACACGACCGGCGATCTCGGCCGCCGTGATCACAGGTCGACCGTCGCACGAACCACCCGCAGGAACGCCTGTTCGTACTCGGCGGTGAACCGGTAACCGTCCGCCATCTGCGCCAGGGCACCCGACTCGGCCTTGGCGTCCCACCAGTCCCGGACGAATCCGGCCGCGACATCCCGCCGCTGGGGCGCCGCAACCGTTCGGAATGCGAGTACGCCCGTCCCATGTCACCGTGAGGCGTGCTCTATGCGATGGCGACAGGTGTAGCCCTGACCGTGGTGGGCGCCCTCGTCGGCGCGACCGCCATCTACCGGGTGCACCACGGCACGATCAGCAGCCCGCTCGGTCTCCTGGCAGCCGGTGGGGTCGGCCTGGCCTTCTGGGGTTGCATACTCACCGCATGCACATTGGCATTCTCAACCTGAGCCTCCTCAGTATGGCATGGGAGTCGGATCGGTGCGACGCTGGGAGTCCGCCGCTCAGCCTCTCGCACCCGCGCGAGGCGGTGAGGGATGGAGGGTCCCATGGTCTCCACGCGATCAGCGTTCGCGAGCTTCTCCGTGAACGACCTCGAAGCCGCCCGGAGCTTCTACACCGATGTGCTCGGGTTGGCCGTGCGGCCCGTCGATCAAGGACTGGCCATTCGGCTCGAATCCGGCGGCGGCCTCTTCATATACGCCAAGCAGAATCACACCCCAGCCTCGTTCACCGTGCTGCACATCCCCGTTGACGATCTCCCCCGCACGGTGGACGACCTTGCCGCCCGCGGGGTCCGGTTCGAACACTATGACGGATTCGAGCAGGACGAACGCGGCATCGTCGTCGGTTTCGAAGGCGGCCCGGACATGGCCTGGTTCACCGATCCGGCCGGAAACGTCATCGGGGTCGGCGCGAACATGCGGATGGACAACGTCTTCGACTAGCTCCGACCGGACTTCCACGGGCGAGCACCGGCACCCGCTCCTAGTCTCGGCGCATGGACACGGAGCCGGTCGAACCGTCGGCCCCGCCGACAAACATCGAACCGCGCTCACCCACGGTCTGTGTACTGGCAGTCGCGCCCCTGCTGACGGTGGAAATCGAACCGACCGGCCCCCACGAGTTCTCCCCCGATGTACACGTCCACCCCGGCGGCCAAGGGCTGTGGCTGGGGCGCATGGCGTACTCGTTGGGTGCCAGGGTCATCGTCTGCGGGCCTTTCGGCGGCGAAACCGGTTCAGTGATCGCCCACCTGGCGCAATCGGAGAACTTGATCCTGCGCGCGACCGCCACCGGCGGCAACGGCGCCTACGTCCACGACCGCCGCGACGGCGAGCGCCGCGAGATCGTCTCCATGGCTCCGCATCAACTCAACCGCCACGAACTCGACGACCTGTACGGAACGGTACTGGTGTCCTCTCTCGACGCCGCAGTCACCATCGTGACCGGAGCGACCCGGGGCGCGGGGGTGCCACCTGACTTCTTCGGGCGGCTGGCGCGCGATCTGCATGCGGCGAAACGAACCGTGGTGGCGGACCTCTCCGGCGAACAGGCGGCAGCCGTCGCGCAGGCACCTGACGCGGTCCTCAAGATCAGCCACGAAGAGATGGTCGAGGGAGGATTCGCGACGGACGACTCCCAGAAGGCGCTGTTGACGGGTGCCGAGGAGATGCTGGCGAGCGGGCCATCAGCCATCGTGGTGTCGAGGGCACATGATCCGTCGCTCATCGTGACCCGCAAAACCAGGTATGCGGTGCGCACCCCGCGTATCACCACGGTGGACCATCGTGGGGCGGGGGACTCGATGACTGCGGGGATCGCCGTCGGGTTGGGTCGCGGAATGGATCTGCCGGATGCGGTGCGACTCGGCGCGGCGGCGGGCGCCCTCAACGTGACACGCCGTGGACTGGGCACGGGGCGCCGCGATCAGATCGAACGGTTCGCACGCAGGATCGTGGTGCGCGAACTGACCTAGTCCGCCGCGCCAGCCATCCGGCCGACCACGCGAGGGAGGGCATGTGCCACACGCACTGATCACCAATGATGATGGGATCGAGTCGCCGGGACTCGCGGTACTCGCGGGCGTCGCCACCCGCCTGGGCTACGACGTCGTCGTCGCGGCACCAGCCCGGGAATCTTCTGGCGCCTCCGCTTCGCTGACCGGAGCGCAGGACGACGGCAGTCTCGTGGTCGAGGAACGCCGGGCTCCTGGCTTGCCCGATGGCGTGCTCTCCTTTGCGGTCCGCGCGGCACCGGCGATGATCGCATTCGTAGCTGCCTTTGGGGGTTTCGGCCCGAAACCGGATCTGCTGCTCTCGGGCGTGAACCGGGGGGCGAACACCGGGAACGCGATCCTGCACTCGGGCACGGTGGGTGCGGCACTCTCGGCCATGACGCACGGGATCCGGTCGGTGGCGGTCTCAATCGACTCCGCCACACCGCGGTTCTGGGAGACGGCCGGGATGGTTGCCGAGCACGTGGTCGGCTGGGCGCAAGACACAGCAGTGGAGAACCGCACGGTCAACGTCAATGTCCCCGATGCCCGCCCGGAGGACCTGCGCGGTCTGCGTCCCGCGCCGTTGGCAACCTTCGGCATGGTGCAGGCCAGGATCCACGAACGTGATGACCGGCACCTGACCGTGCGGTTCACTGGCACCGAACACCACACCGAGCCTGAATCGGATGCCGGCCTGCTGCTGCGGGGGTGGGCGACGGTCACACTTCTGCTCGCGCCCTACGCCGACGCCGCCCCGGCGATTCCGGACCTTCCGGTCCGCCGGCCACCCGTGCCGGAGCCGGTCGGATAGGGCAATCGTGCTGGCGTGAGCCAGCTCACAAGCTCCTGACCAGCGGTGATATTCGCGACTCCCCTTTACAATTCCCCCACACGCCCGGCACTGCATCCGCGAGCGACGTTCGCCGGATAAGCGCCAACATCGTCCGGGTCTGACCGAGGATGGAGGCTGTTTACCCCACGAGGGTGAACAGTCAGGGCCGCGACTGGACGCGCGGCCGCCGCCCGGTGAACGGACCATGTGTGACGCTGATCGACCTGCGAACGGACAACTGCCAATCGACCGCTCCCCGCAGGAGTCGTTGATGGGTCGCCATTCCGCTCCTGGGGCCGTCGCCACGCCGCTTACTCGCGCACAACTGCGCGCGCAGCGGGAGGCCGCCCCCACGAAGGAAGTTTCTGCGCAGCTTCCCGCTCGCGTACCAGCGCCGAAGGTCTCGACCGTTGCGCAGGGCCGCCACAGCGCTCCCACTCCCGTGGTCCCCGCGCCTGCTGCCCCACGTTTCGTCACACCGGCCACCGGGCCTGTGGTCACCACGCGCCCACCGGCCATGTCGACGCCAGCCACCACGCACACCCCGGCGATCCCGGCACCCGCTTCGGCCGCGGCGCCGACCGCGCCGACCGCGCCGACCGCGCCGACCGCGCCGACCGCGCCGACCGCGCCGACCGCGCCGACCGCGCCGACCGCGCCGACCATGATCCTCACCCCGCCCGCGGAGCACACCAGCCTACCGACCCGCCGGGCGATGCGTGAGGCCAGCCAGTCACGACGGGACACGAAGCCCGCGCGGAAGGCTCTGCGCAAGCCATCAGCCGGACCGGCCGACCACCGAGTCGTCCGCCGCTCCCTCGTCGGAACAGCGACCGCCGTCGCGCTCGTGGCCCTGACGACCACTGTCACCGGCACCGCCATCGCGGGCGACGAGGGGCCGCTGGCCGCAGGCCCCGGCCCTGACGCCGACGCCTCGGCCTCCACCACCACGGCTGCCAACAAACCTGCCGCCTCCACCGAGGCCAAGGCGACCGAGGCGATGCTGACCGCCGCGAGCAGCGAGTTGGTCCGGGCTGAGTACCTCACCCAGTCGTCCGCCGAGATCTCGGCAGACAAGGCCCAGGAGATCGCCGCACTGCGGACGAAGCTCGACAAGTCTTTGGACGCCCACAACGCCGCCTCAGCCGATGCCGACCGTTCCGCTCGGTCCAGCCGGAGCCAGGAACGTGCCGCCGCGCCGAAGGGCGCCGCCCCGGTGGCCGATGCCGTTGAGGTCACCGGCACCGTGGAGGAGATCGAAGCACTGACCACCCAGCTGCGCACCTTGCTCAACGACGCGGATGCCCCGACGAGCGTGCAGGTCGTTCCCGGCCCGCCGACGGCCGCCGACCGGGCCGCGGACTTGTCCGCACAACTCGCCAAGTGGGCCGACTCGACCGATGGGTACTCGAACGGCGAGATCCCCGCCTCAAAGCTGTGCGGGGTGGACTTCACCACCGGCGTACAGCTTCGTTGTGATGCCGCCCACCAGCTGGAGGGACTGAACCTCGAGTTCCGCAAGGCCTTCGGCCGTAACCTCGTGGTGACGGACTCCTACCGGTCCTACCGCGCACAGCTCGCGGTCAAGGCGGCCAAGGGTTATCTCGCGGCCCGTCCCGGCACCTCGAACCACGGCTGGGGCGTCGCGATCGACCTCGGGGACGACATCAGCTCGTACTCCACCGACGAGTACCAGTGGATGCGGGACCACGCCCCCGCCTTCGGCTGGGACAACCCGACCTGGGCCCGCCCGGGCGGCTCGAAGAACGAGCCGTGGCACTGGGAGTTCGCCGGCGGCCACGCCTAGCCATTTCTGGTCGAGCGCTGTACTCCGCACAAGCGGACGCGCGCAGCCCGGCTGCGTGAACCGGCCGCCCAGCGCCGGCGCCAGCCCCGCATCACCTACCGATGCGACGCGGTCCCGCTTGCCACGCTTCCCATGCCGAATCAATGATCTCGGTCAGACCCAACTCCGCCCGCCAGCCCAGCACTTCGTTGATCCGCGCGGTGGAACCCACCAGCTGCGGCGGGTCACCGGCTCGGCGCGGCTTGACGATCGGCTCGATCTCGATGCCGCTGGCCCGCCCGATGGCGTCGATCACCTCGCGTACCGACGACCCTGTGCCGGTGCCCACGTTGAACGTGTCGAAGGGCCGCGTCTCGGCGTCCAGATAGGCGATCGCTGCCAGATGCGCCTGGGAGAGGTCGCGTACGTGGATGTAATCCCGGATGCAGGTGCCGTCCGGCGTCGGGTAGTCGTCCCCGAAGATGACCGGCTGCTCGCCCAGGGCGAGTTTGTCGAGCACCATCGGCACCAGGTTCAACACGGCCGGGTCGCCCAACTCCGGCCACCCGGCACCGGCCACGTTGAAGTACCGCAAAGCTACGAAGCGCAACCCCCAGGCCCGGCCGGCGGCGCGCCCGAGCCATTCCCCGATCAGCTTGGTCTCCCCGTAGGGGTTGATCGGCTCAGCGTGCAGCTTTTCCTCGACGAAGGAGACCGGGGGCATGCCGTAGGTGGCCGCTGAGGAAGAGAACACCAGCCGGTCGACCCCGGCCGCCTCCATGGCGGTGACCAGGTTGGTGAACCCACCCACGTTCTGCTGGTAGTACCAGGCGGGCCGCGCCATCGACTCCCCTACCTGTTTGCGGGCGGCGAAATGGACAACGGCCTCGACCTGGTGGTCGCGCATCGCTGTGGTGAGCACATCGACCGCCGACGGCTCGGCCAGATCGATCTCGATCAGCGGTGTATCGGGCCGGACGCGGGTGGTCTGCCCGGTACTCAGGTCGTCAACGACGACCACGTCATCACCACGCTCCTGCAGCAGCCGCACGACATGCGCACCGATGTAGCCAGCCCCGCCCGTCACCAGAATCGTCATGACGCCAGCCTATCCGGCGCGCCCGTGGGCTGATGATGAGCACGCTGTCCGGCCACTCTGGGTCCGGCGCCCCAGCGGTCGGCCTGGCGCTCGGGTAGTCGAGCTGCACCCCAAGGACCGACGTGGTACTCGGGCCTCGCGGGCGGTATGGCGCTCAGGCGCCGTGTGAAGCCCTATCGGTGGGCGTGGCGTTCGTCCGCCCGCAGGTGCGGGGGCTCGAGCTGGAAGGTGCAGTGGTCGACGTCGAAATGGCCGCCCAGGCAGCTGCGCAGGCGGGTCAGGATTCCCACACCCCGGCCGTCCGCCAGCCAATCCGGCTCGACCTCCACATGCGCCGACATCACCGGCACCCCCGAGGAGATCGTCCACGCGTGCACATCGTGCACACCCAACACACCCGGCACCCGCTCCATGTGCTCGCGAACCTCGGCGAGATCGATGCTCGAAGGGGTGCCCTCCAGCAGCACGTGGACGACGTCCCTCAGGAGCGAGAAGGCGCGCGGGGCTATCAGCAGCCCGATGGCGATCGACGCCAACCCGTCCGCACGAGCGAACCCCAACTGCAGACCGAGGGCGGCCACCAGCACGGCCACCGATCCAAGCAGGTCGCCGAGCACCTCAAGGTAAGCACCCTGCACGTTCAGGCTCTCCGACCGGCCGGTGGCGAGCACCCGCACTCCTATCAGGTTGGCCACCAGGCCGACGACCGCCACCGCAACCATCACGCCCACCTCGATATCGACCCGGGGGTGAAGCGCCCTGTCGATTCCCTCGGTGATCACCGAGGCACAGATCACCAGCAGCAACAACCCGTTGGCCAGCGCCGCAAGGATCTCCGCGCGCTGCCACCCGAAGGTCCGCCGCGACGTCGCCGGCCGGCCCGCGAGCCAGGTCGCGAACAGGGCTAGGGCGAGTCCACCCGAATCTGTGAGCATGTGACCGGCGTCAGCCAGCAGGGCCATCGACCCCGAGATGGCGGCGCCCACCACCTCCACCACCATGACCGCCAGGGTGATCGTCAACACGATCGCGAGCCGGCGCCGGTGTCTCCCGGTCGCCGTCCCGCCATGAGAATGCGCGTGAGAGTGACTCATCGGGTCTGTGCGATGACGTTCTCGGCATCCTGCAGGATGTGCGCGACCTCTGGCCGGACCAGCCGGTACCACGAGGACCGCCCCTCCTGTCGGACGTCCACCAGCGCCGCATCACGCAACGTCGAGAGGTGAGCAGAGACGGTGGACTGTGCCAGCCCGAGCGCGCTCGTCAGGTCCACCACGCGCTTTTCGCCGTCGGCCAGCAGATGCACCAACGCCAACCGGTTCGGCTCGGCCAGTGCGCGCAACAACCTGGCCACCACCTCGTGATCGTGGTCCACCACTGGGGTCCGTGCGACGGCCCGGGCAGCTGCACCCGAGCGCCGATCAAGAATCGCCATGCGTCGATGGTATCGCTGTACAACGATCCTGTAAATCGGTACGTCAGTCCCAACCGAGTTCGTGAAGCCTGTCGTCATCGATCCCGAAGTGATGGGCGATCTCATGAACGACCGTGATCGCCACCTCCTCCACAACCTCTTCCCGGCTCTCGCAGATGGCCAGGGTCGGGTTCCGGAAGATCGTGATCCGGTCCGGCAGCGAACCGGCCGCCCAGCCCAAGTCCCGTTCCGTCAGCGGAACGCCCTCGTAGAGGCCGAGCAGATCCGGTTCCTCCAGCGGCGCGTCGTCCTCGACCAGCACGACGACGTTGTCCATCTGCTCCGCCAGCTCGACCGGCAGCAGATCGAGCCCGTCCCGTACCGCGTCCTCGAAGTCCGCCCGCGTCATCTCCACCACAGGCCCATCTTGCCCTGCCCGCAATGACGGTGCGGGGCGCGCTGAGCACCCGCTACACTGGCACAGCCTCATCGGCTTCGATGAGGCCAGGCCCCCATCGTCTAGCGGCCTAGGACCCCGCCCTTTCACGGCGGTAGCACGGGTTCGAATCCCGTTGGGGGTACAAGGTTTCACACGGTCGATTTCCGATCGCCGGGACCCTACGGTACGATCCTCTTCGGTTCGTATACGGATCAGCAAGGCCCTGTAGCGCAGTTGGTTAGCGCGCCGCCCTGTCACGGCGGAGGTCGCGGGTTCAAGTCCCGTCAGGGTCGCTCAGAAGGTAAGGCTGCGGCCTTGCCTTCTCGGCTCTGTAGCTCAGTTGGTAGAGCGTTCGACTGAAAATCGAAAGGTCACCGGATCGACGCCGGTCGGAGCCACCACGAGAACCCCCACAGGCCGCCACCAGTGGGGGTTCTCGTCTTTCTCCAGGACAATCGGCGGTGTGGTGGGTTGCGCTGAACTGGCCCCAACGGTTGAGTTGGGAGCAACACTGGCGAAAGGGCGCAGGATGAGCGACGCGGACGACACCCGGACCGCAGCAGGCAGCCACAAGCCGAGCATCGTGGAGCTGGTCGAAAGACTCACCACCCAGATCTCCACCCTGATCCGCTCCGAAATCGCGCTGGCCAAGGCCGAGATCACGGGGAAGGTGAAACATGCCGGCGTCGGCATCGGGCTGTTCGCGGCAGCGACGGTCCTCGTGCTCTACGCCTTGACCGTCCTGATCTTCGCGGCTGTCGCCGGAATCGCCGAGGCGCTCCCCTGGTGGGCCGCTGCACTCATCGTCGGCGGCTCCATGATCCTGGTGGCGACCCTGCTGGTGCTGATCGGACTCCGGCAGGTCAAGCAGGCGAACCCGCCGACACCCGTCCGGGCCGTCGAGAACACAAAGCAGGACGTGCAAACCCTCAAGGAAGGACTGCGCCGGTGACCCAGCCGAGCGAATCCCAGGCCGAGTGGGTGCCGATGGACGCCCCCGCCACTCCCGCCGAGCTCGAGGCCACGATCGCCCGAACTCGCCAAGAGCTGGCCACCACGCTGGAGGCCCTGAGCCAACGCCTCGACCCCCGCATCCAGGCCGCGAACATGGCAGGGCAGGCGAAACGAGCCGCCAGCGATGCCGGAGCCCTCTTGACGGGCACCCCCCTGCCGACAGACGACCCGCAGCGGGGCCGCAACGTCAAGCTCCTCCTCGGAGCAGCAGCGGTCGGCGTCGCCATTGTGGCGATCGCGGTACTGCGCCGACGGCGGCGCTAGCGCGGGACGGGCCGAGCCCCGGCGGGGCACCGACCGGCAGCGGCGGGGCCGAGCGTCGACGGTGGCGGCCGGACTCCTTGCCTTCTCCGGACACAACATCGGCGGGGTCTGCCGGAGGCAGACCCCCCCCAAGGTCGGTAAGCGATCGGGGTAGGCCGCAACCGGCGTCACAGCGCTCACCCGCGGCCCCGGCCAGCCCCCCCCTGAGCCACCCCCCGCCGATGTTCGTTCAGCGATCGTGTTCGGCCGCATCCGGCTTCACAGCGCTCACCCGCGTCCACGTCCAGCCCCCCGCTGAGCCACGCACGTGGCACGCACTGAGGGAGCGGGATGCCGGACAGCCCTTCCGGTCACTCCGGAGCGGAACCGTCCAGCGACTCGCTCGCAGCGCCCAACAAGGCTCGCACTTCCGATTCCCGATAGCGGCGGTGGCCACCGAGAGTACGGATCGACGACAGCTTGCCGGCCTTCGCCCAGCGGGTCACCGTCTTGGGGTCGACGCGGAAAAGGCTGGCGACCTCAGCGGGAGTGAGCAAGACCTCGGACTCTCCATGCATGGACATCACGACACCTCCTCCTAGCGGCGTGCTGGTCCGGCTCCTGCCGGATCAGAGGACAGCTTCCGCCACTTCCTCCATTGTGACCAGCATGCGGAGATCGCACGACTTGAGCGACGGGTGAATTTGGGGCTCTATAACCCGAACCCGGCGAACAGGACTAGAAATGGCGCGAATCACAGCGAAAATGAGGTACAGATCACACTTTTGCCGGACGGTCGAATCGGTCTTTGGCAGTGACTCGTCGGCCGGACTGGCTGTGAGGGCCATCAAGCATGTACCGTAGTGCTCTGAACAGACGAAACTTCACCCGGGGCCGCACGTCTGAGACGATGCCGCCCCGCTTCTACGTTAGAGGGGGTCGGAGCCATGGGCCGCGGCCGTCAGAAGGCTAAGCAGACCAAGGTAGCTCGGGCGCTGAAGTACTACAGCCCCGAGACCAACTACCGCGCCCTCGAACAGGAGCTGACCGGGCACGGTCACACCGATGTGGCGACTGATTCGCGCTTCTCGAGCGAGGACAGCTCGGAGGACGCGTACGACCAGCGTTACACCGACTGGTCCGAGGACCGCTGAGGTCCGCACCGGACCGGAGTAATCACCTCGACGGGTCGCCTCTGACCTGAGCACGATCAGAGGCGTCCCGCGACCCTGTCGTGCGTCCACCCCGGGTTGGTCCACAGCGGACCCCTCGCACCGACCGCCCCATGAAGGCTCAGCGGTGGCTGCCGACCAACCTGACAGCACCACCGTCGACACCCTTGGTGCCCGTCACGACATCCGCGCCCTTGGCCGCCGCATCGTCTTCGACGATGGTGCCGAGCGTCCACGAGGGAACGCCCAGCGCGGCGCACCGCGCCAACGCGGCGTCGGCACCATCGGGACCCACCACCGCAATCATGCCGACGCCCATGTTCAGGGTGTTCTCCAGATCCGCCCGAGGTACACCACCCAACTCTTCCACCAGGGAAAAGACCGGTGGCACCGCCCACGTACCCCGGTCGATGGTCGCCAGCAACCCCGCCGGCAACACCCGTGCGAGGTTGGCGGCGATCCCACCACCGGTGATGTGGGAGAAGGCATGCACCTGCGCTGCGGTGTCTGCGGCCAGCGCCAAGGCATCGGCGGCGTAGACCCGGGTGGGCTCGAGAAGCTCCTCCCCCAGGGTGCGGCCGAGTTCCTCGACCGGACGATCCCACGACCAACCGGCCTGGGCGATCGCGGCGCGAACCAGCGAGTATCCGTTCGAATGCAGCCCTGAGGACGCCATCGCGATCAAGACATCACCGGCCCGCACCCGTTGGGGTCCCAACAGGTCGTCGCCCTCCACGATTCCCGTCACCGCTCCCGCAACGTCGTACTCGTCGGGGCCGAGCAGGCCAGGGTGTTCGGCCGTCTCGCCGCCCACGAGCGCGGTCCCCGCCACCTCACATGCCGCCGCGATACCGCGCACGATCGCCGCGATCCGATCTGGAACAACCCGTCCGCAGGCGATGTAATCGGTCATGAACAACGGTTTGGCACCGACGACCACGATGTCGTCCACGACCATGCCAACCAGGTCGAAACCGATCGTGTCGTGCTTGTCGAGAGCCTGCGCGATGGCGACCTTGGTACCCACCCCATCGGTCGATGACGCCAACACGGGGCGCCGGTAGTCGGCCAATCCGCGTAGGTCGAAAAGACCGGCGAAACCGCCGAACCCACCGATGACCTCCGGTCCGTGAGTCCGCTTCACAGCCGCCTTCATGAGGTCGACCGCACGGTCTCCGGCGACGGTGTCCACACCGACGGCGGCATAGGTCAGTCCGGGCTGTTCAGACACGAAGGCTCCTCGTCAGGGGGTGATTGGCCAAGGACCGGCGAGTGCTCACGGGTGATCGAGCGCGCTGGCGCCACCCGCGCCGGAAGACAGCGACCGCAACCCGTCCTCGGGAGCGCCGAGAGGCAGCTGGGCTTGCTCCAGCAGGTGCTTACCGAGCTGATCGTCAGCCGGCAAGTCGATCGGGTACTTACCGGTGAAACACGCCGTGCAGAGCTGACTGGCCGCTTGCTCCGTGGCGCTGACCATGCCCGCGAGCGAGACATAGCCGAGCGAGTCCGCACCGAGTGAGGCACCGACGTCTTCCGGGGACAGCCCGTTGGCGATCAGTTCGGCACGAGAGGCGAAGTCGATCCCGTAGAAACAGGGCCACTTCACCGGTGGTGAGCTGATCCGCACGTGAACCTCGGCGGCTCCGGCCTCGCGGAGCATCCGGATCAACGCCCGCTGGGTATTCCCCCGCACGATCGAGTCGTCCACGACGATCAGGCGCTTACCGCGGATGACATGCCGCAGGGGGTTGAGCTTGAGACGGATTCCGAGCTGGCGAAGGGTATCCGACGGCTGAATAAATGTGCGGCCCACGTAGGCGTTCTTCGTCAGCCCCTGACCGAAGGGGATACCCGCCTCTTGCGCGTAGCCGATCGCGGCCGGCGTCCCGGACGACGGGACCGGCATCACGAGATCGGCGTCGACCGGGTGCTCCCGAGCGAGCATGCGCCCCATCTCGACCCGCGCCGCATGCACGGAACGCCCGTGGATCACGGTGTCGGGCCGGGCGAGATAGACATACTCGAAGACACACCCTGCGCGTTCGATCGGGGCGAACCGCTGCGAACGCAGGCCATCGGCATCAATGGCGATGAGTTCACCGGGTTCGATCTCCCGGACGAAGGAGGCGCCCACGATGTCCAGAGCAGGAGTCTCGCTGGCGACCACCCAGCCGCGCTCCAACCGACCCAGGACGAGTGGCCGCACCCCTTGTGGGTCACGGGCGGCGTACAGAGTGCGCTCATCCATGAATACCAGGCTGAAGGCTCCCCGAAGGCTGGGCAGGACCTCCAGCGCCGTGGCCTCCAGGGTGCGGTCAGCGGAGCCCTCGAAGAGCGCCGTGATCAACGCGGTGTCAGTCGTGTTCCCACGCGCGAGCTCACCGCGCCGCTGAGCGCCGTAACGCTCGGCAACGAGATTGATGAGGTCGGTTGAGTTGGTGAGGTTGCCGTTGTGACCCAGTGCAACCGTTCCGGCCGCGGTGGCTCCAAGAGTCGGCTGGGCATTCTCCCAGGTGACTCCACCGGTCGTCGAATAGCGGCAATGCCCCACCGCGATGTGACCGGTGAGGGCGTTCAGCGCGGTCTCGTCGAATACCTGGGAGACAAGCCCGAGGTCCTTGTAAACGAGGATCTGCTCACCATTACTGGTGGCGATCCCGGCAGACTCTTGGCCACGATGCTGCAACGCATAAAGACCGAAGTAGGTGAGCTTGGCGACGTCCTCACCAGGCGCCCATACGCCGAAGACGCCACAGGCATCCTGAGGGGATTTCTCCCCCGGCATGAGGTCGTGGTTCAGCAGTCCGTCTCCGCGTGGTGCCACGGCCCCAGTCTCCCATACGGACCGGGCACCCCTGGCCGCGTCCACAGGGAAGAGGGCCGGCCCCAGGCTCTAGGAGCGGCGTCCGCGCAGGCTGCGCTGGTCGGCGATCACCGCCACCACGGCTGCGATGAGCACTCCGCAGCCGATCGCCCCACCAATGAGGATGGCCACGCGTGCCCCTGGATTCGACACCCCCGAGGAGGAATCCGAGGCGAGCCACCACAGCCCCATCGCGACTCCGATGACGAATCCCACCGAGGCGCCGACCGTGAAGAAGGCACCGTAGCGCGGCGCACGACGCACGGACGCCGGATCGACGACGTCGCGCACTTCAGCCTCCGGGGCGGGTCCCTCGGGTGCGGGCTCCACGGCGGCAGGCGTCGGATCGGGGCTCGGCACATCGTCGGGAGTCACAAGCCGACGATACCCGGACGCTGCGATTGTCGGCGCGGTCGGTGGGGGATGCCCCGGCGCGGGGATTCGCGCGAAGGAACCACAGCACGGAGTCCTCCTAACAGCGCTCCCGTGCCACCGGCAGTGGCAGCAGTCCACTGAGATCCGCACGGTCACCGGAGGCCCGCACCCGCCCATCGCTCAGCGCTTCGGGCCACGACAACTCGCCCAACACCAAATCCAGCCACGTAGCGGGATCCATTTCGATCACGTTCGGCGGCGTCCCCCTCGTATGCCGAGGACCGGCCACACATTGCACGGCACCGGCCGGCGGCACCCGGACTTCCACCGCCCGCCCGGGGGCGATTTCGGCCACTTCCTCAAGGGTGAAGCGCACCGCCATCCAAACCTGTGCGCGATCGGCCGTGCCCGCGCGCCAGGCGGCCAGCGCGGCGCGGCCGGCCTGCGGATCGGCGCGACGACGAGCGGACACGGCTAGCCCACCCGCAGCATCACGCGACGGTCGGCGATCGACGCCTCCGCAACCGTGGCCTGTACGACCTCGCCGAGGGCGAGTTCGCCTTCCGCGCGCGCCCGGACGGGGGGCTCGGCGAGAGCGACCTGACCCCGTCGCCCTCGACGGCCCTGCCGGGATCGATCATCGACGTCTACCACGACACCGCCCAAGCTCTCCCCGATCCGCGTTGACAGCAGGGCCGCCTCGACGACATCCAGCACTCCCCTGTCATAGGCGGATGCTCGGCGGCCCGTCCGCGCCATCGTCTCCGGCAGGTCACCCAGCGCCGAGAGCACCCACTCGGGTACGTCCTTGCCTGCGTCGAGGGCGAGGCAGACCTCTGTACCGTAGCGGTCCACCAGCCTCCGCAACGGCGCTGTGACATGGGCATACTCGGCCGCGATAGCCGCATGGGCCGCGGCCGCGGGCACACCCGGAGCCTGCCCGAAACCGCCGAAAGCGACATAGGAGGCCCCCCGAAACAGCGTGGTCGCCTCCGCCAAGAAGGCAGCCTCCCGGGGATGGGTCGAGTTCACCGTAGCGAGCACATCGCCGTAGCCGGCTTCGGGCGCCCAGACGATGCCGAGTGCCCTGGCGGTGTGCCGGAGCCGCGCCAGGTCTCGCGGATCGGCCGGTGGCAGTGCCCGGAAGATGCCGACTCCCCCCGCGCGCATCATGCGGGCCGCGAAGATTCCGGTAAGGAGGGAGATCTGGGCGTTCCAGCCCTCCACCGGCAGGGTCGACCTCAGCTTCAACCCGAACGAGCCGTCGGGGGAAGTAGTGATCTCCTGTTCGGGAACGTCGAGGGAGACGCCACCGCGCTCCCGTTCACATCGCTGACGCAGCTCGCCGACCGTCCGGAGCAAGCCGAGTTCAGGTGAGCCCGCATTGATCCGCTCCTGCGCCTGGGCGTAGGTCAACTGCTCACGGGAGCGCACCAGTCCCCTGCGGACCACACCGTCGATGATTTCGCCGCCCTCGTCGACCTCGATCCGCCATACGACCGCCGGCCGATCCACCCCCGGAAGCAGGCTTGCGGAACCCTCCGAGAGCTCCAACGGGTGCAAGGGAATGCGCGTGTCGGGACCGTACAACGTCGTACCGCGTTCATGGGTCTCGAGGTCAAGAGCCCCGCCCGGGGCGACGAACGAGGCAACATCGGCGATGGCGTAGTGCACGACGAATCCCGCGGAAGTCGCCGCCACGTGAACGGCCTGGTCGAGATCCAAAGATCCCGGCGGATCGATCGTCACGAAGGGAATGTCCCGGAAATCCGTGTCGACCGGCTGCGGAGTCACGGAGCGAGCCTCGGCCAGCGCCTCGGCGGAGAAGCGCGCAGGCACCCGCAACTCGGAGCGCAGCGCCGTCAGGGCACGGACGACCTCATCAGCATCCGCTGAGGAGGCAAGGTGCAACGATCGAGTAGACACGCCCTGACCTTACGTCAGGCGCCCAGGAGCGCGGCGGCATCCCCGAGGCAGCGTTCGTCCCCGGCGGACGCCGGGGACGAACGAGCCGTTCGCTGCCGTCTGGCTCAGGGCTTGGCGACGTTCAGGTTGTCGACCGACACCTTGACCGCCGACAGCTTGGGAACTCCGGAGGCCGTGGTGAACACGCCGATACCACCTTGACCGCCGATCGCCACCGACGAGTCCTTGCTCGTCACGAGCCACGCCGACGGTTCACTCTCCGACGCATCCCAGACTTTGCCCGAGATCGTGGTCACACCGCTGTCAGTGGTGGTCTGGATTCGCATCTTGAAGGTCTGACCAGGCTTGCACGCTCCAATTTCCTTGGTCGCAAGCACCACATCCACCGGACCCGCCCGCCGCACGAGGAGAGCCTTGGCCTTTCCTTGTGCATCCGCCTGCAGCGCCACCCGGTAGTGCCCGGAGTCGCCGACATGCGTCGCGAGCCCGCCGGAAACCGCACCCTTGGAGGGGAGTCCATCGAAGGCGATGTCGATGGTGCCGTTCACGTTCGGGTTGGCGAAGCTGGCAAGCACGGCATGCGGAGAGGCGAACCCACCGAGCAAGGACAGCGTTCCATGGCCGTCGGCGACAGGGGGCACCCCAGGTGCGACGGCCCAAAGGCCCCCACGCGGTGCTTCACCCCACCCGGACATCGTCGCCCGCTGGAAATCGTCCCAGGCAAGTGCCGACGCCGGTGGCACGACCTCGGCCGTTACCGTGATCTGTTCGGTGGTCGAGGCGGTCCGACCCGCGGCATCGGTGACCGTCAGTGTGACTGGGTACACGCCATTCTTGGCGAACCGGTGGGTAACGGTCTCACCGCTGACTGTCTTCCCGTCCTCGATGCTCCAGGAGTAGGTGGTGATCGCACCACCATTACCCACCTTGGAGTTCGCTCCGGAGAAGGCCCAGGTCGACCCGTCCTTGGCATCGGGGGTCGCGGTTATTACGGCCGTTGGCGCGACCACCTCAGCCGGTGAGGTCACCTTGACCCTCTTGGAGACCGTCGCCGTACGGCCCGCGGCATCGACCACGGACAACGTGAGCGTGTACTTCCCCGCCTTCTCGTATGTGTGTGTGGCCGTGACACCTGTCGCCTTGGACCCGTCGCCGAAGTCCCAAGCCCACCCATTCAGCGGCTGGGCCGGGTCGGAGGTGCTCTTCGCGCCATCCACACTGACCGTCAGACCGGAGACCTTCGAACGGAAGACCGCGGTCGGCGGAGTCTCGGATTTGGCGGTGACCGTCACCGACTTGGTGGCCGTCCCGGTCTGCCCGGCCGAATCGGTCACCGTCAGCATGGCCGTGTAGGTACCTGCCTCCGCATATGTGTGAGTCGCGGAGATCCCGGTGCCCGTCGCGCCGTCGCCGAAGTCCCAGTCATAGGACGTGACCGTCAGGCCGGTCGCGGCCGTGCTCTCGTCAGCGTCGAAGATGACCGTCAGGTCTTTCACCGTGGACCGTACCGCGGCGGTCGGAGCCGGCGTCACGATCCCCGACTTCGTGACCTCGGCGCTCGACGACTGACTCACCACCCGGTTGCCCGCCGGGTCGCTGACCGCGACCTTGTAGTCGTGGGTACCGACCGGTGCAGCAGGGTCGTTCAGGGTGACCGTCGGACGGTTCCAGAAGGTGCTCTTCGCGGTGGTGGTGGCCACCGCCTTGGCCCCATCGTCACGGAAGAGCTCGTAGGTGAGCGTGAGATCATCGCGGTCCCAGTTGGCCTGGACGGTGACCGTGGCCCCTTCGACAGCGGTCTTGGCCGAGGACGGCCAGTCGGCTCGGGGCACTCGTGGCCCTTGAGCGTCGGCACCGGCGGCGGCACTGGTGCCGAACCGGACCAGACCGTACTGCGGGTTGTTGTTCACCCCTGGGAACTCGCCGCCGATGGAGAGATACTGACCGTTGCCCGTCACGGACCAGCCGGCCTGGTGCTGGCCGGTGTAACTGCCCACGATCCACTGCGGGAACCAGTCGATCATCGCGGGTGACGGGCGCCCACTCCAATCCAGGTAAAGCGAGCCGACCCTCGGGCTCCGCGCCAGGGTGCCCTTGGCCGCGGCCGTGAAGGCGATGGACTGATGGTGCCAGCGGGGCTTCCCCTCAGGGAAGCCACCCACCGACTCGCAGTCGTGGGCGTGCCCGACGGTGTATACCTGCGTGCCGTCGGAGTAGACGTCATAGGTGTCTCCATGGCAGTCCTCGATCCAACGAACCGCCCCGGTCTGCGGGTCGGCGGAGAAGGCGCCCTCCAGGTTTCCGGTCTCGGTGTTGCCATAAACCCAGCCCGTGCCGTAGACCGCCGAGTCGTCCGCGGCCAGTGCCGTGATTCCGGCCTTGGGGTTGTCGACGGGAGTGCCACCGTTACGTACGGCTTGCGTGACCGCCCACGGCAACATGGCCCCGTCCGTCAGGTCGAGCGCCGCCATACCCCGTTGGGATGTGTTGTTCACTTGGCCAAAACGGCCACCGATGATTAGCTTGTCTTTCTTCGCGGTGAGCACCATTGCGTCGACCTGCTGGTCGGTGGTCGGTGCCCAGCTCAGTGCCCGGCCCGCGCTGGTCACCGCAGCCACGTTCCTCCGCGACTGGCCATTGACCGCGGTGAAGAGCCCTCCCAGGTAGATCGTCGGCCCGTTGACCGCGATGGCATTCACGTAGGAACCGCCGACCGCTGGTGCGAATCCGTCGATGACCGCGCCCGTGGTGGCGTCAAGCGCGGCGACGTTGTAGTGCGCCTTTCCGTCCACCTGCGTAAACGTCCCGCCGATGTAGACCCGTTTGCCGTCATCCGATGCTGCGACGACCTTCACCTGACCGTTGACCTTCGGTGCAAAGCTGGCGTTGAGCACCCCTGTGCGGATGTCGTATGCCAGTACATTGCCTCGCGGCACCAAACTCGTGCCCTTGCTCGCACCGGAAGGGCGGGCATTGGCGAAGCTCCCGCCCGCGTAGACCGTGTTGCCGATCATGGCCTGCGACCAGACCACGCCGTCGTCGATCTGCACGGTCGGCAACGGCTGGGCAGTCACCGAGTTCGCGGCCCGCTGTTCCATAGGTGCGGGGTTGTCAGCGGCATTGGCGACGTTGGGTGTCAGACAGACGGCCGCCAGAGCAAGGCAGGTGGCTGTCGTCACGGCAAAGCCAATAGATGAACGGAGATGCAAATGCATAAACGATTCCTGTCGGAGCGTCGGTAGCGAACCCGCGGGCGAACTCAGATCCGTTCGCACGCTAACATCAGCAGCCCGTTTTGTACCAGAGAGTTTGCAATATTGAGATAATTCGGGATGCGAGTTTCACCCGTTGCACCTGTTACAGCATTGTTCGGGCAGCGTCTGGAAGACGGACAGAAGGGGTGACCGTCGGGCGATCACACCTTCTGTCCGTCGGGAAAACCGCAGAAGCAGCGCCGGCTCCGGTAGTCGTTCTCGGCTGCGAGGCGCTCAGACGACGCCGAGCGCGATCATCGCGTCGGCCACTTTGATGAATCCCGCGATGTTCGCGCCGAGTACGTAGTTGCCGGGGGCGCCGTACTCGTCAGCCGTCTCCAGACAGCGGTCATGAATCCCGTTCATGATGTACGTCAACCGCTGCTCGGTGTAGTCGAAGGTCCAGGCATCGCGGGAGGCGTTCTGCTGCATCTCAAGTGCCGAAGTCGCGACACCACCCGCATTTGCCGCCTTTCCGGGGGCGAACAATACGCCGGCCTCGTGGAACATCGCGGTCGCCGCGGGGGTCGTGGGCATATTCGCCCCCTCTGCCACCACCCGGACACCGTTGGTGATCAGCTGCCGCGCCGCCGACTCGTCCAATTCGTTCTGCGTCGCACACGGCAGCGCGACCTCACACGGCACATCCCAGATCGATCCGTCGGTCACCAGCGTCGCCTCCGGACGAGCGGCCACATAATCGGCGACCCGCCCGCGACGGACCTCCTTGATCTCCTTGAGAAGGTCGAGGTCCACCCCCTTCTCGTCCACGACGTAGCCGGAGGAGTCGGAGAACGCCACGACGTGCGCACCCAGATCCTGAGCCTTCTCGATGGCGTAGATCGCCACATTGCCTGAACCGGAGACGACGACCCTGCGCCCCTCGAGCGACTCGTCCCGCGCGGCCAACATGCGCTGCGCGAATATAACGGTGCCGTATCCGGTGGCTTCGGTCCGCACCAGGGACCCGCCCCACGTCAGTCCCTTGCCGGTCAGCACGCCGGACTCGTAGAGGTTGGTGATCCGCTTGTACTGTCCGAAGAGATAGCCGATCTCCCGGCCACCGACTCCGATGTCGCCGGCCGGCACGTCCGTGTACTCCCCGATGTGCCGGTAGAGCTCCGTCATGAAGGACTGGCAGAACCGCATGACCTCGCCATCAGAACGACCGCGGGGGTCGAAATCCGACCCACCCTTGCCGCCGCCGATCGGCATCCCGGTGAGCGAGTTCTTGAAGACCTGCTCGAAGCCGAGGAACTTCACGATGCCCAGGTAGACCGACGGGTGAAAGCGCAGGCCACCCTTGTAGGGACCGAGGGCGGAGTTGTACTCCACCCGGAAACCGCGGTTGATCCGCACCCTGCCGGAGTCATCCACCCACGGCACCCGAAAGATGATCTGGCGCTCGGGCTCGCAGATGCGCTCCAGCACAGCAGCGTCCACGTACTGGGGGTTCTTGGTCAGCACCGGCTGGAGGGAGTCGAATACCTCACGCACTGCCTGATGGAACTCGAGTTCGCCGGCGTTACGACGAAGGACCTCGTCATATGCGGCCTGGAGACGAATATCCATGCGGGTGCTCCTCTTTCTCGACGACAGACGCCGAGAATACGCCCAGTGTTCGGTTGCTCGCCGGTACTGTCCGCGAGCGAAGATATCCGCCCGTGGCCAGGAAGAACGGCGACGCGCACCTACCGGAGCAGGTGCGCGTCGTCTGGTGGAACCAGCCTGAGGGATCAGCCCCGACCGGTTCCGACCTGGTAGTGGTGAGCGACCTGATCGCCGGACAACACGTTCGAGTAGACGACCGCGTCGTCTAGATCACCGTTCAGGAAGTTCGACGATGGCGCCTGGGGCCAGCCTGCGAGTTGGTCGCCGCCCACCCGCCAGTAACCGGAGTAGTTATCCGATGAAACGGTCACGGCGGCATCGGATGCCTGCAACGCACCGTCGACGTAGAGCTTCATCCCACCGGCCCCCAACGTGGCCACCACGTGGTGCCATTGACCGTCGTTGACCGCACTCGGCGCTGTCACTGTGTGGGTTGCACCGTTGTAGACGCCGAACACCAGTCGGCCCTCGTCGGTCATGTAGACGTGACGGTCATAGCTGCCCGACAGTCCGGTGGGCGCGGCACCGTAGCCGATGAGCTTCCCGCCGTCTGCCGTGGTCGTCCGAACCCAGATCTCGGTTGAGAAGTCGCCCGGAGTGCTCACGGGCCGTCCGCTACCCAGCGTGCCGCTCGCGCCACCGCCGAAATGCGATCCGGTGGAATTCGTACCCGCGATCGCACCGCTCAGCGCAGCGCTCACCCCGTCACCCACGATGGCGTGGTTGGTGCCGACTAGATCCTGGCCGAGTTCCGACCGCGCTCCACTGAGAGACCAGTAGAGCGACGGTTGGTCAGCGAGCACCGTCTTCGCGAACTCCCCGGAGACGGCGGAGCCGATGACGGCGCGGTGCGAAGTCGCGACTTCACCGGCGTCGTCCGTCACCCGGTGGGTGATGGTGTAGGTGCCTGCCGAAGCGTAGGTATGGGTGGCCGTCACACCGGTCGCGGAGGTGCCATCGCCGAAGTCCCACTCGTGGCTGACGATCTCGCGGCCGGCACGCGCTGCGGAACCGGAACCGTCGACATGAGCCGTCAGATCCGACATTTTCGCCACAAAGGCGGCACCGTCGGCGTCGGCGGCACCATCGGCGTCGCCCTGGTCAGCGTCAGCCGGGGTGTCCGCAGCAGGCGCGTCCCCACCTTCGGCCGCAGCATCTGCCATGGTGACCTGCTTGGTGACCGTCCCGACCTGGCCGTTGCTGTCCGTAACTTTGAGCGTCACCGAGTACGTCCCGGCCTCCACATAGGCGTGCGTGGCCGTCACACCGCTAGCGGTCTCGTTGTCACCGAAATCCCAGCCGTAGGACACGAGTGTGGCACCCGGAGTGGCCGCCTTGGACGCCGAACCGTCAACCGCCAAGCCCAGACCATCGACCGTAGTCTTGAAGCTGACCACCGGCGGAGCATTCTCGACGTTCGCCTGTTGCCCGGAATGGGTGGCGACCGTCGCCGGGCTCAATGCGGACCTGTACACCGCGACCTCGTCGAGGTCACCAGCGAAATAGTTCGACGACGGAGCGCCCGGCCAACCGGAGAGCTGATCGCCACCGATTCGCCAGTAACCGGAGTGGCCGTCCGTGGACGAGGTCACCGTGGCATCGGCCGCGACCTGAACGCCGTCGACGTAGAGGGCCATACCATCACTGCCGAGGGTACCGGCCACGTGGTGCCACGAACCGTCGTTATAGGCGTTGACCGAGGTCAGCGTCTTGGTGGCGTTGTGGAAGACGCCGAAGACCAGCCGACCGTCGTTCCGCATGTAGACGTGCCGGTCGTAGCTGCTCGACAGGCCGGACGGGGCTGAACCGTAGCCGATCAGCTTGCCGCCGGAGGTGGTCGTCGTCCGGAACCAGGACTCCACCGTGAAGGCGCCGGGAGTGCTGACAGCCTCACCACTGGCCACTGTGCCGGTCTGCGTCCCACTGAAGCGCGAGGAGCCGGAGCTGTCGCCAGGGATCGCTGCCGATGAAACCGCAGTGACACCCCCGCCCACCTTGCCATCATTCGATCCGGCATAGTCGACAGCCTTGGACGTCCCGAGCCGGTAGAACAACGAGGCGCCGTCATTGATCACGGCCTTGGAGTAGTCCGTGTCGAGTTGCACCTTGATGGCCGGGGTGTCGACGGCGGTTGTGGTGGCCGAGTTCGCCCGCTTCCCCTCGCCGTTAACCGCTGAGATGTAGTACTCGAAGGACTGGCCCAACGGCGCGGTCGTGTCGGTCAACGAGACGACCCCCGGCTTGTCGACCGTGGTCGTCGCCTTGATCGTGGCAACCGGGGAGTCGGTGCCAGACCGGTACAACTCGTAGGTCAGCTCGGAATACTTGTTGTCATAGTTGCCCGGGATGCTCACCCGCACTTCACCGTTCTGGGTGTCCACCGAGGGCACCCCCCAGGTGGCACCTGCGAGCGCCGGACCGCCGTCCTCGGCGGGGGTGTCCGCACCGGGATCCACGGCAGCACCGGGGCGCGCGAACCGCACAAGACCTTGCTGCGTCTTACCGTTGACGGCCTGGAACTCACCGCCGATCGCGACATAAGCCGCGTTACCGGTCACCGACCAGCCGGCCTGGTACTGGCCGGTGAACTTCCCCACGAGCCACGTGGGATCCCAGTCGAGGAGTGCCGGCGCGGGCTGACCGGCCCAACTCACATAGGAGCCGCCGGTGACACCGGGGCGACCGAGCGTGCCCCTCGGGTCAGCGGTGAAGGCGAGCGCATAGTGGTTCGGACCATCACCGAACTCACCCATGCCACTGCAGTCGTGAGCGTGGCTGACGGTGTAGAGCTGGTTACCGTCGGAGTACCCGCCGTATGTGTCACCATGGCAATCCTCGATCCAGCGGATCGCCCCGCTGCTCGGGTCGGCCGAGAACGCTCCCTCAAGGTTTCCTGCGCCAACCCCGCTCCACACCCAACCGGTCCCGTAGATGGCCTTGCCGTCGGTCGACAAGTCAGAGATGCCTGATTCACTTTCCCTGCCGCCGAACCCACCATTGCGGATGACGTCCGAGGCCCCCCACGGCAGCATCGTGCCGTCGGTCAGGTCGAGGGCCGCCAGGCCGTGTTTCTCAGCACCGTTCACATTGCCGAAGCGGCCGCCGACAATGAGCTTGTCCTGGTTCGGGGTGACCACCATGGTGTCAACCTGGCCGTTGGCCGTGGGCGCCCAGCCGGTCACCTCACCCGAGGTGGTGAAGGCGACCAGGTTCTTGCGCGTGGCCCCGCCGGCGACGTTGAAGGCGCCACCGACGTAGACGGTGCTGGAGGTCGCCGCGATGGCGTTCACGTAGGACCCGCCCACATGCGGCTGGAAGTCCACCAGCAGTTCACCGGTGGCCGTGCTGAAGGCCGCGATGTTATTGCGTACCTTGCCGTTGACCTGGCTGAAGGATCCACCAATGTAGAGCCGCGATCCGTCGGGCGATGCCCGCACCACCTTGACCTGACCGTTGACCTGTGGCGCGAAGCTTGTGAGATTACCGGTGGTGATGTTGTAGGCGAGCAGGTTCGCACGCGCAGTCAGGGACTGCCCCCTCTCGGCACCAGCGGGGCGCGTGTTGGAGAAGTTCCCGCCCGCATAGACCGTGTTCCCGACCACGGCTTGCGACCAGACGACGCCATCGTCGATCTGTACGGTGGGCAGCGACTCGTTGGTTACGGCGCTGTCCGAGGTCACCCTCGTGGGCATCGGCACGGCGTTCGCCGTACTGGGCGCTACCACCGCCCCGACCAGGGTGACCGCTGCTGCGGCCAGAACCCCTACCACGCGTGCTTGCTGGAACCGTGCGCGCATAAAAAGACCACCTCGCTGGCCGCGCGGCGTCGCCGGCGGCTTCGAACCGAATACTCAACAGTGCTCGCGACAGTGGCCCAGCCCCCAGACAGGCGCGTATGTACCTGTATTAGACCGGTAGCGAGAACGTAAGGCTAGCAGCGTTTTGGACCTTCATAGCGCGACTAAATGACTGATATCCCGTTTCCGACGGAGAAGCTATACCGATTCGGTCACGGAGGGCTCGATCTGCCTAATCGCGTCCGCCTTCAGGGCAGATCGTCGCGACGATCGCCCGGTGGTCACTGCCCGAGATGGGGAGCGAGGCGACGTCCGCGATCGCGGCCCCGCCTTCGGTGACGATGTGGTCGATGTCGACTAATGGGAACCCTGGTCCCACATTCATGGGCGACCAAGACAGCTTCAGGCCTCGGCCTGCGGTCCGCGTCGCATCCTGGAACCTGCCGCCGAGTAGCCGCCGGAAAGTCGCATGGTCGTAGGTGGCATTGAAGTCTCCCGCGACGATTTGCGGCATCGGGTCCCGCGCCATCCGCTGGCCCAACTGAGTCAACTCCTGATGCCAGATCGCCTCCTCACCCGGTGTGGGCGGCAGCGGATGCGCCGCCGTCACACGCATGGCGACCCCACCCACCTGAATGACGGCCGACGGCATGGCCAGGCTGGAGCTGTTCGGGGACAACGGCTCCGCCACCTGAGCCGGACCGTCGCCCATCGGTTCAGTCAGTTCACGGTCGGCCCACAAACCCGACCCGGCTGCTCCCGCAGCGACCCGGGCGTCCAGGTGGTATGACAGCACCGTGTTCAGACCCGCGGCATCCAAGCGTTCCCGCAGCGCGTCAGTCAGTTCCAGTACGACGAGCACGTCAACCTTCTGCTCCCGCACGACCCGGACGATCTGCTCGGCGTCGGCCTGCCCATACAGAGCGTTGACGCTCATCACCCGGACAGAGTTCGTCGGTGACAACCGACTGCCCGGCGTATCACCCGGGATGAAGAACGGAGCAATCCAGATGACATGGGTCAGCACACAGACAGCTGCCATGATCGTCAATCGCCATCGACCGGCGACAGCGGTCAGGCCGAGCACCACCAAGGCACCAGCAGCTATCCAGGGTGTGAAACTCACGAACTGCGCGGCCGGCGTATAGGCGTCGTACGGAATCGCCCGCATGATCGTCGCCAGCGCCACACCGGCGACCGCGACCCCCAGCGACACGGTGACAATCCGGTGGGCCGCGCCATGGCGACCCCGCAAGGCACGCCGAGCGGAAGCCAATCGATCATGGTCGGGGAGGTCGGGGGAGCTCGGCGCGACCCCCGCCTGGCTCATCAGCTGAAGACTGCCGGCAGGGTGCCCCCGAAAACCTGCCCAGCCTCGGCCAAAGGAATCGTGAAGAGGCCTGCGACCTCGAGAACCTCGCCGTATTCCACGGCCTCCGCCGGCGGCGTGCCGGTCTCCCCCAGAAGCTGACAAGGCACCCCCCGGGCCACGCATGCATCGACCAACTGCACCTGCGAATCCCGCGGCACAGCCACCAGCGCCCGTGCGGTCGATTCCGCGAAGAGCACCTCGAACGGCGTCAGTCCATCGCGTTCGGCCAGTGCGTCGATCGAGACGACGGCGCCGGTTCCGAATCGCAGGCACGCCTCCAGCAGTCCCTGGGCGAGGCCGCCTTCGGAGAGATCATGGGCCGCGACCACCACGCCGTCCCGGCTCGCATTCACCAGCACCGCGGCAAGGTTCCGCTCGGCGACCAGGTCGACCCGTGGCGGCACCCCGCCCAGATGCCCATGCACGACGTCCGCCCAGGCGGACCCGTCCAGCTCGGACCGGGTGGCGCCCAGCAGGTAGATGGCGTGGCCCGGCTCTCGCCAACCCGACGGCGTCGTATGGGCCACGTCGTCCAGTACCCCGAGGACACCCACGACCGGCGTCGGGTGAATCGAGGAATCGATCCGGCCGGGCTCTCCCGTGCCGTTGTAGAGCGAGACGTTCCCACCCGTCACCGGGATGCCCAGCTCGGCGCAGCCGTCGGCGAGGCCTTCGATCGCCTCGACCAGCTGCCACATGGCATCCGGATCCTCCGGTGAGCCGAAGTTCAGGCAGTCGGTCACGGCCAACGGCCGCGCGCCGGAGGCGGCCACGTTGCGGTAGGCCTCGGCGAGTGCCAGCTTCGCGCCCGTACGCGGGTCGAGTTTGGCGTAGCGGCCATTGGCGTCGGTGGCCAGTGCGACACCGAGACCGGTGGACTCATCCACCCGCACCACCCCGGCGTCGTCCGGCTGGGACAGCGCGGTGTTGCCCTGCACGAAGCGGTCGTACTGATCGGTGACCCAACCCTTCGCGGCCAGGTTCGGTGAGCCCAGCAGGCGCAGGGCCGTCGCTCGCAGCTCCTCGGCGGCAGCCGGCCGGGCCAACCCGGCGACAGCGGTCGTGTCAGCGTTGAGGGCGTCCTGCCAGGCGGGGCGTGCATAGGGGCGGTGGTAGGTGGGACCCTCATGGGCGACCGAACGTGGGTCGACGTCGACGATGCGTTCACCGTGGTGGTCGATCGTCAGCCGGCCGGAGTCGTTGACCTCGCCGATGACTGCCGTCTCGACATCCCATTTCGCGGTGATCGCCAGGAAGTCGGCCAGCTTCTCCGGGGCGACCACGGCCATCATGCGTTCCTGCGACTCCGACATCAGGATCTCGCCCGCGGTCAGCGTCGGGTCCCGGAGCAGGACGTCGTCCAACCACACGTGCATGCCGCCCTCACCGTTCGAGGCCAGCTCGCTGGTCGCGCAGGAAATGCCGGCGGCCCCCAGGTCCTGGATCCCCTCGACCACGCGTGCGGAGAACAGCTCCAGGCAGCATTCGATGAGCACCTTCTCCATGAAGGGGTCACCGACCTGCACACTCGGACGCTTCGTGGGCACGCCGCCCTCGAAGGTCTCGCTCGCGAGGATCGAGGCACCGCCGATGCCGTCACCGCCGGTACGCGCCCCGAAGAGCACGACCTTGTTGCCGATGCCGGTCGCGTTGGCCAGGTGGATGTCCTCATGTCGCAGCACCCCCAGGCAGAGGGCGTTGACCAGGGGATTGCCCTGGTAGCACGGGTCGAAAACCAGTTCCCCGCCGATATTCGGCAGGCCCAGGCTGTTGCCGTAACCGCCGACGCCGGCGACCACGCCGTGCACGACGCGGGCGGTGTCGGGATGGTCGACTGCGCCGAATCGCAGCTGGTCCATCACGGCGACCGGCCGCGCGCCCATCGAGATGATGTCCCGGACGATGCCACCGACCCCGGTGGCCGCTCCCTGATAGGGCTCCACATAGGACGGGTGGTTGTGGGACTCGACCTTGAACGTCACCGCCCAGCCGTCGCCGATGTCCACGACGCCCGCGTTCTGCCCGATGCCGACCAGAAGGTTGGCGCGCATCTCGTCGGTGGTCTGCTCACCGAACCGCGCCAGATGCACCTTGGACGACTTATAGGAACAGTGCTCGGACCACATCACTGAGTACATCGCCAGCTCGGCGGCGGTCGGTCGGCGACCCAGGATGTCGCGAATGCGCTGGTATTCATCCGGCTTGAGGCCCAGCTCGGCGAACGGCTGGACCTCGTCGGGAGTCGCGGCGGCGCGCTCGACGGTGTCGGTGGCGGAGCGTGCGGGCGTGGCGGAGGACTGGGCTGTCATCGGTTCCCTTGCGTTGTGAAGATGCGGCTCACGGTACCCGGCCGGTCGGAGCATTGGCGAGCCCGTCCGGGCCTGGAAGGGCTGCCGGGGCGGCCACCGATGGACCCATGGCGGTGGCCGAACCGCACGACACACCGCAGCCTGACGACGTCGCGATGGCACACTTGACGGCCCGACTATTCGCCTATAGCGTGACGTCGAGCAGAATCCGACACAACGAAGTGGCTCGAACGGAGCTCAACGTATGGCGAGAGCCCTCGCAGCGGCAGCCGTGGCGAACGGACAAATGTAGCAGCAACGCCTTCAGTCAGGCTGACAGCTACTAACGGAAACCGCCACGACTCATGAATGTAATTCTCGAGAATCTCAGTCAATCCTATCGGGACTTCAAACTCGGGCCCATCGACGCAACCATACCGCAGGGCGTCACTGCGCTGCTTGGCGCGAACGGTGCAGGCAAGACGACAATGATGCAGCTCATCGTTGGCATACGCCGACCGAAATCTGGACAGGTCGTCCTACCGGCGCGCGTCGGCCCAGTTGGCTTCCTACCGCAGAGCTTTGTCGGTCCACCGCGACCGACCGTGGTCGACTATCTCACCTACGTTGCGTGGTGTCGGTCAACGCGACAGCTTAAGATCAATGCCACCGATGTGGCTCGGGCTCTCGAGGCAGTTGGGCTCGCCGACCGTGCTCAGTCTCGAATCGGCACGCTCTCCGGCGGCATGGTGCGTCGCCTCGGCCTTGCGCAGGCTCTATTGGGTACCGCGAAAGTGCTCGTTCTCGACGAACCGACTGTTGGCCTCGATCCGATCCAACGCCACGAGGTTCGTGAGCTCATCAGCCAACTGGGAGAACACGCGGTGGTCCTGATGTCGACCCACCTTGCGGAGGATGTGGCATCAATCGCCGAACACGTCATTGTCCTCGACGCCGGCCGAGCGCTCTTCGAAGGCGAGATCGGTGAGCTGTGCGGCGATAGCGCGGTCACCTCAGAGGCAGTTGAGACCGGTTTTCTCGGCATCGTGAAAGAACTGGCTTCCCAACGATGACAATCGACAACCGACAAGCGCTCCCGAGACCGCTTTTCCTGAACTCGGCTTTCCGCTATGTACTCACCTATAGCTGGGTGTGGTTCTGCGCAGCGACCGTGGTGGCGGCCAATGTTGCGGTCATGCTCACCCGGGGGGCGCCCTGGCGTGGCGATCTCATCTGGACCATCGACTGGCTTCCCATCGCATTTGTCCTGACTGGCCCCTTGGTGGCGGGCTTTGTCGCCGTCGATACCTCACGGCTGGCAGTCGGCGTGCGAGGCCTTGCACTTAGTCCTCGGCGCACTTTCGACCTTGCGGTCGGGGTCACCTACGCCCTCGTACTCGGCATACTGCAACTACTCATCGTTGGGACGGCCCTCCTGATATCGCGACCGGCACTCGTCGATTGGGGAGCCTTCGCCGCGATCCTCTCCCAGATCACCATGGTAATGCTCTTCGTGGCGATCGGATCTCTGGTGGGAAGGTTCGCTCCTGTCATTCTTGGCGGAATTGGTGCAGCTCTGGCTGCACTGGCGGCGGTGTATCTGCTGAGTGAACCTGGCTCGTCGATAGGCCTGCTTGATGCAGGCGCGGCGACGACTCCCCGGACCGGGTCCCTCTACAGCGTTCCGTGGCTTTTGTTCCAGTTCCTGGCGCTGGCCTGCGCCGTCCTGGCGATTGGATGCGTCCGACACCGCGGTTCCCAATCATTTCGGCGCTTGGGCGCGCGGTCGACTTTCGGCGCGACGATGGCCGTTTGCGCAGTTGTATCGCTCGCTGTGGCCCCCGGTTCGCGCCTTGAAGCCAATCGCGGTGTTTCACAGGAGGACTGCGGGGCGCTGGCGACCGTGCCGTTCTGCTACTACCCCCAGCACGAGCGGGTCATCGGCTACTACGCGGATAATCTCATGGCGCTTTTCGAGGCCGCTCACGATCAGGGCTACACCGAGCTTGTTCCGACCAGAGTGGCGGAGGCTGATCAGCAACACTGGACCGGGGACGCGACAACGGGCGCCTTCTACGTCACCCCCGAAGCACTGACCGGCCAACGACCCGAACTGTGGGAGACCGCGATGGACCTGGTTCAGCCGGTGCATTGCCCTCAACTCAATCAGGAGGCACCTCCGGGCGAGCAGTACTGGAAGGATCTTGATGCCCTGACTGCTACCTGGGTGGGTCTCGTCGATCCCTCACTACTGGAGCAGCACGGATATCTTGGCGATATGCTCTCTCCAGCCGAGGGCACCGAGCTCATCCGGCAGTTCCGCACCTGCACGTACCCATTTGAATGACGAACGATAATGTCCCCTGAGCCCCACCTCGGGCGAATCATTCTTTCCGTGCCGGGTATTCACTATGCGCTGCCGCCAATTGCCGTTGCCGTCAGCACGACTGCACTCTGGCGGAACGGGATCATTTCAACAATTGGTCCCCTGGGTCTGGCTGCTCCCCTACCCGTCATGGCGATCGTCCCGCTACTGCTGTCGGTCGCCTGTGCGGTTTCGCATGTGGCGCCCGGCACTCCGGTGATTGCCCAAGGCTGGCGCACGATCACGGCCCGGGCGCTGTCTCATAGCGTGGTCCTCATCGTTTCAATCGCAATCCTGGTAGGGGGTGAAGCTCTTTCGACGCCTGCCACCCTCGGCCCCTCGCTGCGCAACCTCTTCGTCTTCACCTCCCTAGCGCTGCTCACCGCCTCGCTCGCAGGAGCCTCCTACGCCTGGGTTCCGGTGGTCGGTCTCTTCGGCGCCGGGGTGCTGAGCAGCCCAGACGCCTCGCAATGGAGTCTCTTCGGTCTGGTGATGGCGCCCAGCGCAACGGGGCAGCAGCTGGCCCTGACCGGGGGCGCTTGCGCCATCGTCGTTGGTATCGCGGCGCTCGACCCGCTGAACCGTGCCTATCTACCGAGGGCGCAGCCCCGCAGGTGAGCGCATGCCCAACCCAGTGCGACGCCGGCCGTGCCTGTTGCGACGAAGCGCCGTCAGGACTCGCGACCAGATGCCGGTCTAACAAGCGGCCGGACGTATGCCTTCCCCGCCGTACGATGACGGCATGCGTCCGGCGCCGGCGACGAGCGCCCCCGGCGCAGTCCTCCAGCTGCCACGCGCACCCCGGATCGTGGGTGGCGCGCTGCTCTGCCCACTCGCGCTCATCCCGCTCGTCCGGGGGTTCTTCGTCGCTGGTGCGCCCGTCTCCGTCGACGACTGGTTGACCGTCGCGAGGGGCCAGGAGGGTGAATCCGCCTGGCGGATGCTGGCCACCATCGGGATCGGGTTGGCCTGGACCGCCGCCGCATCGGCCGGCGGCTACCTTCTCGGTCACCCCCGGGTGCTCAGGGTCCACTACGGCGCGACCTGGGTGACATTCCTGCAGCCTGGACCGCTCTCCACCACCGGCCTCCTCCCTCGCTACCGCACTCTTGAGTACTCCCAGGTGGCGACCGCCCAGGCAGACCCCACCCTGGACCCGGGTGGCCCGAGGCGAGCCGCCACCGTGACAACCACCGACGGCGGAGTGCACCACCTTCCGTTGCCCGCCGACGACGGCGCCGCCCAGGCCCTCCTGACCGCGATGACCACCGCGACTCCGGCGAAGCACACGCGCGACGAGCACCCCAAACTGGCGGGCAAGCCGATGCCCTTGCGGTACCAACGCCGATGCGCCGCGGTAATCGTCTGGACCGTCACTTATGCCATCTGGATCCGGCTGGGGTTCTTCGCCTATAACGGCCCCCTGCACACCGTCGTCTACGACTACCCGTGGACGATCGCGCTCTTTGTCGTCGGCGGCCTGGTCGCCGCAGTGGTGTGGGGGCAGCGGATTCCTCGGCTGCACGACTGCCCGGGCGTCGCGCGGCTGGATGCGTCGACGGTCGAGATCCTGCGGACCCATCACTGCGCCGTCATCGCCCTGCGCGACATCCGGTCGGTCACGATCGACGACACGGGCCGGGGCGCGAACAAGGGCACCGCGGCGAGAAGGCGACTGCTCATCCGGCACCGGCAAGGCCTGCTCACCCTGCCCTTCACCCCGCGCGACAGCGACGGGACCGTGCTCCGGTTGGCGAGCATCCTGACCGACCTGCTCGGGCTGCCGCCCGCGGACCGGCGGGCCGCCACCCCCACGAAACGGCGGCCGGGGAAACCGGCCGACCCCGATGCTCGCTACTGCGCCTCCTGGGAGTCGCTGGACCCCGGCTACGAATCGGTCTATGTACCGTTCATGACCCTGCACTACGCCGACTCTCCCGAGGCGGTGCTGGTCCTGGCACGATTCATCGACGACGAGGGTGAGCCCCTGGCCGACTCCTGCGAACAGTTCCTGACGGCGGCCCAGACCGGCCTCGAGAGCTACGGCGCGACCTACCGACGGTTGGCCGCCCCAGACCTCACCGCCACCGAGCGGGCGGCCCTGAGCCGGCTCGAGACACGACTGACGGCGGCCGGAGTCGCCGAGAGAGCAGCATGATGACCGCCACGTACTACCGCCCATCCACCCACCGAGCACTGATGGGTGCCGCGCTCCTGCTGCTCGCGACCGTACCGATCGCAATCTGGTCCGCCCGGACCGGCGACTCCCCGACACCCGAGAAGCTGATCTCCGAGTACTTCGAGCTCGAGGTGGTGTCCGCCCCGGAGTACATCTTCCACACCGTCGTCTCGGTGCTCTGCGCACTGGCCGTCATCGCTGGGGTCTGCTACCTCAAGGACTGCCGCCGGAGCCTGATTCTGCGGATCGGGCGCGAGCACCTGGCCTTTGCCCTCCCCCACGGTCAGGGTGGCGCGCGGTCCTGGGCGTACCGCCAGCGGTACCACGTGGTGCCGTTCGCCGACGTCGTCAGTATCCGCACCGAACCCGGAAACACCCTGACGGTCGACACCGGCCAGGCCTCCTACCGACTCCACCCGCCCACACCCGAGGCGGCCCAGACGGCCGTCGCGGCCGTGGACAGCTGGCGGTCGACACCCCGGCCGACGGCGGACGCGGGCGACGGTTCGGCCGTCACCTATCCGCGCCGGCCGGCGATCTACGACCGGATCGAATACCAGGACCAGGCCTTCGGTGGGCTGGTCATCCTGGGGGGCGCAATCCTGTGGTTACGCTGCTTGCCGCTGTGGACCCAGACGGGCCCCGTCGCCCGGTTCTTGAGTGACCACGACTGGTCCGTCGTCGCGCTGATCCCGTTGGGGCTGATCCTGTCCGCCCTGATCGCGTGGATCCCGCTACGGAACGTCGGCCATCGCGAGGCGGTGCTCACCATCACCGACGACGGCGTCGAGATCGGTCAACGACACCGGTACCTGGTCGCCGAATTCGCGCAGATCACGGGTGTGACGTTCCAGCGTGGACAACTCTCCGGCCTGCATGTGCGGGCCGGCCGGGCCGACCTCCATGTGCCGCTGTCACGCAAAGACACCGGCCGCCTGGTGGCGTTCAAGGGCGTCCTCGATCGGCGGTGGCAGTGGTGGCGTGCCCGCAACGAGCTCTGGGGTTCGCCTACCGACGACCACAGCACCATGGCACGAGCCATCCCTCCGAGATACGACGTCCTGCCCGGGTACGTGCTGGCGGATGAGGACACAGCTGACCTCTACACCAAACTGCTGACCATGACGACGGACGATGGTCTCACCTTGACGATCGTCCGGTGCCTGGGCGGAATCGGACCGATGAGCCTCAGGGAAGCTCGTGCGGAATTCGCCAAACAACTCGCCCACGAAGGAAATTCGCGGGTCAGCATTCAGCGCGAGAACACGCCATTCTCGGCGTCGGAGGAAATCGAACTGAGTTCCCTGGAGGCTCACGGGGGACGCGGCCGCGCGGGTGCTCGTTAGTCGGCGGGTGGTCTCGACGCCGGTTTTCGCAGGGCAAGATGGTCGGGTGCGTTCTTCTTGCCTCGCAGGCCTGTCAGCGGCCGTCCTCGTCGCGCTGTGCACAGCGTGTGGCCCCACCGACGAGCCGACGACCCCCGCGACCTCCCCGCGTGCGACCGCGATCCCCGCAGCACAAGCACCGGTCGAGCGCGTGGTGGCCGCCGGGCCGGTCGAGCTGAAAGTCTTAGTCCCCCGCACGACGACCGCCTCCGGCACGGACGGCGGGGGTCAGGCTACCGAGCCGATCAAGGTGAGCACGGCGGCGGACGGTTCAACCCTCCTGTCACTCACAGTCGGCGACAAACCCGCGACCGTCGCCCTGGTGTCCGCCGGGACGCTCAAACGCGGCACGGACGGCTCTGTCAGCATTCTCGACAGTGCCGGCGTCGTCCGCGGCGGGCTCGCCCCACCCATGGCCACCACGACGGCCAGCGACGCAAATCCCAACGGACTAGCCTTCGCACAAGTGGATGTCCTGGACGCGACACACGCGCAGATTTGCGCCAAAGGCTCGGGAGTCACGACCGCTACCGCGACGGGTGAATCCACCGGCTCCTCGGGTGAAACCACTGTGACGATCGGACTCGGAACACAAGCACTGGAAAGCGCCGTCTGGGGAAACCGCGAAGGTGGAGATTCTCTCGCCGTCGACCCCACGCCATGGGCTCGTCACGCGGGTGAGGCCGGCACGTCATTGGTGTGGAGCCAACTCATTGCCGCCGAGCCGGCGGCGGACACCCAGTCGATGAAAAACCAACTCGAATGCCACGCCATCGGCGCCACCGAGAAAGACACCTGGAATCTGGAGCCTTGGCGACCAGATGTCGGACTTCTCCAGGTCATCGCCGCCCGCTGCAATCCGACATAGTCCAAGCTCGCCTGGGCCGGACCCACATCGCCCACTCACGCGCGCAGCAGGTCTACGACACAACGCGGGTCCGCGCCCCGATCGACCGCTCGCTGACGGGTCCTTTCCCACCGCGACGCAACGACTCGTAGTAGGCCCGGGCTTCCTCCTGCCGTTGGCGTTCCGCCCCGGAGGCGATATCCGCCCGCAGGTGTTCCGGACCGTATCCGAAGGCGTCCACGAGATCCTGCGCATGGGGCCGCAATCGCGCGACAAGACGGTCCAGATAGCTCGTCACCAACCGGGCGCGCTGCACGGAGAGCCGACCGTTGAGTAGGTACCAGGCCAAGTTCCGCTCCACCAAGGAGAGCCCGAAGAGGTCGCGAACCGTGACCAGCACCTCTCGGGTACCCGCATCTGAGACGGAGCCGAGCACATGGGTGAACGCCTCCCACCTGAGCAGATCCGCATGGGCCTTGGCCAACTCGATCAACTCCACCTGGTGAGCATTGAAGAGGTCAGCAGCTGTCTCCGGGTCGGCTTTGCGTGCCGGCCGAAGCGCTGCCGCGGCGTCCTCGACCATCGTCTGCACCCGGTCGGTGAGCAGAGCGCGCTGCGTCTCCACATCCCGCAGATGCCCAACAGCCCGCCGGGGATCGCCCACATCCGCCAGGGTCTGCGCCGCTCGCCGCAACGGGGTTCGATGCAGGGCGGCATCGGTGGCCAGCTCCACTACCACCCGCGCCATCATTCCCGGGGTGACGTCCTTGAACTGTGATCCGTAGTCGGCCAGGAGTCTCTTGGCGACCAACTGCAGCAGAACCGTGTTGTCGCCCTCGAAGGTGGCATAGACGTCGAGGTCGGAACGCAGCGAGGTGATCCGGTTCGCGGTCAGAAAGCCGGCGCCGCCGCAGGCCTCGCGAGCCTCCTGGAGCGCGTCGAGGGCGAACCGGGTGCTGGTCGCCTTGAGCGCGGCGGCCGTCGTTTCCAGGTCTTCGCGGCGGTCAGGAGTGTCGGTCTCGCCGGAGAACACCGCATGGAAAAGGTCGAGGAGCCGATCGTGGGCGAAATGGGAGGCGTATGTTTCCGCGATCGGTAGGATCAACCGGCGTTGATGGGTGGCGTAGTCCAACAGGACGACCTCTTGGTCCGGCAATGCTCCGGGGAACTGGCGCCGTTCACCGGCGTAGCGCACCGCGATGGCCAGTCCGATCTTGGCCGCGTTCACAGCTGCGCCGTCGAGCGAGACCCTGCCCTGCACCAACGAACCCAGCATCGTGAAGAACCGGCGCCCGGGGCTCGCGATGGGCGAGGTGTAGGTACCGTCAGGGGCTACCGAGCCATAGCGCGCCAGGAGATCGGTGCGCGGTACCCGAACATGATCGAAATGCAGCCGGCCGTTGTCGATGCCGTTCAATCCGCCCTTGAGGCCGTCGTCGTCGCCGCCGATGCCGTCCAGGAACCCCTCCGACCCCGAGGTTCCCGGGCGACGGATCCGGACATAGAACGCATGAACACCGTGATCCACCCCGCGGCTGATGAGTTGGGCGAAGACGACGGCCGCAGTCGCGTGCAGCGCAGCGTTGCCCAGGTAGTCCTTCCACGCCCCACGGAACGGAGTGTGGATGACGAACTCCTCGGTTTCGGGATCGTAGGTCGCGGTAGTGGCCACGTTCGCCACATCCGACCCGTGTCCGGTCTCGGTCATCGCGAAGGCTCCCGGCACGGTGAGGTTCATCGCATCGGGCAACAGTCGATCGTGCTGTTCGGGGGTGCCCAGGTGCAAAATGGCGGATGCGAATAGGCCCCACTGCACGCCGGCCTTGATCTGCACTGAGGCATCGGCGGCGATCAATTCTTCAAAGCCCGCGAGGTTACCGCCCGGGTCATCGGCACCCCCAAGCCGCTCCGGGAAGGCCCGTAGAACTTGCTTGCGTTCAGCCAATTCGCGCAACTGGCCGAGCACCCGCTCGCGGTGTTCGGCGGAAGGCAAGCCGTCGATCTTCCAGAACGCCTCCTCCCCTGCCGTCGCTCGGGCACTCGCCCGCAGTTCCGGCCACCGGCCGAGCAGCAGCCGTTGCAGATACGGCAGGTCGATGCGTGCGTCACTGCCATTGCCGGAACGCACATCGGTAGCCGAGGCGTCGGCTCGGACATCCTCACGGATCGTAGTCATCGGCACTCCTGGATCTGGCACTTCAGCGGACTGCCTCGGTTGAGGCGGACGGTGGTTGATCAGCCGTCACCGGGCCGGCGCTGGCCAGCACCCCGACGGGCCCCTGACACAACCACGTGGTGACCTGCTCGGTGAGTACCCAACGATCGGGGCATCGAGGGTCGTCGCGACGTTCGAGCCACCATTCCCCCGCTCCACGGACGAATCCCACCACCCCGGCCGCCCAGGCCGCAGCCTGGGCCCACGGCACATGCGCCACCCGGGCGAAGGGTTCCGCGATGAGTTCGATGACGGAATCGACCAGGGCCGTCAGCGGTGGCTCTGCCGCGGTGGCTGCACCCTGCTCGCCGTGACCATCCTCAGTTCCGGCGACAGCCGCCGTCCGGGTCACGAAGTAATAGACGTTCGGCGAGTTCTCGATCGTCTCCAGATAGGCCGCCACCATTGCCCGAACCGCGAGTTGAGGTGAGGCGGCGGTCGCTGCGGCCCGCGCCAAGGCGTCGTGCATTTGTGCCATGACGGCTGAGCCGACCGCGACCTGCAACCCGGAACGGTCCTCGAAGTAGCGGTAGATGATCGACTTGGATGTGCCCGCGGCGACCGCGATCTCCTCCATGGACACTCCCGGCCCGCCACGGTGCACCGCCCGGCTGGCGGCGCGCACCAGGGCGGCCCGCCGTGCTGCCCGGTGCTCGGCCCACCGTGTGGCACGCCCGTCGACGATCTGAGTGCTCACCCCGTCCTCCTCCGGTGCAAACCCGTGCACCTCACTGCGGTCACACCGCTGTTGCTGCCAACGCCCGATACCGAGAGTATCAAGTACTGTGGGTATCGGCAGCACGATGGCGCACGGCCCACTCAGCCAACCGAAGCAGGAGGAGACGCATAGTGGCGACGACGAAGATACCGAGAGGCAATGGAGACCCGTCCGTTCGCGAGGCGGTCATCGTTGGCGGCAACCGCATTCCCTTCGCACGCGCCGGCGGACCGTACGCCCGGGCAAGCAACCAGGACATGCTCACGTCCGCCCTCGAGGGGCTCATCGCACGTTTCGGCCTCCAGGGCGCGCGTCTAGGCGAGGTCGTCGCCGGGGCCGTCCTCAAACACTCCCGTGACTTCAACCTGACCCGCGAATGCGTCCTCGGCTCCTCACTCTCGCCGACCACGCCGGCCTTCGACCTGCAGCAGGCCTGCGCCACCGGACTGGAAGCCGTCATCGGCATCGCCAACAAGATCCGGCTCGGTCAAATCGACTCCGGCATCGCCGGCGGCACCGACTCGATCTCGGATGCGCCTATCGCGGTCGGCGAGGGGCTGCGCCGAGCCCTTTTGGAGGCCAGCCATGCCAAGTCGCTCGGAGCCCGGGTCAAGGCGTTCAGCCGGGTCCGTCCGAGCGACCTCGCGCCGCTGGTCCCCGCCACCGACGAACCCCGCACCGGGCTGTCGATGGGCGAGCACCAGGCGATCACGACCGCACGGTGGGGCATCGGCCGCACCGACCAGGACGAGATCGCGCTAGCGAGCCATCAGCACCTCGCGGCGGCCTGGGAGGCCGGGTTCTTCGACGACCTGGTCACCGGCTATCGCGGGCTGACCCGGGATCAGAACCTGCGCACGGACACCTCGATGGAGAAGCTGGCGAAGCTCCCACCGGTCTACGGCAAGCGACTCTCAGCCGGGGCGGACGGCTCCGCCGACGGCACAGCCTCGGCCACACCGACCATGACCGCCGGGAACTCCACCCCGTTGTCCGACGGCGCCTCCACGGTGCTGCTCGCCTCCCGCGAGTGGGCCGAGGGGCGTGACCTGCCAGTGCTGGCCCGCGTGGTCGACGCCGAGACCGCCGCGGTCGATTTCGTGCACGGTCACGAGGGCCTGCTGATGGCACCGGCCCACGCGGCGCCCCGACTCCTGGCCCGTCAAGGCCTGACGCTCGCCGACTTCGACTTCATCGAGATCCACGAGGCCTTCGCCTCGACAGTGCTGGCGACCCTGGCCGCGTGGGAAGACGTCGACTACTGCCGCACGGAGCTCGGACTTGATGGGGCCTTCGGCTCGGTCGACCGCTCGATCCTCAACGTCAACGGTTCGTCGCTCGCGGCCGGTCACCCCTTCGCCGCCACCGGCGGCCGGGTAGTGGCCACGGCTGCGAAGCTCGTCGCGCAGCGAGCGGCGAGTACCGGCAAGCCCGCACGTGCGCTGATCTCCGTGTGCGCCGCGGGCGGGCTCGGGGTCGCTGCCATCATCGAGTCGGCCACCTGAGATCTGAGGACACACCATGACCGACCGTTATCTGTCCGCTGTCAACGCCGGACTCGTCAAGACCCTGGCGACCAAACTAGGCCTTCCCCGGCCGGCCGTGCTCCGGCGCTACCAACCTGGCGATCCGCTGCTACCCGGACCGGCCTTGGTGATCGCCCCCGAGGAATCGCAAGCGACGGCCGACGAACTCACGGCGGCACTGCGGGATTGGGGCGTGGAGGTCCAAGTGGCCGTCCCGTCGCCGATCGAGGCCGTCGTAACCGAGCAGACGCCACCGCCGCCGAAGGCCGCCCCGACGCCGCGCGCTCCGCGCTGGGGGGCGATCATCGTCGTGCTCACCGAGGTGACGGACCCCACCGATCTGGCGGCCCCCGCGATGGCTCTGAGCGCGAATCTGCGCCAGCTCAAGCTGAGTGGCCGGGTCGTCACCCTCTCCCAGGCACCGACCGCAGCCGACAGCCCCGCGGTGGCGGCCACCCGCGAGGGGATCGACGGCTTCGTCCGGTCCGTGGCCAAGGAGCTGCGCGCCGGATCGACCGGGAACGCCATCATGCTGACCGATGGGGCGCGGGCCGGCGGCGTCTCGACACGCGCCGCCTTGCGGTTCCTGCTTTCCGGCAAGTCGGCCTTCGTGGACGGGCAGCCGATTCACGTGGGTCCCGACGCCCCTGGGGCCGAGCTCTCCGAAACCGACCGCCCCCTGGCCGGCAAATGCGCGGTGGTCACCGGTGCAGCCCGGGGTATCGGCGCACAGGTCGCCCGCATCTTGGCTCGCGACGGGGCACACGTCGTCGTCGTCGATGTACCGGCCAGCGGCGAAGCCCTCACGCGGATCGCCAACGAGGTCCACGGTACCGCCCTGCAACTTGACGTCACGACCCCGGACGCCGGCGAGCGGATCGCCGCGCATTGCCGCGACCGGCACGGTGGGCTGCACATCCTGGTGCAGAACGCCGGCATCTTGCGGGACAAGCTGCTGGTCAACATGCCCGCTGCCTCCTGGGAAGCCGTGATCGCGGTGAACCTCGCCGCGCAGGTACGGATGACCGCGGCGATCCTGGCCGCAGACGGTTTCGCCGAGTCACCGCGGGTGGTCTCCTTGGCCTCCACGAGCGGGATCGCGGGCAACCGCGGGCAATCCAACTACGCCTTCTCTAAAGCCGGGGTCATCGGTCACACCCGTGCCATCGCACCCCTCCTCGCGGAGATCGGCGGCACGGCGAATGCTGTGGCACCAGGGTTCATCGAGACGGAGATGACCGCCTCGATCCCGCTGGTCGCCCGGGAGATGGCCAGGCGGGTGTCCAGCCTGCAACAAGGTGGCCAGCCGGTCGATGTGGCCGAGGCCATCGCGTTCCTGGCCGCCCCCGATGCCGGTGGAATCAATGGTCAGGTCGTCCGGGTCTGCGGTCAGCATCTGGTGGGCCAGTGACCGACCTGGAAGTCCACAGGGGCACCATCACGACCGTTCCGGAACTGCCCGGGTTGGCGACCCTTTACGCCCGTGCGATCACCACTGCCGGACGGATCGCCGCCGAACGGCACCTGCCCGGTACGCGGGAACGCGAACTCGTCCTGCCCGACACCACGTTGCGGATCGCGGGGGTGCCGACCGACGGACCCGAACACGTTCGGCGGCTCACCGAGTACCAACGGCTGGTCCACGAGCCGGGCTCCGACGTGTTGCCGGCCGGCTATCTGCACATCCTGGGATTCCCTCTCGCGACGGCTCTGATGGTGCGCGACGACTTCCCGCTGCCGTTGCCCGGCCTGGTCCATGTAGCCAACTCCGCCGAGGTGCGCCACCCCGTGCGGCTCGGCGACCGGCTCACCGTACTCGCGAACGCGGCCAACCTGCGCCCCCACCGCCGAGGCGCCCAGCTCGACCTCATCGTCGAGATCTCGATCGAACGCAACCCCACCGACGGCGGCCACAACCAGCCGGCTTCGACCATGGCCTACCGCGGGGTCTCGACCTATCTCGCCCGTGGGGTGGAGCTGCCCGCCGCGCGGCGATCGGTGCACGCCGACGCGGAGGGGGCTGAGGCGGTGGCCGGTGGAGCGGCGGCGGACAACAACGCGGCACGCAGCGAGCTACCCGCAGACTTCCAGCCACCACTACCAACGGCTCGCTGGGCGTTACCGGCACATGTCGGGCGCGCCTATGCCGTCGTCTCCGGCGACCGGAACCCCATCCACACCTCGCTGTTGGGTGCGAAGGCATTCGGCTTCCCCCGCGCCATCGCCCATGGCATGTACACCGCGGCTCGGGCACTGGCCGAAGTTGGGACCGCGCGCGGAGTGTGTTACGACTGGGACGTCCGTTTTGGGAAGCCGGTGCTTCTACCCGGTACCGTCAATATCGCCATCACTGCCGACCCAACGGGTTTCACCTACGCCGGGTGGAACCGTGACGGCCGACTGTTCTTCTCTGGAGCGGTCACCCCACGAGACTGACCAGAAAGGACCGCGCATGCCCGCCGCGAACGCTCCGCTCCTCGGGTTGGCCGTGGTGCCGACTCTCGCGCCCGAGCGGCTGCAACCGGCGGCACTGGCCGCCGAGCAGGCCGGCCTGGACGAACTGTGGGTCTGGGAAGACTGCTTCAAACAGAGCGCCATCGCCTCAGCCGCAGCGGCCTTGGCCTGGACCCGGCGGCTGCGAATCGGCATCGGGCTCATGCCGGTCCCACTACGGAACATCGCCCTGACCGCCATGGAGATCACCACTATCGAACGGATGTTCCCGGGACGGTGCACCCCAGGCATTGGTCATGGCGTCCAAGATTGGATGGGGCAGGTCGGTGCGCGCGTCGACTCGCCCATGACGTTGCTGCGCGAGTACACCGTGACCCTGCGCCGCCTCCTGCGAGGCGAACGGGTCACCTTCTCCGGCCGCTACGTGCATCTCGACGGCGTGCAGTTGGACTGGCCGCCGGTAACGTTACCGCCACTGTTGATCGGTGGCGGCGGCAAACGTTCGCTGGCCCTGGCCGGGGAGCTGGGGGACGGCATCTTGTTGGGCACCGCGATGCGGCCCGACGAGGTCGCCGAGTCCTTCGCCACGGCACTCGCCGCGATCTCCGATTCCGGCCGGCTGCAGCCGACTGAGCGACGCCGGACCGTCGCCACCCTGAACGTTGCCGTCGGCCGAGATGCCGCCGAGCGGATGGCCGCCGAACTCCCCCGCTGGGGCAGATCATCCGACGAGCCGATCGGGGCGACCGGCGACGCTGGGCAGATCGCCGCAGCCGTCGCCGAGCTGGCCGACGCCGGCGCCAGCAGCGTGGTTTTCCAGCCCACCGCCGACGAACCGGATCTGCCTGGGCTCATCGAGTTCTTGGGTGCCCAGGTGGCGCCGCTCGTGCGACGGTGATTCTGCTCACCGGGGTGGGCGCCTACAGCACCTTGCCCAGGTGGCGGGCATTCGGCGAGGCCGCGTACTCGCCGTAGGGCTCGATCTGGGTGTAGCCGAGTGCCGTGTAGAGACCGATCGCCTCCGGCTGCTGGGTGCCCGACTCGAGCACAAGGCGGCGGAATCCCGCGCTCCGCGAACACTCCTCGAGTTCGGCCATCACCAGACGTGACAGTCCTCGGCGCCGGTAACCGGGAATGACGTAGAGCCGTTTGATCTCACCCGTGGCCGCCGGGTGTCGCCCACCACGGCCGTCATCAGTGCCGGAGACGTCGCGCAACGCCCCGCAGGCAACGGCACGACCGTCGACCCAGATGACGACGGCGCCCACGATCGACTCGGGTGCGACCGGCCAGGTGGGAGCACCGTCGGACGAGGAGGACTCGACGACGGAGTAACGCACCGCGATCTCAGCCTGTTGCTCGTCCCGGAGCGCCGTGAACGTGGGCTCATTCCAGTCCACCCACTCGACGAGTGGGTGCTCCATCGTGTCGTTCACAGCCGGGCGAACCAGCCCAACACCGAGGCGAAAATGCCCAGGCCGTCGGTACCGGCCCGGGGTCCACCGTCGCCGGCCGGACCGAACCCGGCCTCCACCGCATGCTCTGGGTGCGGCATCAGACCCACGACATTGCCAGCGGCATTCGAAATCCCGGCGATGCCGTTTCTTGAGCCATTGGGGTTCGCCCCGTCGTAACGGAAAACCACCCGTCCCTCGGCCTCAAGCTCATCCAACGTCCGTTGATCTGCGACGAATTGCCCGTCTTGATTCTTCAACGGCACCACGATGCGCTGCCGTGGCCGAAATTCCCCGGTCCACGGGGTGTCGGTGTTTTCCACAAGCAACCCCTGCTCACGGCAGGCGAACCGCAGGTGATCATTCTTGATCATCGACCCCGGGAGAAGGTGGGCTTCCGTGAGGATCTGGAAGCCGTTGCAGATGCCGAGCACCGGCATTCCACCGCGTGCGGCGTCGACCACCGACTCCATGATGGGCGCGAACCGGCTGATCGCGCCAGCACGCAGGTAATCACCGTAGGAGAATCCACCCGGCACCACCACGGCGTCCACGCCCTGCAAGTCAGCGTCGGCATGCCACAACGCGACGGGCTCACCACCCGCCAGCCGGACGGCCCGAGCGGCGTCCCGGTCGTCGAGGGTACCCGGGAAGGTGATGACGCCGATGCGCCCACCTGAAGTCATCAGGAATCCTCCGTCCCCTCGTCGCCCTCACCCGCGACACGCTCACCGGCGGCGTCCGCCACGCGCACGACGTCCTCGATCACGGGGTTCGACAGCAGCCGGGTGGCGGCCTCTCGGGCGGCCGCGAGGATCTCGGGAGTCACCGGGCCGTCCACCTCGAGTTCGAACCGTTTGCCCTGGCGCACACTTGTGAACTGGGCAATTCCCAGCCGGGGCAAGGCGCCGAAGACGGCCTTGCCCTGTGGGTCCAAGATCTCGGGTTTGGGCATGACCTCGACGACGACGCGTCCCACGGGGGTCCTCCAGAGATGGCATAGCAGTTGCGGGCTGCGGCGAGTCTACCGGCGCCCCGGCAGGCCCAAGACACGGGGACGCCCCGATCGAGCCTGCTACGAAAGCCGGGACTATCCTGGCACAGGGCCTACCCGGACCCCGCGACACCCTTGCCGTCGAACTGGAGACACCCGTGCGTGGGGTTCTGGAATTCTTTATCGACCAACCGATTCTCACCCTCTTCCTCCTGGTTGCCGTCGGCGCGGCCATTGGCCGGATCAAAGTGCGGAGAATTTCTCTTGGCGCCGCCGCGGTGCTTTTTGTGGCCATGGGCTTCACGGCCTTGGCGGTCGGTATCGGCATTTCAATTGATTCCCCCGAGTTCGAGCACCTGCTGGAAACGCTGGAAACCATTGGCAGCATGGGACTGGCACTATTCACCTTCACCGTCGGAATCGTGTCGGGGCCGAACTTCTTCGCCTCGTTGCGGACCGGCCTGTGGCCCATCCTCGGCACTGCCGTCGCCATCGCGGCGGCCGCGGCAGTCTCGATCGGCGTGGGTGCGGCACTCGGCCTGCCCTCGCCGCTGGTTGCGGGCGCCTTCGCCGGATCGATGACTAACACCCCGGCGCTGGCGGCCGCGATCGACGCGGCAGGCGACCCCTCGGCCAACAGCCCGACGGTCGGTTACTCGGTGACCTACTTCTTCGGCGTCCTGGGCATCCTGGCACTGACCATCCTGGCCCTGCGCCGCCGGGCCGATGACAAGGACGCCCCGGTCGCATTGACCAACCTGACCGCCCGTGTCGACCGCGGTGACCGTCCCCGCATCCGCGACATCGAACAGTCCTTCGACGATCGCATCACCTTCTCCCATGTGCGCCGCGGCGACACCAATCCAATACAGGTCGCGGCCGACGACGAACGCGTCCTGGAGGAAGGCGACCTGGTGACCGTGGTGGGACCGCCCGAGCTGATCGAACAGGTAGCCCGGGAGCTGGGACACTCCTCCTCCCACAACCTCTTCGCCGACCGGCAGTACGTGGACATGCGCCGCATCACGTTGTCGGATGGGAGGCTGGCCGGCCGCACGATCAAGGAACTTGAGCTCGCCGAACGGTTCGGGGCGATGGTCGTCCGGGTCCGGCGCGGCGACCTCGACATGCTCGCCCACGACTCCCTCGTGGTGCAGCCCGGCGACCGCCTGCGGGTGATCGCGCCCAGCGGCCGGATCAAGAGAATCTCCGCCTACCTGGGTGACTCCGCCCGCGGGCTCACCGACATCAACCCGATCGCCCTCGGCATCGGGATGGCCCTCGGCGTCCTGCTCGGCACCGTACACATCCCCATCGGGACCGGCTTCACCTTGGGCTCGGCCGCTGGGACCCTCCTGGTGGGCCTCGTGATGGGCCGGATCGGGCGCATCGGCCCGATCATCACGACGCTCCCGCACACGGCGGCGACCGTGCTCTCCGAGCTGGGCCTCTTCGTCTTCCTCGCCTTCGCGGGCGCGCGAGCCGGTGGGCAGATCGTGACCTACTGGGACCCGAACCAGATCGTGTCCCTCCTCCTCGTGGGCGCCGTTTCGACGATGACCATGGGGATGATCGTCTTCTTCGTGATGCGCCGGGCCTTCGGTATGGGCATGACCAAACTCGCGGGGGTGCTGGGCGGCACCCAGACGCAACCGGCGATCCTCGCCTACGCCAATGAGCGCACCGGCTTCGACAGCCGGGTCGCCCTGGGGTACGCGTTGGTCTACCCGACGTCCATGGTCGTCAAGATCCTGTTGGCGCAGGTGCTCGGCGGGCTGTAGGGCGGGGCCGACTACACGACGGCGATCACGTTGAGAATCTCTTCAAGCCCAATGAAGTCCGTCGTGTTGGACGTGTACAGCGGCAGGTCGTTGGCTGCGGCAACAGCGCCGATCATGAGGTCGATCCGCCTCGGTCGAGGGTGCCGGCCAGCGGCGATCACCGAAGCCACGAGTTGGCCATACTTCAGTGCGGACCGCTCATCGAAAGGCAGTGGGTCAAAGAGCGCCTGGATCCGGGCCTGCACCTGCGCGCGCCGCACCGCCTCTATCGGGTTCCTGGCGGTGGCGACGCCGTAGGTCAGCTCAGCAAGGCTTACCGCACTTACCACCCCTTGCTCAGGCAGTTGTCCCGTTTCAGCCAGTTTCGGGAGGTCGATCAGAACGCAGGTGTCGAGGAGTCCGCTCGACGGAAGGCCTTGCGCGTCCACGTCAGATCCTGTCACCGCCGTCGGCGAAAAACTCATCCGCCTCAGCGCGCATTTCCGCGTAGTCGACCGGTCCGACATCGCGAAGGGCGGCAGCAGCCTCGCGCAGCGGCACAAACACTCGGCGGCCATGGACAGGCACCAGCTCCGCGACGGGCACCCCATGCCGGGTAATCGTGAATCGCTCGCCATGTTCAACGCGATCCATCACGCGACCCGAGTCATTGCGTAGGTCTCGCTGGCTGATCACCGTGGTCATACCGCGAACTCTAGCGCCTAATGCTACGAAGTGCTACGCAAAGCTACGGCACGCGAACGGCGGAGGACCCACCCCTCACACGAGTGGCCGGCCCGTCAACCGCTCGAAGGCCTCCAGGTACCGGTCGCGAGTCTTCTCGACAACCCCCTCAGGCAACGCGGGAGGCGGCTCGTCTGCGGCCCGGTCCCACCCGGAGACGTCAGACGCCAGCCAGTCCCGCACGTACTGCTTGTCGAAACTCGGCTGCGGCTGCCCAGGCTCCCAGGAATCCGCCGGCCAGAACCGGGAAGAGTCCGGGGTCAGCACCTCGTCACCCAACACCGTCGCCCCGGTCGTCGGGTCCACCCCGAACTCGAGTTTTGTATCCGCCAAGATGACGCCCCGCTCCCGGGCGATCGACTCTGCCCGGCCGTACACGGCCAACGTCAGCTCGCGCAGGCGAGCGGCGTGCTCCGCACCGATCTGCGCCACCACGACCTCGAAGCTCACGTTCTCATCGTGTTCACCCAGCTCCGCCTTCGTCGCCGGCGTGAAGATCGGCGCCGGCAACCGGGAACCATCCACCAGACCCGGCGGCAACGACACCCCGCAGACCGTGCCGTCCACCCGGTACTCGGCCAACCCTGACCCGGTGAGGTACCCGCGGGCCACGCATTCCACGGGGAACATTTCCAACCGGCGGCAGATCATCGCCCGGCCAGCCACGACGTCGGGCACCAACCCGTCCCCCGGCTCAGCGGATGCCTCGGTGGACACCACATGGTTCGGCACGAGGTCGGCGAGCTGGTCGAACCACCACAGACTCAACTGCGTGAGCACCACGCCCTTGTCGGGGATACCGGGCGAGAGCACATGGTCGAAGGCGCTGATCCGGTCGCTCGCCACGACCAACACGACGTCACCGAGCGGATGCACCCCGCCGAGAGCGGGTAGATCCGGCTCATACAGGTCGCGGACCTTGCCGGAGTAGACATGCCGCCAACCCGGTAGGTCGAGGGCGGGGGCCATGGGAGTGCTGTCAGTCACAGGCCCTAGTCTCGCATCATGACTCCGCGGAACCCGACGGCATCCACCGGCGACGACGACGCGCGCATGGACGCCTTCCTGGAGACCTTCGCCGCCTTCATGGACAGCGCCAACCAGCGTGCCCAACAGCAACAGCAGTCGACCGGACCGGCGCTGGCCGAGGTACTCGCCGAGCATCTCGGTAAGCGGGCGGTCGGGCTTCCGGTGCTCACCGAAACCGTCTCGACGCTGCGCAGTCTGGATGCTGACATCGCCATCGAGCGGCTGGCCGAGGCGGACGAGAGCGCCCGGCTCCTCGGCATCGGCGGTGGGGAGCAACGGCTGCACAACGCGTTCTCGGAGTTGGTCGAGCAGTCAGAGAGCTGGAAGCAGTTCCCCGTCGGGGCGGTCGACTACACGCGGGCTCCGACCGGTCCCGGCACGGAGCGCCGCGCGGTCGGGTTCGGGTTACGGCTCTTCACCTTCGAGGGCGCACCCGTGGCCCTCCTACAGCGGATGGCCAGCCCTCGTCATGGCATGGCGGGCGCCATCGAGGTGATGTGCGCCGATGAGGACGTCGCGCTGCGGCTTCTCGCCCAGATCCGTGCGGACATGATCGAACACAGCATCTTGCGCGGCCAGGTCATCACCTTCACCGCCTCCGACTACGGCCCGACGGCGGGCGGGGTGACCTTCACCGAACGTGTGCGGGTCCCGGCCGCTGATGTCGTGCTCCCGCCGAACACCCTGGAGCGGGTCGAGCGGCAGGTCATCGGGGTGGCCCGGCACCGGCAGGCCCTGCTCGACGCCGGGCAGCACCTCAAGCGCGGCGTGCTGCTCTACGGGCCGCCCGGTACCGGCAAGACGCACACCGTGCGGCATCTGGTGGGCGAATGCCCCCAGGCGACGGTGATCCTGCTCGCTGGTTCCACGTTGCAGCTTGTGGGGTTGGCTGCGGACACGGCTCGCGCGCTGCAACCGGCCGTCATCGTCCTGGAGGACTGCGACCTCATCGCCGAGGACCGCTCCTTCCACGACGGCCCCCAGCCGTTGCTCTTCGAGGTGCTGGACGCCATGGACGGGTTGGCACCGGATGCCGACGTCGCCTTCCTGTTGACGACGAACCGCGCCGACCTGCTGGAACAGGCACTGGCGCAACGGCCCGGCCGCGTCGACCTGGCCGTGGAGATCCCGTTGCCCGACCTCCCCGCACGACGGCGGCTCTTCGAGCTCTACCGCGCCGGCCTCCCGTTCACGGCGGTGGCATTGGACAGTGCGGCCGAACATACCGAGGGGGTCACGGCGTCATTCGTCAAGGAGGCGATCCGGAGGGCGGTGCTGCGAGCCGTAGAGGCCGGGCACCCGGTGGGCGACGACGACCTCGCCGAAGCCGTCTCGGAGCTGACCGACGACGCCGAAGGCATCACCCGGAGCTTGCTCGGAGGGTCCCCGGTGACGTTCCTGGCGGAGGACGGGTTCGAGGGTGGCGAGTTCGACGACCGCGACGTCGTGAGGCGCGGCGAGTTCAGCACTTTCCGGATCACCCGGGACGAGCCGTAGCGGGCGCGGCGCGCACAGACTTCGGAGGAGTCCAGGCGCCTGCTGGTGCTCGCACGAACCATTCGGACGAACACTCCGTCGAAACGACTGGTTCAGACCCGTCGAAACGACTGGTTCGAGGGCGTCGAAACGACTGATAGAACTCTGTCCAGATGCTAGGTTGTCCTTGTGGACTACCGGCGCAGGGTGATTGACGAGGTCTTGGACGAGGCCATGCCAGGCTTGGCGGCGATCGCAATCGAGGGCGCAAAGGGCGTCGGCAAGACGGCCACCGCGACTCGACGGGCCAAGACCCTCCTGTCCATGAGCGACCCACGAAACCGCGCCAGTGTCGCGGGGAACTATGACCTGGTCGCCGAACTCGAACCGCCGGTGTTTATCGACGAGTGGCAACTCGAACCCCACGTGTGGAACCGAGTTCGCCAGGCTGTCGACGACGCTCCGGCTACGGGTGGACGCTTCCTATTGGCTGGTTCAGCCGGGGCCGCAGCTAGTGCGAGGCTTCACAGTGGTGCGGGCCGGATCGTACGGCTCACCATGCGACCCATGGCACTAAGTGAACGCGGTATTGCGGACCCAACGGTCTCGCTTCGCGCCATGCACGCTGGCGCCGCAACAGTCAAGGGCACAAGCCCTTTGGCGACACGTGGGTACGTCGTGGAGATCCTCGCTTCAGGGTTTCCAGGGATCCGTATCCTTGCCCCTGCCGACCGCGACCGGCAGCTCGACGGCTACCTCGCCCGGATCGTCGAGCGAGACATGCCTGAGAACGGCATCACCCTTCGAAGGCCTGCGGCACTGCGGGCCTGGCTGCGTGCCTACGCCGCAGCTACTGCCACCACTGCCGACTACACAAAGATCCTCGACGCCGCAACGGCTGGCGAACCTGATAAGCCCGCCAAGTCGACCGTCGACGGGTACCGCGAGCATCTGCAGCGACTCTTCATCCTCGATCCCGTCGAGGCGTGGACTCCGGTGTTCACGCCGCTGAAGCGGCTCACACACTCCGCTAAACACCACCTTGTCGACCCTGCATTAGCAGCCCGCCTCGCTGGGGTCGGCGAACTCGGGTTACTCGTGGGCGAAGGAGCGCGAGTCACCCCCGGGACCGAAACATGGCTTGGTGCCCTCTTCGCGTCTCTCGCCGTTCAGTCCGTTCGGGTCTATGCGGATGCAATGAACGCGCACATCGGCCACTTACGAACAAAGAATGGGGACCGCGAGATCGACATCATCGTCGAGACAGACGACGGCCGGTGTATCGCACTTGAGGTCAAGGCTGCCGATACTGTGACAGACAGTGACGTCAAGCACCTCAACTGGCTCGGATCACAGCTAGGGGAGCGTCTCATGGACCGCGCCGTCCTGTATACGGGACAGCACGCATATCGGCGTGTTGACGGTGTCGCTGTCGTACCCCTTGCCCTCCTCGGACCCTGAGATATCCACGGCGCGAGCAGCCACACGGCCGGACGGCGACGCAGCCGCTCACCTCACGGATTGCTGGCGGCAGCCCGGATCCTCTTCGTCTCCTGGCGCCGGTCCCACCACCGCGTGATGACGAGCCAGCCGAGGAACCAGCCCCCCAGCGCCGTGACCAGCCAGACGACGAGCGTCGCCGCGATCCAGGCACCCACCCCCGAGATCACCAGGCTGTCGCCCACGAGCGTCGCCACCCACAGGGCGAGGAACGTGGACACCAGCCCGATGCCACCGAGAACCGCCGAGGCGTATTTGCGGGCCACGTTGAACACGAACGGCGCGAGCACGGCCTGGGCGAGCGCCAACACGAGTACCGCCACCACGAAACCGGAGGCTTCAATCGTCACGCCGTCGATCAGCTTGGACGCGAGCAGAAGACCCAACGCGGCCAGCACCACGTTGATCGCCATGCGCAGCAGGAACCGGATCATGCCTCACACTCGCACCGGCAAAGCGTGGCCGCACGGGCAACACGCCGCTCGCCCGCACCCGAGTCGCGCTACCCCAGTACCCGTTGCGCGATATCGGTCCGGTGATGCGACCCGGGCAACACAATCGAGTCCACGCCGGCATACGCCGACCGGCGCGCCGCAGCGAGGTCGGCTCCGCGACCGACGACGGACAGCACCCGGCCACCCGCGCTGACCAGCTCACCGTCGTCGGTGCGCGCCGTACCCGCATGGAGCACATGGACGCCATCCACGGCCTCAGCGGCCTCGACTCCCGTGATCGGGTCACCCGTTGTGACCGTGCCCGGGTAACCGTGGGCCGCGACCACCACCGTCACCGCGGCGTCCTCGCTCCACCGCAACGGCGGCAGGTCCATGAGCCTGCCGGTCGCGGCGGCTTGCAGCAGCAGTGAGAGCGGCGACTCCAACCGCGCCAACACGACCTGTGTCTCCGGGTCGCCGAACCGTGCGTTGAACTCCACCACCCGCAGTCCCCGCCCGGTCAACGCCAACCCGACGTACAGCACCCCGGCGAACGGTGTGCCGCGCCGAGCCATCTCGTCAATGGTCGGCTGGGCCACACGCGCGACGACCTCTTCGACCAGATCGGCGGGCGCCCACGGCAACGGGCTGTAGGCGCCCATTCCCCCGGTGTTCGGACCGCCATCGCCGTCGAAGGCACGCTTGAAATCCTGCGCCGCCGCCAGCGGCACCACCGTGGTGCCGTCCGAGAGGCAGAACAGCGACACCTCAGGGCCGTCCAAGTACTCCTCGACCACCACGCGCGGCCCATCCGGGCGGGGCGCAGCGAAACACGCCTGTGCATGGGCCAACGCGGCTAACCGATCGTCAGTGACCACCACGCCCTTGCCGGCGGCCAATCCGTCGTCCTTGATGACGTAGGGCGCACCGAAGCCGTCGATGGCAGCAGCGACCTGGTCGACATCCGTACAAACATGCGCCCGGGCCGTCGGAACCGACGCGGCAGCCATGATGTCCTTGGCGAAGGCCTTCGACCCTTCGAGGCGCGCGGCCTGCGCACTCGGCCCGAAGCACGCGATCCGCGCCTCCCGGACGGCGTCGGCCACCCCGGCCACCAACGGAACCTCGGGTCCGATGACGACCAGCTCGGCGTCGATCGCCACGGCCAGCGCGGTGACCGCCTCCGAATCAGCGGCGTCGACCGCGTGCAGGCTGGCGAGCGCGCCGATCCCGGGGTTACCCGGGGCGGCATGCAATTCATGATCAGCGCCCGCCTCGTGCGCGAAGGAGTGGACGAGGGCATGCTCACGAGCGCCGGAACCGATCACGAGGATTCTCACGGTCGCCGAGTCTAGCGATCCCGGCCACGGTTGCTATGAGCCGTCCGGACTGAGGCGCTCCCTGCCCGTACCGGGCCGGACGCGAAACCCTCCCGCTCAGCGCTCGTGGATCAGATCGTGGACATCGATGATCGCATCACGGCTCGGCCCGACACCGATCGCTGAGATCCGCGCACCCGAGATTTCCTCCAGTGCCCGCACATACCGCTGCGCGGTCACCGGCAAGTCGCCGAAGGTCCGGGCACCCGCGATGTCCTCGGCCCAGCCGTCAAACTCTTCGTAGATCGGCGTCGCGTGGTGGAAGGCGGTCTGATCCGTGGGCATCTCGTCGTATCGCACGCCGTCGACGTCGTAGGCCACGCAGACCGGAATCTTCTCCAGGCCGGTCAGCACATCGAGTTTGGTGAGCACGAAGTCCGTCAACCCGTTGACTCGGGCCGAGTACCGGGCGATAACGGCGTCATACCACCCGCAGCGGCGCGGGCGGCCCGTCGTGGTGCCGAACTCGCCACCGGCCTGCCGCAATCGTTCGCCCGTGTCGTCGAGCAGTTCCGTGGGAAATGGCCCCTCGCCGACACGCGTGGTGTACGCCTTGACCACACCGATGACGGAACCGATGCGGGTGGGTCCGACCCCGGAGCCGGTGAGCGCCCCGCCGGCCGTGGCATTCGATGAGGTGACGAACGGATAGGTGCCGTGGTCGACGTCGAGCATGGTGGCCTGACCGCCTTCGAAGAGCACCGTCTTGCCGGCGTCCAACGCCTGGTTGAGCAGCAGCGACGTGTCCGCGACCATCGGGCGCAGACGGTCCGCGTGGGTCAGCAGTTCCTCCAGCGTCTCGTCGACGGTGATGGCACGGCGGTTGTAGACCTTGAGTAGCAGGTGATTCTTCTGATCGAGGGCACCCTCGATCTTCGCCGCCAGGATCTTCTCGTCGAAAAGGTCCCACATGCGGATGCCCACACGGTTGATCTTGTCGGCGTAGGTGGGTCCGATCCCTCGGCCTGTCGTACCGATCCGGCGTTTGCCGAGGAACCGCTCGCTGACCTTGTCGATCGTCCGGTGGTACCCGGTGATGACGTGCGCGCCACCGGACACCACGAGTCGCGAAACATCCACACCCCGTGCGATCAGGTCGTCCAACTCGCGGAACAGCACCTCCAGGTCGACGACCACGCCATTGGCGATCACTGGGACCACCCCTGGGGACAGGATTCCGGAGGGGAGCAGGTGCAGCGCATACTTCTCAGCGCCGATCACCACAGTGTGCCCCGCGTTGTTGCCGCCGTTGAACTTCACGACATAGTCGACCCGGGACCCCAGGAGGTCGGTTGCCTTGCCTTTGCCTTCGTCGCCCCACTGGGCACCGACGAGCACCACGCCTGGCATGGAATTCCCACTTTCGCACCGTCCGGGCGGTGGGCGCCCGAAGACCGCGCCCGAGTTTACCGTGCGGCCACCGACAGCGGCCTTGACCATCCACAACCCGGTCCGACGCCCGCGTCCAAGGGGAGCAGAATCGTCGCCGAGCGCCGCGCGACAACGCCGCGGAGTGCGGCGCACGGGAGAGATCCGCGGCCACCGCCAGGTCCGCAGGCAAATCAGACGAACAAGGCATCGCACACATTGAACCTGCGGGCGATGTCCGCTACTATTTGTCAACAGCGCGAATGATGTCGCAATTTTTCCGCTCTTGAGACGCGCACATCCCACAATCACCCGCCAGAATCCAGCAAAGTGAATGCGCGGGTTGAATCCCCCACATAGAGTCGAGTCATGATCGAGATTGCCACATCGCCCGCGACGACGACGCTGGTCGTCACCGGTGACCTCGATCTTGCGGAACGTGATCAGTTCCCTGAGATCGCCGCCCGCGTCGTCGGCCTTCGCCGTCAACTGCTCGTGATCGATATGTGCGGCGTCACCTTCATGGACTCCACAGGGGCAGCCTTTCTCATCTCCCTCGCCGATGCCGGCCGTAAGCGCGGCGGTGCGACAGTCCTGCGGGGCTGCCACGAGAGGGATCTGTTCGTACTCGAAGTCTGCGGAGCGCTGGATCTCTTCCGAGTCGACACGGAACACCACTGCGAGCCACCGACGCCCGCGCTCGAAGCCCAGCCGGCGCCGGAGAGCGTTCCGCCTCCTACAGGCTGACGCAAGGGCTTGGTTTTTGGGTCCTGCGACCCGCTCTAGGCGGGGTCTTGCGTGCGAATCGATCTGGGCGAGGGTCGCACTCGCGCCCAGACGAGCTTGCCGGAACCGACGGGCCGCCATCCCCAGTCGGCAAGCCGACCGACGATCTGCATGCCGAATCCGCCCACCCGGCCCGGGTGTCCATCGGTGGCGACCGGAGGAGCCGGGTTCGAGTCCTCGACTTCGATCCGCAGACCGTCACCTGTATCGAACAGCCGCAAGGACAAATGGCCCCACCCGTGCAGTACGCCATTGGCAACCAGTTCGGAGACGACGAGCTCGGCATTCGCACTGTCCGGCAACCCCCATGCCTGGCTTGTGCGTATGACGGCGTGCCGCGCGCGGCTGATGGACGCGGGCTCGCTGGGCAACACCCACCGACGGGACCGCGGACCCGCGGTCGACGACCGCGGATCCGCCACTGGATCCGGAATCCGCACTACGACGAGCGCGACATCGTCCTCCGGCGCCTCCGCCAACCGCGACAGCAGCTCCTCACCGATGCCCGCGGCGTCAATCGCAGTGATCGCCGACGACGCCTCCACGAGCGCATCAAGACCGACCCGCAATGCGCGATCCCGGCGTTCGATGAGCCCGTCGGTGTAGAAGAGCAGCGCGTCTCCGGCCTGCAACTCCACCACGCCGCTTGCCCGCGGCTGGTCCCCGAAACCGACCAATGCGCCGCTGGCCTCACGGAGCTGAGTCACCTGGCCACCACGCAGGAGCAGGGGCGGCAGATGCCCGGCACGCGAGTACTCCAAAGACCACCCCGAACCGCCGGTCGAACCACCGGCGTCGCCCGCCCCAGTTGTGGGAGCCGCAGCGACCACCGGTGCACCAGCGCCACTCGCCGGACTGGCCTTGACCGCAGGGGCAGCCTCTCCCGTTTCGACCTGGGGCGCGGGCCGTACCAAGGTGGCGTACACCAGGCTCGAGGAACGAGATATGCGCATCCCCATCAGGAGGTGATCGACCCGCTCCAACACCCGGGCCGGCGAGATCAACTCGTAGGCATATGCCCGCACGATCGAACGGAACTGGCCCATCGCCGCCGCCGCCTCGACGTCGTGACCCACGACGTCCCCGATGACCACGCCGATAGTGTCGTCACCGATCTCCAGGACGTCGTACCAGTCACCACCCACCTGAGCGTGTTCGGAGTTGGGGGCATAGTAGGTCCATACGTCAAGACCGACGATATCGGCCTGCTCCGGCAGCATCGCCCGCTGAAGGGTCTCCGCCAATCGGTGTTCTCGAGCGTAAAGACGAGCATTGTCGACGGCCATCCCGACCCGTCGAGCGATCACCCGCAACAGCGTCCCGGACCGATCCACCGGCACCACCGTGCCGTGAGCGTCGACCTCGGCGGATACGGCGCGGCTGGCTTGTCCGCCCTGCAGCACCGCGACCAGTAGACCCAGCACCTGGTTCCGGCCCTGAACCGCGTGCACGCTGACGAAGGCTGGCTGCTCCGGCAGCACCGCCAGGCGCTCCTCCAGGTCCTGGATCAGCCACCCCGAAGCCGACCATGGCGGGTAAGTCGCCTTGAGGCTAAGGCTGACCGGCCCCACGGTCTCGCCGTCGAGCAGCTCCTGCAGATGATCGGTCTCGACGGCCTCCAAGAAGCGATAGGGCGCGGGTATGCCCATTCCACCGCGACGGTTCGGCACGCGGGCGATCCTCGAGAGTTCCTGCGCGACTCCGGGAGCGAACCGGCCGTGGTGGCGACCCCTGCCCGAGGGCGGAGCCATCGGGTCGAGCCCCTCCGTGTACCGCAGACCGTCATCGTTGAGGTAGAAGCCACACCAGGTGACCGCTGCGCCGCTGACCAAACCCGCGATCTTGCGCAAGGCCCTGGGTTCATTGAGGTCGACCAAGAGGTCCGAGGTGCGCGAGACGATGTCCAACGCTTCACGCTCCTGACGTTCCGCCGCCAGGGACGCCCCTTGGAGTGTGTATCGATCCCACTGTTCGGTCACGTCGACCCACAGACCGACCCAGTGCGTCACCGCACCGTTCGCCTGCGTAATGGGTGACAACGTGATCTGACACCAGCCGAGGGTGCCATCGTGTCGGCGGCTGCGAACCGTTCGTTGGATCTCCCGGCCGGCAAGGAGAGCAGTACGCACCAGGGCCGTGTCTGCCGAATCCGGGTCATAGCCGACGTCGAGGGAGGTCGGGTTCATCCCATCGAGATCTTCCGCACTGAGCCCGGTCTGCCGGGTGAAAGCGGAATTCACCCATAGGAAGGGCATGCCCACATCCACCGAAGCAGTGATGAAAGCGGCAATTCCAATGTCGGCCAGTCCCCGGGCGCACAGGTCCCGAACGGCATCGACAACCTTGGCACCCGTCCCGATCTGGGCACCGATTGGCGTGCCGAGGACTCCGCGGCCGGCTCTGGGCTGCGGGAACGGCGAGATGACCAATGCGTCCGGCACTGAACCGGCTGCTTGACCCGACGAAGCTCCCATTCCCACCTCCCGACAAGATTGGTACCCGCGCGTTACTGTCCCAAGGGGACATTCAACCGTAGATTGGTGATCGCTGAGATGCGCGCCGCATCTCAAAAGGCTGAAAGGAGCACCGTGCCCGACGGTAACCCCACGCACACCGACCCCTCGGTCGGTGTGGCCGCCACCCCGCCGAAAGCAGGATCCGCGGACCCCGCCAGCGTCCACGTCATCACTGGAGCGACCAAGGCCCGCATCGTGCTCTCCGGCGAGATCGACGCAGATCTTGGCGCGGACCTCACCGAGGCAACTGCCGCTGCGGAGGAGACGGGCCTGCCCGTTGAGATCGACGCACACCACGTCACCTTCATGGACTCCTCAGGAGTGGCGTTCCTCGCGCGCCTCGCCACACGCAGTCCACACCGAGTCCAGGTGCTGCGCGCCCCACCGACCGTGCGTTTCCTACTGGAGGTCACCCAGATCGGCGAACTACTAGACATCGTGGAAGACGATCCAGGCTTCGAGCTGGACGACGACCACCAGTCCTGACACACCATCGGCAGATCCAGCCGGCGCCGGTGGGTATCTGCGTGCCCACACACAGGCCGCGACCACCCCTGAGGATCGCCCGCCCGACACACCAAAGGCCCCCGGCAAGCGGGGGCCTTCAGCATGTGGTGATCAGCTCAGGCGCTTACCGGCCGACCGCAGCTGCTGTGCGGCCTCGACGACCCGGGCAGCCATGCTGGCCTCGGCAGCCTTACCCCAGACCCGCGGGTCGTAGGTCTTCTTGTTGCCGACGTCCCCGTCCACCTTGAGGACACCGTCGTAGTGGGTGAACATGTGCCCGGCCACCGGACGAGTGAAGGCGTACTGGGTATCCGTGTCGATGTTCATCTTGATGACGCCGTTGTCGACCGCCTCGGAGATCTCCTCGGCGGTGGAACCAGAGCCGCCGTGGAAGACCAGGTCGAAGGGGTTCGGCTTGCCGACCTCGGCAGCGACACCGTCCTGGATCTCCTTGAGCAGCCCCGGGCGCAGCTTGACCGCGCCGGGCTTGTAGACACCGTGCACGTTGCCGAAGGTCAGCGCGGTCAGGTACCGGCCCTTCTCCCCCGTGCCCAGCGCGCGAACCGTGGCCAGCCCGTCGGCGACGGTGGTGTAGAGCTTCTCGTTGATGGCGGCCTCGTGGCCGTCCTCCTCGCCGCCGACGACGCCGACCTCGATCTCGAGGATCGTCCGGGCGGCAACCGACAGCTCAAGCAGTTCCTGCGCGATCTGCAGGTTCTCATCGAGCGGTACGGACGAGCCGTCCCACATGTGCGACTGGAACGTGGGCAGCTTGCCGGCCTTCACCTGCTCGACCTCGAGGGCGAGCAGGGGGCGCACCCAGGAGTCCAGGTTCTGCTTGGCGCAGTGGTCGGTGTGCAGGGCGATGGTGACGCCGTAGTTCTTCGCGACCTCCGCCGCGTAGGCGGCGAGCGCCAGGGAGCCGGCGACTCGGTCCTTGACCGTCGAACCGGAGGCGTACTCGGCGCCGCCCACCGACACCTGGATGATGCCGTCGGACTCGGCCTCAGCGAAGCCTTGGAGGGCAGCGGTGATGGTCTGCGAGGAGGTGGTGTTGACGGCCGGGTAGGCGAACTTTCCCGCCTTGGCCCGGTCGATCATCTCGGCATAGACCTCTGGGGTTGCGATGGGCATGTGCGGCTCCAAGTGAGAGATCGGTGGCTGAACGGATTGCTGTCCAGCAGGGTGGCCGCGCCACTGGGTCGAGTCGGCGCTCACCCTCCCTCGATCTTGTCATGGATCGCCGGGCAGCGGGTGAGAGCCCGGCCGCTGAAATGTCCTGACCGCCAGGCGGACCGCAGGTCACATGGCGTGTTGCCGGATCCAGGAGTGCATCGCGATGGCGGCCGCCGCCCCGGCGTTCATCGACCGGGTGGAGCCGAACTGTGTGATGTGCACGATGTCACGGCTGGCGGCCTGGGCCGGTTCCGTGAGCCCACTCGACTCCTGGCCGAGGAGCAGAACGCACCGCTCAGGAAAGGCATAGCCCTCGATGGCGACCGACCCGGGAATGTTGTCGATCCCAATCACCGGGAGGCCGGACCGGGCGGCCCACTCGGCGAAGGCATCCACATCCGGGTGATGGCGCAGATGCTGATACCGGTCGGTCACCATCGCGCCCCGGCGGTTCCAGCGCCGTCGCCCCACGATGTGGATCTCGGCGGCGGCGAAGGCGTTCGCGGTGCGTACGACCGAGCCGATGTTGAAGTCGTGACCCCAGTTCTCGATCGCAACATGAAAACCATGCCGCCGGGCATCCAGGTCGGCGACGATCGCCTCGACCGTCCAGTACCGGTAGCGGTCGACGACGTTGCGCCGGTCGCCGTGGGCCAGGAGCTCCGGGTCGTAGCGCGAGTCGGCCGGCCACTCGTCACGGCCCGACGGCCACGGACCCACACCCACCGCCCGCGCCGCATCGGCCATCTCCACCTCAGGTTCCACCCGCCTATTCTCCGCCCCGCCCGGACCGGCCGGTGACCCGCCCGAATTCACCTGCTGGAGATCAAGGATTCACCGCAAGGTCACGCCCCGTCCTCAGCCCGGCTCGCACCCGGCCGCTACTGTGGTTCACGTGTCCCTCACTCTCGCCGCCATGCCCGACGCCCTGAACGCGTCGCTCGCCACGGGTGGGCCCGTCGCGACGCTCGGCCCCGACTGGCTCGACCCCTCCACGATGATCAACAGCTTCTTGGACCGGTTCGGCACTGCCGCCATCATCGGGGTGGCCGTCGTCATCTTCATCGAAACCGGACTGCTGTTCCCCATCCTGCCCGGCGACTCCCTGCTGTTCACAGCCGGGGCCATGGTCGCTCAAGGGGAACTCAGGATCAATCTGGCCGTGGTGTGCATCATCATGTTCTCGGCAGCCTTCCTCGGTGACCAAACCGCCTACGCCATCGGCCGCAAAGTGGGACCGAAGCTCTTCGACCGGCCCGACGGGCGGATCTACAAGCGCAAGTACATCGACAAGACGCATGAGTACTTCGAGAAGTACGGCGGTCGCACGATCGTGATCGCGCGATTCGTGCCCATCGTGCGGACCTACTCGGCCGTTTCTGCAGGCATCGCCCGTATGCGCTACCGCACCTTCGTCAGCTACGACGCCCTCGGAGCCCTGCTCTGGGGGGTGGGGGTGACGGTCCTGGGTTACCTTCTGGGGAACATCTCCTTCGTCAAGGAGAACATCGAGGTCCTGCTCGTGGTGATCGTGGGCATCTCCGTGATCCCGATGGTGGTCGAGGTGCTCCGGGCGCGCCGCAATGCCAAGAAGTCGGGCGCGGGAGAGGTCCCCACCCCCGGGAAGATGGCGCTGATCGACACCTCGGATGCCGGGCCTGCGGGCGGACCCGATCTCAGTTGGACCGCGAAGTCGGCAGCTGCGCCTGGTGCCGAATCCTCACCGTTCGACCCGGTCGCGCCGCATCCCCGCGGAGCGCAAGGAACTCCCAGGCACGTCCGCGGAGGCGATTGATCCCCACTATCTGGAGGCCTGAATGACCGAACGCACCATCGACTCATGGCTCACGGACATGGATGGTGTCCTCGTCCATGAAGGGCACGCCATCCCTGGGGCCTCCGACTTCCTGGATACGCTCCAGCACAAGGGCCGACCCTTCCTGATCCTGACGAATAATTCGATCTTCACCCCGCGCGACTTGCGCGCCCGCCTCTCGATGTCCGGTATCGAGGTCCCGGAGGAGGCCATCTGGACTTCGGCGCTCGCCACTGCCCAGTTCCTGCATGACCAGGTGCCGAACGGAAGTGCGTATGCGATCGGTGAGGCCGGGATGACCACGGCACTCCACGAGGTCGGGTACACCCTCACGGACACCTGCCCGGATTACGTGGTGCTCGGGGAAACCCGTACGTACTCCTTCGAGGCGATCACCAGGGCGATCCGGCTCATCCTCGACGGCGCGCGGTTCATCTGCACGAACCCGGACCCGACCGGGCCCTCGCAGGACGGCCCGTTGCCCGCGACCGGTTCAGTGGCCGCGATGATCACCCGTGCGACGGGGCGGGAGCCGTATTTCGTCGGCAAGCCGAATCCGATGATGTTCCGCTCGGCGCTCAACCGCATCGACGCCCACTCGGAGTCGACGGCCATGGTCGGCGACCGGATGGACACCGACGTCGTGGCCGGGATCGAGGCAGGACTGACGACCTACCTGGTGATGACCGGCTCGACGACGGCAGCGGAGGTCGACACCTACCCCTACCGGCCCAGCCGGGTGGTCGACTCCGTGGCCGACCTCATCGAGCTGATCTGAGCGGCGCCAACACCTGACGCGACTGACGGGCCAAGGCTACTCGGCCGGTGTGCCTCATGTCGGTGGCTCAGGCGCCGTACCGCTGGCGTGCCCCTTGCGGGCTGATGCCCAACGCCAGGCCGATCTCGATCCACGTCACCCCGGCGTCACGAGCGGCCCGTACGGCCTCGTCCACCATGCCTTGGGCGGCTGCGCGCATCTGCACGGCCGCGCGGATGTCGGCGGTGGCCGACCGATCGCGAACGGTGGCGGTGGTGGGATCGAGCGCTTCGAGCCGGGCCAGCGCCTCGACATCACTGATCTTCGTTTTCATTTCTGTGCACTCCTCACTAGACCCAGTACTTCGCGCGGGCGCGCATCGCATGGATGATGCGCGGGTCGCCCTCGTCCAAAACAACTCCGATTTCTAATATCGTTCCATCGCGGGCGGACCCGATAAACATCGCAACCTCAGTCTGATTCTCGTATACCCGCATGTAGTTGTCTAGGGCATGCCAGATATCGAGGTCGCTGACGTGGTGTCTGCGGGCACTCGGGATAATCCTAATAAGGAAACCATGGTTGTTCTGAAGGATGTCACGGCGGCCATTCCATGCTGCCTGGGGACAAGAACCCGGATACGCGACCTGTGGACCCCCAACCTCAAGGTGCGCTGAGTGCAGCAGGCCCCTGCTCACTGCTCTTCCGTGGGAGCAGTCAGCACAAAAGGACCCTCAGCGGCTCGGATATCGGCCGCCACCGACCGATCGCCAACGGTAGCGGTGGCGCGCCGACTCACTCCAACCCGAGGTCCGCGAGCCCGAAGAGGTAGGTATACGGCACACCCAGCGCTTCAATGCGTTCGCGTGCGCCGGTCGCCCGGTCCACTATCGTCGCGACGCCAGCGACCTCGCCGCCGGCCGCCCGGACCGCCTCGATGGCGGTAATCGGAGAGTCGCCCGTCGTCGTCGTGTCCTCCACCACCACGACCCGGCGTCCCGCGACATCCGGCCCTTCGATCTGTCGCTGCATCCCATGAGCCTTCGCGGCCTTGCGGACGACGAAGGCGTCCAGATCGAGCCCCCGCGAGGCGGCCGCGTGCAGCAGTGCCGTGGCGATCGGGTCCGCCCCCAAGGTCAACCCCCCGACCGCCTGGATCTCCTGCGGACCCAGTCCGGCCTGCTCCAGATGGTCGAGCAGCACATGGCCGATCAATGGGGCCGCACGGTGGTGCAGGGTTACCCGGCGCAGATCCACGTAGTAATCGGCCTCACGGCCCGAAGACAAGATCACCCGGCCGTGCACCACCGCCAAGGTCTTGATGAGGTCGCGGAGCTGTTCGCGAGGGGTGCTCAAGAGGTCGGCAGTCACAGCTCCAGCGTATCGGCGTCGGCCACGCCGACGGTGCGCAACGACAGCCACAGATCCGCTCGGGTGTCGGCGGAATCCAGGTCCCGGCCCAGGACATGCCCGGCCCGGGTCACCCGATCGCGCAGCGTGTGCCGGTGCAGCCCGGCCCGTCGAGCGGCCGCCTCGACATTGCCGTTGGCGGCCAACCAGGCCGCGAGCGCCCCTACCAGTGCGGTGCCGTGGGCGAGGTCGTGATCCATCAACGGCTGCAGATTCGCGCGGGCGAGATCCTCGGCATCCGGACCGACCAGGAGGGTCAGCAGCCCACCCTCGGCGCCCACCTCGTCCAGGACGACGGCCTCACCCGGTTCGGCTCGGGCAGCCAGCCGACGCGCCCGGTCGGTGGCCACCCCTAAGCGCGGGAGGCTGACCGGCTCGGAGACCCCCGCCTGCATCGAAGTGTGCAGCGACCGCACAAGTGGGATGCAGCGATCCGCCGGAACACACGCCACGATGTCGTCGCCTATCACCGTGAAAGCCAGCGCCTCCCCACCTTCGTAGGCGTTCTCGAGCTGGCCGATCAACTCGTCAGTCGGACCGCCCAGCCACACAGCCACCCGGAAGGGTTCACCGGGCACGCGAACGCCCGCGGCTCGCATGATCCGACGAGCGAACACCGGATCACCGCGTTCCAGGGAACGCCAGACCGCTGCCCGCAACCAGCCCCGCAACCGCCGCGCCTCACGGCCCTGTTCGAGGGCGAGACCGGCCAGCGCGACCGCGGTGGTCACGACCGTCTGCTCGGCCGAATCCACCCGATGCTCGCCGCCGAGCACCAGCACCGCCCGCAGTTCCCCGTCCCTGCCGATCGTCTGCATGGACAACACGACCGGCCCCGTCGGCACCGGCACCGTGATCGTGGCACTCGACCGGCGTCCGCGGGCCAGGATCGCGGCCGCCTCAGCCTGCGCCACGTCCATGGCTTCGCCCCGGTCGATCCCCCGAGCCAACTGAACCCGGCCGAGGGCGTCGATCAACAACACTGGCCGACCGAGCCGCCGATACAGCTCACCGAGCACCGCCTCCAAGGACTGTGGCCGTAACGCTGCCAAGGAGATCGCCCGGGCGGCCGCCAAGGCCCAGGCGCCACGACGGTGCCCCGAGGCGTCGATCAACTCGGCGGCATTGCGGATGACGGCAATGAACGGCACCCGGTAGGGCACCGCGAATAAGGGCATGCCGTAGAACTGGCACGCTTCGATGAGTGCCTGCGGCACGGCGGAGTGGACCACCCGCACACCGAACCCAAGCGCCGGTACCCCCCGACGACGCAGCCGGTCCACATAGGCAAAGGCTTCGGCGTCCGAGACTTCGTCGACCGGACCCAATTGCCGGCCGGTGGTCAACAGGGCATGACCACGGGCCAGGAAGGGGGTGGGGTCGGTCAGATCCGAGGAGGCCACCCACAGCACCGGCATCTCCATCGCCGCCTCGCCACCATCGACCACGAGCTGCAATTGCAGCTCTGGACGCCGAATGATGTCTTGCACCGTGGTCCGCACTCGGCCAGCCTACGAGCGTCGATACCTGGACGTCGACAGATCGGATAAACCTGAGTCACAACTTGGCCGGAGTGTCTAGATGCCTTCGGAGGGCGCTCGCTTAGCGTGGCTGGAGTTCTCACCGACGAGACAGCGCTCTCGGTCGGTGGACCACGCGGACCGATGTCCCCGACCGAACAGGAAAGATCCATGGCTCTCGTTCCCCCGCAGACCCCAGTGGACCAGTCGCTCAGCGTGACGGCCGAGCTTCCTGGCACACGTTCCGCCGAACTCATGGCTCGGAAGGCCGCCGCGGTCTCACGCGGCGTGGGAACGACCATGTCGATCTTCGCCGATCGCTCCGAAGGCGGAGTCGTCGTGGATGTGGACGGCAACTCCCTCATCGACCTCGGCTCCGGCATCGCAGTGACCTCTGTGGGCAACAACTCGCCCCGGGTGGTGCAGGCCATCCGTGATCAGGTCGACCGTCTCACCCACACCTGCTTCATGGTGACCCCCTACGACTCCTACGTGGCCGTCTGCGAGAAACTCAACGAGCTGACCCCGGGTGACCACGAGAAGCGTTCCGCACTGTTCGTCTCCGGCGCTGAAGCCCTGGAGAACGCGGTCAAGATCGCCCGCGCCTACACCAAGCGCCAGGCCGTCGTGGTCTTCGACAACGCCTACCACGGCCGCACCGGCCTGACGATGTCGATGACCGCCAAGGTGGTCCCCTACAAGAACGGGTTCGGACCGTTCTCCCCCGAGATCTACCGCGTACCGGCCTCCTACCCGCTGCGTGACGGCGGCCTGTCAGGCGCCGAGGCCGCCGCCCGCGCGATCACCCAGATCACCAAGCAGGTCGGCGCAGAGAACGTCGCCGCCGTCGTGATCGAGCCGATCCAGGGTGAGGGCGGGTTCATCGTGCCCGCCGACGGGTTCCTGCCCGCGCTGGCCGCCTGGTGCCGGGAGAACGGCGCCGTCTTCGTGGCCGACGAAGTGCAGACTGGCTTTGCCCGGACGGGGACCTGGTTCGCCTGCGAGCACTTCGGCGTCGTCCCCGACCTCGTGTGCACCGCCAAGGGGATCGCCGGCGGTATGCCGCTGTCGGGCGTCACCGGCCGAGCTGAGATCATGGATGCCGTGAACCCCGGCGGACTAGGCGGCACCTACGGCGGCAACCCCGTCGCGTGTGCGGCCGCGCTCGCAACCATCGAGACCTACGAGCAGGACAACCTCTTCGCGGCTGCCAAGGCCATCGAGGACTTGATGATCACCCGGCTGACCACGGCGCAGACCAACGACCCACGGATCGGCGACGTCCGCGGCCGCGGCGCCATGATCGCCATGGAACTGGTCGACCCGGCCACCGGCGCCCCCGACGCCAAGCTGACGGCCGCCCTCGCGGGCGCGGCCCGGGCACGCGGCGTCATCACCTTGACCTGTGGCACCTACGACAACGTGCTGCGGTTCCTGCCCCCCCTGACCATCCCGCTGGAACTCCTGGATGAGGGCCTCACCATCATCCTTGACTCCCTCGCAGCGATCGGAGCCGACGCATGACCACTCCCTTAGTGACCGACCTGATGGGTCGCATCCCCACCGGCCTCTTCATCGGCGGCAAATTCGTCGATGGCGGGGACAACACCACCTTCGCGGTCAACAACCCGGCGACGGGAGAGGTACTGGTCGAGATCGCGGACGGCACACCGGCGGACGGCCGCGCCGCCCTCGACGCCGCCGTGGACGCATCGGCCGCTTGGGCAGCCGTCCCTGCCCGCGAGCGTGGTGAGATCCTGCGACGCGCCTTCGACCTGGTCATGGAACGGAAGGAGGACTTCGCCCTCCTCATGACCTTGGAGATGGGTAAACCGTTGGCCGAGGCCCGCGGCGAGGTCGCCTACGGCGGCGAGTTCCTGCGCTGGTTCGCGGAGGAAGCACCCCGGATCACCGGCCGCTACGGCATCACCCCGGAGGGCACCGGAGCGGCGACTGTCTCCCGGCACCCGGTGGGTCCCTGCCTGCTCATCACCCCGTGGAACTTCCCGCTGGCGATGGCCACCCGAAAGGTCGCCCCGGCACTGGCTGCCGGTTGCACCGTCGTGGTCAAGCCCGCTGCGCTCACCCCGCTGACCACTTTGCTGTTCGCAGAGGTCCTGGCCGATGCGGGGGTTCCCGCCGGGGTGGTCAACGTGGTGCCGACGTCTCAGTCGCCGGCCGTGACGGGACCGTTGATCGCCGACTCACGGCTGCGCAAGCTCAGCTTCACCGGCTCCACGGAGGTGGGCCGCGTGCTCATCGCCGAGGCCGCTCAGAACGTGCTGCGGACCTCGATGGAACTGGGTGGGAACGCACCGTTCCTGGTCTTCGAGGATGCCGACCTGGACGCCGCCGTCGACGGTGCGATGATGGCCAAGTTCCGCAATATCGGCCAGGCATGCACGGCCGCCAACCGGTTCTACGTCCACGAATCGGTCGCCGCCGAGTTCGCTGAGCGCGTCGCCAAGCGCGTCTCCCAGCTGAAGCTGGGCCCGGGTATCGAGGAGGGCGTCACCATCGGCCCGCTCATCGATGACCGCGCGGTGGCCAACTGCGTCGACTTTGTGGCGGATGCGGTCCGGCTGGGTGCGCGCGTGCTGGCCGGGGGGAAGGCGCCCGAGGGTGCTGGCTCCTTCTTCGAGGCGACGGTGCTGGCCGATGTCGCTCCCGAGTCGCGGGTGATGACCGAGGAGATCTTCGGCCCGATCCTGCCGATCGCGACCTTCAGCACCGAGGACGAGGCCATCCGGCTGGCGAACGGCACGGACTTCGGCCTGGCCTCCTACGCGTTCACTCAGGACCTGGCCCGGAGCCGGCGTCTCATCGAACGCATCGAGACCGGCATGCTCGGCCTCAACACCGGCGTAGTGTCCAACGCCGCGGAGCCCTTCGGTGGCGTCAAGCAATCCGGACTCGGCCGCGAAGGCGGTCCCGAGGGGATCGCCGAATACCTCACCACCCGATACACACTGGTACCAGCGAACTGACCCACCCGGGGTCCGCCACACGGCGGACCCCGGATCACACGACGGAAGGACAGCAATGGCTACGACGCCAAAGCTCCAGAACTTCATCAACGGCGAGTTCGTCGACGCGCACGGCACGAACGTCATTGACGTCATCCACCCCGGAAACGAGCAGGTCGTCTCACAGTCGCCGGTCTCGGACGCCACGGATGTCGACGCGGCCTTCGCAGCCGCGAAAGCCGCGTCGGCGGCGTGGAAGCGTTCCACTCCCTCCGACCGCCAAGTCGCCCTGCTCGCCCTGGCCGACGCCCTGGAGGCCAACGCCGACGAGCTCGTCGAGGCCCAGCACCGCAACACGGGTCAGCCCCGAGGCGCCGTCCGCGACGAAGAGGTCATGGTGGGGGCGAACCAACTGCGGTTCTTCGCCGGGGCGGCCCGCATGCTCGAAGGTAAGGCCGCAGCCGAGTACATCGAGGGGCACACCTCGTGGATCCGCCGCGAACCGATCGGCGTCGTCGCCCAGGTAACCCCCTGGAACTACCCGTTGATGATGGCGCTGTGGAAGATCGGCCCGGCGCTAGCCGCGGGTAACACGATCGTGCTCAAGCCGAGCGACACCACACCCGAGTCCACCCTGGTACTGGCCCGCCTGACCCAGGGCATCCTGCCCGAGGGCGTCTTCAACGTCGTCCTGGGTGACGCCAGCACCGGAGAGCTGCTGAGCACCCACCCGACTCCCGGCCTCGTGGCCATCACCGGATCGGTCCGGGCAGGCCAGGCCGTGGCGACCGCCGCGGCGAAGAACCTGCACCGCCCGCACCTGGAGCTGGGTGGCAAGGCCCCGGCCATCGTCTTCGACGACGTCGATGTCGCGAATGTGGCCGAGCAGCTCGCGGCTTTCGCCTTCTTCAACGCCGGGCAGGACTGCACAGCCGTGACCCGGGTGCTCGCCCACGAGTCGATTCACGACGCGCTGGTCGAGGCACTGGTCAAAGAGGCGGAGAACACCAAGACAGGCGACAGCGAGGACCCGGACGCCTACTACGGTCCGCTGAACAACCCGCGCCACCTCGCCCAGGTCGAGGGCTTCCTCGCGGAGCTGCCCGACCACGCGACCGTCGCGACGGGTGGGAAACGGCTGCCCGGCCCGGGCTACTACTTCGCTCCCACGGTCGTCACCGGCGTCAAGCAGGACGACGACATCGTGCAACGCGAGGTTTTCGGCCCGGTCATCACCGTGCAACCGTTCAGCACCGAGGAGCAGGCGGTCGAGATGGCCAACGGCGTCGACTACGGGCTGGCCTCCAGCGTGTGGACGGCCGCTCACGGCCGGGCCATGCGGGTCTCACGTGATCTGGACTTCGGTGCCGTGTGGATCAACACCCACATCCTGCTCACCGCGGAGATGCCGCACGGAGGCTTCAAGCGTTCCGGTTTCGGTAAGGACCTGTCGGCCTACGGAGTCGAGGACTACACCCGCATCAAGCACGTCCTGTCGAATATCGAAGACTGACCCAGCCGTCCGGCGGGCCCAGCAGCCCCCCCGGCCCGGGGTGACCCACGCCGGCGGCGGCCAGCGAGCACCCGCCGGCCCGCCCCCCCACACCCCCCGGTAACCCCCCCGCGTACCAACGGTGTTGACAAGAGAAAAAGCGTAGG
>JAVBNE010000122.1:0-11233 GCA_031551755.1 Cellulomonadaceae bacterium | reverse complement strand
GTGGACGTTTAGCGGTCGGCGCAACGCGCCGTCCCCCCCCCCCCCCCCCCTCACGATTCACTGCTCAACCTGCACAACCCGCCACATCCGCCACCGCCATCCCCCTCGCTCAAGCACGCAATCTTGCCCCAACCTCCCCGCTGCTCGTCGGCCTGATCAACTCCACCAAGCCCGACGGCAATTCGACCAACATCGGTGCCGAACTCATCATCAACGAACCGCTCACACTCAACGGCACCACGCTGCTACTCGACCTCCCTTACGCGAACACCTACTATATCGACCGCATCACCGCCAACGGCGACATCACGCTCAACGGCATGATCAACATCGACCTCGGCCCATTTGTTTCCGTCTCCGGGATCACCTTTCTCAAATCGACCACCGCGCTTATTTCCGCTGACGACCCCCAGGGAATCGGACCCGTTGGCCATTTCAGTTTCAACAACGTCACCGTCGGCGGCAATGCGCTCAACACCGCGCGCGGGCAATCCGTCTCATTCTCGGCGGACGGTGCGCTCGGCGTGAAAATCTCCGCCACGCAAGCCACCGCCAATGCCACGCTCCACTGGATCGGCAACGATGACTCGGGTATTCAAAATTCCACCACAACTTGGAATCAAACCCTTGCCAACTGGACCGACAAATCCGACGGCTCAGCCGCCTCCGCCGCCGCGCTGCGCACCTTCGCCGCCGGCGACAAAGTCATTTTCAACTCTGCGCTCGTCTCATTTAACAATACGCACATCACACTCGGCGGCCATAGTCTCCACACCGCGGCAGCCGACTTCGACATCGCCGCCGGCGAAACGCTCACGCTCAACGGCGCCGCGCTCATCACGACTCCGATTGGCAGCAAACTCACGGGCACACTTGCCACCGGAAAACTCACCAAGACAGGCGCGGGCACGCTCGCGCTTTTTAACGGCTCCGATCCCTCCTCACCTTCCATCTCCGGGGCCACAAATCAATTCACCGGAGGGCTCGACCACCTTGCCGGGACCATTGTGATCACCCGCCCGGATCAGATCGGACTCTTGTCCAAATACAATTTTCTTGGTGTGGCCGCCGATGTCGCCGCCGGCACGGCAACCGCCCCGCTCCTTCGCATCCACAATCCCAATACAATGCCGGACGCCACTCCCGTTGTGGTCGCGTTCGACGGCGGCACCACCGACGAGACACAAAGCACGCAACGCTTCGCCTACTCCCGGCTCACTATTGCCGCCGGCAAGGCGGGGGCCATCGCACTCGATCCCGGCGTAACCGCCGTGCTTTCCCACAACTGGCATGGCAGCCACGGCGGTGCGATGTATCTGAACTCCGGCTCCCTCCTCGACATCACGGGCCACACCTCCTCCGCGCTGCGCTTCGAAAAAAACACCGCAGGCAATTACTACTACGGGGGCGTCATCTACAACAACGGCATGTTCACCATCGGGACAGCGGACGCACCGTTCGCGCTCACGTTCACGCAAAACAACGCCGGACGCGGTGGTGCGATTTACAATACCGGTTCAGCCGCCACATTCACGCATTACGGCAACGCCACGTTCACGCAAAACTCTGCTGCGAACAGCAACGGCGGCGCAATTTACAATGAATCGGGCGCGAAAATCCACCTCATCGGCTCCGGCAATTTTTCTTCCAACAACTCCGCGGCCCAAGGCGGCGCAATTTACAACAACTCCAGCACGATCACCCTGGGAACCGTCAACGGAACCAACACACACACATTCACCGAAAATTCCTCCCGCTCCGAGGGAGGGGCATTTTTTAACGACGGTTCGACGGCGGCTTTTACGATTCACGGCAATACCTCGTTCACCAACAACACCGCAGTCAGCTACGGCGGCGCTCTTCGCTCCGGCGGCAATGCCACGCTCACCATCAACGGCACCGTTGATTTTTCCACCAACAAAACCACCGGCACAAACAGCACCTCCGGCGGGGCGATTGCCCAGGGCGGCGGCACACTCTCCATCGCCGCACCGTCCGCATCGGGCGCCAGACACACCTTCGTGCAAAACCAAGCCGCCGGCTCCTACGGTTACGGCGGCGCGCTTTACATCACCGGCAGCAACCACACGACCAACATCCTCGGCTCCCTGCTCTTTGATCGCAACACCTCCACCTACCGTGGCGGAGCCATCTACGCCGACTACACAGGCAACATCACACTCGGCGGCGAAGCCGCTGCAACCGTGACCTTCACCGACAACGAATCCGGCGAATCCGGAGGCGCACTTTTTCTTAACAACACCGGCAATGTCATCCTCGGCGGCAGCAATGCCACAACCTCCTTCACCAAAAACAAAGTAACCGGCGCGAATGCCTACGGCGGCGCGATTCGCAACGAAGGCCGCACGATCACCTTTGGCGGTGACACCACTTTTTCGCAAAACACCGCCACACGCTACGGCGGCGCAATCTCTCAAACCAACGGGACGCTCACGTTCAACGACACCGCCACATTTGCAACCAACTCCGCGACGCGCACCACATCCGACGTCGCCGGCGGCGCGCTCCACATCGGCAACGGCACCGTGTCTTTCACCTCCGGCGCGACATTCCATGGCAATTCGACCAACACCGATGGCAACGCCAACTCGATGGGTGGCGCCCTGCATATGGGCGCAGGCACGCTCACGTTTGGCGAAACAGCACTTTTCGAAAACAACACCGCCACCTCCTCCGGCACAACCGCCGTCAAGGGCGGTGCGTTGTATCACATCGGTGGCGCGATCAACACTGCGGAAGATGCGGCACTGACTTTTCTCGGCAACTCCGCCGTCTCAACCTACACCTCCGCCACCCCGACAACCAATTCCTACGCACAAGGAGGCGCCCTGTATTCCTCCACCAATACATCGCTCTCCAATGTGACGTTCGACGGCAACACCGCCGCCGGCATCAATGCGCAAGGCGGTGCGGTCCATAATGCATCCTATGACATCACGATCACCGACGCCGTTTTCACCAATAATGTCGCCGTGGATACAAGCACCGCTGCCAACACCTACGCGCGCGGCGGCGCGATCTATCAAGGCACCAGCACGCTCAACATCAACGTCACCTCCGGAAAATCGCTGTCATGGATCGGCAATTACGTCGGAACCGATGCAAACGACGCCTCCACCGCAATCGCCGGACGCGGCGGCGCGATTTTTGCCGGTTCGACGACCAATTTTAACATCGCCGAAAACGCCTCGCTTACCCTCGGGCTCGCCGGTGCAAACCCGGCCTATAACGCGGCGCACGACACACTGGCGGGCACTGCGGCCATCACCAAAAGCGGCGCTGGCACACTCGTGCTCAACACCGATTCATCCGCCTACACCGGCCATTTTCAGGTCACAGCCGGCACGGTTGCACTCGGCAATGCGAACGCCCGGCTCGGCGGTGCAGTGACTCTCCGCAATGCCAGTGAAGCAAACAACGCCGGTTCCATTCTTGGCGCCCTTGCTCTCAACGACACCTCGGTATTTCGCAACAACGGTGGCACCGTCGGCAACGTCACATTGAACAACAACGCGACCTTCAGAGACACAAACGGCGCCGTCACAGGAAATGTTACGTTGAACAACTATTCCGAATTTCACCTCAACGGCGGCACGATCAACGGCACTGTCACCGTAAATGCCAATACGGCATTTGGCGGACACGGCGAAATCACCGATGCATCGGGCTCGGCGCTGACCGTTCGTTCCTCTGGAAAACTGATCGTTGGCGATGCCAGTGCAACCGAGCCGCAGACGCTTTCCGTCGCCAACGGCACCGTCACATTGAACGGAGGCGCCATGGCAGTCTTTCATCTCTATTCGGGAAACCGCTCCGATCTCATTTCCGCCAAAACAATCGGTTTGGGCACCAATGCCATTATCGATGTCGGAACCGACGCGCTCTTTGGCCGGTATCGGCTCATCACCACGCAGGAGGGCAATATTTCCTCAACGCCGGCCACCGGTCTCAAAACCTCTCTCGACACCAATCCAAACATCGCCGGTGTGCTCTATTCCACGGATTCGACCGGTTACTATTATTACAAAAACCTCAACCTTGCTGTCACGGCGCGCAACTACGCCCGGACGTGGACGGGCGCAGCCGATGACGGACGGTGGAACACCATATCCGACAATTGGAACTCGCCAGCGACCGGCGTGTATCCACGTTTCAACCACGGCGACAAGGTTACGCTCAATCTCTCCGCTGCGCTGCCTGAGGCCGGACGCATAATAGACATCACGCCAGACTCCACCACGGCGCTCGGCACCGTTGTCCCCGGTGTGCTTGTCTCCGACCTTGTCGTTGCCGGCGATGCCGAAATCACACTCACCGGAGGCTCGATTGTCACGACGGCCAACAGCACCAACCCCGAACTCGCGCACTACACGACGCTCGCCGGATCGACCGGGAAACTCACCAAGACAGGCTCCGGCACGCTTAACTTGCGCAACGCGGCCAACACGTTCATCGGCGGCATCACTCACGAAAACGGCGTTATTTCCATCACACGCGCCGATCAAATCAGCGCGCTGCCCAATTACAAATTCACCGCTGCCGCCACCGGAGTCACAACGCAGAATCCGGCGCCTGTCCTTAATATCCACAATCCGAATACGAACCCGGCGGCCAATCCGTCGAGTGTGATTTTTGACGGCGGCACCACCGATGTATCCGATCCGGCAAAACGCTCCGCCGGAGCCCGCCTTGTCATTGATTCCAACAAGGCGGGAGGCATCTCGATTGATGCAGGCGCCACCCTCGACTGGCGCAACAATTACCTCTCCGCCACCAACGCCTCGACCAACGGCAACACGCTTCAGGTTAACAGCGGCGCCATCTTTGCCATCACGGGCGACGCCGCCGGGCTGCTCGATATTCACGACAACACCGGCATCTCCACCTACACCAACTACACTCTCTTTCATGGCAGCGCGATTTACAACGCCGGCACGCTCACCATCGACGCTCCATCAACATTCCGTAACAACGCCGTCAACTCCACCGGCACCGATACGGCGCGCGGAGGTGCAATCAACAACACGGGCAATCTCACCATCAACAATGCCATCTTTTCACAAAACTCCGCCAACAACCCGGTCAGAAATGACAGCTCGACCAGTGCCTACGGACTCGGCGGCGCCATCGCGAGTTCCGGCTACAACAGCAGGCTCGTCCTCAACAACGTCACCTTCTCGCAAAATTCATTGAACGCGCTTGGACTTGGCGGAGCCATTTTTCACGACGACGGGACGCTCCTCATCAACAACGCCACCTTCACCGGCAACACCGCGACGGCCAGCAACACCGGCACCGGCGGGCAATCCGCCGGCGGAGCAATCGCCAACGCGAGCACCACCGGCGGCGCCAATATCAGCACCATCAGCAACACTACCTTCAGGCAAAATTCATCAATCATCGGCGGGGCCATTTCCAATGGCACTGACAACACCGCGCGTCTCGCGTTGATCAACGTCTTGTTTGATCAAAACACCGCCACATTGCGCGGCGGAGCCATTGAAAATTCCGGCCAGATGACACTCACCAACGCGACCTTCACCAACAATTCCGCCGGCAATTACGGTGGGGCCATCGTCAACCGGCGGCAAAGCAGTTGGGTGACCGCCCCCTCGCTCACATTGCGCACCACGGAAGGCACGCACATCGTTTCGTCCGGCAACACCGCAGGCGCGGGCGGTTTTCTCTACACTTACAACCACACGGTGGACGCCAACCATTCGCCCTACGTCACCACGTTCGATATCGCCGCCAACTCCACCTACACAATCGGCCTCGCCAACGCCGCCAATCGCAGCACCGACAACATCGGCGGCTACGGCATCATCAACAAAACCGGCGACGGATCGCTCATCCTCAATGCCGGCAGCTCCGGATACTACGGTTCTCTCAACATCACCGGGGGCGCGATTCTGCTCGGCAATTCCAACGCTGTCCTTGGCGCCGCGGACTCCGGCAACACCGTGACCGTTTCCGGCGGCACCGCCCGGCTCGGCGGCCTTGGCAAACTCGCCAGCCAAAACGTTTCCTTCAACAACGGCGCAACCCTCCAAATCGGCCTCGCTGGCGACACCACACCCGCCACCTTTGTCATCGCCGGCTCGTGGCTGGGGGGGGGGGGGGGGGTCACTTTCGCGGACTCCGCCCTCGAATTTGACCTCTTTGGTTCCGGCGCCAGCGACCTTCTGCGCGTCACCGACAGCTCCGTCACCTTTGCGGGCAACCCAGTCGCCGGCGCCGGTGGCAACACTGTCATCTCGCTCTTCTCAACCGATCCGCTCGCCAGAGGTATTTACACTCTCATTACAAGCTCGGGCGGCTTCAACGGTGAACTCCCCCCGGCAGCCGCCACGCTCTTTAACAACGCCTCCATCGACCCGGCCGATTTCCGCATCCGCTACGAACTGCGCAACGACGGACACGACTTCGTGCTCCTCGTGCTCGACCCCGCAAGAAATCTCATCTGGACCGGCACAACCAACTCGCTCTGGAACACCTCCTCCGACGCGGCCAATTGGAGAGTCGCCGGGGATGCCGCGCTCACTCCCGTCGGATTTGTCACCGAAGACAATGTCCTCTTCGATGACACCGCGCCGGCCAGCCACCGCTCGGTGTCCATGGACTCCTCCGGAATCACCGCTGGTATTGTATCAGTCAATACATCCGGCACCTATGCCTTGGCCGGCGGAGCGATCAGCGCTTCAACCCTGGAAAAACACGGCTCCGGCATCCTTGATCTCACGGGAACACCGACTGCCGCCACTGAAGCCAGCCGGTTTTCCGATACGATTCGCATCCACGACGGCACGATTAAAATTTCCAACCTCAACCAACTCGGCGCGAAACTGGGTCGTCTCCTCTTCAACAAAAACCTTGGTGATGTCGCCGGGATTGACGCGCTCCCTTCCGTCATCGCCAACGCCACTGCACCCGGTGACATCGCCGCTGCGCGCACACCGCTCACCTCCGCCATCTCCGCCAACCTCGATCTCACCGCGCTCGGCTACCCGGGCATTATTTTCAACAATTCCGGCACCGCGCACAACCGGCTCTTTTTTGCTGCCAATACCGCCGGAAAAATCTCTTTCGCCGACGGCGCCGAACCCGTGTTTCAAAACAACAATGCCCCCGAGGGCGCCATTTACGGGCACGGCTCCTTCGCGCTCGCCTTTGATACCGGCAGCACGTCCACGATCACCTTCCGTGACAACACGGCGGCGGCCACTGGCGGCGGTGCCATTTCCGCGCTCGGCGGCGGCCTCACTTTGGTATCGGGCGGCAATTTGCGGTTCGAAGGAAACACCGCAGCACTCGGCAAAGGCGGCGCCATCTCCGCCGAAGGCATCGGGCATGCCAATGTCACCATCATCACCGACGGCACCCTTGCCTTCATCAACAACACCGCGCTGCCCGCCGGCGGCGCAATCAACGCGGACCGCAATGTCACCCTCGCCGCCGGCACGCTCCTTTTTCACGACAACAAGGTCGGCAAGAAAGACTACCGGGATGTCTTTTATCAGTATCATATTTTTAACTACGTTTCGAGCGGAAGTGCCATTCATGCCGGGGCGAGTGTGAAGATCGCCGGGCAGGGCGAATTTTCCGACAACATCGCCTACGGCATGGGCGCCGGCACCATCTACATCGGCAACCGCACCGATTACACCGGCCTTGCCGCCTTTGACCGCGTTTCACAAATCCACGCCATCGGCGGCGACCTGACGTTCCTGGCAAACGAATTTGGCGTGGAGACGTTCAACAACAATTTCCGCCGGGGCGGCAATGCCATCGTCATTGCCGGCACCGGCCACACGCTTGAACTCGCCGCCGAAACAGGCACGCGTCTCGTTTTCCGCGATCCGGTGGACGCCTCCGGCGGCAGTGTCACGATCCACATCAATCAACTCAGCGGTTTCAACACCGACGGCACTCTCAATGCCTCCGCCTCGCGAACCACCGGCGGCACCGTCACCTTCAGCGGCGAGGATCACTATGCCCGCGCCGACTACGTGCAGACCGGCGTCCGCAGTCCGGTGCTCGGACACACGATCGTCCATGCCGGGACTTTCGAGCTGAAAGACAGCGCCCAATACGGTTACATCCACGATGGGTTTAGTTCGCATGGTTATATGGAAATCGCCGGCACGCCTTCGCACGCCGCCGCTGACACAAGTTTCACCCTCAAGTCCGGCGCCACGTTGCTCAGCACGATGCACAAGGCGCCGGGGGATATTCTCGACACGTATTCCCCCAACACCCTCGCCGCGCAAACCGTCGTTTTTGAAAACAACTCGATACTCGCCTTCGATATCGCCAGATTGGATACAAACGGCGGCGTCCTTGGCGCAAACCCGGCGTTGAAAATCCTCGGCAGCGTCAACGGACTGGATCTTGTCGTCGGGGAAAATCTCACCATCGACCTGCGCTCCACCGCGCAAGCCCCCGGCGATTACACGCTTCTCAGCGCCGTCAACCCGCTCAGCGGCACGCCGTTCACGGGAGATTTTCTTGGCGCCAATCTCACACTCACGCTGCGCGGAGAAGCGCTTTCCGGCGAATACCTCGGCGCATTCTCGCTCCTGCGCGATTCCACCGGACGCATCCTCACGCTCTCCCAAACGGGCGATTTTTCCAACACTGCTGTCACCTGGAGCGGCAGTGTTTCCAGCCTTTGGAACACCTCCGCCGAAAACTGGACCGGGCGTGCCAATGGCAGATTCATCCACGGCGACCGTGTGCTCATTGACGACTCGGCCACCACGCGGGCCATCGCGCTAAATCCCACGGGTGACGGCACCGTGCTCGTGGCCGACATGACCGTCGCAGGGAATGGCAACACAACGCTCACGGGCGCCGGCATCCATGCTTCAGCCGCCGCGGTGGACACGTCGATTGCCGATGCCACCGGACGCCTCATAAAAACCGGCGCCGGAATGCTTGATCTCACCGGCATCACCGGGAACAACCATTTTTCCGGCACTGCGTATCAGCTTTCTGGCTACAACGGAAACGCCCTGCATCTCTCCGTCGATCTCGCGGCGGGAACGTTGAAGGTCGCCAGTGCCGCCCAACTCGGCGCCAGGATTTCGCAGGTTATGTTTGGCCGCGAATCGTTCGACCCCGCCGCGCCGGCCACGCTGCTCGTCACCGGCGACATCACCTTCGCCGCCACGACTGGCACGACAGACCAGAAAATCCTCATGAACGGCTGGTACGACCAGACGACCTCGCGCTGGCAGGAAACAAAAAGTCAGATCGCCGTTGCCGACGGCAAGACGCTGACGATCTCCGGCAACCGTGAAAACACCTATGGCGGCGGCGCGCTCGAAGTGCTGCCGCGAGCCACCTTCACCATCGCGCCGCTTGATCCCGACGGCACCGGTCGCGTCGTCTTCCGTGACAACTACGCCACTTACGGCGGCGCGATTCACGTTTACACCAACGCCGTCTTGAATCTGCGGAACGTCGATTTTATCGAAAACTCCGCGCCTGACTCCGGTGCCGTTCACAGTTGGGGCACGGTCCATGTCGCCGACTCAACATTCACCGGCAACATCACTCAGTTCGGCGGCGGTGCAATTTGGGCGGACAACCTCGCGACCATCCGCACCACACGGTTCACCCAAAACGAAGGCGGTTCCGGCAGCGGCGGCGCCATCCTCATGAATGCCAGCTTCACGGTCGACGACACCGCCTGCTACACGATTCGCGATTCGCAGTTCGTGCAAAATCACGCGGCCATCGGCGGCGCCATTGCGACCATTGGCCGTCTGGATGTCAGCGGCAGCACGTTCACGGAAAATGTGACGTCTGGCGTGGACCTCGGCGGCGGTCAGCGAATTGAGGCGCGCGGCGGCGCAATCAGCGCAACCCTGTCCGGCCCACTCGCGATTAGTGGAAGCACGTTTACGCGCAACAGCGCGCAACTCGGCGACTCCTTTGTCGCGTATGGCGGCGCGATTTTTGCCGAGACAAGCCAGACTCAATCAACGGCGGCGGATCTGATCATCGAAAATTCCCTGCTTCAGGAAAACACCTCCGAAGGCGATGGCGGCGCGATTGTTTATCAAGTCGGCTACGTCAACGGAGCACCCGCCAACGATCTGAACGCGCGCATCACCGACACTGTTTTCACCGGCAACACGGCGCGCAACGCCGGTGGCGCAATCGCGATTTTCGGCGATGGCACCGTTACATTTGCCGTGAGTGCCGGAAAGGAAATCGCGGCAACGGGCAACAGGGTGACCGACACTTATAGCGTGGGTGGTTTCCTCATTTTGCACAGCGCGGGGCGCACGCATCAGGAAATGGTTTTTGATGTCGGCGCCGGCGGAAAATTCACGCTCGGCCAGGCCGGCGTCCTTGATTCGAGAATCGACACCATCGCCAGCAGCACGGACGAGACGACAATGCGCAAAACCGGCGCCGGCCTCTTTGTGATCAATTCCCAAAGCAATGAATACTTGGGGCGCACGGTCATCGAACAAGGCGAGTTGCGGGTGAATGGCGTGCTCGGCGGGCGTTTCAGTGATGAGTTTTTGGGCGAGTTTAATCATGAGCTGACGGTGCGCGATGGCGCGACCCTGAGCGGCGCCGGTCGTATTGGAGGTATCACTACAATTGAGCGGGGCGGCATTCTTTCCCCAGGCAGCAGCCCGGGCACTTTGTCATTTGATGAACTCGCGCTCCAAGCCGGCTCGATGCTTCGCTACGAAGTGGGCGACCTCATTTCCATTTTCGGGATTCTCGATCTCAGCGCGGTCACCGAGGATGCCGGCAAAGTGCTCGTTGATTTTTCCGGTCTTTCCGCCCAGGCCGCCGCCTGCAAACTGATGGAGATGTCAGGCATCGTTCCGAGCGGCCTGGATCTGGAGGACGCCAATGCGTATTTCGGTCTCACCGTTGCGATGCTCGGCGGTTTTGAATTTCGCAACAACTACACGGAACTTTGGTATGCCTCTGGCAATATCCCCGAACCGTCCACATATGCTCTGATTACCAGTCTCGTCATTCTCGCCTGCGCCGCCGCCAAGCGCCGTATCCGCTAAATAATTACAAAAAAATCCCGCCCTCCCCCCCCCCCCGCCCCCCCCCCGGGGCGGCGCGGCGGGGGGGGGGGGGGGGGGGGGGGGGGGGGGGGGGGGGGGGGGGGGGGGGGGGGGGGGCCCCCCATGGGGCGGCGGGTGGAGTCGCGCAGGATGACTTCGCACGG
>JAVBNE010000087.1:0-12805 GCA_031551755.1 Cellulomonadaceae bacterium | reverse complement strand
GACGCGGTGGAGGGTACTCACGGTGGCGGTGCTCTTAGGTCTGGCCACGTTCGTCTACGTCGCGGGGGCGCGCCTCTACACCGATGCGCTCGCCCCGCTGATCTCGCAGAGCCCTGCGGAAAACCCCCTGGCCGAGCCTATAAAATTCTACGACTGGGACGGTTACGAAATGTCGACGGACGATTTCAACGGGAAATATTTCGTCGTGGCCGCATGCCGGGCCGACGCCCCGGGCAGTGACTACTACGCATTTCAGGATCTGTACGCCCGGTACAAATACGATTTCCGGGTCATGGCGTTCCTGCTCGGGTATGTCCCCCAGGGCGATGTCGCGGAGTTCCAGGACGCGTTCTTCGACCCCGCGGGAGCGCTGGGCGCCTATACCTTTCCTCGGTTCGTGGCGCGCGACCACGCAGCCCTGTCGCGGGCGCTGGGCACCGGGCCCGAGGACGGTGTCGTGTGGGTGATCCGCAACGGATTGATCCTCTACCGCGGAGATGCCCAGGGCGCAGGGGCGCTGCTGGTCGGGGCGCTGCGCTGAAAAAAGTGTGATTAATTTTGGATGCATAAAAAAATTACCTATCTTTGCCCCACCAAAAAAACAGGGTAACCTGTTTTTCGCGGTGTAACGGGATTCTGTAGCTCAGCAGGTAGAGCACAACACTTTTAATGTTGGGGTCCTGGGTTCGAGCCCCAGCAGGATCACGAAAGCGCAAGACAAAGTGGTTTTGGGCGGGACTTGTTTCGACAAGTCCCGCTTGTTTTTTGTTAGTGTGCGCCGGTTTATAATTCCGCTTTCCGTGCAACCGATCTGTAGTCGATTGGAAAATCATTAAATATTACTTACCTTTGTTCCGAAACAACAAGAGTTCATTTTAGATCTTTCTCTGCTTTGCACTTTCCGGACACGTTGCCGTCCGGTTCTTTTCATCGTTGAAATCGACCTGTTTAAGCTTACGGTGTTTCGGCAAATACTCGCCCGAGTAAGTCTGCGTATGCGACTGAAGACGGCCGTTTGTCAAATTTAACGATGCAGTACATGAAACCATTCAGCATAGGCGGCCGCGAGGTCGCACTGCCCGGCAGCCAAGGCTCAGGGGGAGTGCATTCCGACAATCCGGTTGCCTTATTTCCCAATAACCGTCCGCAGTGAAGCGGACATGAAAATGATTTATGACATTTAACGAACTCAATATTGCGGAACCCATACTCAAGGCTATCCGCGAAAAAGGATACGACCTGCCCACCCCGATCCAGGCGCAGGCCATTCCTGTCGTACAGAAGGGCCATGATATTTTCGGCATCGCCCAGACAGGCACAGGAAAGACCGCGGCTTTCGCCATTCCCATATTGCAACACCTTATGGAAGATCTCGGTACGGCGGGAGCCTCTGCACAGCAAGCCCCGACGAGCCGCCACGACCGCCGCGGGCGCTCCCACGGCCGGGACAAGGACCTGCGCCCCATCCGGGCCCTGGTGCTCACCCCCACGCGCGAACTGGCCATCCAGATCGACGAATGTTTCGGGGATTACGGGAAATACACGGGTTTGCGCCACGCCGTCATTTTCGGCGGAGTGAAGCAGGGCCCCCAGACCGACAAACTCCGCCGGGGAGTCGACATACTGGTCGCCACGCCGGGACGCCTGCTCGATTTGATCGGCCAGCGCGAGGTAAACCTGGGCGCACTGACCCATTTCGTGCTCGACGAAGCGGACAGGATGCTCGACATGGGCTTCATCGCCGACATCCGGCGGTTGCTGCCCCTGATCCCGAAAAAACGCCAGACGCTCTTCTTCTCGGCCACGATGCCCGAAGAGATCGTGTCGCTGTCGAGTTCGATGCTCACCCATCCCGAGCGCATCGAAGTGGCTCCCGTGTCGAGTACGGCCGAAACGGTCGATCAGCACATCTACTTTGTCGAAAAGCCGGAAAAGAAAGGGCTGCTGATCTCGGTGTTGCGCGAGCAGGCCGATAAGTCGGTGCTTGTCTTTTCGCGCACCAAGCACGGGGCGGACGGTATCTCGCGTGTGCTCAGGAAGGCGGGTATCCCCAGCCAGGCCATCCATGGCAACAAGTCGCAAAACCAACGCCAGCGCTCTCTTGCCGATTTCAAATCGGGCGAGGTCAAGGTGATGGTAGCCACCGACATCGCCGCCCGCGGGATCGACATCAAGGAACTTCACATGGTGATCAACTACGACCTTCCGGACGTGGCCGAGACCTACGTGCACCGCATCGGACGCACAGGGCGCGCAGGCTGCACCGGAACAGCCCTCACCTTCTGCTCGCAGGAGGAACAGCCGATGGTCCGCGATATACAAAAGCTGACCGGCAAACGGCTCAACGAAATGCAACATCAGTCAATAACAATAAAATCAGTCGAATGGCAGGATCAGGATCATTTGGAAAAAGAGAGAACGAAAAGAAAAAGCAGGCCAAGCGCCTCGAGAAACAGAAACGCAAGGAAGAACGCCAGGCATCAGGCACATCTTCGGCAGACGACATGATCGCCTACGTGGACGCGATGGGCAACATCACGGACACCCCGCCCGAAAATGACGTCAAAGACGAGATCAGGGCCGAAGACATCGAGGTCTCCGTGCCCAAGAAAGAGGCCGTCGAGCCCGAAGTGTTCAAAGGACGCGTAGAATATTTCAACACCGACAAGGGTTACGGGTTCATCAAAGACCTCGACTCGACGGAGAAATATTTCTTCCACATTTCGGCCGCTCCGGCCGGATTGGCCGAGGGCAACACAGTCACATTCGAAACCGAGCGCGGCACCCGCGGCATGAACGCGGTCCGGATTACATTGATTAAATAAAAAAAACCAAGAAAAATGAACATTTACGTTTCCAACCTGAATTTCAAAACAAGCAGCGAGAGCTTGCAGAATTTATTCGCACAGCACGGCGAGGTTTCGTCGGCCAATGTGATCACCGATCGCGAAACAGGCCGCTCGCGCGGTTTCGGTTTCGTGGAAATGCCCAGCGACGAAGAGGGCCGGCAGGCCATCGAGGCGCTGAACGGCACCGAATTCGAAGGCAAGCAGATCACCGTAAACGTGGCCCGTCCGAAAGAAGACCGGCCCGCAGGCGGCGGCTACAACCGTGGCGGCGGCGGCTTCAATCGCGGCGGCAATGGCGGCGGTTATAACAGAAACCGTTACTAAACCGGCCCGACAGCAACCAGAAAACCGCCCCGATTTATTTTGGAGCGGTTTTTCTGTCAAACGGCATATCCGTGCCGGCCCAGCCTCGGGCTTTCATATTCAAAATTATTAGTATATTTGTCTGTGACAGCAGCAAGGATATGACTACCAACCAACACCACGGGAAATGACCAGATGGAGTCTTTTCATTCTCATGTGTTTTGTGTGTTGCGCCGCGCGCGGGCAGGTAACGGTTAACAACGAAAATGGCTTCGTCATATCCTCCGCCCCGATGCGCCCCCAAATCGGCATAACGGTGGTCGACGCCGAAACGAAACGCCCGCTCGAAAAAGCCGTCGTGAAGCTGGCGATGGCAAAAGGCGATACCGTGAACCTTGTCTGCGATATGTACGGCAGGGTGCGTTACGACAAACGGATACCCAAAGACTCGCTGGTGTTCACCGTATCCCACATAGGGTACGCGAACCTCAGGTGGGTACACAAGATGGCCGGCGCGGTCACTTCCCTGACGATCGAGCTCCAGGCCGACCCCATACAGATAGGCTCCATTATCGTACAGGGCGAAAACATCGCCATGGTGATCAGGGGCGACACCACCGTATACAATGCCGCCGCCTTTAAAACCATGCGCGGCGACCCGCTGGCCGAGCTGATAAAAAAACTGCCCGGCGTCGAATTCCGCGGCGGCGAGATCTACGCGCAGGGGCAACGGGTTTCGCGCATACTGGTCGACGGGACGCCGATGTTCGCCCAATTCACCGACAGGGCGATCGAGTTGGTCAAGGCAAACAACGTCGACGAAATAAAGGTTTACGACCAGCATTCGGACAAAGACATCGCCCTGGGCGACACGCTCAAGCCCAAAGAGCGGGTGCTGGACGTCAAGACCAGAAACAAAATGAACCTGGTGCAGCGGGTTCATCTGACGGGCGTCCTGGGGGTGTACGCCGACAGGAATCCGTCCGGCAAGTACGAGGAACTGTATAGCGCCACAGGACAATACGACCGGCACCGGGTGGGTGACAACCTCGGGGCAGGGCTCGGATACGGAGAGAAATTCTCCTGGGGGCAGCCCACAGGCAATTTCGACAACGAACTCGGCGGATCGTTGAAATGGGACAAGAACATCAAAAATTACAAATACCACCTGCAATCCTTCTCGACGTACAACGATAGCCGCAGTACCGCGTCGTCCGGTTCCCACACCGACTATTTTCCTGCCGGGGACTATCTTTCGCGCAGCCAGACGACCGACCTGAGGTCCGACAGCAGGGTATCCAATTTTTCGACTCTCAACTCACTCTCGTTCAAGATCAGGAAAAAGCACAACATCCTGCTTAGCCTGAACCTCGCAAACAAGGTCAACAGCCTGAACAGCACGAATTACAGCGACCTGGTGCTGAACGATGCCGCCGCTTACCTGTCGAACACGAACGTCTACGACCGCAAGGACAACATGACAGCCTCGGGCGGGGTGAAGTATTCTTACAACTTCAAAAAACCGTCCCGAAAAGTATCTTCGGAAATATCGTATGCCTACAGAGATGGATGGGGCGAAGGATGGAGTGTGGACACCCTGGCCTCGAGCACACAAAACATTTACCTTACCAACAGCAACGGCAGCCGCAATAAAACCTATACCGGCAAGGCGTCGTACACAGAGCCGTTATCCAAAAAGTCCAACCTGACCCTGCTCTACGATATCGAACAGCGCAACGACAGATCCACCCTGCTGGGCATAGACAGGATTACCGGCGCACCGGATATGCAAAACACGCACGACTACACCCAGGATTACCTGAGGAACAGGTATTCCGCCAGCTACATGTACCGCAACAGCCATACGCATTTTACCGTCAGCCTGGCCGCCCAGTCCATAAAACAAAACCGCGACGAAGCCAGCCCCGAGAGCGCGAACGACTCCCGGACCTATTTCAATTTAGTCCCGAGGTTTATTTTACTCTACAACAAATCCGCCACAACCGTATCGGTAACCTACACCGAGAGCGTCCTGCCCCCGTCGGTCGAGCAGCAGAGAAACGCACTCGACACATACAACGCGCCATTGTACACGGCGGGGAATCCATCCCTGAAGGAGATGGTCGACAGGAGCCTGAACATCATTGCCAATACAATAAACGCCAAAAATTACAACGCGTGGAGCTTTAGCCTAACCGCGAACCTCTACCAGAATTCACACGTAGCCAAAGAATATTTCTTCACCGCCCCGACACAAAGATCCGAATTCGGAAATTTTACATTCCCGGCGGGATCCACGTTGCAAACCGTACAAAACGCGGCGGGAAGACTCTCCCTGGAAACAACGGCCGGATTTTCGGCCAAGTCCGGATTCCTCAATTCCACCGTCAATGCAGCGCTGCGATACGCATACGACAAAACGCCCTATTACGTGTATGAAGTCCTGAATATGAATGATATGCATACCTGCAACCTGTCCCTCGGGCTGGTGTCGGATTTCTCGAAAAAAATCGAGATTTCGTTTTCCGCCGACACAGGTGTAAGGTATTACGAAAAAGATGAAAACACGGCCTTCAAAGAGATCAACGAAACCGTGAGAGGCAAGGTTAGGTTCAATTTCGCCAAACGCTTGTGGATAAGCGCCGACGGATGTTTCAGATTCAGGGATACCTCGCTTCCCAACACAGTCCTCAGGGAGATCGTTCTGAACAGCGAGTTCGCGTGTAAATTCGGCAAAGAGGACAAGGGCAGCCTGAGCATCAACTTCAACGACATACTGAATCAGGCCAGATCGTGGCGGGTGTTTATGGAAAACGACTACGTTAAAACCGAACGTATCGCCATATTGGGGCGTAACGCGTACCTGAAACTGTCGTATTCCTTCTGAAAGCCCCGAGGCAAAAACTGCCGGGCGGATAAATTATGCCAGAAAGTCTTCGTGCAGTGTGTTATACTTATAAAAAAGAGAGCGTATATCAACGATATCGTCTTTTATTATTTTGTCGACTCTCTCCGTGTAAGTATTCATTTCAGAATTAACATACGCATAAATCACACCGAATTCATGCTCTGTCATTCTGAATGTTAGGTATTTAAGGTATTCTTTGGCATTTATCTTCTTCGACTTTACCAACACGTATTCGGATATGAGATCGAGGTATTTCATATACGCCGGCAATCTCAATCGATGCCCGTCAAACCACATCAATCCCTCTCCGGTCTTGATGGAACGGTCCACATAATCGTTTATATATTTAACCGGGTCGGTATTAAGCAGTTCTTTTAACTTCTCCGTATCGGCCTGTTGGATCAAATGGATGTGCGCAACGATCGACAAATAATCGTTTTTGGCGATTAATTGCATGCATTCCGAGTTCTCGACCGTGGTGTTGACAGGGCCGGTAATGCCGTTGTAGAAAAAACAGAAAGCGATCTTCGCGCACTCTTCAACGGATAAGGTGTCGCCGGAAATTACATTTTTAAATTTTTGCGCGCTGATAAAATAAAAGAGGTGTTTGTACTCAAAAAACATGAAGTGAAATACCTGTTTTCCGGTGCCGACATGATCGAGCGTGATTTCCGACATGATCTCTTTGTATATGCCGACCAATTCGAAATAGCGGTTCTCGACGCGTTCGACGGCAATGTCTTCCCGGGCCTTTTTGTTGGCTGTCGATTGTACGCGAAAAGCAAGGAACGTAAGCACGGCGGTGAGAAATCCGGTGGTTATCAGGAATATGCTGCTTTTTATCTGGCTGTCGATCGATATTTTTTCATGGGCGCTGACAACCCCTTGTTCTTCGGCAATGGACACTAACATATCATGAAGTTCGAAATGTATATACACCCCCACCCCCAAAAGCGCAAATAAGAATATGATCCCCAAAGCTGTCAGCGTACCCCATTTATTCATAACTGTTCTTTTTTGAAATTCACCATTTTAAGAAACGGCAATATACTAAAAAATTCCACGACACCAACGGAACCGGGCGTTATCTTCCCCGCTCCTGCCGGTAAAAATCCGAGAACTCTTTCGCCGGTCCCGCAAAAAGGGCCTCCGTCTTTTTGGCCGGTTTCTTGAAAAACGAAAGCGCGGCGGCGGGTTTCCCTTTGGCGGCCGTCTTTTTCCAGGAACCGACAATTTCGCCACCCAGCATAACCGTGGGGCTGAACAACCCGTTTTTGGTCATCACCTTGCCGTAGTGGTGCTCCTCGATGAGCTCCGAGCGGTCTTTGTAGCTCACCACAAATTCGTCGAAGGGCGGTAGCAGCAGCGCGGACTGCGTGTCGTGTGCCGGGACCGCCAGATCGTTCCGCATCCAGAATGTCCGTCCATTGAGCGTTTCGCAGACGAAATCGTGCTTTATCTGTTCGATGGCTTTCCGGGCGTCGGTGAGCGTCATGCCCGACCACCAGACGAAATCCTCGAGCGTAGCCGGGCCGTGGCTCGTGAAAAACCGGCGGGCAAGCCGCTCCAGGGCCTCCTCGCGGCTGATAGCCTCCGCCCGGGGGACCCATTCATCCATCAGCGCATAGGTCGGCGTGCTGCCTTGCACCCGGCCGTTGCAGACGATGCCTTCGATCTCGGCCAGCCCCAGAACGTAATTGGCCGTATGGGGGTCGCCGATCATTTTTTCGGCCATCAGAACGGCCGCTATCTCCTGCCGCGTCAGGTAGTTGCCATTTTCGAGCAGGCGCTCCACGACACGGATCGCGGGGGCGATCAGCCCGGCGTCGATACCCAGCGTTTTTCCGTAGCCCAGGAAGATCGGCCGGATCCGCGGTGCCGAAAGCTCGGTCATCCAGCGGATATCGCCGGCCGCCACAAAATGCCAGGTGGGACGCAGGATGTGCGTGCGGATAATTTTCCCCGTGTTGATGTCGTCTTCGACGTCACGGACCGTGGCCCCTTTCAGCCGCACGCCGACGCCCCATTTGGCCATTTCGAACGCCTGCGCCTGCATCGCCCCCATGTAGGCGACGACCTGGTGCGGTTCCCGCAACGCGCCCCCGGCCAGCAGCTGGTTGTGCAGACGGATTCTCAGAATATCTTGTGCGGTCATATCGTAGGGTTAATTACCGCAAAGATACCGGAATAAAGAATTTACATTACATTTGCACCACGCTAATTTCATTAAAAACGACAACCCCTATGAAAAAAATCACTCTCATTTCCCTGTTTTTGCTCTTTACGACTTCGCTGTGGGCGGCCAAAGCCCCGGTCGTGCTGAAGATGGTCGACGGAACCGAACGCAAAGGAGAGGTGAACCCTCCCAAGATCGACGACAAAACCCTTAAATTCTTTCCCGCGGACGGCGGCAAGTCCATCGACATCCCCAGCAACACGGTCGCCACGATGGTGATGCTCTCCGACGACGGGCTGAGCGGCACCGAGTACGACTACGTGCCCGTGCTCAATGTTGTGGACACCTACAAACAGCGGCCCGAAAAAAGGATCGCAAACTACCTGTGGCTGGTGGCCGAGCGACGGGGCTACATGACCCTTTACCACTCCCGCAGCAGCTCGACCTCGATGAGTTTCGGCAGCCACGGCATGTCGACCAGCACGGTGGGCTGGACGAACAAATACTGCCGCCGGGCAGGCGAGAACGGTGCGACGATAGTGATAACCACCGGCACGTTCAACAGCAACAACGTCTTCAAGGGTTATGCGAAGCGCTATTTCACCGACGACGAGCAGATCCTCGGCAAGATCGAGAACGGAGAATATACCTACAAGGAGATCGACGCCGTGGTCGAAGAGTACAACAGCCGCCACAGCGCAGCGCAATAACTCCACCGGCAGGCGCACGAAAAAAGGCCGGCAGTCAATCGCGACTGCCGGCCTTTTTCATACCGATCCCGGATTATTTCTTGTGTTCCGCGGGCATCATTTTCTTTTCGTAGTTTTCCAAAGCGGTGCGGGCTTTGATCTTCGTCTTCTCCTGCTCCATGATGTTCGTGGGAACGAAGCTGGGCGGGAAGGAACGCGGCGGGAACTTTTCGAACGTTTCCACAAAATCGAAAATGTCCTGCATCGAACCGTAGACGGCGCCTATCTGGTTGAGGTTCCAGTCCCAGTAGGTATTCGAGGTGATGTCGGCCCTTTCGAAGGGATCCTGGAAGAGGTTGTAGATCTTCTGCAGGCGCAGCTTGGTGAACGGCTCGGCCCACAGGCCCATCGTTCCGGCGAGGCGCTGTTCGGCATAGACGTACTTCATGTCGCCCTTGCGGAAAGCCACCAGCAGGCCGTCGTCGTCGGAATAGATGAAGTTGTCGCGGGCGCTCTTCACGCCGTTGTTGTTGGCGGCCGAACCCGTCACGGAGGTCAGGAACTTAGACTGGTCGTAACCGTCGAGGTGCACTTTGTAGGTCTTGCCGTTGTAGGCGTAGCCCTTGAGCATTTTACTGACGATATCCGATTCGCCGCACATGGTAGCCAGCGTGGGATACCAGTCGTTGTGGGACATCAGCTCGTTGGTGACCGCTCCGGCAGCGATGTGGCCGGGCCAGCGTACCACGCAGGGAACGCGGAAAGCGCCCTCCCAGTTGGTGTTCTTTTCGGAGCGGAACGGGGTCATGGCACCGTCGGGCCAGGTGTTCATGTGGGGACCGTTGTCGGTGGTGTAGACCACGATCGTGTTGTCGGCGATACCCAGGTCGTCGAGCGCCTTGAGGATGTCGCCGATGGTCAGGTCGTGTTCGATCATGCCGTCGATGTACTCGCTGTCGCCGTGGGTGTATTTACCCCTGTGGCTGTCGCGGACGTGGGTGCGCAGGTGCATGCGGGTGGAGTTGAACCAGCAGAAGAACGGCTTGCCATCCTTGGCGTTGCGCTGGATGAACTCGATGGCGCGGGCCGAGGTTTCGTCGTCGATGGTTTCCATGCGCTTCTTGGTCAACGGGCCGGTGTCCTTGATGGTTTGCTTGCCGATGCGGCCGAAACGCGGGTCTACCGTGGCGTCGTCCTTGGTCGAAGCCTTGCAGTCGAGCACGCCGCGGGGGCCGTATTTGGCCAGGTAGGCCGGATCTTTCGGGTAGTCGGGCAGCTCGGGCTCCTCTTCGGCGTTGAGGTGGTAGAGGTTGCCGAAGAATTCGTCGAAGCCGTTCACCGTGGGCAGGCTCTCGTTGCGGTCGCCCACGTGGTTCTTGCCGAACTGGCCGGTGACGTAACCCAGGCTCTTGAACATCGTGCCTATCGAGGGGTCTTCCTGGCTCATCCCCATCGGGGCGCCGGGGAAACCTACCTTGGTCAGGCCGCTGCGAATACCGTGCTGGCCCGTGAGGAAGGCCGCGCGACCGGCGGTACACGATTGCTCGGCGTAGTAGTGCTGGAATTTAAGCCCTTCGCGGGCCAGGCGGTCGATGTTGGGGGTTTCGTACCCCATCAGGCCGCCGCTGTAAGCGCTGATGTTGGTCGTCCCGATGTCGTCACCGAAGATAACCAGCACGTTGGGTTTCTGCGAAGAGGCCTTCTGGGCCTCCGCTTTGTGGGGGACCAGGGTCCCGGCGGCAAGTATGGTGCCCACGGCAGCTACTTTTCCGCAATTTTTTAGCGTCTGCTTTAAACTCATTTCGATAGATATTAGAATGGATGGATTTCCGCAATCTATCGAAGGGGCAATTTCGATGCCAAATCCCGTATTTCCAACCTTTCTGCAAAAAAGTTCACACCCTCGTAAAATATTTCGGCCCCTCGATTGTCTGCATAAGTAGAGGACGATCATAGATAGGTCGTACCCAACTTAAAAACGAATCGACCTATGAGTACAATCGGACTTTTGCTGGGCAATGTGGCGCTGGCCGTGGCGGTGGACATGACAAAGGATAGCGCCTACAAACTTTTCAAGAAAGCAATGGCCTATTTCCGGTCGCTGGGCGAGGCTGTCGCCGATTTCGGCACAAACCCCGGCGATCCCTACGGAATCGGAATAAATCAATAACTTTACATAATTTTGGAAACGATGAAAAAAAGAGGTTTTTTAATGGTGCTCATGGGCCTGGCCGCAGCGGCCGGGTTCAGCGCAGCGGTTATGTTGTTGTGGAACTGGCTGATGCCCGCTATTTTCGGGCTCGCGGCAATCGGCTTCTGGCAGGCATTGGGCCTGTTGGTGCTCGCGCGGCTGTTGTTCGGCGGAATACACGGTAAACACCACGGCCATCACCACGGCAAGGGCAACCCCATCCGCGAAAAATGGATGAAAATGAGCCCCGAGGAACGCCGCGAGTTCGTTCGCAAAAGGCACGAATTCTTCGGCAAGGAGTGTTGCGGCGACCGGCCTTCACCGGAAGATGATCCCCGGAAAGAGGAATAAAATATGCCGGAAACCGCGAAAAAAGAGGTAGGAGAACTGGTCGTCGAGTACCAGCCGCGCCTGCGGGCCTTTATCCGCAAGCGCGTCGCCAACCGCGACGACGCGGACGACATCCTGCAGGAGGTCTTCTACCGCCTGGTGCGGGCCGACACCTTATCGGATCCCATCGAACAGGTGTCGGCGTGGCTCTACCGCGTGGCCCGCAACCTGATCATCAACAGCAACGCCAAAAAACGCGAAGTCCAAATGCCCCGGGTGCGCGGCGGGGAGGACGACGAAGAGGTGCTGACCGAGGTTTCGGAGGTCTTTTTCCCGGACGGCGACTCGCCTACGCCCGAAGAGGAATACCTGCGCTCGCTGGTGTGGACGGACCTGGAAGAGGCCCTGGCCGAATTGCCCGCCGAGCAACGCGAAGTGTTCGTGATGACCGAACTGGACGGCCTGCCGGTGAAGGAGATCGCCCAGGCCACGGGGGTGCCCGTGGCCACGCTCCTTTCGCGCAAACACTACGCGGTCAAGTTCCTGCGCAGCAAGCTGGCCGATCTCTACGACCAGATTATCTATTCCTGACCGGAAGCGAGATTTCGCTCCCGATCCCCACGTCGTCCAGGAACCGGCGATCGTGCGAGATGACCACGAGCGTGCCGCGGTAGCCCCGCAGCGCCGAGGCGACGATCTCCAGGCTGCGGATATCGAGGTTGTTGGTCGGCTCGTCGAGGATCAGCACGTCGGGCGACGCGTTGCCGAGCACAAGGCAGCAAAAGATCAGCTTCATCTTCTCGCCCCCGCTCAGCACGCCGCAGGGTTTGTCCCACGAAGCGGCGGGCAGCAGGAAACGGTGCAGTTCGGTTTTGACCTCGCTTTCGGGCAGGTTGCGGGTGTTGTAGCGCGCGGCCTGGGCGTAGACGGTCAGGCTGTTGTCCACGAGCGAATACTCCTGGTCGATGTAGAGCGACGAGAACCCGGCCCGGACGATCGTGCCGTGCGAAGGCTGCAATTCTCCTAATATCAGCTTTATAAGTGTGGTTTTCCCGCTCCCGTTGGCGCCCTGCAGGGCGATGCGGTCGCCACTGAAGATTTCGAACGAAAGCGGCTCGCTCCACAACAGTCCGCCGCCGGAACCGAACTTCAGGTCGCGGGCCGCGACGAGCGTTTTGCCTCGGTGCAGGGCCGGATCGTCGAATTTCACCTTCAGTTCGCGCGCGGCGGGGATCCGGCTGCGGATCTCGCGCAACTCGCCGGTCAGGGCGTCGATCTTCTCGGCGTGCACATCCTTCAGGCGCGAGGCGCTCGCTTCGGCGGAGTCTTTCAGCGTGCGCATCATGATGCGCGCCACGC
>JAVBNE010000107.1:0-3263 GCA_031551755.1 Cellulomonadaceae bacterium | reverse complement strand
AGTTTATGTAAAAACCAAAGCCAAGTTCCTCTGTGAATATCGGTTTAATGTTAGTGAGTCCCCTCGATGTGCACGAAACGGCGTGCTTAACCTGCTCTTTAGGAGAAATGCACTATAAAGCAATCTCTTGAGCATGGATTTCTTGGACTGAAACGTAACTTCGAGTGAACAAAGTGAGCTTCGAGTTCAGAGATGTTTATCAAGGAATAGAAGGATTAATGTAGTATTTTTATAGAAAGTAAAGGTAGTGGTGCAGAGGTTATGCTCTCTAATTGTTTCCATGAAACACTGGCCACTGCCTGATTCCCTGCAAGTTCTTGAGTACTTATTTTGGATTTGTCTGGCAAAGCCATGTGCTTGACATTTTCTTGTTTGACATGTAAACTTCCTTTCAAAGGAAATGCAGTGAATTCCAAAAATACAGCATGCGAACACTCACAGAGTGAGCATCTGTCGAATGAGCCATGTTGCCACTGCTTGGTCCGTCAGCACAGACTCCACCCAGAATTGGAAGTACTACATGGTTACCTTGTTAGATATTATTAGCAGGAACGTAGGCTGTTGCTACACAGTCTTTATTTCAAGAAAAAAATAATCATTTTTCAAATGGCTTCTCAATGATAGATATTATATCTAATTCTGTGAATGTACATTACCATCATAGCCTATTCTTATCAAACCCAAGTGAATATATACTTCGTAGTATACTATTGTACTGTATTTCTCAGTCTGCACAAAACGTTATAAGGAGCACATTGCTAAACGATAGTTCGGTCCCTTCCAGGCGACGCAGTGCCTGCCGGCCATCACGTAGTATGGCATTATGGATAGAGAAAAATCACTAACATACTTGGCTAAAGGTCTTCCAGAGACTCTCTCCAATTGTGTTTGCAAATGACCCTGTTGTGGCAAACGGCCTAATCGAACTGACGAAAAGACATTGATTTGATAATATTCTTCCTAAATTTAGATTGAGGTTTTTAATCAATACGTCCAAAAATTGATGTAATCACCTTATCGTTCGTAAACAAATATCTGCAAAATTTGTAACACATTCGTCAATTTTATTGAGATAAAATATTTCCGTTAATAGCGAAAGAGAGAGAGAGAGATTAAAAGTTTATATTGTACTTGGGTCCTTAATAAAACCGACAATACTGAGTACACTGAGTGCCGCTATAATTGTGCAAGGCTGCTTGAGCCCTGCAAACACTGTTTTACTCTACGATCGTACAAGCGACAGAAATATACCTGCTCACAAGTCCTCAAAAACGGAAGGACTTCATCATTAAACGTGGAAAGAAAAGGATGCTATCATTTGTTGCGTTTTTGATTTTTGTAAATTAATAAATGTGAAACAGTGGTTTGGGACCATCTCTTGATTTTCTCCGTCCCCGAGCCATTTGATGTTAACACCTTGTGGGCTCACACCTTCTCCACAAACTTGCTCTGAGCTTTCTGCAGATTGGCTCAGAGACTTGATGTGTATCCGGCTTTAGTGTCATTACCATCATAATTATCTCCTTTACTGAGTTTGTACTTGACCATCACATGTATAAAGATCAATACATACGCAGGTTTTAAAGCAGCATACCATAGTCTTCAGACACCATTGCGCTCTATCTAAGTATCGACATAGGGCCTGTACTCTGTCATGAAGATGATCATACACGTGAAAATGTCATCCTACAATACATCATTCCACTCTTGCATTTATTGATCAACTCAGCAGAAGTTGTAGGGGATCTAATAGAAAAAGTAATTTTCTCATCGTGACCTATATGTGTTCTATGGAAAGGGGGGAGGGACAGGTCGAGAGATGGTGCCACTTGGGAGAGTTGTTGAATATCTTGAACATGTTTAGTACGGACAGCAAGTGGGTGGGCGTTATCCTCCTGGGACAGAGCATCACCTTCGGATGGAGTTGGCGCTGATCAGCATTTCTCCACAAACACCAAAGATGAGTAAGAATTGTAACTTATGGAACCCATACCATGATGCCAGGTGTTGGGCCTGTGTGTAGTGACCATATACACACTGTAAATGACTATCACTTTCATGAAAGCAGAATCGTGCACCTCTTGTGACACCAGTGTTCAATTGACCTCCGTTGCCAATGCCATACAGAGAGGCCAGTAAAATTTGATTTTTTTTCAACGTCCCTAAGACCTATATTCATAGAACAGTTCTGGGATAAGAAATGATGATGCCCCGTTCCTACCACAGTGGATAACCAAAGTGATAATTGCTATTTTAATATTAAATGTACTTTGGGAGGTAAAAATAGTAGAATGAGGAAAGAACCTTACCATTCCCCACTTGATCAAAGATGTCCTTGCCAAAGTTGATAGTGAACTCCAAACAAAGACATCTTCGTATTCTCTCTAGTTTAAACTGATTTAAAAAGAATGTACTGTACTTGTGTACTTTTTGACGAGGTGGGATGGAGCTCCAACTCGCCAGCCAGATAACGTTGCCAATCAATTACGATGTTTAAGACATTGTAAAATAAATCTAAATGTAGCTTACTATATAGATAAGCGTGTTAAAATGTTTTAAAAACTTCAATCAAAAGAAAATATTGTAGATAGAAGGCTATGAAATCATATCGGATTCTGAGATGTTGATTAGATCCTCAATAAATCCCAAATATAGCAAATATTTGGGAAAATATATCAAATGAATCCCAAATACTTTGATTTACAAGAGTTTTCTGGGGCCCAGTTGTAAGTCCAACTACTTGAAATGTTATCATTTATGTCAGTTTCGAACATAACATAGTCCAAGTGCACCTATTCCACGCCTGTTTAATTAATGATAATAAACGTATATAAATAGGGTCTTTAGATCGACTGTTTTAAGTTGCAACCAACAAACGACAATGTCCGTGTTGAAGACTGTTCTTTTATTACTCTGCAGCCTGTCAGCTGCTAGAGCTGCCTGGATCTATGCCTGGGGAGATGATTTCGATGGCCCAGGTGGTTCATCCCCAGATGGAGGCAAATGGGGCTATGACATCGGTGGTGGCGGCTGGGGTAACAATGAACTCGAATATTACACTTCAAATACCAACAACGCAGCTTTGAGCGGTGATGGACATTTGATGATCACAGCCCGTAGCGACGATGCCTGGCAATATCAATGCTGGTATGGTACCTGCCAATATACTTCAGCCCGTATGCTTACTCAAGGAAAATTCGACCGAACCTATGGTAGATACGAAGCTCGCATTCAAGTTCCATGGGGCAAAGGTGTGTGGCCAG
>JAVBNE010000049.1:0-2739 GCA_031551755.1 Cellulomonadaceae bacterium | reverse complement strand
CTAATCAACAAAAATAATGAAAGCAATATTTGTATCCTATAACCAAGCGCTTACAGAAAGAGTGGAATATCTTCTCGACCGTCATAATTTACGTGGATATACCAAATGGGAAAATGTATTCGGACGTGGAACCTACAAAGGCGAGCCGCATTTTGGTTCCCATACATGGCCATCTATCAATTCGGCAATATTAACGATGGTTCCCGACGAAAAGGTAGAACCTTTTTTGGAATCGCTTCGCAATCTTGACAGTAAAACCGAAGAACAAGGCTTGCGGGCTTTTGTTTGGAATATAGAACAGGCGTTATAACTTTCTTTGCTGTAATAATTACTTTTTATTTTGATATGGGTTGTATCCCCAAAGGATATAACCCATTTTTTGTATAAACAGGGTTAATTTAAAAATACGTACCTTTGCAGTAAATTTTAATGGAATATTATTTTTAAAATTGAAACACTATGAAACGAATATTATTCTTTATTCCCCTTTTGCTTATAGTCTTTTTTGCCTCTTGTATAAAAGACCCTGCCCCTAATCCCGAAGCAGATATTTTGACTTTCGCCTACCCTTCTGATTCTTTAAGAAGTGAAACCGTAATTACAAATAACGAAGTAGTTGTTTATCCAAAAATGGGAGTTCATTTGGATGATGATGAATTTACACTGACAGTAACACCCGGTGCAACCTATACAATAGATAAAAGAAATACCGGTAATGAAATATTATGCTATGTGAATGTTACTTCCGAAGACACAGAATCGAAAAAACAATATATAATAAGGCAAGTAAGAGAATTGCCGGATATTTTTTCTTTCGAGACATGGGTAAAAGTTGATAAAACAAAAAATTATGAAAACCCTAAAGATGGTGACATTTACTGGGCATCGGGCAATACAGGTGTCGCAATAATATTTTCCAATAAATCTGCAGAAGAATATCCTGTTCGCAAAACAACAGCAGAAAAGAAAAGTGGCAACTATGCAGCAGAAATGAGGTCTTTAGCTGGAAATATTTTTAATCCTTGCATTGCAGGGTCTGTATTTTTAGGGAATTTTGATGCCACAAAAGTTTTGTCAGATAAACTGAAAGCAACACAATTTGGTGTTACTTATACCAAAGGAAAACCTTTAGCATTGAAAGGGTATTATAAATACAAACAAGGAACAAACGGTTATATGCTTTCAACTAATGAACTGGACCCCGATATGGATAGACTGGATAGTTGTGATATTTATGCTATTCTGTTTAAAAAGGATAAAAATACGGAATTTTTAGATGGGAACAACGTTAAAACTTCTCCCAATATCATAGCAAAGGCTCAAATTCAAGATAGGGGGAATACAGAGGGTGATGGTCTTCACCCGTTTACTGCATATTTCGTTTACCAAGGATACGAAACACCTTTTAATTCTCAAGAATTAAAAAATAATCAATACAAAATAGCCATTGTTTGCACATCAAGTACCCGAGGCGCTTTTGGTGAAGGTCGTATAGGAAGCTCTCTTATTGTTGACGATATAGAAATAGTAACAGAATAGGTTTATATAAATAATATAAAAATGAAAATCAGATATATACATATTTTAGTTGGCATTTTTGTTTTTTTTGCATTGCCAAATACCCTAAATGCCGCTGAGGATGATGGTATTGATACTTTGAAATTCCGCCCATGGGAATTTCGTGTAAATGTTGGATACAATATTGGCGGGACAATACCCGTCCCATTTCCGGTAGAAATAAGATCTATTGAAAAATTTTGTCCCAAGCCTTTTTCTCCTCATTTGGCTTTTGAAGGAATTTATTGGTTTAACGATAAATGGGGCGTTTCTGCTCAATTTACTTTCGACTATAAAGGCTTTTCTACAGAAGACAGTGTCACAAATCTCCCCACCAGAATGCAAGTAGAAGAGGATGGAGAATATTTTGAAGGAAATTTCACAGGAATCAACTCCATGGAAGTAAGTAATTCTTATTTCACTGTGCCTGTTAGCGCCATTTTCCGCCCTTCACACAGATGGTTTATTCAAGCCGGAATTTATGTAGCATATTTATATTCTCCATTTTTTGAAGCCAAGGCTTTGCGTGGATATATTCGCGAGGAAGGTCCGACAGGTCAAAAGATTTTAATTGATGAAACCAATCCACCCAAAGGGCAAGATTTTTCCAAAGAACAAAAACTTTTCGATTGGGGAATACAAACTTCAGGAGAGTGGTTTTTCACAAGACGTTTTTCGGTAAGAGCCCAATTTTCCTATGGATTTTCAACGTTGTTTAAAGAAGATTTTACAACCGTTCCCTTCGATTTACATAATGTGTTTGGAACCATTGGCATAGGCTATACATTCAGGAAATTATAAACAATTTTTATTGCAGCCTGTTTAACAAAAGAGCCCCTTGAAAAAAGGAATAAATAAAGGCAGTTGTTAAAAATAAAACCCCATGAACTCGTTCCTGAAAATAAACATCGTTTCCCTTTTTGCATTTTTGGCATTTCCTTTTTTTAGTGTTTCGCAGGAAAAGCTTTTGTTTTTGAGCGATACCCAAGAACCTTTGGGTGTCGAAAGCATTTTGTTTGCCAATGAACGAAATATTGAAGCGGCGGACTCCCTTTTCCTTCGGATTTTGCGGCAAAAGCCTTCGGCGGTTTTCCATTTGGGCGATTTGGTTTCGAGTGGTGCCAATGCTTCATCATGGAAAAGAATTGATGCTTTTTTGGATGAAATAAAAAAGCAGCAAAT